>NZ_JNFA01000012.1 GCF_000766865.1 Listeria booriae
CACTGCGTTTACAGTTGGTGCAGATGGTACTGCGTCATCTTGTACAATCGTAGTGACAGAGCCACTTGTTACGCCTGATTTTGTTTGTTCTACGGATACGCTTGTGCCGGCTGCTAGTTTAGGAACCGTTACTTCATATGTTCCGTCTGCTTTAACTGTGTCTGTGTATGTCGTGTTGTTTGCTTGCACTTTGACTGTAGCGCCTGCAACGCCTGTTCCTGTGACTTTAGTATCTTGGTTGGATACGCGATTAACAGTTGGATTAGCTAATGTGTCTGCTTGGACGGTAACTGTTGTTGCTGTACCTTTATTGCCTGCTGCGTCTGTAAGAGATACCTCAATGTTAGCTCCAACGGCTTGTTTTGGAATCGTGATGCTGAATGCCCCTTGGCTGTTAGTGCGTCCTTCAACGATACCACCTGATGGTAGTTTCACGGCTACGTCGCAGTTGGCTTCGCCTGTTCCTGAGATGATAGTGTCTGTGTCTTTTACTGCGTTTACACTTGGTGCATCTGGTGCAATGACGTCAAGGACTGTTTTCGTTGCTTTTTGGCTTACATCGTTATCGCTATCTTTCGCAATAGCTTCTACCGTTGCGCCTGCTTCTGGTGTGTCGACTTTTACAGAGAAGGTGCCAAAATCATCGACTGTACCAATATAAGAAACACTGGAGCCGTTAGTGGTTACTTTGATAGTGACAGTATTTCCACGATCGCCTTTACCTGTGATGCTTGTAGATTTGTTAGTGACGTTGTCTAAAACTGGCGTGCTTGGACCCGCATTGCCAACTAGTTTGGATGCTTTCGCGGTTGCGCCATTTAGTGTGGCAGTCGCTTCTACTAGGCTATAGGCATTTTGTCTCGGGATGTTTACACTCCAAGTACCACTTGCATTAACTGTAGTCGAATAGCTAATACCATTTGCTTTAAACACTATGGAAGCTCCTGGATCACCTACTCCGGATGCTGTTGTACTTTTCGATGTCAATGGATCAATATACGGTGTTCCAATTGAGGCTTGTGAAACTGTTTGGCTTGCAGATGATGTTAATTCTAGAGAACTCGTTATAGTTGCGGTAATAGTTGCGCCATAGGCTTGTTTCGGAATTTGAATACTGTAATTACCCGAAGCGTCTGTAGTACCAGAGCCAATTTGTGCGTTATCATTTTTAATCACTACATTACTGTTTGGCTCTCCTTTTCCTGAGGCTGTTGTACTCGCCGTAGACAAGCTATCAAGACTAGTCGTAGCAATAGTAGGAGTTGCATCTGTTAGACTAATATTACTAAATCTAGTTTGCCCAGTAAGTATAGAAAAACTATATGAGTATCCTTGAAGCATTATTTCTTCACTCGTTCCAGTAGCTGTAAATGTCAATGATTCTTCTTTATTGCTTGGTTTAAGCCAGTGATTATATCCTACATCGTAAATTGGATCACTCGCTTGAGCGAAGGTGCTCCCTGCTGAAACTGAATATGCAGAGTTATTCACATCTGTGGGCGTGTACTTTAGTGTATACGTATGTCCTGGTATTGTAGCAATCGTTTGACGAAGCTGCAGACGTGAAGGAGGGTCGAGCTTAGCTCTGGTACCAACCAATAAATCCACACTACCGTTTCCACTAGGTAATATTTTATTAGTTAACTCTGGATAGCTACTAGATGTTAAACTAATCCAACCATTACTATCGGGAGCTGATACTACGATGTTTGGTACTACATAACCATACGGATCGCGAAATGATGGTGTCCAACTTGAAAGCCCATTAAATGCAGTATTTTGAAGTAGATTCGTTGAGGATTTTAAGCCAGTAGTTAGCTTCTTTTCAGCTTTATTTGTAACCGCTGAACTTCCCTCATTCTCTGCTGCCATACTTTTCGCTGGCATTGCTGTGATTAGTGAACTTGCTACTACGTTCGCTGCAACGACTGCCATTGCAACTTTTTTCATTGTTTGATTCTTACTCATTATTTGTTGCCCCCTCTTAATATAATTTTGTCTTTTTCTCATGAATTAATTCATCATGGAATTGTCTGATTGATTCTAACTCCTCTCAGCTACGGTTTCATTCCATTTGTGTTTAGCTTGAATTCATGAACATCCATTCCCTTCTATCTCGCCTTTGTACAAGAGTAGATTCGATTCCTTCTTGTGACGGCTTTATAAAATAGTTTTTTTACATATTTATAGATGTTATAGCTTCGTTTATATATGTTCAGTGTAAGTCGATTATGTATTTGAATAATTTTGTTGTATTTAATTTTTTATTTACTCCACACCTAATAGGAACATCAGGTGTGGAGCGTTGCTTTTATTTTACGTTAACTGCTTGGCGAGCAATTTCTGCGCCTGAGGCATCAAAGCCTACCATTTCTACTTTTTGTGATGTTGATGTTACTTTGTCTGCAGCGTATACTGTGAATGAATTTCCTGAGATTGCTGCTTGACGAGCTAAGACATCATTCACGAAAAGTTGTACTTTCTTGATGTCTGAATCGATTGTTCCTGTGATGCTGTCTGTACCGATGGTGTAGTCTGCTGGTGTAATGGTTTTGTTAGTTACTGGTGCTACACTTGTTACTGGTACTGTGACACGGCTACGCTCAAAACCTTGGGCGTCATAACCCGCAATTTCTACAGTATCGCTTGCTGATGTGATGACGTCTTTCGCATAGATAGCATAAGCGCCATTTGCAACGCTTGTTTGGCGTTTGACATCACCATTCACGAAAATTTT
>NZ_JNFA01000013.1 GCF_000766865.1 Listeria booriae
AAGGTACCGAGGCACATACCATAACTTGCTTTTTGGATCCATGTTCTTTTCTTTGACATACATTTAGCTCCTTTTACACTTGCTTGATGGATAACGAAGGAGTAGCCAAGTGCCTACTACCAACAAAGCGAATCCCCATCCGATGGCATGCGTGGCACGCTCCCCCAATGAGGGCAGGGTCGGTCCTGGCACAACTGGCACCACCGATGGACTTGCTTCGGAGGACACCTGTGTCGGTGAAGAGACGGATGGTGTCCTTGTATCCTCTGTCACAGGAGATGGTAGGGAAGGCTTCGGTGGTGTGGTAGGCTCCTCCTCCACTGGATCCATCGCTTCGATGGGCTCGTCTGGGGCATAGACAAAGCGCACCGTTTGCACAAATGGGCCAAAGATTCCCGTCACGTTCGCTGGGTGTTCGGAGACATGGTACCCTGGAATCACTTTGGCTTTCGCATGATACGTCTCCCCTGCGTGCCCCTGCAGAATATCTTCTTCCGCTACAGCTTTCCCTTGGGCATCCACATGTTCTACCGTGACAGGTTGCGCTACTGGCAACGCTTGTTTGGTATAGACAAAGCGAACGGTTTGTGCCACGGCTTGGAAAGTCCCTGTATGATTACTTGGCAGGCTCGTCAGTTGATAGCCTGGAATTGTTTTAGGCTCAGCTTGATATAGAGCACCCAATGCTCCAGTCAAGGTTTCCTCTTGTGTCAGGGCTTGCCCTTGGTCATCGACATACTGTACCGTGACGGGTTGTGCCATAGGTGGGGCCGTCTCTTGCGCATAGATAAAGGTCACCGTTTGTGCTTCTGTACCAAAGGTGCCCATTTGATTGGTGGGTGTCGTGACAAGACGATATCCTGCAATAACCTGGGCTTTAGCTTCATACGTATCCCCTATAGCCCCTGTCAACACTTCTTCTGGTGCTACAACCTTCCCTTCGATATCTAGATGACGCACTGTGACCGCTCGGCTGACAGGGACGGCTTCCTTGGTATAGACAAAGGTCACCGTTTGCGCCTCAGTGCCGAAAGTCCCCACCCGATTCGCTGGTTCTTTGGTGAGTTGATAGTCGTTAATCGTTTTGGCTTGGGCTTCATACGCTTCGCCCAGTACTCCCGTTAAACGCTCCTCTGGCGCTAAAACTTCGCCTTTTTCATCCACATAACGGACGGTGACAGGCTGAACGGTGGCTTTCGCAGGCAACACTCGTTGCTTAAAATCGACACTAATAAAGCGACGAGAACCACTCGAACCTGGCGGACTTTGTCCAAAAGAAACCTTTCCCATCCCAGCTTTACTGTACGTTGCGTATTTCCCATCATACGCTTCCATACCTTCCCATTTCCCATCCACCGTAACCCCACCAAACATCACTTGTTCCCCCATGGGATCAAACGCCTGCATAAAAACAGGCTCCCCAACATAGGCGTCGGGCAGTTTAACCTCTCCCCACAACTGCCACGTACTACCGGGGTCTTGAATTAAAGGTAAATGTTGTAACGGTCGGAAGTCACTGACACTCGCACTCAAATACAGCTTCTTCAGGTGCGTCAGCTGCCGAAAAGGCTCCAAGCTCTGGATGTTATTTCGTGCATCTAGACCAATGTATTCTAGTTTAGTTAATCCAGCAAGCGGATCAGCATCTGTGATTTTATTATCGGTTAAATTCAGATACGTCAGGTTAGTTAGGTTTTTTATCCCTGAAATATCTGAAATTGCTTGGTTTTTTACCGCTAATACTTTCAATTTCGTTAGATTAGAAAGTACGTCTAAATTCTCTACCTTTCCTTTAAAACCACCTGCTATACCAATCCATAAGTCCTCTAAATTCCGAAGGTACTGGACCCCTTCGATGTTACCGATAGGGTCGCCCAGTGCAGGATCATCTTCGATGATTGTCACTCGATCTAATTCTGCTTGTGTGACCTCTTTTTTTACATCTATTTTGTCTGGACGCGTTTGTGGATAGATCTCCATCGCCACTTGCAATGCTAATTTGTAACTCGGAAAAATACTCGCAAAAGTACTTCCTGCTGGTATGGTGGTTACTTTCGTTTCCCTTTCTGTTTGCGTTGTTTCCACTGCTTGAACCTCATTTGTAGGTACAGCATAAGGTAAACAGCCATTCGTGCCTAGCACTCCTGCAAGCCCTAAGTTCATCCACACTTGGCGCTTCCTTCCTTTTTGAATAATTGACATTCGACTTCATTCCTCCTCTATTACGTTTCTTGTTCCTCGTAGTTTATTGAAAAGACTTTTTGACAGCCTCATCGCCGCTCCATTTTAATTGTATCTGTTTTCACATGCAATTGCTGTATACAAAATAAGACATTCCTTGTCAAAAACCGATAAAGAAAACGCTTTCATTTAATTCGTTTGGTTTAGACTGTCGTTGAATGCCCGTCAAGTCTGCTATCGGCCTTTCGGGAGTATCTCCTAAAGTCGTGATTGTCGCTAATTGCTCCGCAGACACAGACGATTCTGGGTTGATTCTTTTTGCGTCAATGCCTCGATGGGGTGCTGATCTTCTAGCCAGCTCTCCGCTGGGCTGAATAATAAGGTACCGAGGCACATACCATAACTTGCTTTTTGGATCCATGTTCTTTTCTTTGACATACA
>NZ_JNFA01000014.1 GCF_000766865.1 Listeria booriae
CTTTGAAAACTGAACAAAAAACAAAGATAAAACCAAGAAAACAGCAATGTTTTCAGGTAAGAATCGCAGGGCGGAAATAGAAAGCTATTTCCAAACAAACAACTAGTAAAGTAATTTGCTAGCGAAGTCAATTTGACGCAAGGATCTTATTCACGGTGTTGAATAAGTATTCAAACTAACTTTTAAAGAGAGTTTGATCCTGGCTCAGGACGAACGCTGGCGGCGTGCCTAATACATGCAAGTCGAACGAACCGACGAAAAGCTTGCTTTTCTGACGTGAGTGGCGGACGGGTGAGTAACACGTGGGCAACCTGCCTATCAGTTGGGGATAACTCCGGGAAACCGGGGCTAATACCGAATAATAACGGGCGTCGCATGACGCTGGTTTGAAAGATGGTTTCGGCTATCGCTGATAGATGGGCCCGCGGTGCATTAGCTAGTTGGTGGGGTAATGGCTCACCAAGGCAACGATGCATAGCCGACCTGAGAGGGTGATCGGCCACACTGGGACTGAGACACGGCCCAGACTCCTACGGGAGGCAGCAGTAGGGAATCTTCCGCAATGGACGAAAGTCTGACGGAGCAACGCCGCGTGTGTGAAGAAGGTTTTCGGATCGTAAAGCACTGTTGTTAGAGAAGAACAAGGATAAGAGTAACTGCTTGTCCCTTGACGGTATCTAACCAGAAAGCCACGGCTAACTACGTGCCAGCAGCCGCGGTAATACGTAGGTGGCAAGCGTTGTCCGGATTTATTGGGCGTAAAGCGAGCGCAGGCGGTTTCTTAAGTCTGATGTGAAAGCCCCCGGCTTAACCGGGGAGGGTCATTGGAAACTGAGAGACTTGAATGCAGGAGAGGTAAGTGGAATTCCACGTGTAGCGGTGAAATGCGTAGATATGTGGAGGAACACCAGTGGCGAAGGCGGCTTACTGGCCTGTAATTGACGCTGAGGCTCGAAAGCGTGGGGAGCAAACAGGATTAGATACCCTGGTAGTCCACGCCGTAAACGATGAGTGCTAAGTGTTAGGGGGTTTCCGCCCCTTAGTGCTGCAGCTAACGCATTAAGCACTCCGCCTGGGGAGTACGACCGCAAGGTTGAAACTCAAAGGAATTGACGGGGGCCCGCACAAGTGGTGGAGCATGTGGTTTAATTCGAAGCAACGCGAAGAACCTTACCAGGTCTTGACATCCTTTGACCACTCTGGAGACAGAGCTTTCCCTTCGGGGACAAAGTGACAGGTGGTGCATGGTTGTCGTCAGCTCGTGTCGTGAGATGTTGGGTTAAGTCCCGCAACGAGCGCAACCCTTGATTTTAGTTGCCAGCATTTAGTTGGGCACTCTAAAGTGACTGCCGGTGCAAGCCGGAGGAAGGTGGGGATGACGTCAAATCATCATGCCCCTTATGACCTGGGCTACACACGTGCTACAATGGATAATACAAAGGGTTGCCAAACCGCGAGGTCGAGCTAATCCCATAAAATTATTCTCAGTTCGGATTGTAGGCTGCAACTCGCCTACATGAAGCCGGAATCACTAGTAATCGTGGATCAGCATGCCACGGTGAATACGTTCCCGGGCCTTGTACACACCGCCCGTCACACCACGAGAGTTTGTAACACCCGAAGTCGGTAGGGTAACCTTTATGGAGCCAGCCGCCGAAGGTGGGACAGATAATTGGGGTGAAGTCGTAACAAGGTAGCCGTATCGGAAGGTGCGGCTGGATCACCTCCTTTCTAAGGAAAAGGAAACCTACGGTTTGTTTTATCTGTTGTTTTGTTCAGTTTTGAGAG
>NZ_JNFA01000015.1 GCF_000766865.1 Listeria booriae
CAGGCGTAACAAGTGGCTCTGTCACTACGATTGTACAAGATGACGCAGTACCATCTGCACCAACTGTCAACGCAGTGAAAGACACAGATACAGCCGTAACAGGAACTGCAACAGCAGGGAACCTTGTCTCTATCAAAATCGGTGATGCAAACTATTCTGCCGTCGTTGCAGCGAATGGCACTTACAGCATTACTATCCCAGCACAAGCAAGTGGCACAAAAATTAGTGTGACAGCGAAAAATACAGCAAACGATAAGGTCAGCGAAGCAACACAAGTTACTGTCACAGACACAACATTGGGCGCACCAGCTATCGATGGCGTTAACACAGCATCAACAAACGTTACCGTAACAGGTGAAAAAGGCGCACTTATCTCTGTCCGTCTACCAGATGGAACAGTCTTAACAAAAGTAGCAGACAATACAGGAAAAGCTGTTATCAGCATTCCAAAACAAACAGCAGGAACAGTCTTAACCGCAACACAAACAGGTGCTAACGGTAAAGCAAGTGCGGCAGCATCTGTCACAGTAGTAAGCAACACACTAGCAGCTCCAACTATTAATGATTACTATGCAACAGCAGGTTATGTCACTGGTAAAGCACCAACAGGCGCAAGCAAAATAGCCCTTTATGTCGACAATCAATTAGTTCGTTACGGTGCAATCGACAGCAATGGTAATTACCAAATCTATGCCGCAGACAATACGAAAATGAACACAGCAGGAACAGCCTTCCAAGTAGTAGCAGTAGATGCAGATGGCAACATGGGTACAAAAGCAAATGCAACAGTTCAAGCAAAAATCGCAGCACCAAGCATTAACGATTACTATACAACAGATGTATACGCAAAAGGAACAGCAACAGGCGCTTCTAAAGTAACATTATATGTGAATGGGAAAGCCGTTCGTACAGCCGCAGTAAATGCAAACGGAAGTTATTCTATCTACACAGGCGATCAAGCTAGCCTGGCAACTGCAGGTGCAACTTTCCAAATCTCAGCAAGCAATACTGCAGGTGTAGAAAGCACGAAAACATCAGGAACAGTAAAAACGAAATTAACAGCACCAGTGATTAACAAATATGTAGCAACAGATGCTTATGCACGTGGAACAGCATCCGCAGGTTCGAAACAAGTGGTGTTATACGTGGACGGTAAAGCTGTTCGAACAGCTGCAGTGAACGCAGACGGCACCTACGCAATCTACACAGGAGACCAAGTAGCCTTGACTGTAGTAGGAAACACCTTCCAAATTTCGAGTAAGGATGCCGTAGGTAACGAAAGTCCAAAAGCAACAGGAACAGTCGTATCCGTATTGGCAGCTCCAACTATCGCGACTTACTATACAACAGACGTGTACGCTACAGGAACAACGCCAGCAGG
>NZ_JNFA01000016.1 GCF_000766865.1 Listeria booriae
CGTCCAGCCATGTTGATGGTGAAGGTACCGCTACCTTCTAGCACCGTGTAATTATTTTTGCGCACGCCATCGACCCACATTTCAATGCGTCCGACCAGGCTACTGTTGACTTTTCCTGTCACATTTATTTTGCCATAAAAGTAAGCCCCTGCTCCGGTGTCTAAGGCCAAATCATACCGCGTATCTACGAGCTGCGCAACGGCTTGGTATTTCTGCCAGATATAGCCGTTTTTATCTTCTGGTAATAACGTGACTTTGGCGCGTGCGGATGGGATTTTTCCTGTCATATCGCCTCGGAAAGCTTGGGTACCCGGTGGAATGTCCACCACGTGTGCAGTTTTACCATCTACTTGTATATGCACTTTGGCAATGGCATGGTTCGGTTCTAATGTGCCGGTAAGCTCGGATTGGCTCAAATCATAGGTCGGAATCGTCATCCCCATGCCACTCTTCACACATTCGACATTGGTTGTTTGGCGAAGTGTATCGAACTTGTCATAGGAAGATAACTGGATAGCGCGGTTATCCGATGGGGTGATATGTCCTTTCAAACTCATGACAAACTCCACAGCGGGGTTGGAGATTGCGAGCAATCGTTTGATGATACCATCTTCACTCAGACGTATCCGGTTTACGAGTGGTCCAACGGTGCCGCGCAAGGAAACGGTATCTACATTATACAGATTGGGAGCCACTAGGAAACCGGCGGCATCTTGTAAGGGGAGCTTTTGGGTGGTTGCCAGGTTGTTCTCGGCATCGTATCCTTCAATCCAAATGGCACGGTAGACATCGTCTTTAGTGCGATTCGGAAGTTGGAAGTCCAGCTGCATCGATGCTTGGTCGACGGGAACCTTGTCTTGGAGCACTGTCATCGCTTCGTTACTTCCCTCCGCGGGGTATTCGACCACGCGCACCTGTTGAATCAAGGCGCCGACGTTGACTTGCAAGTGGGTATCTTGTTGGACATCATATGCTGCGGGGGTGATGGTATACCACGCGCCTTGTTGGACGGCCTGCAGATTCACTTTATAGCGATGTCCCGCACTATTCGTGATGGGATGCAGGTTTATCGGATCATTGTTCGCGACGAGATACACTTCGCGATAGTTCGTTCCTTTCAAGGCGTTGGATTGGATACGAAATGTCCGTGTCGCTGGATTGATGCGGGTATAGGTATTGGCGACC
>NZ_JNFA01000017.1 GCF_000766865.1 Listeria booriae
CCACGTTGCTTCTGTGTATTAGGAAGTTCTTGGTTTGCCCGTTTGATAGCTTCTTCAATCATGTCAGAATTGGCTAATTTAGCAATATCCATAGATCCAGACATCATCGTGTACGAGCTTTGATCTATAATATTCCCTTGTGCATCCAGTATCTGAATCGCGGACATTCCTGCCATTGCCTTAGATTTTACTGATGTCGTTCGTATCTTGTCGCCCACTACTTCTTGTTGTAAAAACGCCACAATCTGCCCTTCTGTATCCTGATACTGGATTTGTTGCTCCCCTGGTTGGAGCCATTTAACGCCATCTTCTGCTTGCACTTCCCTTGTGAACTGGCCACGGTCGCAGGGATTTTTTCTCCTTCCGGCGTGTATACGTTTAATTGACTCGTCTCTCCCGTCGTCTTTGTCCCTTCTGCCTGAATCGTTTGGGCGAATGCTTCAAAATGAGCTCTATCCTTTGCCTGTACAGCTGGTAGCGCCTCTAATGGCCGAAAATCGGTCACTTGGTTCCCTGTTAGTCGTAGGGTTTGTAACTGCGTCAACCCTTGTAACGCTTGCACCGATGTAATCTGATTCATGGAGAGATCCAAGCTCTGTAACTGCGTGAGCTTCGCTAAGGGGGCTAAGTCTTGGATGAATTCGTTTCGCAAGGTCAGATGCTCTAAGTTTTTCATCGATGCCAATGGTGCTAGCTGTTGAATCCGCCCCCCTTCATTCCCCTCCGCATGCAGGTTTTTTAAGTGGGATAACTGTTGAATGCCCGTCAAATCTGTTATCGGCCTTTCGGGGGTATCTGCTAAGGTGGTGATTGTCGCTAATTGCTCCGCAGACACAGGCGCTTCTAAATTGACTCGTTCAGGGAACAAGGTTTTTTCTGGATATAGTTCTAGATACACCGCGTGTGCTAGGTGTGGATCTGGAAATCGCTCCTGAAAGGACAACTCGATTTCCGCTTGCGTCACTGCCTCGATGGGGTGCTGATCTTCTAGCCAGCTCTCTGCTGGGCTGAATAATAAGGTACCGAGGCACATACCATAACTTGCTTTTTGGATCCATGTTCTTTTCTTTGACATACG
>NZ_JNFA01000018.1 GCF_000766865.1 Listeria booriae
CTATACGTCACATGGTACGTTCCAACTGCCGATGTATCCACATCGTTCGCCGTCACTGTCACTTTATCCGTCACATTGCCATCTTCCGTATCGCTCGCCGTCACGCCAGCCATCGGATCAAAGCTCGCACCTTTTTTCACCGTCTTATCCACTGCCGTAATCACTGGCGCATCATTACTTGTCACCGTTACCGTAATCGTCTTCGTCGTGGTATTATCATCGGAATCCGTCACGCTATACGTCACATGATACGTTCCTTCTTGATTCACATTCACGTCATTCGCCGTCACAGTAATGTTTCCTGTCACATCCCCATCTTCCGTATCACTTGCCGATACGCCTGTCATCGGGTCAAAGCTACCACCTTTTTTCAGTGTTTTATCGCTGGCTGTAATGACTGGCGAATCTCCTGGAATCGCCAATGTAATAGTGTTTTCTGATGTATATTTAACCCCATTCACCTTGCCGACTCCGCTTACCTTCATCATTGTTCCCTTCGGTGAAGCATCCGCTTTTACTTGGACATCGTATGTGAGCGTAAATGTATTCGTAGGCGAATCAAATGGCAATTCTACTTGGTGATTGAGCAACTGCTCTTTCGTTACCGTGTATGTTTGGCCATCATTTCTTGTTAAAACAATATTCGAAACCGTATCCGCGTCAAATAACGCGTCCATATCTACGCCGTATTCCATTTTGAATGCCGTCGCATCATCTGTCGCATTCGAAATCGTATTCTTCACGCTGACAGTCTCGGACGGTTCTGCTTTTCCATTGTTATTTCCTTTTGTGTCGTTGATTTCTAGTGCTAGTTCTGGAGAAATGCCGTTGATTTGGAGTTCTGTGATTTTAAGTTGTTG
>NZ_JNFA01000019.1 GCF_000766865.1 Listeria booriae
AATGTGACGGATAAAGTGACGGTGACGGCGAACGATGTGGATACATCGGCAGTTGGAACGTACCATGTGACGTATAGTGTGACGGATTCCGACGGCAATACCACGACGAAGACGGTTACTGTAACGGTGACAAGTAATGACGCCCCGGTAATTACGGCATCGGACAAAACATTGAAAAAAGGCGCGAGCTTTGACCCAATGGTAGGCGTGACGGCGAGCGACGTGGAAGATGGGAATGTGACGGATAAAGTGACCGTGACGGCGAATGATGTAGATACATCGGTAGTTGGAACGTACCATGTGACGTATAGTGTGACGGATTCCGACGGCAATACGACAACGAAGACGATTACGGTAACGGTGACAAGTAATGATGCGCCAGTCATTACGGCATCGGACAAAACATTGAAAAAAGGCGGCAGCTTTGATCCGATGGCAGGTGTATCGGCGAGTGATACGGAAGATGGCAACGTAACAAGTAGCGTGAGCGTGACGGCGAATGATGTGGATACATCAGCGGTTGGTACGTATCATGTGACGTATAGTGTGACGGATTCGGATGGCAATACCACAACGAAAACGATTACGGTGACGGTGACAAGTAATGATGCACCAGTCATTGTAGCCAGCGACCAAACGATCAAAAAAGGCAAAGCCTTTGATGTGATGGCAGGCGTGAGTGCGAGTGATTTGGAAGATGGTGACGTGACGAGCGGCATTACGGTAACGGCGAATGATGTCGACACGAATACCGTTGGTACGTACCACGTGACGTACAGCGTGACGGATTCCGACGGCAACACGACGACGAAAACAATCACCGTGACCATCACAAGCAACGACGCACCAACCTTCACGACAAGTGACGTCTACTTGAAAGTCGGCGACAAATTCAACCCATACGCAGGCATTACGGCGAGCGATACGGAAGATGGCGATTTGACAGACCGCATTGATATCGACAGCAGCAACGTCGATATGACGCAAGCTGGCACGTATGCCGTTGAATACAGCGTGACGGACTCCGATAACAACACAACGAAAATCACACGCCACGTCTATGTACGTACGAATGATAAGCCAGTCATTCACGCAAGCGACCAAACATTCAAGGCAGGCGCAAGCTTCAATCCACTAGCTGGCATGTCCGCAAGTGACACCGAAGATGGCGATATCACGGCAAACGTGACCATCACAGCCAACGATGTCGATGCCAACCAAGCAGGAACGTACCATGTAACATACAGCGTGACAGATTCGGATGATAACACAACCACGAAAACAATCACGATTACTGTTTTAACAAACGAAAAACCAGTCATCACAGCCACAGATATCACACAAAAAGCCCACCGTAGCGTGGACCCAATGGCTGGCGTGACGGCAAGTGACCTAGAAGATGGCGACTTGACAGCGAACATCAAAATTATCGCAAACGACATCAACATCGACGTGCCAGGCGACTACCATGTGACGTACAGCGTCTTAGATTCCGATGGCAACGAAACCGAAAAAACCATCACGGTAACGATTCTAAGCAATGACGCGCCTGTGATTCATGGGCAAGATGTCACGTTCAAAGCAGGAAAAGCCTTTGATCCAATGGCAGGCATAACTGCAAGTGACACCGAAGACGGCGACATCACAAGTGCCATCGAAATGACAGCGAATGACGTGAATCCAGATGTAGCTGGCGTGTATCACGTCACTTACAGCGTGACGGATTCCGACGGCAACACAACGGAAGCAACATACGCCGTAACGGTCCTAACAAACGAAAAACCAGTCATCCACGCGACAGACCAAACACTCGCTTACGGTCAAGCCTTCGATCCAATGGCAGGTGTGACGGCAGAAGACTTAGAAGATGGCGATTTGACAGGCAGCATCAAAATCATCGCCAATGATGTGAACCCACTACAAGCAGGCATTTACCACGTGACGTATAGCGTGACAGACGCTGATGGCAATGAAACACAAATCACCATCACGGTTCTCGTCGGTGCCCAACCTGTCGATCCAGTCATTCCAGCAGCTCCAGAAACACCAATGCAAGTAGTACCAGCACCCGTGACACCAGCCCCTGTACAAGTAGCAGACCCTATCATTTCTAGCGTCAGCGATCCAGTACAAGAACTACCAAAGACAGGTGACACCACAACAGGCAACACTATTTTATTCGGTGGGCTATTCGCTGCACTTGGCGCATTCTTACTACGCCGTAAAAAATAAAGATAGTAGAGCAACAGAAGTTAATGTCTGCTTTATGGCGAATAACATACCAAAATTGGGGCGCCGTACGCGCTCATATGTAAAAAATACGTATCCAAAATCTAATTTCAGATTTTGGGTACGTATTTTTCTAGGATAGAAAACTTTTTGCCGCATCCATTTTGCGGTTTTTCATGTCTAAACAAGCCTGTTTTAGCATTTTTTATTTAAAATAATTACTCAAGCCATCATAAATGGAATCGGCGACTTTTTCGCGGAAGCCTGATGAGTTTAGTTGCTGTTCGTCGATGCTAGAGCTTAGGTAGCCAAGTTCTAGTAGGACGGATGGTTGTGTGTTTTCGCGAAGCACGTAGAAATCGCCAGAGCGTGTGCCGCGGTTCTTGCTTGATAAATTGCTTGCTAAACTTGCATTGATGCTGTCTGCCAAGCTTTGGTCTTTGTTTTTGTAATAATAGGTTGTTTGACCGTTGACGCTGGTGTTGTTCGCATCTGGTACCGAGTCGAAATGAAGCGATATGAATGCGTCTGCGTTGTATTTCTCGGCTTTTTGGGCGCGTTCTTTGAGTGAAATGTACTCGTCGGAATCGCGTGTTAGAATAACTTTTGCACCGCTTTGTTCTAGGCGTTTTGCAACGGCTTTGGCGGTTTTTAAGGTTGCTTTTTTCTCGACTGTGCCGTTTTGGCCTTGTGCGCCTGGATCGTTTCCGCCGTGACCTGGGTCAATGACGATGGTTGCTTCGGCGAGCGATGTTGTTTTGGCTTTCGGTGCGCTCTTTGTTTTGGAGCTAGATACATCGACTACCCAGTTGGCAACGTAGCCTTTCGTGCCGGATGCTGTTGTGATTTGGTACCAATCACCTTGTACGCCTTCTATGTCGTATACGGTTCCTGCGTCGGCTTTTTCGACGGATTTGCTGTTACGGCCTGGGCCTGAACGGATGTTAGTGCCATTCGAGCGGATAGTGACCGTTTGTAAGCTGCTACTAGATTCTTTGGTTGCGGATTCTTGCATTTTAATGAATGATGAGTTGACCCATGCTGACTGACCTTGGTATTGAATTTGTGTCCAGCCATTGGATTGTGTTGAAACTGTGATTTGATCCCCATTTTTTAATGTGCCTAGTATGGTGCTGTTGGTTGATGGTTTGCTACGAACGTTGAGGCTGCCGTCGCTTGTAACGGTTGCTAAACTATTACTAGAAGCACTGACATCCACGTTTTCAACGAGCCAGCTAGCGACATAACCGCTTTGGCCATTACTTAGGCGAACTTTGTACCATTTATTTTCTTCATCAATGACGTTTAAAATCTCATTCTTTCTGACTTGAGATGTGACGTCAAAAGCGAGTCCGGGTCCGCTTCTTACATTTAATACCTCGGCTTTTACTTGTACTGTGTTGGCGTTAGCCATTGCGATTGTCGACAAAATACCTGCCGCAATGAGTAAACAAGAAAGCAAGGTAATAAACAGGAACTTATTTTTCATTTTGACACCACCTATACCCCTAAAAAAATATCTACTACCAAAAGATTATCATAAAACGCTGCAATAGGAAACATTAAACCTGCTTTTTTACGATTATTTTAAAAACGTTATTGACTTTCAAGACAAATTCTAGTAGTCTTAATGGTAATTAATAAATGACCGATGACGGAGAAAAGTATGGCAGGCATTTGCTAAAGCAGAGAGATAGACCCTAGGGCTGAGAGGTTTATCAATAGTTGAAATCGCCAGAAGGACACTCCAGAGGATCTTTGCTGAAAAAGCCACCGTGCTTAGTAAGTAAAGACGTTGACAGGCGTTAACTGTTTTGAGTGGGGGAATTTTTCCTCAATTTAGGGTGGTACCACGGGTTAACTCTCGTCCCTTGTTTTATTAAGTTAAGACAAGGGGCGGGAGTTTTTTGATATCCGGCTGTTGACGCTTTTTAGTGAAATAGGAGGGAATTGGCATGCAAATGAAGTTACCAAGAGGAACGCGCGATATTTTACCTGGAGAAGTAGAGAAATGGCATTATGTTGAACGTGTTTTCCAATCAATCTGTGAAAGATTCCAATATGAAGAAATCAGAACACCGATTTTTGAGCATACCGAGTTATTCCAACGCGGTGTTGGCGATACGACTGATATTGTGTCCAAAGAGATGTATACATTTGAGGATAAGAAAAATCGGAGCTTGACGCTGCGTCCGGAAGGTACAGCTTCTGTGGTGCGTGCTTTTGTGGAGCATAAGCTTTTTGGTCAGGTGAATCAGCCGGTGAAATTGTATTATTCTGGACCGATGTTCCGCTATGAACGTCCGCAAGGCGCGAGACAACGCCAGTTTACGCAAATGGGGCTTGAGGCGCTAGGCAGTAATGATCCGGCGATTGATGCAGAAATTATTTCGCTAGCCATGGCGTTTTATAAGGAACTTGGTTTGGAAAATATCGAACTGGTTATTAATAGTTTAGGGGACAAAGAAAGCCGTGCCAAACATAAAGAGGCATTAGTGGCCCACTTTGAACCGCGGATTGATGAGTTTTGTGCGGATTGTCAAGTACGTTTGCACAAAAATCCGTTGCGCATTTTGGATTGTAAAGTGGATCATGCACACCCGTTAATTGCGACGGCACCTTCAATTTTGAAATTTTTAAATGAAGAGTCGACCGCTTATTTTGAAAAAGTAAAAACGTATCTGGATGCGCTTGGTATCGCGTACACGGTTGATCCGACGCTCGTTCGTGGTTTGGATTACTATAATCATACGACATTTGAAATCATGAGTACTGCGGAAGGATTTGGCGCGAAGTCAACGCTTTGTGGTGGTGGTCGTTATCATGGTTTGGTGCAAGAATTTGATGGCCCGGAAACACCAGGAATTGGTTTTGGCCTTGGTGTGGAGCGTCTTTTTGCGGCGCTAGATGTCGAAGGGATTGAACTGCCGATTGCACATGATTTGGATTGCTACGTGATTA
The DNA here is from genome assembly GCF_000766865.1 of Listeria booriae. GTDB lineage: Bacteria > Bacillota > Bacilli > Lactobacillales > Listeriaceae > Listeria_A > Listeria_A booriae. The sequence continues at coordinate 5,191 of NZ_JNFA01000019.1, forward strand.
CGGCGACGGAAAGTGCAGAAGTAACGGCTGTTTCCATCGTAAACACGTTGCGCCTAAACGGTTTTAGCGTGGAGAAAGACTACATGGGTCGTAAAATGAAAGGCCAACTAAAAGACGCTGATCGCAAAAATGCTCGTTTTACAATGATTCTTGGTGATACAGAAATCGAAAATAACGTATGCCAATTGAAAAACATGCAAACCGGTGAACAAACAGAAATACAGCTAGATGATATTGTGGCTGGCTTACAACAATTAAAGGGGGATAAATAATGAAGAAACGAACGTTATATTGCGGAGAAGTAACAGAAAAACAAATTGATGAAAAAGTAACATTACATGGCTGGGTACAAAAACGCCGTGATTTAGGTGGACTTATTTTCATTGATTTGCGCGATCGTGAAGGATTAGTCCAAGTCGTTTTCAATCCAGATTTTTCAGCAGAAGCATTAGCGATTGCAGAATCTGTTCGTAATGAATTCGTTGTGACGGTCGTTGGGACGGTGGCAGCAAGAAGTGAAGGCGCGGTAAACGATAAGTTGGCAACAGGTCGCATTGAAATTTTAGCGGAGGAAATTGAAGTCTTAAATGCTTCGAAAACACCGCCGTTTTACATTGAAGATGGCGTGAACGTATCGGATGAATTGCGTTTGAAATATCGTTATTTAGACTTGCGACGCCCAGAAATGAACCAGATTTTCCAAATGCGTCACACGGCAACGAAAACATTCCGCCAAAAATTAGATCAAATGGGCTTCTTCGATATTGAAACACCTTATTTGACAAAAAGTACACCAGAAGGCGCGCGTGATTATTTAGTTCCGAGTCGCGTATATCCGGGTAATTTCTATGCGCTACCACAATCACCACAAATTTTGAAACAATTATTGATGTCTGCTGGTTTCGATAAATATTATCAAATCGTGCGTTGTTTCCGCGATGAAGATTTACGTGGCGACCGTCAACCAGAATTCACTCAAATCGATTTAGAAACTAGTTTCCTAACAAAAGAAGAAATTCAAGAGATTACAGAAGAAATGCTAGTAGCGGTTGTAGAAGCAACAAAAGGAATCAAAATCGAGCAACCATTCCCACGCATGACATATGCAGAAGCAATGAACCGTTTCGGTAGCGATAAACCAGATGTTCGTTTCGGTCTAGAATTACAAAACATGGCAGAAGCTGTAGCCAATGTTGATTTTAAAGTGTTTACAAATGCGCTTGAAAGCCGCGGCGAAGTAAAAGCAATTAATGCCAAACAAGCGGCAGCGAAATATTCTCGTAAAGATATTGATGCGTTAGGCGAATTTGTTGGTAGATATGGCGCCAAAGGCCTTGCTTGGATGAAAGTCGAAGAAGATGGTTTTAAAGGACCGATTGCCAAGTTCTTCACGCCAGAAAACCAAGAAGCGGTAGCAAGTGCGCTAAATGCCGAAGCTGGCGACTTATTATTATTTGTTGCGGACAAAGCCGAAGTTGTTGCGGCATCACTCGGAGCGTTACGCCAAAAATTAGGACAAGAATTAGAACTAATCAATCAAGAAGAACTGGCTTTTCTTTGGGTAACAGACTGGCCGTTGTTTGAATATGATGAAGAAGCAGGCCGTTTCGTATCAGCCCATCATCCATTCACAATGCCTCAAGATGCGTCATTACTTGAAACAGCACCAGAAAAAGCGATGGCAGAAGCATATGACATCGTCTTGAACGGTTATGAAATTGGCGGCGGCTCCTTACGTATTTACAAAAAAGAAATGCAACAACAAATGTTCCGCGCACTAGGCTTCACGGACGAAGAGGCGACAGAGCAGTTTGGTTTCCTATTAGAAGCATTGGACCTTGGAACACCACCACACGGCGGAATTGCATTAGGTTTAGACCGCATCATCATGATTCTTGCAGGACGCACAAACTTGCGCGACACCATTGCATTCCCTAAAACAGGAAGTGCGGCAGACCCGCTAACAAATGCACCGAGCGAAGTAAGCGCAGCCCAGTTAGCAGAATTAGCGCTAGCGATTGAAGCGAAAAAACAAGACTAATATAAAAAAAGAGAGATGTTATTCCAAGTTAATATTGGGAATAACATCTCTTTTTTAATTTACCGACGTATCAATCATTGTAACTTCTACATCGTTTGCTAAAATACCAGTGTTCGTTTCGTTCGACCAAAATGGGCCTTCTAGTGTTTTCTTTTCTTTGTTGCTCAGTTTATGCTTATCATAAAATCTAGCTTCTACGCTATAGCGATTACCGACTTTGACTGAATCCCATTGTGATTCATCCAAATCGAGCTTAATCTTTTTGTTTCCTGCTCCTTCAATGTTTCCTGAAATGGAATTGTCGTCATTCTTTTGCGTGACAAGAAAGTTAAACGAAACATCGATTGGAGAAGAAGAATTATGCAGAAAATAATAACCTCCTGCTAAAAACACAATCGCGATAATTGTAAAAAAGGGGATCTTTCGCATCTTTATCTATCTCTCCTTCGTATATAAACAGCCATTAGCTACTTCTACATTATAAGCGCTGTTTTTCAATTCGTGAAGGGGAAAAGGCGAATTCTCATTGTATTTTTAGAATTAATCGCGATTTGCTGTGATTACTCTCATTTTGGATGGTCTTGGAGGGCATCAACCCCGCGTTCTCCCGTGCTAATTTTAACGACTTCAGCTAGTGGATAAATAAAGACTTTACCATCACCTGGTTCGCCAGTGCGCAACGTTTTCTTGACAACTTCTAAAACATCTTCGACAGGAACGGTACTCACGACAATCTCGATTTTCATTCGTTCGTGAATATTATTTTCTTTCTTCTTGCCGCGATAAAGTTCAATCAGCCCTTTTTCAAGACCAGTTCCGAGCGCTTTTGTAACAGTTAGACCGCTGACGCCGATTTCTGCTAGCGCTTTTTGGAATTCGTAAAAGCGGTTAGGACGCGTAATAATTTCTATTTTTGTTAAGTTTGACAATAAAATCACCCCTTAATCATGATAGGCTTTTTCGCCGTGAAGCGTTAAGTCTAGCCCTTTGAATTCTTGTTCTTCGTTTACTCTGATAGGTATGAATATTTTGATAACATAAATAATGACTGTCGTAACGACTGCAACAAAGAGGACCGTTGAACCGATTGCGATGGCTTGTTTGAGTAGTAAGCCTGGATTGCCGTAGAATAAACCGTCTGCGCCAAGCTCGTTAATTTTTGTAGTGGCGAAAAGACCTGTTGCAAGCCCACCCCAAATGCCGCCGATACCGTGAAGGCCAAAAGCATCTAGTGCATCATCGTATTTGACTTTTCCTTTGAGCCAGAAAACACCCCAGAAACAAATCGCACCGCCGATAAAACCGATTAAGAGGGAGCTGCCAACTGTTACAAATCCTGCGCCTGGTGTGATGGAGACAAGACCTGCAATGGCTCCTGAAATCGTGCCGAGCATCGTTGGCTTTTTATTGACCATCCATTCCACTGCGACCCAACCAATCATGCCTGCTGCCGCCGCTGTATTTGTATTGACGAACGCTGCCATCGCTACATTATCAATCGTTAACGCGCTACCAACATTAAAACCATACCAACCAAACCATACGAGAATACCACCAATCAAAGCAAGCGGTAGATTATGAGGAGAGGAGTTCTCGGCTTCTTTACGTCGCCCAATAATGATAGCCAACACAAGACCAGTAACCCCAGAACTAATATGAACCACGTTCCCACCTGCGAAATCAAGCGCCCCAAGTTCACGCAACCAACCACCGTCGCCCCAAACCCAGTGAGCAACTGGCGCATAAACGAGCAATGACCACAAAATAATAAAAATTAAGTATGCCGCAAAATTCATTCGTTCTGCGAAAGCCCCTGAAATAATTGCTACTGTTAAAATCGCGAATGTCATTTGAAACATCATGAAGAGTATGTGTGGAATCGCATCGGAATACGTTGCATTGGCATCAAAACCGACACCGTGTAAGAACGTCCAATCGAAACTACCAATAAAAGCATTTCCTGGCGCAAAAGCGAGGGAGTAGCCGACAATGACCCAAAGAATCGAAATAAGCGCCATTGAACTAAAGCTATACATCGCTGTACTAAGCACATTCTTGCTGCGAACCATTCCTCCATAAAATAAAGCTATCCCTGGCGTCATTAACCAAACAAGCAAGGTACAGAAAAACATAAATACGGCTTCCATGTGCCACTCTCCTTTTTGCTAGATAATCTAACATTAATATTTTGTTTATGTGATAATAATACTGCAAACTGAAAATAAAGCAAGCTATTTTAACTGAAAATTTAAATTTTGTTAGATAATCTGACATGTAACGCTTTCTTTTTGTGATTTTTGTTTGATATAGGATGCGAGATATAATTTTCTGTCTATTGGAAGTTAATTTTTTGTGAGGAAATAGATGACATTGGGGTGTGATTTGGTTGTTTAGGAGGGCAAGAAAAAAGACGGTATCAACGGGGTCTCACATAGTTGCGTGAGAATGTTGATATCGTCTTTATTAAATATAGAACATGTAGCCATCGACAAGTGGATCGTCGCCGTGACTTGCTAGATCTTCTAGTGTAGTGCTATCTAGAACATCTTTAACTGCGTTTCGAATGCGCATCCAGAGTTCGCGTTGTGCGGCTTCTTCGTCCTCAATGCTTTCTACAAGCACGATTGGGCCTTCTAATGTACGAATGATGTCGCCGGCAGTGATTTTGGCTGGCTCGTCACCAAGAATGTAGCCACCATGTGCGCCGCGGATGCTTTTTACGATACCTGCATTTCGCAATGGACCAATCAGTTGTTCTAAATAATGTTCGGATAAGCCTTTCTTTTCAGCGATGGAGCGCAAGGAGATGGGGCCTTGTCCGAAACATCGCGTCAATTCTAATACAATCGTTAAGCCATAACGGCCTTTTGTCGTGATTTTCATAATAACCTCCAAGTGTGTGTATGTAAAAATTATTCTTATGATTCCCAAAGTAATTATAAAGCAATTTGGCAAAAGATGCGAGTAAAAGAATGATTTGAGTGGAAGAACATGTGTTCTTGTGTTATAATAAGAGGCTAGAGAGTCTACTGAATTCAGTGAAGTACGGAGGAATGTTGATATGGCTATTCAACCACTGGCTTATCGTATGAGGCCGAAGTCGCTTGATGATATTGTTGGGCAGACACATTTGGTTGGGAAAGACAAGATTATATATCGAATGGTGAAGGCGAAGCAATTGTCTTCTATGATTTTATATGGACCGCCCGGTATCGGGAAAACATCGATTGCTAGTGCGATTGCAGGAAGTACGAAGTATGCGTTTCGGATGTTGAATGCGGTAACGAATAATAAGAAGGATTTGGAGATTGTTGCGGCGGAAGCAAAAATGAGCGGGACGGTTATTTTGCTTTTGGATGAGGTACATCGTTTGGATAAGCCGAAACAAGATTTTTTATTGCCACATTTGGAGAGTGGTCAGATTATTTTGATCGGGGCAACGACAAGTAATCCGTATATTGCGATTAACCCAGCGATTCGGAGTCGGACGCAGATTTTTGAGTTGAAGCCGCTATCTGTGGAAGATATTGAATTAACGATGGAGCGGGCGCTTGCTGATTCGGAGCGCGGACTAGGAACGTACGATGTCGTGTTGGATTCGGATGCGAAGACGCACTTGGCGACGGCTAGTAATGGTGATGTCAGGAGTGCGCTGAATGCATTGGAATTGGCGGTTATTTCTTCGGAACCTGATGATGACGGAAAAGTGCATGTGACGATAGAAGTCGCGGAGGAGTGTTTGCAACGGAAGAGTTTGGCGCATGATAAGGATGGGGATGCGCATTATGATGTTTTGAGCGCTTTTCAGAAATCTGTTCGTGGCAGTGATGTGAATGCGGCGCTGCATTATATGGGGCGTCTCATTGAAGCTGGAGATTTGGTCAGCATTAGCCGGCGTTTATTAGTGATGGCTTATGAGGATGTAGGGCTTGCGAATCCGCAGGCTGCGACACATACTTTGTCAGCGATTCAGACGGCGGAGAAAATCGGTTTTCCAGAAGCGCGGATTCCGCTTGCTAATGCCGTCATCGAGTTATGTTTATCGCCGAAATCCAATTCTGCTATCAGTGCGATTGATGCAGCATTAGCAGATATTCGGGCGGGTAAAAGCGGCGAAGTTCCAGATCATTTGCGAGATGGTCATTATTCGGGAGCGAAGGAGCTTGGTAGGGCGCTTGATTATAAATACCCGCATAGTTATGAGAATGCGTGGGTGGATCAGCAGTATTTACCAGATCGTTTATTGAAAGCGAAGTATTATGAACCGAAGCTGACGTCGAAATATGAACAGACGATTGCAGGCGTATATGAGAAAATCAATAGTAATAAAAGTGAATAAAACGCTTACAAATAGTAGTTTTTATACATCGTTCGTAAAAGAAATTACACATTTTTGGTGATTTTAAAGTGTTCCAAATTGAAATGTCCACATTTTTGTGGTATTCTTAGGTCAATAAAGGAACCCTAATGTATGCGTTATGGTGCCAATATTATTGAACCGAACAATTTGATCTACCTAGGGAGCTTAAGTTCGAGCGTGGCGCACATGCCCTTTCACGGGGACTTGTAAGACGTTAGACAGGGCACCCACCTGCTGTCTTGATAGCGGGTTCAAACAATGGTATCAAAGGACGGTACGATTGGGGCTCCTTTATTATGAATTAGCGATAACAGTGCTTCGGTTTGTGAACGGTCTATGACGGTTTGCAAGACTGAGGTGCTTTTTTTATGGATATTTGTGAACATACGTACGGGGTCTTTGCTTTCGGGCGCATTTCTTGCTAAAATGGGATGTGTTACAAAAATGATTTTTAAAGGCTGAAATTCAGTTTTTTAAATAGAAAGAAGCGATTTTATGGAACGTGTATATTTGGATCATGCGGCGACTAGTCCGATTCACCCTGAGGTTGTGCAGGCGATGTTGGCTAGTTTTACGAATAATTATGGGAATCCTTCTAGCATTCATTATGCGGGGAGAGAGGCCAGAAAGTCACTGGATGAGGCGCGGGCTACTGTGGCGCAGAGTATTAAGGCGGATGAGCGTGAGATTGTGTTTACGAGTGGCGGGACTGAAGGCGATAATATTGCGCTAATTGGTGCGGCGCTTGCGAACAAGGAACGCGGGACGCATATTATTACGACGGCGATTGAGCATCCGGCGGTTCTTGAGACGTGTAAGTATTTGGAGACGCAAGGCTTTACGGTGACGTATTTGCCTGTGGATGGTGATGGCGTGATTTCGCTTGCGGACTTTGATGCGGCGCTTACGGATGAGACGGTGCTCGTGTCGGTGATGTATGGGAACAATGAGATTGGTTCGGTGCAGCCGATTCGGGAGATTGGCGCGCGTTTGGCGGATCATCAGGCGCTTTTTCATACGGATGCGGTGCAGGCGTTTGGGATGTTTGACATGGACGTGACGCATCTTGGTGTGGATTTGTTGACGGTGACGGCGCATAAGATTAATGGACCACGCGGGATTGGCTTTTTATATGTGAAAAATGGCGTGAATTTAGTATATCCGTTTCATGGCGGTGAGCAAGAGCGGAAACGTCGGGCTGGAACGGAGAATTTGCCGGGGATTTGTGGTCTTGCGGAAGCTGTGCGGATTGCGCAGGAGTCGCGGAAACAGAAACGGTCAGATTTTACGGAATATAAGCAGGTGTTTGTTGATACTTTTGAGGAAGCGGGAATCGTTTTTGAGGTGAATGGAAAGCTTGAGAAGAGTTTGCCGCAAGTGATGAATGTGCGCTTTCCTGGTGTTTCGGTGGAGCAGTTGTTGATGAATTTGGACATGGAAGGAATTGCTGTTTCTAGTGGTTCTGCTTGCACAGCGGGCACGGTAGATCCTTCGCATGTACTCGTTGCGTTGTTTGGTGAAGACCATGATGGCGTGCGCGAGTCTATTCGAATTAGTTTTGGCCTCGGAAACACGTATGAGGAAATGGAACAAGTAGCAGCGGAAATTGTAAAAGTTGTAGAACGACTTCGTAAATAAACGTGAGGAGCAAACGAAATGGATAATAGTAAGACACGGGTAGTTGTTGGTATGTCTGGCGGCGTGGACTCGTCGGTGACGGCTTATTTGTTGAAGCAACAAGGCTATGATGTCATCGGAATTTTTATGAAAAACTGGGATGACACGGATGAAAATGGTTTCTGTACGGCAACGGAAGATTATGATGACGTGATTCGTGTGGCAAACCAAATTGGAATTCCGTATTATGCGGTGAATTTTGAGAAGGAATATTGGGACAAGGTGTTTACGTACTTTTTGGATGAGTATAAATTAGGGCGGACGCCGAATCCGGATGTGATGTGTAATAAGGAAATCAAGTTTAAGGCGTTTTTGGAGCATGCGGAAAGCTTGGGTGCTGATTTTGTGGCGACCGGGCATTATGCGCGTGTGGAAACGATTGATAATGAAGTGAAAATGTTGCGCGGGGTGGACCGGAACAAGGATCAAACGTATTTCTTGAATCAATTATCCCAAGCGCAAATTGCAAAAGTGATGTTCCCGCTTGGCGGCATGGAAAAACCAGAAGTTCGCAAAATTGCGGAAGAAGCTGGGCTGGCAACGGCTGGTAAGAAGGATAGTACGGGGATTTGCTTTATTGGCGAACGGAATTTCAAACAGTTCTTAAGTGAGTATTTGCCGGCGCAACCAGGTCCGATGAAGACGCTAGATGGCAAAGTGATGGGGCAACATGATGGTTTAATGTACCATACGATTGGGCAACGTCATGGCTTAGGAATCGGCGGAGACGGTGATCCTTGGTTTGTCGTTGGGAAAGATTTGGCGAACAATGTTTTATTCGTGGAACAAGGATTTGAGCATGAAAGTTTGTATTCGGATTCGTTGATTGCCACAGATATGAGTTTCACATCGGATCGACCGAAAGAAGCGGTTTTTCATTGTACGGCGAAGTTTCGTTATCGTCAAGAAGATGTTGGCGTGACGGTGCATTTGTTGGATGGTAACAAGGCAAATGTTGTTTTTGATGAGCCAGCTCGCGCGGTAACGCCGGGTCAAGCGCTTGTATTGTATGATGGAGAAGTTTGCTTAGGCGGCGGAACGATTGATGAGATTTATAAAGAGGATGCACAATTGAAATATGTAGGTTAATGACTAGAAAAGAGCTTGGGTAACGGGACGCTGGTTTCCCGGGCTCTTTTTTTGGAAATGAGGATATGTATGAAAAAGACGCTTTGGATTGTATTGGTTGCTTTGATTTTAGTGATTGGGGGCGGTTATTTTTATTTTAATACGTCACCGAGTAATTTTGCGGAAGAGGCTGGGAATTCGACGAAGAAAGTGGATGTCGTGGATGATAGTGGCTTCTTGATGTTTACGCCGCTAAATCAAAATGTGAAGGAAAGTGTGATTTTTTATCCGGGTGCGTTTATTGATGCGCTGAGTTATGCTCCGATGGCGAAAGGACTTGCGGATGCTGGATACAAAGTGTATATCGCGGAGATGCCGTTGGATTTGGCTGTTTTTGGGAAGAATAAGGCGGCGGACATTATGGATACGAATACGGATGAACATTTCGTGATTGGTGGACATTCGCTTGGCGGTGCGATGGCAGCACGGTTTGCGCATGATAATATGGCGGATTTGGACGGCATTTTCTTTTTGGCAAGTTATGCGGACGAGAAAGGCTCACTTGCAAAAGCAGATTTTCCAGCGTTATCAATTACGGCAACTCGTGATGGCGTGTTGAACTGGGATACATATAACAAAAACAAGAAATACTTGCCGGAAAACACGACGTTTGTCTCGATTAAAGGTGGGAATCACGCCCAATTTGGCGCTTATGGCAAACAAAATGGGGACAATGATGCGACGATTAGTGTGGCAAAGCAAACAGAGGAAACCGTGACAGCTATAAAAGATTGGCTGGCGCTTGCGGTAAAATAGGAGGAAATGAACGTGGATAAAAATGCACAAGGTATTGAGGCAATGCAAAATAATGATTTGGAGACAGCGGTACGACTTTTCACAGAAGTGATTGAAGAGCATCCGAACGATCCGGTAGGTTTTATTAATTTTGGGAACGTTTTGTTGTCTATGGATGATTTTGAACGAGCGGAGCGGTTTTTTGAGCGTGGGATTGAGCTTGATCCGAAGGCTTCTGCGGCGTATTATAGTTTAGGAAATTTGTATTATGTGTTGGAGCGCTATCAGGATGCGGCGAAGCAATTTGAACAAGCGATTGCAACGGGACTTGAATCGGCGGATGTTTATTTTATGATTGGTATGAGTTTTATGCAGATGGAAGAGGCGCGCCTTGCGATTCCTTATTTGCTTCGTGCTGTGGAATTGGCGCCGGATGATGTCGAAGCGGCTTTCCAATACGGGATTGCTCTTGCGAAATCGGATATGTTTGAAGAGGCCATTGCGGCACTTGAGAATGTCTTGATGCTAAAACCGAACGATGCGGATGCGCTTTACAATATTGGTGCGGCTTATCTTGCGTGGCAGGGCGATTTGGTAGTCGGTAAAAGTTACTTCGAAAAAGCGGTGGAAAGCGACGCGAATCATGAATTAGCGGCGAATGCGTTGGCGGCGATTCAAGATTTAGAAGCTAGCGGAAATTAAAAAAAGAGTAGACGAAAGGTGGTGGGAAAATGGACACGCAAGAAACGTTGGGATTGCTAGGCGAGAACGAAGAATTGTACATGAAAGGACTCGTGATGTCAACGATTTTTCATAATAGTGAAAACTTGTTTTCTGTTGTGCGGATTCAAGTGCAAGATACGAATACGACGTGGGACGAGAAGGACATTGTGGTGACGGGCTTTTTTCCCGCCCTTCATGAGCAAGAGGTGTACATATTTCACGGGAAACTAATGGATCATGCCAAATTTGGGCAACAGTTTAAAGCGGACCGATTTAAAAAGGACATGCCACAAACAAAACAGGGCGTTGTGCAGTATTTGTCTGGCGAACTTTTTAAAGGAGTTGGGAAAAAGACGGCGGAACGGATTGTGGATACGCTTGGTGAGGACGCGATTAGTCGTATTTTGAGTGATCCTAGTTTGCTACAAACGGTGCCGAGGTTGCCACTTGAGACGGCGGAGAATTTGTTGGATTCGCTTCGTGAGAATCAAGGTTTGGAACATATTATGGTGAGTCTGAATGATTATGGTTTTGGACCACAGCTTTCGATGAAAATTTTTCAGGCGTATAAGCAGGATACGTTGAATGTGTTGGAGGGCAATCCTTATAAGTTGATTGAAGATGTGAAGGGGATTGGTTTTAACCGGGCGGATGAGTTGGGACGCAAGCTTGGGCTTGGCGGGAATCATTATGCGCGGTTGCAGGCGGCGATTTTGTATATGTTGGAGCAGGAGTCGTTGCAGCAAGGGAATGTGTTTATGGAGCGGGAAGTGTTGCTGGAATCGGTGACGCAGTTGCTGGAAAATAGCGAACCGATTCGGATTGAGCAGGATGAACTTGTGAAACAATTGTCGGCGCTTGAGGAAGATATGAAGGTGATGACGGAGAACACGCGGGTGTATGTGCCTTCGCTTTATTTTGCGGAGTCTGGTTTTGCGGCGCATGTGAAGCGGATGATGAAGCAGAAACATTACGAGGATCTTTTTCCAAAATCGGAGTTTTATATTGCGCTTGGTGAGCTGGAGGAACGGATTGGGGTTTCTTACGGGGAAACGCAAAAGGTTGCGCTTGAAAAGGCCTTGATGTCTCCGATGTTGATTTTGACTGGTGGGCCAGGTACAGGGAAAACGACGGTTATTAAAGGGATTGTGGAGCTTTATGCTGAGTTAAACGGTGTTAATTTGGACCCGATGTCGTATAAGGATGGACAGAAGTTACCGATTTTGCTAGCTGCGCCAACAGGTCGTGCGGCGAAGCGAATGACGGAATCAACGGGGCTTCCAGCAATGACGATTCACCGTTTGCTTGGAATGAACGGGCAGGAGCAGTTGGATGATGATAACGAGCGTTCCATTGAAGGGAAGTTACTTATTATTGATGAGATGTCGATGGTCGATATTTGGCTGGCGAATCAGCTTTTCCGGGCCTTACCGGCGAGCATGCAAGTCATTTTAGTTGGAGACCAAGATCAGTTGCCTTCTGTAGGACCAGGCCAAGTTTTGAAAGATATGTTGCGTTCGCAGGAAATTCCGACCGTTGAGTTAACAGATATTTATCGTCAGGAGGATGGTTCATCGATTATTGAGCTGGCCCATGACATTCGCCAAGGTTTCCTACCAACGACATTTACCAAAAATAGTGCGGATCGCTCTTTTTTTCATTGTACGGTGAATCAAATCGCCGAAGTCGTTGAAAAAGTCGTAGAAAACGCGAAGAAAAAAGGATTTCGGGCAAAAGATATTCAAGTTTTGGCGCCAATGTACCGAGGGCCTGCAGGAATTGATGTTTTAAATCGCAAAATGCAGGAGATTTTCAATGCTAATCCAGATGGAAAACGGAAAGAAGTGAAGTTTGGTGATGCGGTTTTTCGAATTGGAGATCGGGTTCTACAATTGGTGAATCAGCCGGAGAAAAATGTTTTCAATGGTGATTTTGGCGAGATTGTTTCGATTATTTATGCGAAGGAAAATACAGAAAAACAAGATATGGTTGTGGTGCAGTTTGATCAGACGGAGGTCGAGTATTTCAGGCAGGAGTTTGGCCAACTGACACATGCGTATTGTTGCTCGATTCATAAAGCGCAGGGCAGTGAGTTTCCGATTGTCATTTTGCCGGTGGTGCGGAGTTATTACCGGATGTTGCGCCGTGATATTTTGTATACGGCGGTGACGCGGAGCAAGCAATTCTTGATTATTTGTGGGGAAGAAGACGCGTTTCGTATGGGTGTCGAGCGAATTGATGAAGAAAAGCGGAATACGACGTTGTACGAGCGACTGCTAAGTGAAGAAGAGATGTTGGCAACGGTGAGCAATCGGAAGTTGTTGACGGAGGAAAATTGGGCGCAGATTGATCCGATGATTGGGATGGAAGGAATCACGCCGTTTCAATTCATGCGGGCTTGAAAAAAGATGAAAGGTTTTCTCTTGAAAGCCTATAAAAAAAGAAGATCCTCCTTTTAAATTATAAAAGGGGAATCTTCTTTTTGTCTGGCGTCTTATTTTTTCAAGCTTTTGCGTGACCATAATGCGGCTAAACCGATTAATAATGTTCCGAATAATGTTGTAGGGACTGTGTTTTGGTCTCCGGTTTTAGGCAGTGTTTTTTCAGTGCTCGCTGTTGATTCTGGTAGAGTTGCCGCTGTTTGTGTTTGTTCAGGTTGTATGGTTGGTGGTTGGCTTTGGTATGCTGTGTTTGGTGTCATCAAATGCGTGTTTTTTTGAATGGCTTGTTGTATATTTGGTGTGGATGGAGTCTTGATAGGTAGTGCGTCTTGCGCTACGGGTGTGTTTTCTTCTGCCGTTTGCTCAGTTGGAGTCGCTGGTTCATCTTTTATTGGAGTGACTGGATCTGTTGTTTTTTCAGTTGGGGCTGGAATTGGATCTGTTTTTTCATCGGTTGGTGTTGTTGGTTCAGCGATTGGATCGGGAGTTGGGGAGTCAGGTTCTTTAATTTTGCTGTTGTCTAATTGTTGCTGTGCGTCGTTGATTTGTTCTTGCAATTGTGCTTTTTTTTCTGGGTTAGTAACGGCATTTACTTTCAATTGAGCTTGGTCTATTCTGTCTTGTGTTAAATCAGCGACAATTTCGTGGGATTCGGTGAATAGGGAGGCAACGGCAATCGCGGCTTCTTGTTCTGCTAATTTTTCTGTTAGTTGTTGTTGGGCTTTGTCGATATTGGCTTGAAGTGTGTTTTTAGTTGGCGATTCTTTGAGTGCAGAGACTTGATTACTTGCTGCGTCAATGGCTTCTTGTGTCAAATCTTCGGTTATATCATTTGTTGGATTGGCGTCGGTGAATAATGCGTGTGTTGTGGCAGTTGCTTCTTGCTCGTGTAGACGATCTTGAAGTTGTTGATTCGCTGATGCGACGCGGTCTTGTAATGTTGCTTTTAAAGTTGCGTCTGTTACGGAATTTGCAATGTTTTCAGCTTGGTCAATATCGGCTTGTACGAGAGTATCGCGAATTGTATTGGTAGGATTGTTATCGATGAAAAGCTTATTGACTGCGGCTTCTTTTCCAGCGTCAGCGGATTGCACATTTAACAAGGATCTAGCTAGATAGTTACCATCTGCATCCAACGAAACGACTTCAATGTACATTCCCTGTGTTAATGGAGATAGAGTTCCGTAATCGGGGCAACCTGCTTGAACATACTTCGTGTAGTCAGTAATCGAAATGGAATAGTCGCCGTTTTCATCTGTTTGAATTGGCGTTTGAGTATGTCCAATCATCCAGCCACCTGTCGTGAAAACCCGAGATGTGACAGTACCTTGTGCCGGAAGATGACCAGTAATTGTTACATCACCTTCATAAGATGTATTTAAAAGTGGAGCAACAGTTTGAGTCGTGCTTTCAGCGGCAAATGTTTGATCGGCGAAAGCGAAACTGGAAGTTCCAAGTAATAACATCGTTGCAAGCGTCGCATTTATTATTTTTTTCATGATTCATAGCCCTCCATATTTTAGTTTGTTCTGTCTGTTTTTTTGTATACACATAGTATACGCTTATTGGAAAAAGCCATTTAAAAACGACCGAATCAAAAGTGCTACATAATGGCTGGAAATGTTGCTCTAGATGCCTATTTATAGCTGAAATGATACATCAAAAACATGAATAAAAGCCCTTTGTTACGATTTTGTGAAAAATAACAGAAGTACAGAATTTCAAAAAATGTTCTCCTGGAGTTATAAAAAACGGCGAATGTCCAGAAAACACAAAAAAACTGGATACACCATACCATTCAAGGTTAGTGTATCCAGCTCTATCTTTCTATAGTTCCTTGTCCGTAAAGAAGGGCAGTGAGATAGTGAAAGTTGTTCCTTTATTTGGCACACTATGCACGCTAACCTCACCATCATGATAGCTAATCAGCTGCTTCACAATCGAAAGACCAATGCCAGATTCGCCAAACTTCGTACTCGTCCGCGACATATCCGCCTTATAAAAACGGTCCCAAATTTGCTCCACTTCGGATTCATCCATGCCAATCCCAGTGTCACTAATTTCAAAAATAGTTGCTTTATATTCCTGTTTAGCGGTAAGTGTAATCGTCCCATTCTCGGTAAACTGAATACTGTTTTTCACGATATTAATAAAGACTTGCATCAACCGATCATAATCCGCAAAAATTTGTACAGAATCTGGCGCATCCACAATAATTTGGTTGCCTTTATCCTCGGCTGTCAATTGTAACTGGTCTTTAATAATATCCAAAAATTCATGCGCTGTAAATGTCGTCTTATTTAGTTGAATCTGATTAGAACGAATCCGCTCATAATCCAGATTTTCATTCACAAGCCGAGCCAAACGTCTTGCCTCCGTATCAATCAGCGCAATACAACGATCCGTCTCGCTTTTCGGAATAATGTCATTCACTAAACCTTCCGTCAAACCACTAATCGTCGTAAGCGGCGTCCGCATTTCGTGAGACACATCCGCAATAAACTGGCGACGACGTTTTTCCTGACGCTCAATTTCAACGGCCGATTCTTCCAACGTTTGCGTCATCTTATTGAAATCCCCAGCAAGCGCGCCAATCTCATCAATTGAACTCTCTTTCAAACGCACACTATAATTGCCTTTAATTACTTCCTTGGTCGCCGAACTCAATTTGCGGAACCGATTCACTTGCAGTTTGGCAATAATCGCACTCAAAATAAGGGCAATCGTAATCGAAATAAGAATCGTATAGAAAACGTACCAATTAATTTTGCCGATAACTTTCTCGGTGCCGCTAATCGGCGAAGTCAGCATGATGCCACCAGCGAATTCGCCATTTTTTTCAATCGGAATACTCACACGCGTCAACTGCTCGCTAAAACGTGTATCCATCAATGTCGAAACCGTTTTGCCATCCTGTAACTCCTTCCATTCATCTGTTTTCAATCGAAAATCAGGAGGAAGAGGGCGGTCGTTTTTCGGATAAATAATCGCTGCTGTATCATCGAAAATCACATAATGAATATTCTTCACGCTCAAAATCTGCTGATACGTCCGCAAAATAGGGCTCGCCACTTCCTCGCTCGACATGCCTTGCACATCTTTTGCAATCTCTTCTCCGTAAGCTGTTAAATCCGCAACCTCAGACTGATACAAATAATCCTTCATAAAATGCGAAATCAACAAGCCAATCATCAAACACGCGATGAACAAAATAATAAACTGTGTCAAAAAAAGCTGATAAAAGTATTTAAATTTCATGCGACTCATTCCGTTTCATCAAATTTATAGCCAACGCCCCAGATCGTATGCAAAAATGGATGCTCTTCCGTGGCAATCTTCTTGCGGAGTCGCTTAATATGCACATCTACCGTCCGCTCATCCCCGTAAAACTGATAGCCCCAAACCTGCTCCAACAACTGTTCCCGTGAGAAAACCTGGCGTGGATGCTGCATCAAGAAGTATAACAAATCAAATTCCTTTGGCGTCAATGCTTCAAGTAACTTACCTTCATAATAAATTTCCCGCGTCTTTTTACTAATTTTGAAATAGGTTGTTTCTAATATATCATCGTCTTCTGCGGCTTTTACCGACTGGCTTTGTCCTTTACGACGAGTTACGGCTTTAATCCGCGCCATCAACGTCAGCGGGCTAAACGGCTTAGTCACATAATCATCCGCGCCAATTTCAAGACCAAGCACCTGATCGGATTCTGATTCTTTCGCCGTCAAAATAATAATCGGCACATCACTCGTCTCGCGAATTTTGTGACAAATCGTCATGCCGTCCATACTTGGCAGCATCAAATCAATAATCACAATATCCCAATCGTCCTTGCCAAACGTTTCAAAACCTTCCAATCCATCATGCACAAACGTTGCGTCTATCTTTTCCTTCATAAAAAACATTTCGATCATCGTACAAACACTGACATTATCCTCAATCATTAATAACTTCATCATTTTTGCCTCTCTCTCATTATAGCTCTCTCTTAAAACTAGACTAAAAAGGTCCCGAAATCAAGCTAAATAATGTTTTTCCCAAAAGTTTAAAACACCGCACACAATTTGTTCATATTTTTTTCACACCTTACGTCTAATCTTATAAACAGAGCAAGACGAAATGGAGGAATCGATATGAATTTTATCAAACGAGCATTACTTAGTATGAAGGCACGAAAAGGAAGAACAATATTGCAATTATTTATTTTTACAATTGTGTGTGTACTTATTCTTTCCGGATTTACTATTCAATCCGCTGCAAATAAAGCGAGTGAACTAGCGCGAAAAGAACTTGGGGGAGACGTGACATTATCCGTTGACCGCGAAAAACAAATGGAGGCACAACAAAAAGAATCCTCCAGCAGTAGTGATGGAAGCACAACACAGCGACGCATGTTCGAATCGACGCCAATCGCCGTATCCGCTGCTGAAAAATTAGCCAAATTAGACCACGTAGCGGGTTATAATCTTTATTCCAACACACAAGCATTAGCATCTGGTTTTGACCCAATTAAATCATCCAACGACACATCCCAAGATAGCTCTTCATCCACAACACAACAAGGGCCAGGAGGGGAGAATAGCAATGATACGAACCGTCCGCAAATGGTACAAGCAGACTTAAGCGTATCAGGCGTTCTAGACTCTTCCACAGCAACAAACTTCAAAGCAGGTACAGACAAATTAGTATCTGGAAAAGCAATCACAGCAAGCGATGTTGGCAAAAACGTTGTCATGATTGAAAAAACACTCGCAGAAGAAAACGACCTTAAAGTCGGCGATAAAATTAAAATCCAATCAAGCGACGAAGCAACAACAGTAGAACTTACGATTCAAGGTATATACGAAACAAGCGATTCAGGAAGCGATGCAGCAACAAACTTCTCCTTCTTAAATCCATACAATACGATTTACGTACCATACACAGTCGCTAATACCATCAAAGGCAGCGACAGCAAAGACACAGTTGATTCCGCGATTTACTTCATGGACGACGCAGCAAACATCAGTGCTTTTGAAAAAGAAGCAAAACAAGTATCCGCAGTAGATTGGGACACGTTCAAATTAGACGCAAATGACGCAGTTTACCAACAAATGATCGGTCCAATCGACAACGTAGCTTCCTTCTCTAAAAATGTCGTATACATCGTATCTATCGCAGGAGCTTTAATTCTAGGACTACTCGTTATGATGCAAATTCGAGAACGAAAATACGAAATGGGTGTACTGCTTGCAATCGGCGAAAAACGCTCGAAACTAGTCGGCCAGTTCTTAGTTGAAATTTTGGTAGTGGCGGTCTTGTCATTCGGAATTGCCGCGGTAAGTAGCCATTATGTGGCGCAAGTCGTCGGAAACCAACTATTAACACAGCAAAACGCAACCGCATCGGAAACAACATCGAGCAGTAATCAAAGAGGTCCAGGCGGAAACGGTGGCGGCCCAGGTGGCGGTGGTCCAGGATTTGGCGCATCACTAACAGCGAACACAAGCGAAATCAAATCACTAGACATCCAAGTGAGCCTAGAAGACATGTTGAAAATGGGCGGAATCGGCGTTGGTATTGCCTTCATCTCTGTATTACTACCATCGATCCTTGTCCTACGCATGAATCCAAAAACAATCTTAACAAAACAAGAATAGGAGCGTGACCCATAATGACAAAAATTCTCGAATTTACCGACGTAACATATAGCTACAACCAAAACGATAATCCCATTTTAGACAACATTAACTACACATTCGCAACCGGCGTTTTTTACACCGTCGTAGGTAGCTCAGGATCAGGAAAAACGACTTTCCTATCCTTGGCTGGCGGACTTGACGCACCAAAAGGCGGCGACATCTTTTACAAAGGCTTGTCACTCAAAAAAATCGGCCTAAACAGATACCGCAATCAATACGTGTCAATCGTGTTCCAAAGCTACAACTTACTAACTTACATGACAGCCCTTCAAAACGTGACAACCGCAATGGAAATCACCCATGTGAATCAAAAAGACAAAAAACAATTTGCACTCGACATGCTAGCGAAAGTAGGCATCGACGAAAAAATGGCACGCCAAAAAGTACTAACATTGAGCGGCGGCCAACAACAACGCGTTTCCATCGCCCGAGCATTGTGTTGCGAAACCGATTTAATCGTAGCAGACGAACCAACAGGGAACCTCGATGAACGCACAAGCAAGGAAGTCGTCACGCTATTCCAAGACCTAGCACACAAAGAAGGCAAATGCGTCATCATGGTAACGCATGACCCCGAAATTGCTAAAGTATCCGACGTAAAAATCACGATGAAGAACGGTAATTTTGAAGTAAAAGAACAAATTGCCGCAATGGTATAACGAAAAAACTCGCCTGATGAAGCGTCATTGCTGACTCGGCGAGTTTTTGTGCTTATAAAAATGTTAAAAAACGATAATCCCAAATCGCTTCATGATGCGCCATAATTTGCTCAGCGGTCAAAATATCACTATTCGCCGTCGTATGCAACCCGCGCTTCATCGAACAATCAAAACCAAGACCGTGTGCAAATCGAACGGTGCTATCCACACAATATTCCGTCTGTGCCCCGCAAAATTCAATTTTCTCCACATTTAACTCCGCTAAAATCACCGGCAGCTCCGTCTTGTAAAACGAATTCGCATGCGTCTTATTCACATACAAATCATCCGTGCGCGCATCTAGTTCCGGCATTACCCGCCAGTCCTCACTATCAATCACGAGTTCCGCATCTACATGCTGCACAAAAATCACTGGTTTCCCCGCATCCCGGTACACCGCAATTCGTTCATTCACGCCACTTAGCACCTCATCCAACCTAGCCAACGGGAAGTCCTCCGAATTTACCCCGTTCTGAAGATCAATCACAATCAACACATCGCTTACCATGATATCACGCAACCTCTCATCATTTATTTTCATACTTCATCGGCAATCCCATTTTCTCAGCGAGCACTAGAAAAAACGCCTTATCAATCTCAAAATGTCCATATCGAAGAGAAGAACGGTATTTTTGCCACGCATCCAGTTTCGAAATAGCATGTAACGGAACTTCCTTCGCATTAGGGAAGAAATCAACATCCTTGCGATAAGGAATAAAAGTCTCCGTCATTGCAAAAGGATAAATATCCGACCCCTTCACGCGCCCAATTGCCGTAAAACATTGACATTTCTCCTCACTTCCAAGTTCCCGCTTCGGACTATAATAAACCAACCAATCCCCAGGCTTCATCCGTTTCAGCGGGGCTTCTTTACCATGACATAGCTGTGAAAACCCGCCTTCTACGCCACCCATAACATGATTCAAAGACGCTACACCAATCCAATATTTTGTCATTTTAATCATCTTCTTTCGTTAATTCTTGTAATGCTTGCTGAAATTGTTTCGGTTCCGATACGTTTGCGAAGAATACCGCATCAATATTTTCAACTAGCGGAAGTGCGATTTCAAGTTTCGCTTGACCAGCGCGAGTGAGGGAGATTGCCTTTGCGCGCGGATCATTTTTGGCCATTTTCCGCGAAACAAGTTCCTTTTTTTCAAGCAACTTCAAAATCTGTGAGACCGTCATCACATCCATGTCCGCCAACTTTGCAATACTCACTTGAAAAACTTCGTCACTAGCCTGAGAAAGGTAACCAACTGCGGTCAAAACAACAAATTGTGGATGTGTTAAATCAATGGCTTGTAGCTCCTGTTTCACGCGTGTATGCCAAAGATTATACGCCCGCATAAATAAAAATCCAGTTGAATCAGAAGTATTTCGTCCAAATTTCGATGGAAAATTCATGTTAACCCTTCTCTCTTTATAGTAAGTATGCTTATTATATATCTTATTACAATCCTGGTCAAGCGAATATCCTTCATTAATCATTGACACAGCCCAATACATCCTTTATAATTTCAAGTATCATACAATTAAAAATAGTGTGAGCCTAAAGAAAGACGCGCGTTTACAAGAGAAGTGTTCCTTGGCTGGAAGAACACAAACGAGAAGTGATTTCTGTGCTAACTCACAATTACGATGACTATTTTTCGTTTTTTCCGCGTTAAGGAATCTTAAAGAGGTAATGATTCAAGTCTTATATCATTGCAAACAGGGTGGTACCGCGAGCATATTCGTCCCTGTATTGCGAGACGATATAAGGCTTTTTGTTTTGTATCGACGCTCGCGCCAACCAAAAGGAGGAAATAGAGATGAAACAATTATCAAGTGCTGAAGTAAGACAGATGTTCCTAGACTTTTTCCAGGAAAAAGGGCACCAAGTGGAGCCAAGCGCGCCGCTCGTACCAATTAACGATGCATCCTTACTATGGATCAATAGTGGCGTTGCAACACTAAAAAAATATTTCGATGGCAGTGTCATCCCAGACAATCCACGTATTACCAATGCGCAAAAATCAATCCGTACAAACGATATCGAAAACGTAGGGAAAACAGCGCGTCACCACACATTCTTTGAAATGTTAGGGAATTTTTCCATCGGTGAATACTTTAAAGAAGAAGCTATTGTCTGGGCTTGGGAATTCCTAACGAGTCCGAAATGGATTGGCTTTGATCCAGATAAATTATACGTAACGGTTTATCCAGAAGACGAAGAAGCAAAAAACATTTGGAAAGAAAAAGTCGGTTTAACAGACGATCATATTGTGCCGATTGAAGATAATTTTTGGGATATTGGGGAAGGTCCAAGTGGTCCGGATAGTGAAATTTTCTACGACCGTGGCGAAGCTTATGGCAATGATCCAACTGACCCAGAACTATATCCAGGCGGCGAAAATGAGCGTTACTTAGAAATCTGGAACCTCGTATTCTCGCAATTCAACCACAACGCAGATGGCACGTACACGCCACTTCCAAAGAAAAACATCGATACAGGGATGGGTCTAGAACGCATGGTTTCCATCATCCAAGACGCGCCAACAAACTTTGAAACAGACCTATTCATGCCGATTATTCGTGAAGTAGAAGCTATTTCAGGTGAAAAATACGGTCAAAATCCAGAAACAGACACTGCATTCAAGGTCATCGCGGACCATATTCGTACTGTAGCATTTGCCATTGGCGACAGCGCCTTGCCATCAAACGAAGGACGAGGCTATGTGTTACGTCGTTTACTGCGCCGTGCCGTTCGTTACGCAAAAAACATCAACATCAACGAGCCATTCATGTACAAACTTGTCCCAGTAGTTGGTCAAATCATGAACAGCTACTATCCAGAAGTTGAAAAACAAACTGAATTCATCCAAAAAATTATCCGTACAGAAGAAGAACGCTTCCACGAAACGCTAAACGAAGGCTTAGCTATTTTAGAAGAAATGATGGCTGCTGCGAAAGAATCAGGTCAAATGAGTGGCGCAGACATTTTCAAACTGTATGATACATTTGGTTTCCCAGTCGAATTGACAGAAGAATACGCGGAAGACAATGGCTTAACAGTGGATCACGCTGGTTTTGAAGAAGAAATGAACAAACAACGCGATCGCGCTCGAAATGCCCGTGCTGACGTTAAATCGATGAGCGTACAAACCGAATTGCTAACGAGCCTCACGGAAAAAAGCACATTCGTAGGCTACGAAGCAACAACCATCGCAACAGAAGTGCTTTACATTATAAAAGCAGGTAGCCTAGCAGAAAGCGCATCACGCGGCGAAAAAGCACAAGTTATCTTCAAAGAAACACCATTTTATGCAGAAAGTGGTGGACAAGTAGCCGATCACGGAATCATCACAAAAGCTGGCTTCACAGCAACCGTTTTAAACGTCCAAAAAGCACCAAACAAACAAAACATCCACGAAATCCGTATCGAATCAGGTAGTCTAAACAAAGGCGACCACGTGACACTAGAAGTAGATAAAGAATCTCGTCGCGGCATCATCAAAAACCATACAGCAACCCATCTATTGCACCGCGCCCTAAAAGACGTATTAGGCGATCACGTCAACCAAGCAGGTTCCCTTGTAGAACCGAACCGTTTGCGCTTTGACTTCTCGCATTTTGGTCAAATTACAGAAGCCGAACTATCCAAGATGGAACACATCGTTAACCGTAAAATCTGGGATCAACTTGCTGTTGACATTAAAGAAATGCTAATCAAAGAAGCAAAAGAACTCGGCGCTATGGCACTATTTGGCGAGAAATACGGCGATGTTGTCCGCGTAGTCCGTATCGGCAACTACAGCATCGAACTTTGTGGTGGTATCCATGTTAAAAACACCGCTGAAATTGGACTTTTCAACATCATTTCCGAAAGTGGTATTGGCGCGGGAACACGACGCATTGAAGCTGTCACAGGCGAATCTGCATATCGCTTCTTAAACCAACAAGAACACTACTTAAAAGAAACAGCAAACCTACTAAAAACAACACCGAAAGAGTCGCCACAAAAAGTAGAACAATTGCATCAAGAAGTACGTGAATTAAAACGCGAAAACGAATCTTTGCTAGCTAAATTAGCAAACGCTGCGAGTGCTGATATTTTCAGTAATCCAGAAGACGTTGGTGGCGTTCCAGTCATTGCCAAACAAGTAAACGCAAAAGACATGAACCAATTACGTCAATACATGGATAATTGGAAAGAAACAAAAGCAAGCGGCATTCTCGTTCTAGGTGCAGCACATGACGATAAAGTAAGTCTCATCTCCGCTGTCTCAGAAGACCTAATTAAAGAAGGCTACCATGCAGGTAAACTACTAAAAGAAGTAGCAACGCGCTGTGGTGGAAACGGCGGCGGACGCCCTGATACAGCCCAAGCAGGAGGCAAAGACCCAGAGAAGTTAGCAAGCGCATTAGCATACGTAACGGAATGGGTTGCGGCCCAACAATAAGCACCGGCATGTAATAAATATCATCTAAAATCAGCATCTCCTTTGTTATTTTTCACAAGTTAGTGTAGAATGAATGGTGAACAATAGTGTGATAACAATGGAAAAGAGGTGCTGATCAAGATGACTTCTGACAAAACAATGTTCTATAATTTTGGCGATGATTCCATCGAAGAAGACGTAAAGCTTTTGATGGGGCAGGTTTACGTGGCTCTTGAAGAAAAAGGATATAACCCGATTAACCAGATTGTTGGTTATTTACTATCCGGTGATCCAGCTTATATTCCACGCCATAATGACGCTCGTAATTTGATCCGCCGTTTAGAGCGTGATGAGATTATCGAAGAACTCGTAAAGGCGTACCTAAAAAACAATAAGATTGGTGACAAATGAGAACAATGGGATTAGATGTTGGCTCAGTGACTGTTGGTGTAGCGATTAGTGATGCACTAGGCTGGACCGCACAAGGCATTGAGACAATCACAATAAATGAGCAGGCCAAACAATTCGGTTACGACCGAGTAAAAGAGCTTGCAGAACAAAATGAGGTCACAAAAATTGTGGTCGGTTTGCCAAAAAACATGAATAACACGATAGGCGAGCGCGCAGAAGCTTCACAGAAATATGCAGAAGTGTTGGAGAGTCGCACGGGTATTCCAGTTGTTTTATGGGATGAACGATTGACGACAGCCGCCGCAGAACGCACATTATTAGAAGCCGATGTTAGCCGCAAGAAACGCAAGAAAGTCATCGATAAGCTTGCAGCAGTAATGATTTTGCAATCTTATTTAGATGCAAACAATTAATGATAAAGAGGTGTCCATTATGACAGAAAATCATGAACATGATCACGAACACATTACAGTAGTAGACGAAGACGGTAACGAGGAGCTTTACGCAGTCCTTTTCTCCTTTAATTCCGATGAGTTTGAGAAATCTTACGTTCTTTATTACCCAGAAAGCGCAGAAGATGAAGAAGAAATCGAATTACAAGCTTCTTCTTTCATCGAAAACGAAGACGGTACACAAGGTGAATTGAAACCTGTAGAAACAGAAGAAGAGTGGGACATGATTGAAGAAGTCCTAGCAACATTCCTAGAAGACGAGGACGAAGAGTAAAAAATAAAGGCAAGAGATAATGCACCATTCGCGTGCGTATCTCCTGCCTTTTTTGTTGTTCCTTTACGCTGTTGGTTTGCGTTTTTTAACAATTTTTACGATTAAATAAATGACGATGATGACGAGTAGTGCGAGCATGGCGTAGCTGATTGGGCGTGTATATTGCTCCACAACACTCCAGTTGGCGCCAAGCTTGTAACCTAAATAGGTCAAGAAGATGTTCCACGGAATACAGCCGAGAATCGTATAGATGACGAATTTCCAAATATTCATCTTCGCAATACCGGCAGGCAGTGAAATGAACGTCCGAATAACCGGCAAAATCCGCCCGAAGAATACAGCCGATGCGCCGTACTTCTGAAACCAGTGTTCCGCAAGATCCAGGTGTCCAACATTTAAGAAAATATATTTCCCAAATTTCAAAACAAGCGCGCGACCGCCAAATTTCCCTATGTAATACGCGATTAGGGAGCCAACTAGATTTCCAGCAATCCCCGCGAAAACAACGAGCCAAAAGTTCAAATCGCCAGCTTCTGCCATGAAACCGCCGAATAGCATCACGACTTCACTTGGAAGTGGGATACAGACGCTTTCAATCACCATCGCCCAGAAAATGCCCCAATGGCCAAATAAATCAATTAATGTCATCACAAAGTTTTGTAGTCCTTCAATAATGGAATGTAGCATAGAAAGCCTTCTTTCTTTTTGTATTGTTCTATTATAGCTAAATATGTCCAAAACGTCACGAATTTATATTTTTTGCAGAATGTGGTTGAACTATCGTACGCATTACCGTTATAATAGATAAGGAATAGTTTTGTATAGACGAATGAAAGAGGTTTAGATATGAAAAAATCCAAGAGCAAAATGATCACGCTAATTATATCAAGTATTGCGTTGATACTTGTTGCCCTAACAGTTGGAGGCTATTTTTATGTGGATTCACAGTTGCAAGCCGTGAACGCCAAAAGCAATGAATCCATTATTGTTGATATCCCAAAAGGCTCTAAAGTGTCAGAAATTGGCGATATTCTAGAAGAAAATCAAGTGATTAATAGTAGTATGATTTTTACATACTATGTGAAATATAAGAATGAAGTGAATTTAAAAGCAGGGAAATATAAATTAAGCCCATCGATGTCTGTGGAACAAGTTATTGCGGAACTGAAGAAAGGGCAGGTTGTTGCACCTTCGAAGCTTGTCATTCCAGAAGGCTACTCACTGGATCAGATTGCAGACCGAATGGTGACGTATCAGCCGACATTGAAGAAAGAAGATGTCTTGAAAGTAATGGATGATAAAATGTTCGTGAAAGAACTGATTGCGGCTTATCCAGATACGCTTAGCAATGCTGTGTTAGCACCAAATGTGAAGCATCCACTGGAAGGTTATTTATACCCAGCCACGTACGAATTTGATAGTAAGCAAGATGCGAAAGCAATGATCACGCAAATGGTGAAGGCAACAGATACGAATATTGCTCAATTTAAGCCAGAGCTTACGAAACAGAAAATGTCTGTGCACACCTTTTTGACGATGTCTTCCTTAATTGAAAAAGAAGCGACGGCGAATGTGGACCGCAAGAAGATTTCCAGTGTTTTTTATAACCGTATAAAAGAGAAGATGCCGTTACAAACCGACCCGACAGTGCTTTATGCGCTTGGTAAACATAAATCGAGGACGCTTTACAAAGATTTAGAAGTCGACTCGCCATATAATACCTACAAAAATAAAGGTTTACCGCCAGGTCCGATATCTAACAGTGGTCAAACATCGATGGAAGCTGCACTGGCTCCTGAGAAGACGGATTACCTGTACTTTTTAGCGAATACGAAGACCGGACAAGTTTACTTTTCAAAAACGCTAGAAGAGCATAACAAGCTAAAACAAGAACATATTACGAATAATGATTAAATGAAAGCTGTGATAAGCGTTTGTTGTATGCCGCTAGGTGTGACAGACGCTTATCATTAGTTTATTAAAGGGGATAAAAGGCCGTGAATGATACGCTAATTCATAATTATTTGCTTTCACATATTCCAGAACGCAAACCGTTTTTTATGGAATTGGAAGCTTATGCAAAAGAAAACGAAGTACCGATTATGGAAATCGATTCGATGCATTTTATGTTGCAGATTTTGCAGATTCAACAACCAAAGCGAATTTTGGAAATTGGTACTGCGATTGGATATTCCGCTTTACGGATGGCAGATGCCTTGCCAGATGTACATATTGTGACGATGGAACGCGATGAAACGAGATACGACCGCGCATGGCACAACGTTCGTGAGTTTGGCGCTGAAGATCGTGTGGAAGTTTTGCTTATGGATGCGTTAGAAGATAGCTCCATCGTGCTTGAAAAAGAGAATTTCGATGCGATTTTTATCGATGCAGCCAAAGCGCAATATGCGAAGTTCTTTGACATCTACATTGAGAAATTGGCTCCGAACGGTGTGATTTATAGTGACAATGTCCTTTTCAAAGGCTTGGCGTTACATGATTCACCGCGCGCACAACAAAAACAACGCGTATCACGAAAAATGCGCGAATTCAACGACTGGTTACTGCAAAATCCTGATTTTACGACAACAACGATTCCACTTGGAGACGGCCTTGCGATTAGTCGCAGAAAGGAAGACGTATAATGATGCAGAATAAGCCGATAGTAGTAGGTGTCACTGGTGGAAGTGGTTCAGGAAAGACAAGTGTTAGTAAGGCGATTTATGACCATTTTACAGGCCACTCGATTTTAATGTTAGAACAAGATTTTTATTATAAAGATCAAGCAGAAATGGCGTTTGAAGAGCGTTTGGAGACGAATTATGACCATCCGCTAGCCTTTGATACCGACCTTTTAATTCGGCATTTGAAGCAATTGCTGCGTTATGAGCCTATCGATAAACCGGTTTACGATTACGAATTATACACGCGATCCAGCGAAATTATTCATCAAGAACCAAAGGAAGTCATTATTTTAGAAGGCATTTTGATTCTTGAAGATCCGCGTTTACGTGATTTGATGGACATTAAAGTGTATGTTGACACAGACGACGATATTCGGATTTTGCGACGTATGGTTCGCGATGTGAACGAGCGCGGTCGGACGATGGAATCCGTTATTGAGCAGTACTTAACCGTTGTAAAGCCAATGTATCAGAAGTTTATCGAGCCAACAAAAAAATACGCAGACATTATTATTCCAGAAGGCGGCGAAAACAAGGTAGCCATTGATTTAATGACAACAAAAGTCGCGACAATCCTAGAAGCACACCTATAAATGCGACGCTACGGCTTGTAATTATCAACAAATTAAGATAGAATTTCACTATTGGACAAAATTTGCTGGACATTTCCTGAAAATCGTGTTAATCTTTCAGGCGTAAAGTAAATACATGTTATAGTGCGGAAAAGGAGCCACCTTTTTCGTTCTTTTAATAAACAGATGAAGGAGAGAAAGAATTTGGCTACAGAAAAAGTATTCCCAATGACATTAGAAGGTAAAGCAAAATTAGAAAACGAACTAGCAGATTTAAAAACAGTAAAACGTAAAGAAGTCGTAGAACGTATTAAGATTGCGCGTAGCTTCGGCGACCTTTCAGAGAACTCCGAGTATGATTCAGCAAAAGACGAACAAGCATTTGTAGAGGGTCGAATCACAACGCTTGAAAATATGATTCGCAATGCACAAATCATTGATGCAAGTGCAATGAGTGGAGAAGTAGCACTAGGAAACACCGTTACTTTCGTAGAATTACCAAATGGCGACGAAGAAACGTACACTATCGTAGGTAGCGCAGAAGCAGATCCATTTGAAGGTCTAATCTCCAATGATTCACCAATCGCTAAAGCACTATTAGGTTGTAAAGAAGGCGACGAAGTTTCCATCCAAACACCAGGCGGCGAAATGAACGTTAAAATCGTCAAAATCAGTGCATAACGAAAACATACAATGAGAAACTTTCAGGGGAGCAAGTAGGAAATGAAGCCCGCTTGCTCCTCTGGACGAATAAGGTGGTGTCACAATGGACCAAAAATCACAAAAAGAAGAGCAGCGACGCATTGCCGAAAACAAAGTAGAAGCATCACGCTCCGAACAAAATAGCAAACATAAGAGAACAAGCATCACATTGAACGTTCTCATTATTTTAGTAAGTGTACTCATCATTGCAGTTCTATGGCTCGTTTTTTTTTTAACGGCTGAGGATACAAAAGAACCGCAAGAAACAAAGCCAGCAACCACGCAACAAGCTAAAGACACAACAAAAGACGACACCAAGAAAAAAGACACAACCGAGAAACCAAAAGAAGAAACAGTCACTGAGACAAGTGATGATCCAAACGTATCGAAAGTAATCACGAAAGACTGGAAAGTGATTCCAACCGAACAAAAAGGCGATCACGTCAATTCCTATGAAATGGATAGTCAAGACTGGAGCGAAAAAGTAGCTGCTTTTTCAGAAGCAACAAGTATTGATAAAGGCGATATGACGGTTTGGTATGTGGGGCGTGGAGAAGATCCTGCAACACAATCTGTAGGAACGATTTCTACAAAAGAAGACCCAGACAAGGCATACCGTATTTACATTACATGGAAAGATGGTTCAGGATGGCAGCCAACAAAAGTAGAAGAACTAAAAACAAATGACAAGAAAAATTAGTACAAAGCTGTGTTTCGACTCTGTTCGGGCACAGTTTTTTTAGGAGGATGACACATGGGGAAAATCGCTATTATTGGTGCGATGGAAGAAGAAGTGATGATTTTGCGAGAAAAGCTCGTGAATTTGGAAGAAGTAACGATTGCTAGTGCAGAATTTTACGTTGGTGAACTTGCAGGAAAGGAAGTTGTCTTGCTGAAATCTGGTATCGGAAAAGTAAATGCTGCATTATCCACCACGTTATTATGCGATCATTATGATATTTCGTTGATTATCAATACGGGCTCGGCAGGCGGAATTGGCGCAGAATTAGAAGTAGGGGATGTCATTATTTCTGACAATGTTGCTTACGGAGATGTGGATGCAACTGCATTTGGCTATACATATGGACAAGTTCCACAAATGCCAGCACAATATCAAGGCGACGCTACTGCGATGCAACTGGCGCAACAAGTATATCAAGACAATTTTTCTGAAAAGGGCAAAGCGGTGTATGGCCTTGTTGTAACAACGGATTCATTCATTCATCGCCCAGACCAAAGAGAAATGATTACGACATTCTTTCCGGAAGTGAAGGCTGTAGAAATGGAAGCCTGTGCGATTGCGCAAGTTGCTCACCAATTCGATGTCCCGTTTTTAATTATTCGTGCACTTTCTGATGTGGCGGATAGTGAAGCAAGCGTTTCTTTTGATGAATTCTTGGCGACGGCTGCTGCGAACTCATCAACGTGTATTTTGCAATTATTAGCGCAATTATAGTCAAAAAAAGCCCGCGAAACACGATTGTGCTTGGCGGGCTTTGCTTTTATACGAGGTCGTTTGTTAACTCTAGGAATTCCTTGACGTCTCCAACAGCGATTTCTAGTGCGCTTTCCCAGAAATCTGGTTTTGTTAAGTCGATGTTTAAATGTTTTTGAGCTAATTGTTCGGTTGTCATCGCGCCAGTGTCTTGTAGTAAGGCGATGTATTTGTCTTCGTAGCCGCTTCCTTCTGCTAATGCTTGGTGGTAAATGCCTAATGAGAACAAATAGCCGAATGTGTAGGGGAAGTTATAAAATGGCACTTCCGCGATGTAAAAATGCAATTTGGAAGACCAAAATTGTGGATGATATTCTGATAACGCATCTTTAAACGCTTCACGTTGCGCTTCTTCCATCAATGTATTTAGACGATCCGCAGAAACAAGGCCTTCTTTGCGTGCTTCATAAAAACGTGTTTCAAACAAGAAACGGGCGCGAATGTCCATAAAGAAAGCGATACTACGGCCAATTTTGTCTTCCAAAAGAACGATTTTCTCTTCTTTTGTCGCAGCCTCTTTCACGGAAGCGTCGGCAATAATCATTTCTGCAAAAGTAGAAGCAGTTTCTGCCACATTCATCGCATAATTCGTATTTTCAAACGGTTCATCACGAATCACGTGCGAGTGGAAGGCATGTCCTAACTCATGAGCCAATGTCGCAACCGTCCCAGGAGCACCGTCATACGTCATAAAGATGCGACTTTCCTTCTCCAACGGGAAGTCCGTACAAAAGCCACCAGGACGCTTATTATCGCGATCCTCGGCTTCAATCCATTGCTGTTCAAACGCATGTTTCGCAAAACTAGCCATTTTCGGGCTAAATTTCGCAAACTGTGTCAAAATAAAATCCGCACCTTCTTGATACGTATATTTCTTCGGCTCAGAATCCAGCGTAAGTGGTGCAAAAACATCATGAAAACTCAATTTTTCAATACCAAAAAGTTGGGCTTTCCGATTTAAGAAGTCAACAAATGTCGCTTTATGCATCTCGATAACTTCCCACATAGTTGCGAGTGTTTTTTCATCCAAACGGTTGATAGCTAGCGGTTCAGAGAGAACGTTGTCCCATTTACGCGTGCGATATACTGCAAGCCGGAAGCCAGCGAGATGGTTTAGCGTATCACTAAACAACTGCGATTTCTCTTGCCACGCCTTTCCGTATGCTTCAAAAACAGCGACACGAACGGCACGGTCAGGATGGCTAAGCAAATTCAATGCTTGTCCAGCTGAAACTTCTTTGTCCTCACCATCAATCGTTACAGGCACGCGAATTGTTGCTACAATCGTATCATAATGATCCGACCAACCACGATAACCGTCAACATTCAGCGCGCTAATCACCGTTTCTTCATCACGCGTTCCTTTTTTCTTCCGATTATCGCGAGCTTCATTCAACACGAAAGCAATCTCGCTCAAGCCATTTTCTTGCAGTAAGGAAGCCCATACATCATCTGAAATAAGGGCGAATTTCTCATGCCATTCATTTTCAATCGTTTCTAACTCAGATAATTGTTGATACACATCGCCAGAAAGTTCCACCGCTTTCAAATCACGCGTATCCGCAGAAGATAAACATTCTAAAAATGCCGCTGCGTTCATCAATTGTTTCGCAATATCTGCATTTTGGTTAATCAATAATAAAAATTCACTCACATCAGCTGAGCCGCTTGGAATTTCCCAATCGCGCACCGCTTGTTTAAATGACGCGATGTCTTTCGTTGTTTCCGCCAAGGCTTCTAAGAGCGCTTCTGAGCCACTTCCACCCGAATAAATCGCGTCTAAATCCCAGACTAGAGCATAGTTTTTCGACATAATAATCCCCCTTGAAATAGGTATTTTCCACTTCATTATAGCACTTCTCACAGATTTTTTTGTAAAATACGCCGAAAGATGTTAAAATTTATTAGGATTACAAGTTAGTGAACCGATTAAATAAGAAGAGGTGCCTATTTTGCTAAAAAAATTCTCGCCGGATAAAATGTTAACATCGCCGTTTGGTATTACCGCCGACCAACTGCGAAAAATGGGGAAAACGACGGTATTAACAGATTTAGATAATACGTTACTCGCTTGGGATCAACTCGATGCAACCGATGAAATCTCGAACTGGTTTCGTCTGTTAGAAGAAGAAGGTATCAAAGTGATGATCGTATCGAATAATAACGAAGAACGCGTGAAGCGAGTGGCCATCGCAACTAAAATTCCGTATTTAGCAAAAGCGAAGAAACCACTAGCAACGGCGTTCCAACAAGCGTTAGCCGACCTTGGTTCAACGCCAGAAGAAACCGTGATGATAGGCGATCAGATCATGACTGATATATTTGGTGGCAATCGCCAACGTTTGACGACTATTTTCGTGCGCCCTGTAAAAGACACAGACGGCTTTGCGACGAAATTCAATCGTTTCATGGAACGAATAATTTTGAAAAAACTAGCTAAAAAATCAGAACTAAAATGGGAGGATTCTCTGTGACCGAAGAAATTAGATGTATTGGCTGTGGAGCCGTGATTCAAACGACCGATAAAACCAAACCGGGCTACGCGCCTGAATCTTCTTTAGACAAAGAAGACGTTATTTGCCAGCGTTGTTTCCGCTTGAAACATTACAATGAAATTCAAGATGTACCACTAACGGACGATGACTTTTTGAAGATTTTAAACCAATTAGGAACAAAAGAAGCCTTGATTGTTTATGTTGTCGATATTTTCGATTTCGATGGTAGCTGGTTACCAGGCTTACACCGTTTTGTAGGCAATAATCCAGTGCTACTTGTCGGAAATAAAGCCGATTTACTACCAAAATCATTGAAACGTGAACGCTTGACACAATGGATGCGTGGGCGTGCCCGTGAGCTTGGCTTAGCACCAACAGATTGCGTCCTTGTCAGCGCTGAGAAAGGTCATTCTTTTGAAGCATTGCTTGAGAAGATTGAAGAAGAACGTGATGGCCGCGATGTTTTCGTTGTGGGCTGTACAAATGTTGGTAAATCCACACTAATTAACCGCATTATTAAAGTGGCGACTGGCGAAAACGATGTCATTACAACATCCCAATTCCCAGGTACGACATTAGATAAGATTGAAATTCCACTCGATGACGGTAGCGTACTCGTTGACACACCAGGGATTATCAATCACCATCAAATCGCGCACGTCGTTGATGCAGCGACACTAAAAGTCATTTCACCGAAAAAAGAAATCAAACCGCTTGTTTTCCAGTTAAACGAGGAACAAACATTATTCCTTGGCGCACTAGCACGATTTGACTATACAAGTGGCGGCAGAAGATCGTTCGTCGTCTACACATCGAATAATTTAATGGTTCACCGCACGAAACTCGAAAAAGCGGACAATCTATACGAAACACAAGCTGGCAAATTGCTACAACCACCAGGCGAAACAGACATCGAAGCCTTGCCAAAACTAGTACCATACACATTTTCCATCAAAGAAAAAGCAGATATCGTCTTTTCCGGATTAGGTTGGATTACAGTACCAGAAGGCGGCGCAAAAGTCACAGCTTGGGTACCGGATGGCGTAAGTGTCACTATCCGCAGATCTATCGTATAAGGAGGAGAGCCACTTTATGAAGAAATTGTATTGCGTTATCGGCAACCCAATTGCTCATTCCCTTTCCCCGGCGATGCATACGGCTCTTTTAGAAAAAAATCAGCTAGATGCAAGCTACGTCCCATTTTTGCTTGAAGAAGAAACATTCGCTGATGCCATGCTAGGCTTAAAAACACTTGGTATCAGCGGTTTTAACATCACAAGTCCGTTCAAAGAGAAAATTCTGCCGTTTCTAGATGCTATTGATGTAGAAGCAAAAGCTTGTGGTGCCGTTAATACAGTGGTTGTGCGCGATGGGAAATGGACCGGTTATAATACAGATGGCGCAGGCTATTTGGAAGGACTCCAAACCATCAAACCAATCACACATACAGATCAAATTCTTATTTTAGGAGCTGGCGGTGCAAGTAAAGCGATTTTCCACGCGCTAGCCAATCGCACAGACGCCAACATAACCATCGCCAATCGCACAGTAGAAAAAGCGATAAACATGGTGGCAGGCACAATCCACGCGGCAATTAGCTTACAAGAAGCCGAGACCAATCTCGCGGACTATACGATTATCATTCAAACCACATCCGCAGGTCTCACAAAAGAAAACCCGGAATTACCAATCAGTCTGCAAAATTTAGCACCTGGCACCAACGCCTCAGACATTATTTACAATCCCGCTAAAACAGCCTTTTTAGAAGAAGCAGAAACACACGGCGCCATCATTCAAAACGGCTTACCAATGTTCGTAAATCAAGCCGCCATTGCCTTCCAACTCTGGACAGGCCTTGATGCTGACCGTGAATTAATGAAACAAATTGTATTGAAACAAGTAGGAGGAACCGAATGTTAACCAATGTACAAAAGCGTTTTTTACGCAAAGAAGCTCACGATATCGATGCCATTTTTCAAGTAGGAAAAGGTGGGGTATCACCGAATTTAATCAAGCAAGTCGCTGAAGCTCTAGAAGTTCGCGAATTAATCAAAATCTCGATTCTACAAAATTGTGACGAGCCAAAAGAAGAAGTAGCCGAAATGATCAGTTCGCGTTCTGGCTCTGAACTTGTTCAAATCATTGGCCGCACGATTATTCTATACAAAGAATCACGCAATAAAAAACAAATCCAATTGCCATAAGAAGGTGGAATTGCCTTGAACGCAAAAATCGGTATTTTAGGTGGCACATTTGATCCGCCACATCATGCACATTTAATTATTGCCAACGAAGCGCGCATAAAGTTAGGTCTTGAGAAAATTATTTTCTTGCCAAATGCTATTCCACCACATAAACAAGAAAGTGGCTTAGCGAGCAATGCAGACCGTTTGCAAATGCTTGATTTGGCAATTAAAGATAATCCCTATTTCGAAATAGATGACCGCGAAATGAAGCGAACAGGGAAATCCTATACGTACGATACGATGTTGGAAATGACAAAAGAGTTTCCAAATGCCGCATTTTCCTTTATAATTGGCGGAGATATGGTTGAATATTTACCGAAGTGGTATCATATTAATGAATTGATAAAACTTGTGAACTTTGTTGGCGTCAATCGACCTCATTATGATGGAAACACGCCATACGACATTGAGGAAATTCAAGTTCCCGCGATGGACATATCTTCGTCGTTGCTACGAGAACGCTTGGTAGCTGGATTGCCAATTGATTATTACGTTCCTGAACAAGTGAGCAAGTATATAAAGGAGCATCATTTATATGAATAGAGAAGAAATTTTAGAAGCCGTAAAAGAAGCTATGCCCGAAAAACGTTTCATCCATACGCTAGGTGTTGAAAAAACAGCATTAGAGCTTGCGGAGCATTACGATATTGACGCAAAACAAACAAGTACTGCGGCGTTACTGCATGATTATGCGAAATATGTGGATAAAGAAGCAATGATGGCAATTATGGTCGAACAAAAAATGGATCCAAAACTATTCACCTATAATCAAGAACTGTGGCACGCTCCCGTAGGCGCTTTTTTAGCAAAAGAAAAGTTTGGCGTAGAAGACGAAGCCGTTTTACAAGCAATCGCTTGCCATACAACAGGAAATGCTGCGATGAGTACACTGGATAAAATTATTTATTTGGCGGACTACACGGAACCAAATCGCTCTTTCCCTGGCGTTTACAAGGCTCGCCGTTTGTCTTTTGACTCGTTGGATGCCGCGATGCTTTTCGCCTTAGCAAACACCATTACTTTTTTAATCACGAAAAGACAACCGATTTTTCCAGATACATTTGAAGCATATAATTATTTTGCACGTTTACAAATTGAAGGTGAGGTATAACTATTGAAAAGTCACGATTTATTAATGTTAACCGCGAAAGCAGCGGACGATAAGCGAGCAGAGGACATTCTGGCGCTTAATATGGAAGGCTTATCCGCATTTGCCGATTATTTTGTTATTTGCCACGGTAATTCCGATAAGCAAGTACAAGCAATTGCCCAAGAAATCAAAGAAAAAGCGCAAGAAAATGATGTAGATGTGAAACGTTTAGAAGGTTTTGACGCCGCTAAATGGATTTTGCTTGATCTTGGCGATGTGATTGTTCACGTATTCCACAAAGATGAGCGTAGCTACTACAACCTTGAGAAACTTTGGGGAGACGCACCGCTAGAAAACATCGAAGCAGCTTTTACAATGTAAGAAATGCGAAAGGGGCTGGAAACGGCTCCTTTTTTGATTGGAGGAGATAAAAGTGAGTTACGAGTATTTTCCTAACTTTTACGATGCGCTCATGGACGAGGAGCTGTACGACAACTGGTTTTCTTTTGCGAAGCCCTATTTACCTGAACCAGGCGGAAAAGTGCTTGACGTGGCGTGTGGGACGGCTGAGCTTGCTGTTAGGTTGGCAAAGGATGATTTCGAAGTGACAGGTGTAGACTTGTCAGAAGAAATGCTAGCCGTTGCAAGTGAGAAAGCATTGCGCGAAGATGTGCCACTAACATTGCTACAACAAGACATGTCGCAGATGGAAGCGCTAGATATATTTGATTTGGTGACGTGTTTTTGCGACTCACTTAATTATTTAGAGACAGAAGCACAAGTTCACGGCACACTGCAAAGCGTATATGCCAACTTAAAAGAAGGCGGTATTTTCTTGTTCGACGTCCATTCCGTTTATAAAGTGGACGAATGCTTCAAAGATTACAGTTATGGCGATAGTGATATCGAAATTTCATGCGTTTGGAACTCGTTTCCCGGGGAATTTCCACATTCCGTAGAACATGAATTAACGTTCTTCCGAGAAACACCAAATGGCTTGTATGAGCGCTATGACGAGCTACATAAAGAACGCACGTATCCTGTCGAATGGTACCGAAAAGCAATTACAGAAGCTGGATTTCGTAAAATAAAAATTTGTGCGGATTTTACAAATTCTGAGCCTACTAAAACAAGTGAAAGAATCTTTTTCATCTGCGAGAAATGACTTTTCTACTGGTCATTTCTCTTTTTTGCGTTTTAGAAGCCGGCGACTGAAAGAAGGAAAAAGAGAGGGGATGGCGAATAAAATTATTAAAGGCAGGTGAAGAAGATGTTAGATTTATGGCAAACATACAAGAAGTACATTATTGGTGTCGCCGCATTATTAGTCGCAGCAGGCTTATTTTTCTTCATGCAAAAAGACGAAGAAGTGGCCACAACCGACGCAGTAGCACAAGAAGCCCCTGTTGTTGAGGCAAAAGCCGAGAAACAGGAACCAACGACATCCAAAGTGTTAATCGTGGACGTAAAAGGCGCTGTAAACAAGCCTGGCGTCTATGAGTTAGCAGCAGATAGTCGCGTGAAAGATGCCATTCTAAAAGCGGGAGGACTATCACCCGAAGCAGACGTAAAGCTTCTCAACATGGCTCAAAAAGTCACTGATGAGATGGTTATTTATGCTGGAAAAGTAGGCGAAGAGGGCATTCAACCAGTCACAACAGCCCAAGCCGAAGCATCAGGAGGAGGCGATTCCAAGAAGGTAAATATCAACACGGCAGATACCACAGCACTACAAACCATTCCTGGCATCGGTGCAACAAAAGCACAAGCAATAATCGATTATCGAGAAAAAGAAGGACTGTTCCAGAAAGTAGAGGACCTGTCAAAAGTATCAGGAATTGGAGCTAAAACTGTAGAACGCTTGAGCGAACATATTACAGTGGAGTGAAAAGTTATTGACGTAGCGAATTCGAAAAGCATATACTTAAAGCATCAACTTTAAAGGAGCGACAAATATGCAAAGAATAGCTTGGGATCAATTCTTTTTAGCACAAAGTCATTTAATATCTTCTAGAAGTACATGTACTCGCCTAATGGTTGGCGCTACTATTGTTCGAGATAAACGTATTATCGCAGGTGGCTATAATGGTTCTATTGCAGGCGGTGATCATTGCAGCGAAGAAGGCTGTTACGTAGTCGAAGGACACTGCATTCGCACCATTCATGCGGAAATGAATGCGATATTACAATGCGCAAAATTTGGTGCATCAACGGATCACGCAGAAATGTATGTCACCCATTTTCCATGTGTGGCTTGTTGCAAATCGATTATTCAAGCCGGAATAAAAGCTGTTTATTACGCGAAAGATTATAAGAACCATCCATATGCGATTGAATTGTTCGAACGAGCAGGCGTCGAAGTAAAGAAAGTACCATTCGATGAACATGTGCTCAGCAATACCGCGCAAATCGAACAAACAGTCATTCAAACGGTGCAAGAAGTCTTGCAACAAGAAGACATTCCGCAAGAAACAATAACGCATCTAGAAGCTAAATTAAAAGAACAATTTTTAAAATAAAGCGAGGTGAGTGTTATAGAACGTCTTTTTTTGACGGCTACTATAGCGATTATCTCCGCTGTAATATGTACGATTATTTCTACAAAAACCTTTCTGTTACTAGGTATACTACTTATTCTTGCTCTCTTATTCAAACGTTCTAATTTAGTAGTTTTCCTCAGTATTGCACTTGCAGCAGGAGGTTTTTTCTGGTTTTCTGATAACCAGAACCAATCTGTATTGGAATCAGGTGAATTAGAAGTTACTGCAACACTAAATGATGGAATGACAATCGATGGAGATGCCTTCCGAGCACAAGTTATATACCGAGGAGAACGTCTACAACTAAGCTATAAAATCGCAAGCCAAAAAGAACAACAACAGTTGAAGCAGTTGAAATACGGCGATCAGTTGCAAATAAATGGTGTTCTAGAAGCTCCTGAAAAGAATCGAAACAAAGATCAATTCAATTACCAGGCTTTTCTATACCATAAGAAAGTGCATTGGTTGTGGAAAGCGAATTCATTGAAGTCTACTCAGATATCGAATAAATCGCTATTGCATACATTGAAGAATTTCAGGAAATCTCAGCTGGAAAAGATAGACACCACTTTAGATAATAAGATTGCACCGTATGTTGCTTCATTGATTTATGGTGACAGAAGTTATGTAGATGCGACTGTGTATGATAATTATCAACGTTTAGGAGTTGTCCATTTATTAGCCATTTCAGGTCTACATGTAAATCTCATTGTGTCAGGTTTCTTGCTATTATTGCGCCGACTAGGTTTCCAAATTGAAAAAACAGCCATTACAATCATGTGTTTATTACCGTTGTACTGCCTAATGACAGGAGGGAATGCCCCTGTTGTTCGAGCGGCTGTCATGACAA
Organism: Listeria booriae; assembly: GCF_000766865.1. GTDB lineage: Bacteria > Bacillota > Bacilli > Lactobacillales > Listeriaceae > Listeria_A > Listeria_A booriae. The sequence goes on from NZ_JNFA01000019.1 coordinate 44,910, forward strand.
TCTGCTTAATGCTTGGCAACTTATTACCGATTCGGATTACTTCTTTACAGGCGCTATGCTGTAGTTTCATGCTTGTCTTTTTGTTTTCGCCATATTGTGTATTTGAAATAGGCTTCCAACTTTCTTATGCGGTTTCTTTTGCAATAATTTTATCCGGGCGAAAAATTATGCGGCGAACATCGTCTAATTTATTAAACTCATTGTACGTTTCACTCATATCCACTATTTCTGGAATCGCAGTCATGAGTTATCATTTTTATGAATTCTCGATTGTTGGTGTATTTCTGAATATTATATATGTGCCTTTATTCACGTTTATATTGCTACCACTTAGCTTTTTACTACTATTTTGTTTGAATGTAATACCGCTTTTATTAGTTGTTCCAACAGCTATCATGAAAATAGCCGTTACAGTTTCAGAAACATTTGCCGTCCTGTTACAAAGTATTCCATTTACGACATGGGTAACTGGCAGACCCAGCAGTGTCTTCGTAATTTTGCTTGTAATTCTTTCATTTTTCTTTTTTTATCAGTGGGAGAAGACAGGGAAGGTTTGTCGATATTTAATCCCAATAGTTTTATGTTTGTTTATTAGCTCCGTTAATTGGACGGGCAAAGTTTCCTTAATCGATGTCGGGCAAGGCGATAGCATATTAATCCAGTTGCCGTGGAATAAAGGAAATTATGTCATTGATGTCGGCGGTCAAATGGCTTTTGAGAAGGAGAAATGGGCAGAGCGTAAAGAACCATTTTCGATTGGGAAAAACATTGTGGTCCCTGTTCTCAAATCAAGAGGCATATCTAAAGTCGATAAGCTAATCGTTACGCATAGTGACGCAGATCATATGGAAGGGCTAATTGACGTAGGACACATGATTCGCATAAAAGAACTAATCTATGCTGATGGTGGGGAAACGAAAAGCATCATGAAAAAAGCTTTACAAGCACTACCAGAAACGCCAACAAGGAAAGTATTAGCTGGATATAATTGGCGAATAGGCGAGTCTACTTTTCAAGTCATCAGTCCAAAAATAAGAGGAGAAGCTGGAAATAACGACTCTATTGTCATTGCGGCGACATTAGATAATAGGAAATGGCTATTCACAGGCGATATTGAAGCAGAGACGGAACAGGCTTTACTTGATAATCCGTTAATAAAAGCTGACATACTAAAAGTAGGACATCATGGGAGTAAAACATCCACAACGCCAGCATTTATTGATAAAGTTAAACCAGATATTGCGATTATTTCTTGTGGGTTAGGTAACCGCTTTGGACATCCTCGCGAAGAAACATTGACGACATTGGAAGACGCGCAGGCTACTATTTATCGAACGGACTTACAAGGAGAGGTCCGTTATACTTTTTCGGAAGGATTTAGCTTTGGGTTAGAATGATTTTGTGCTTGCGTAAAGTTGGTAGTTGATTTACGATAGATGGTGAGACGATAGAAAGTGGGGGCAAGAGATGATTGCAGAGTGGAAAAAAATCGAGAAGAAGCAATTTGCGCCGATTTATTTAATTATCGGAACCGAGGATTATATCATTAACGAAACGAAAAAAAGACTAGTTGCAAACATCTTGGATACAGAAGATACAGATTTTAATTATGCCAATTTTGATTTAGATGAAACAGCCATTGAACAGGTGATTGAGGAAGCCGAAACGATTCCTTTCTTTGGTGATCGCCGTCTAATTGTAGCTTCGAACCCTTCATTTTTAACGACGGAGAAAACGAAGAGCAAGATAGAACACCGAACAGCTAGGTTTGAAGACTACTTGAATGAACCTGTCGACTATTCTATTTTAGTTATCATTGCGAGAGTAGAGAAACTTGACGAACGTAAGAAGTTAACGAAATTGCTCAAGAAACAAGCGACTATCGTAGATGCTAAACGTCCAAATGACGCTGAATTACGAAAATGGATTCAATCAGCAATCAAAAATAATGATTTCAGCATGGAAATACCAGCTATTGAACGATTGATGGAACTGACTGGCGGGCAATTAACTACAGCGATGAATGAGCTAGATAAGTTGATGTTATATAAATTAGAAAGCCGTGAAATTAGCGTAGCAGATGTCGAAAGCCTGGTAGTTAGGTCGCTAGAGCAGAATATTTTCTTGCTACTAGATAAGATGATTGCGCTAGATATTAGTGGCGCGCTTAGCATTTATTATGATTTGTTGAAGCAAAAAGAAGAACCAATAAAAATACTGGCACTTATCGCAAGTCAGTTCCGATTATTAACGCAGATAAAGCTATTAGAGAAACAAGGTTTCAGTCAACAACAAGTTGCCCAGAAACTAAAAGTGCATCCCTTCCGAGTTAAAATTGGCGCTAGGCAGGCGAAAAGTTTTTCATATGAGCAACTAACTGCAACATTGGAACGTTTGGCAGAAATGGATTTTGAAATGAAGACAGGTTACGGAGATAAGGCGCAGAGGTTAGAATGGTTTTTATTCTCGTTACAGGATCAAAGAGTTAAATAGTAGTTTAGATATGGGGTTAAGCGGGGAAGAGGAGGTTAGGAATCTTTTCTTCTCCAAAACAAAAAACACCACACAATGTGCGATGTTTCGACGATTATTCAATCGGATTATTTAGCTAGTTTTTTAGCTAAACGAGATTTGTTGCGTGCTGCATTGTTTTTGTGAAGTAGACCTTTGTTAACTGCGCTGTCTAATTTCTTGCTAGCTTCAACATATAATTCTTTTGCGTTATCTGCATTGTTTTCTGCAGCTTGCTCGAATTTCTTAACAGCTGTACGCATTGCAGTACGTTGTGATGCATTGCGGCTGTTGCGAGTTTCAGTTGTTTTTACACGTTTGATTGCTGATTTAATATTTGGCATTTCATTCACCTCCGCCCAAATTTATGAGGTAGTATCTATAATATATACCATACCCTTCAAAATTACACTAGAACAAATGCTATTATACCTAAATGAAGCGGATATTGCAATATTACTTTACTAATTTATTTATTTTTTCATGAAAAATATCGGAAGTGATTGAAAATAGCGAGCTCTACTGATATAATCTATCTTAGCTTGCCATCGTTTTAATAAGATGAGTTCGAATTCGGGAGCTGGAGAAATGAAGAAAGAAGAAATGCTAGAAAGACAAAAGAAAATAAGAAATTTTTCGATAATAGCACATATTGATCATGGTAAATCAACGCTTGCCGATCGTATCCTTGAAAAAACGAATGCTTTAACGCATCGGGAAATGAAGGCTCAATTGCTTGATTCGATGGATTTGGAACGTGAACGTGGAATTACAATTAAATTGAACGCCGTGGAATTATCCTATACGGCCAAAGATGGCGAAACATATATTTTTCACTTGATTGATACACCTGGACATGTCGATTTCACATATGAGGTGTCACGTAGTTTGGCGGCTTGTGAAGGTGCTATTTTAGTCGTAGATGCGGCGCAAGGTATTGAAGCGCAGACGCTGGCCAATGTATATTTGGCACTAGACAATGATTTGGAAATTATGCCTGTTATTAACAAAATTGACCTTCCAGCTGCAGAACCAGAACGGGTTCGTGGCGAAATTGAAGATGTTATTGGCCTAGATGCCTCAGATGCAGTGTTGGCATCGGCGAAGTCGGGTATTGGTATTGAAGAAATTTTAGAGCAGGTTGTTGCTAAGATTCCTGCACCGACTGGAGATATCGACGCGCCACTAAAAGCACTTATCTTTGACTCCGTATTTGATGCATATCGTGGCGTTATCGCGAATATTCGTATCATGGAAGGTTCTGTGAAGGCTGGAGATAAAATTCGCATGATGGCAAATGGCCGTGAATTTGAAGTAACAGAAGTTGGCGTATTCACGCCTAAGTCGACGCCAAGAGATCAATTAATGGTCGGCGATGTCGGATATTTGACTGCGGCTATTAAGAATGTGAGTGATACAAGCGTCGGGGATACAATTACATTAGCTAATAACCCAGCCGCAGAAGCGTTACCAGGCTATCGTAAATTAAACCCAATGGTGTATTGTGGTTTGTATCCGATTGATTCTGCTAAATACAATGACTTGCGTGATGCGTTGGAGAAATTAGAATTAAATGACTCGGCACTGCAGTATGAGGCAGAAACATCGCAAGCCTTAGGTTTTGGTTTCCGTTGTGGTTTCCTTGGTTTACTTCATATGGAAATTATTCAAGAACGTATTGAGCGTGAGTTTAATATTGACTTGATTACGACTGCACCAAGTGTTATCTATCACGTGAATTTAACAGACGGTACGCAAATTGTTGTGGATAACCCTGCGGAAATGCCAGAGCCAGGCGTGATGGAATCAGTAGAAGAACCGTACGTGAAGGCAACAATCATGGTTCCGAACGATTATGTTGGGGCTGTGATGGAACTTGCGCAAAATAAACGTGGGAATTTCATGACTATGGAGTATTTAGACGATATTCGCGTTAGTGTCATTTATGAAATGCCGCTTTCCGAGATTGTTTATGACTTTTTTGATCAGTTGAAATCAGGTACGAAAGGTTATGCCTCTTTTGACTATGAACTCATTGGCTACCGTCCATCGAAACTTGTGAAAATGGATATTCTGCTTAACAACGAGAAAGTCGACGCGCTTAGCTTTATTGTTCACCGTGATTTCTCTTATGATCGTGGGAAAATTATCGTTGAGAAATTAAAAGAGCTTATTCCGCGTCAGCAGTTTGAAGTTCCGATTCAAGCGGCGATTAGTACGAAAATAGTTGCCCGCTCTACAATCAAAGCATTGCGTAAAAACGTACTTGCTAAATGTTACGGCGGCGATGTTTCGCGTAAACGTAAATTGCTTGAGAAACAAAAAGAAGGAAAGAAACGTATGAAGTCCATTGGTTCTGTTGAAGTGCCACAAGAAGCCTTTATGGCTATCTTGAAAATGGATGATAAATAAAAGAGTTGGTAGGAAAAGCGATTTTCTCTGTTCTTAAAAGAGCATAGAATTGTCGCTTTTTCCCTTAAAGAAATGAGTGAGTCAAAATGACCGCGGTGTATATTCATATTCCGTTTTGTGAACATATTTGCTACTACTGTGATTTTAACAAAGTATTTTTAGAAGGACAGCCGGTCGATGAATATGTCGATTTACTGATTAAAGAAATGGAAATGGTGACGAAGCGACATACAATGAGTCCGGTTGAGACGGTATTTGTTGGTGGAGGGACGCCGACCACCTTGAACGAAGCGCAATTGGCCAAATTATGTTCTTCTATTTCGCGCCTATTCCCAATGACGGAGAACGCAGAATTCAGTTTTGAGGCCAATCCTGGTGATTTATCGATTAGTAAACTACAAGTTATGAAAGATTATGGCGTCAATCGCTTAAGCATGGGCGTACAGAGCTTTAACAATGAATTGCTAAAGAAAATTGGACGAATCCATACTGTCGACGATGTATACCAATCGGTTAATAATGCAAAACAAGTTGGCTTTGAAAATGTGAGCATCGATCTTATTTTCAGTTTGCCAGGTCAAACAGAAGCCGATTTCGAAGACACTTTAACAAAAGCGCTCGACCTAGATTTACCGCATTACTCCGCGTATTCACTAATCATCGAACCAAAAACAATTTTCTACAACCTCATGCAAAAAGGCAAGCTAATTCTGCCCGGCGAAGATGCAGAGGCAAACATGTACGAAAAATTAATGTCTACTATGGAAAAACACGGGCGAAAACAATACGAAATTAGTAACTTCGCGAAACCAGGCTATGAAAGTCGTCATAACATTGTCTATTGGAGCAACGAACATTACTTCGGATTTGGCGCTGGCGCACATGGCTATATCGGCGAAACACGCTATGCCAATTACGGTCCACTAAAAAAGTACATGCAACCCTTACAAAACGGCGACCTCCCAACCTTCCAACAAAAAGAACTCTCACTCAAAGAAAAGATGGAAGAAGAAATGTTTCTCGGTTTACGCAAAGTCGCAGGTGTCAACAAAGCCCATTTCCAAGCTAAATTCGGTCAATCATTGGATGCAACATTTGCTAACGCCATCGACAAAACCATCGAAAAAGGCTGGCTAGAGTCTACACCAGAAAGCGTCCGCCTGACACGACGAGGCCGTTTTTTAGGGAACAATGTTTTTCAAGAATTTCTGTAAGCAACGCTCGGTTTCAGCTAATTAATACTTTAGTCTGAAATTGAGTGTTTTTTGTTGACAGCAGACGGGCGGAGTGGTAAATTTATAATTGTATTTAGCACTTAAACCTATCGAGTGCTAAAAGAGGTGATAGATATGTTAACCGAAAGGCAATTGCTGATTTTTCGTGCCATTATCGACCATTTCATCGAGACTGTGCAACCAGTTGGATCTAAGAACTTGCTGAAGGAAAACAACTTACCATTTAGTTCAGCAACGATTCGCAATGAGATGAGCGTGCTTGAAGAATACGGATTCATTGAGAAGACCCACTCTTCATCTGGACGCATTCCTTCTGAGAAAGGATATCGTTTCTATGTCGATTCTTTGTTAGATCCGCCGAAGCTTGATAAGCAGGATATTATATCCATCCAATCGCTTTTTTCAGAGAATTACTTTGAAATGGAGCAGCTTATTCAGAAGTCAGCCTTGATGTTGTCGGATTTGACGAATTATACATCGATTTTACTTGGTCCAGCGTCGAAGCAGAACCGTCTAAGTGGTTTTCGTTTCGTACCAATTAATCGACACCAAGCGATGTTAATACTCATTACAGATCAGGGTCACATTGACAACCATGTTGTGACGATTCCTGAGACGATGACGCCAAGCGATATGGAGCGAGTTGTCAACATTTTGAATGAAAGGTTGGTTGGTTTACCAATTGATCAGATGAAGGCGGTGATTCCCGCAGAAGTAGCTGAATTACTTCGAAGTAATGTGGTGAATCATGAATTAATGCTTTCCATTTTGCAAGAGTCATTTCAACAAATTAGTAAGGAAAAAGTGTATTTTGGCGGCAAGACGAATATTTTGAATCAGCCGGAATTTCATGATTTTACGAAAGTTCGTGAATTGCTGCGGTTGATGGATCAGGAAAAGGATGTTTACCAGCTCTTTTCTAATATCCCTCAAGGCCTGCATGTCAAGATTGGTACGGAAATCAATCATCAGTTGATGGAGAATTGTAGTATTATTACCGCAACGTACAGCATCGCTAATGAACATGTTGGAGGTATCGTCCTCCTCGGCCCGACACGGATGGAATACGACCGCATGATGGGCTTAGTTGATTTGGTAAGTCGCGATTTAACAACCGTTTTAACAAGGCTTTATCATGATAATCAAAAATAGAAGAGGTGACAAACGTGTCCGAACAGAAAAATAAAAAAGAAAAAGTAGCACAAGAAATTGAAAAAGAAGCAGTGGAAGAGCTTCAAGAAGTGGAACAAGAGATGCATACCGTTCCCGAAGAAACTGCGACCGAAGAAGAAGTAACACTAACAGAAGATGAGAAGCGTTTGCTTGAATTAGAAGAAAAGTTAGAAGCAGCTGAAGATCGTTATTTGCGCTTACAAGCTGACTTTGAAAATGTGAAGAAGCGCAATATTGCCGAGCGTACGGCGAATCAGAAATACCGTTCGCAAAGCATTGCTGAAGCACTTTTGCCGGCGCTTGATGGTTTCCAAAAAGCACTCGACACACAAAGTGACTCCGAGCAAATGGAAGCATTGCTTACAGGAATGAAGATGGTATACGGACAAATCATGACAGCTCTAGAAGCAGAAGGTGTAGAAGCAATTCCGGCACTTGGCGAACAATTTGACCCGAATTACCATCAAGCAGTGATGCAAGACGATGATTCGACCAAAGAAAGCAATGAAATCACGATGGAGCTTCAAAAAGGATACAAACTAAAAGATCGCGTTATCCGTCCATCGATGGTAAAAGTAAACCAATAAACTATAAAAAGAACCAGTTATTTAGGAGGAAATGAAATTATGAGCAAAATTATCGGTATTGACTTAGGAACAACAAACTCAGCAGTAGCAGTATTAGAAGGCGGAGAAGCAAAAATCATTCCAAACCCAGAAGGCGCGCGTACAACACCATCTGTTGTAGGTTTTAAAAACGGCGAACGCCAAGTTGGGGAAGTTGCCAAACGTGCAGCAATCACGAACCCTAACACAGTAGCTTCTATCAAACGCCACATGGGAACAGATTACAAAGAAAAAGTAGAAGACAAAGACTATTCACCACAAGAAATCAGCGCAATCATTTTACAATACTTAAAAGGTTACGCAGAAGACTATCTTGGTGAAACAGTAGATAAAGCGGTTATCACTGTACCAGCTTATTTCAACGATGCACAACGCCAAGCAACAAAAGATGCTGGTAAAATCGCAGGACTTGAAGTAGAGCGTATCATTAACGAACCGACAGCAGCAGCACTTGCTTACGGTATGGATAAAACAGACAAAGACCAAACGATCCTTGTATTTGACCTTGGTGGCGGTACTTTTGACGTATCTATCCTTGAACTTGGCGACGGCGTATTCGAAGTTCATTCAACAGCTGGCGACAACCACTTAGGTGGGGACGATTTTGACCAAAAAATTATTGATTTCCTAGTTGCTGAATTCAAACGCGACAACGGAATTGACCTTTCTAAAGATAAAATGGCTTTACAACGCCTAAAAGACGCAGCTGAAAAAGCGAAAAAAGACCTTTCTGGCGTAACTAGCACACAAATTTCACTACCATTTATCACAGCTGGAGAAGCAGGTCCTCTTCACTTAGAAGTAACGCTTACTCGTGCGAAATTTGACGAATTAACACATGACTTAGTAGAGCGCACAATCGCGCCAACTCGCCAAGCACTAAAAGACGCCGATCTTTCTGCTAGCGATATCGACGAAGTTATTCTTGTTGGTGGATCAACACGTATCCCAGCCGTTCAAGAAGCAATCAAAAAAGAGCTAGGCAAAGAGCCACATAAAGGTGTAAACCCAGACGAAGTAGTAGCAATGGGTGCTGCGATTCAAGGTGGCGTAATCACTGGTGACGTAAAAGACGTTGTACTTCTTGACGTAACACCATTATCCCTAGGTATCGAAACAATGGGTGGCGTGATGACAACATTAATCGACCGCAACACAACAATCCCTACTTCAAAATCACAAACATTCTCAACAGCAGCAGACAACCAACCAGCAGTAGACATTCACGTCTTGCAAGGTGAGCGTCCAATGGCTAAAGATAACAAAACACTTGGACGTTTCCAATTAACGGACTTGCCACCAGCACCACGCGGCATTCCACAAATCGAAGTATCATTTGACATCGATAAAAACGGTATCGTAACAGTTCGTGCGAAAGACTTAGGAACTGGTAAAGAACAAAACATCGTTATCAAATCTTCTTCAGGCCTAACAGACGAAGAAATCGAAAAAATGGTTAAAGACGCAGAAGCAAACGCTGAAGAAGACAAAAAAGTAAAAGAAAACGCAGAACTTCGTAACAATGCAGACCAATTAGTATTCACTGTAGATAAAACATTGAAAGAACTAGAAGGCAAAGTAGACGAAGAAGAAGTGAAAAAAGCAGAAGCAGCTCGCGATGAGTTATCAGAAGCATTAAAAGGCGAAGATTTCGACGCAATCAAAGAAAAAACAGATGCCCTAAACGAAATCGTTCAAGCTCTTTCCGTAAAACTTTACGAACAAGCAGCAGCAGAACAACAAGCTGCTCAAGGTGAAAACCCAGAAGCAGGAGCTACGAATGACGATGTAGTTGACGCCGAGTTTGAAGAAGTAAACGATGACGACGCTAAGAAATAATCGTTTCGTAAAATAAGAGAAAATCGGGTCAAAGCTTACTGGCTTTGGCTCTTTCTCTTCGTAAAGACTTATGTTACAATACGATAGGAAATATAAACAGAAAAGACAAGGAGTGAGACGCAAAAGATGGCAAAACGTGATTATTATGAAGTGCTTGGCGTTTCCAAAGGCGCCTCAGCAGATGAGATAAAAAAAGCTTACCGTAAATTATCGAAGCAATACCATCCAGATATCAATAAAGAAGCTGGCGCTGATGAGAAATTTAAAGAAATATCAGAAGCATACGAAGTACTAAGTGACGCATCCAAGCGCGCACAATACGACCAATACGGACACGTCGATCCAAACCAAGGTTTTGGAGGCGGCGGATCATATGGTGGTGGCGGTTTTGGTGGCCAGGGCTTCGGTGGTTTTGAAGATATTTTCGATACATTCTTTGGTGGTGGCGGTTCTGCTAGACAAGACCCTACAGCACCACGTCAAGGTAGCGATATGCAATATACCATGCGCCTGAAGTTCAAGGAAGCCATTTTCGGAAAAGAAGCGGAAATTGAAATTCCTCGCGAAGAAAGCTGTGATACCTGTCACGGAAGTGGTGCTAAACCAGGAACACAACCTGAAAAATGTTCTCACTGTGGCGGTAAAGGTTCGATTAACGTGGAACAAAACACACCATTTGGCCGTATCGTCAACAAACGCACATGCCAATACTGTAACGGTACAGGTAAAGAAATCAAAGAAAAATGTGACACGTGTCATGGTTCAGGTCGCGTAACGAAAACGAAGAAAATCAAATTGAAAGTTCCAGCAGGTGTCGATGATGGGCAACAAATGCGTGTTGCTGGCGAAGGGGAAGGCGGTATTAACGGCGGACCTAACGGAGATCTTTATGTTGTATTCGTTGTAGCTCGCGATGATTTCTTTGAACGCGAAGGAAACGATATTTACGTAGAAGTACCCGTTACATTCGTTCAAGCCGCACTTGGTGATGAGATTGATGTCCCAACGGTTCATGGCAAAGTTCGTCTCAAAGTCCCTGCTGGTACACAAACAGGCACAACATTCCGTATGCGCAACAAAGGTGTCCCACATCTACGTGGCAACGGAACTGGCGACCAACACGTCATCGTGAAAGTAATCGTACCGAAGAAACTAGACGACAAACAAAAAGACATTCTACGCGAATTTGCTGCAACAACTGGCGATAAAGTAGACGAAAACAGTGAAGGCTTCTTCGACAAAATGAAAAAAGCATTCAAAGGTGAATAATAATAATCAAAAGGCTCGGGATTGCGTAATAACGAGCCTTTTATTTAAGGAAATGAGGTCATACAATGAAATGGTCAGAAATTGAAATCCATTCGGTAAACGAAGCGGTGGAACCAATTACATATGCCCTAAACGATTCAGGTGCAAGCGGTGTTTCCATTGAAGACTCCGCAGATTTAACGCGCGAACACGAAGATCGTTTTGGCGAAATTTACGATTTACAAGCAGCTGATTATCCAGCAGAAGGCGTGATTATCAAGGCTTACTTTTTAACGACCGATGACTTTTTAGCGATGGTACCGGAAATTGAAGCGCGCATTCGTGGGCTTGCAGATTTTGATATTCCGCTAGGCGATTTAACGTTCCAAGTCAATGAGGTAAACGACGAAGAATGGGCAACTGCTTGGAAAAAATACTATCATCCCGTAAAAATCACCGATCACATCACTGTCGTACCAACATGGGAAGACTACACACCAGAAACGGACGACGAAATGATTATCGAACTTGATCCAGGTATGGCATTCGGTACAGGCACACACCCAACAACACAATTATGCGTGCAAGCTTTAGAAAAAATCGTCAAACCAGGCGATGAGGTTATGGATGTTGGAACAGGCTCAGGCGTACTAAGCATCGCTAGTGCAAAACTCGGCGCCAAAAGCGTCTTAGCAACAGACCTCGACGAAGTTGCCGTTCGCGCCGCAAGAGAAAACATTGCCCAAAACCATTGCGAAAACATCGTGACTATCCAGCAAAATGATCTTTTAAAAGGCATTACTCAAAAAGCAGATGTTATCGTGGCCAATATTTTAGCAGAAGTGATTGTATTATTTCCAGAAGACGTGCACGCAGCCCTGAAACCAAATGGCATTTTTATTGCGTCAGGAATTATCGAGCCGAAGCGTGAAATGGTGACAGAAGCACTTATCGAAGCAGGTTTAACCGTGTATCATACAGAACAAATAACGGATTGGGTAGCTATTTACGCCAAGCGAGGTGAATAAAGATGCAACGATATTTTATCGATCAAATCGCAGACGACAAAGCACGAATTACAGGTGAGGATTTTCACCATATTGTTCGTGTTATGCGGATGAAACTAGAAGATCACGTTTATCTTGTTACGCCAGATGAACAAATAGCCATTGCCGAATTAATCGAAATAGGCGATGACTTTGTCCAATTTAAAATCGTGTCATGGAAAGAAAGCACATCTGAATTACCAGTGCACATCACCATCGCAAGCGGTTTACCAAAAGGCGACAAGCTCGAATTAATCACCCAAAAAGGAACTGAACTAGGCGCAAAATCATTCCTATCCTTCCCAGCAAAACGCTCTATTTCCAAATGGGATAGTAAAAAAGCCAAGAAAAAAGTAGAGCGCCTAGATAAAATTGCAAAAGAAGCCGCAGAACAATCGCATCGCAGTGTTGTCCCAACATTTCAACATGTCGCATCATTTCAAGCGCTACTCGATGTTGCGCGTTCCTATGATTATATTGTCGTTGCTTATGAAGAGAGTGCCAAAGAGGGTGAATCTTCCGCTTTAGCCACACTTTTTGACCAAGCGAAGCCCGGTGAATCAATTTTGGCGATTTTTGGACCTGAAGGTGGTTTAGCAACAGAAGAAATCGTTAAATTAGAAGCAGTGCAGGCGCTGAGAGTAGGCTTAGGGCCACGAATTTTGCGAACAGAAACAGCACCGCTTTATTTTTTAGCAGCAGCCTCTTTTGCGTTTGAACTTGGCAAAAATGGGTAAATGAAAATAAGATTGGGTGTCATACTGAAAATAAATCATGAAAGTTAACGATTTCATATTGACTAGCCTAGAGGATTGGTTTATAATTTTTAGTGAGTGAATGCAAATAGTTGTGCATTACTTTGGACTCATTCACAAGTTCGTCTTGTGCGAGGTGTTCAAATAGCTTAGGGCATCCTTGTCCATTTAAGTGTCGGAGGGAGGGAAAGAGAGATGTCAAAAACAGTAGTTCGTAAAAACGAATCGCTTGAAGATGCTCTTCGTCGCTTTAAACGTACTGTTTCCAAAACAGGTACAATGCAAGAAGTTAGAAAGCGCGAATTTTATGAAAAACCAAGCGTAAAGCGTAAAAAGAAATCAGAAGCAGCGAGAAAACGCAAATTCTAATCGAAGGGACGATTTAAATACATGAGTCTCCTTAACCAACTGAATGAAGATATGAAGCAAGCGATGCGAGCGAAAGAAAAAGACAAGCTTTCCGTTATCCGTATGCTTAAAGCGGCTTTGCAAAATGAAGCCATTCGTCTTGGTACAGATGATTTATCTCCTGACGACGAAGTAACTATTCTTTCCCGCGAAATGAAGCAACGTCGCGATTCTCTAAACGAATTTGAGAAAGCAGGTCGTGAAGACTTGGTGGATCAACTGAAACAAGAAATCGTGATTGTCGAAGGTTATTTACCGAAGCAACTTTCCGAGGAAGAAATCGCTGAAATTGTAAAAGTGACGATCGAAGAAGTTGGCGCAACATCCCCAGCCGATTTTGGCAAAGTGATGACCGCTGTTATGCCTAAAGTTAAAGGTAAAGCAGACGGTAACGCAGTCAATAAATTCGTGAAACAATATCTTTCATAATTCAAAATCAAAGAGCCGAGTAACCTCGGCTCTTTTTGTTGGCACTGTTAGGAGTAAAAATGACTTACAGCGCCAATATAAGCGTAAGCAAAGCGGTGGGGTAATCCCTCAAGTCGCTTATCAACGCAAAAATAATACATAATTTCCGTAAACACGCCGAATAATACCCAAATGGAACGCTTTCGTGTATAATATAAGCACATAAACTTAATTTTAGAGTGAAGGGGTTATTTGGATGCCGACAGACCATGAAAATAAAAAGATTACGTTAGCGGACGGGTTTGATGCTAGGGAACTGTTTGGAAATAATGATGCACATATTGCTTTAATTGAAGATGCGTTCCAAGTACAGATTATCACTCGTGGTGAAATAATAACAATTCAAGGTGAAGAGGTAAATGAAGCGCATGCTGGAGCGGTTATTGATGCGCTTGCTCGTGTCATCGTCAAAGGAATTCATATCGATGAACGTGATGTGACGCAAGCAATCAAGATGGAGCAAAATGGCACGGTGGAATATTTTGCGAGCTTGTATGATGAAGAAATCACGGTGAATGCGAAAGGGAAAATGATTCGGCCGAAAACGTTCGGACAACGCAAATATGTGCGGACGATTGATAAATATGATGTTGTGTTTGGTATCGGGCCTGCCGGAACCGGGAAGACATATTTGGCAGTTGTAAAAGCTGTCGCTGCATGGAAGAAAGGGACGGTAAACAAAATTATTTTGACACGTCCTGCGGTAGAAGCTGGGGAAAGTCTTGGGTTCTTGCCTGGTGACTTGAAGGAGAAAGTGGATCCTTATTTGCGCCCGGTGTACGATGCTTTGTATGATATTTTTGGTGTGGAGCATACGACGCGGTTGATGGATCGTGGTGTGATTGAGATTGCGCCGCTTGCGTACATGCGTGGTCGGACGCTGGATAATGCGTTTGTTATTCTGGACGAAGCGCAAAACACGACAGTTGCTCAGATGAAGATGTTCTTGACACGTCTAGGTTTTGAATCGAAAATGATTGTGAATGGCGATACGACGCAAATCGATTTACCAAAAGGGGCTACGAGTGGTTTGGTGAATGCAGAGACGGTATTGCGCGACGTGAAAAACATCGGCTTTGTTTATTTTGAACATTTTGATGTGGTACGTCATCCGCTTGTTGCTGAGATTATTAAGGCATACGAAGGGAAACTGAAATAATTAGCACCGAACTATGTAAAAAAGGAGGTACATATGAAATTTCCAAAAAAAGGCGTTGATTGGTATTATAAATCGGGGAAGAAATACGTAACGCCAGTCATCTTGATCTTCTTTTTTATCGTTGCTTTTGTGTTAATTTGTCAGATGGTGAAGCCTGAGTCCTATAATGTGAAGCTTTTTGAAGTGGCGGAAAAGACAATTCGGTCACCGCAAACAGTGGAAGATACGGAGAAAACAAAAGAAGAACAGTTAAAAGCTGCGGCTGATGTGGAAGATGTATATGTTTTCAACCGGGAAACCGCACAGAATCGGGAATCGCTCGTGTCATCGCTGTTTGCCTATGTTGGAGAAGTGAATCAAGAAGCCGCGGAAAATGACGCAAAGAACAAGAAGGCTGCGGAAGATGCTAATAAAGCGACACCAAAACCAACAACGATAGACCAGAAATTGACGTCTTTGAAAGCGAAATTATCAAAAAATGTATCTGAAAATGTCACGGACGGCATTAGCGACACGATGTTATCCATACTGCTACGAATGGATACGAAAGATTTAGATGCCGTGGAAAAAGAAGTGATTAGTGCGCTTGATGTGGCGATGGAGGAAAGTGTGCGTAAAGACAATATGACAGAAGTCAAGGTCGGTGCGCGTGACACGATTGAACTTTCCAATTTGTCACCTAGCTATAAAGGTGTTGCAAAAGCGATTTTATCTTATGCTATCGTTCCTAACGAAGTCTACAGCGCGGAGCAAACCGCTGATCGCAGAAAAGAAGCATCTGCAAACGTTATTCCGGTGAAAATTTTGCAAGGGCAAGTCATTGTGCAAGAAGGGCAAATCATTGACCGCGAAATTTACCGGCAGTTGGCATTACTAAACCTACTCAATCAAAAAATGCCAATCAAACAATACGCAGGTTTCGGATTATTATTAGTCTCCCTCGCGTCGATGCTATATTTCTTTACACAAAGACAAAAAAATCTGGATCACGACAAGAAAAATCAGGCGTTGCTGGTCTTTTCATCGGTGTATGTCGTTATTTTAGCGATGTTAGTCATTATTCGGTATTTAGAGGGCGTGGATATTAGCAATATTTCATTCTTATTCCCAGCCGCGTTTGGACCGATGATTATTAAGATATTACTAAATGAAAAATTTGCGTTCATGATTACGATTTTTACAGCAATTGCAAGTTTCTTCGTATTTCAAAGTGACGCAACGACGGCTGTTAATGTGACCGTTTCGACGTATATTTTGCTTAGTGGTTTGGCGAGTATTGTTGTGCTTCGTGATTATAGCAGGCGTTCGGCGATTTTGCAGTCTGGCTTTATTGTTGGCTTGGCGAATATTGCCTTTGTGTTCTTGCTCATGATGATTAGCAATACGGGACTAGTGACATTTGCTTTTTGGGTGCCAGTTGGGTATGCTTTCCTAGGTGGAATCGGCTCCTTTGTTCTTGGTATTGGTGTTATTCCAGTGTTTGAGACCGTTTTTGGAATGCTTACGACCAGTCGGTTGGTGGAATTGTCGAATCCGAATCATCCGCTACTCAAGAAGATTTTGATGAAGGCACCAGGGACTTATCACCACAGCCTGATGGTTGCAAATCTCGCGGAATCTTGTGCGGATGCGATTGGTGCGAATAGTTTGCTCGTGCGTGTTGGCTGTTTTTATCATGATATTGGTAAAACGCTACGCCCGCCATATTTTGTAGAAAATCAGTTGCAGGGGATTAATCCGCATGATCGATTGACACCAGAGCAAAGTCGCGATATCATTATTGCGCATACAACAGACGGTGCAGCCATTTTGCGAGATAATCGTTTTCCGCAGCCAATTATTGATATTGCACTGCAGCATCACGGAACGACGCTTGTGAAATATTTCTATCATAAGGCAAAAGAGCAAAATCCAGATATAAGTGAGCTTGAATTCCGTTATCCAGGGCCAAAACCGCAAACAAGAGAAATTGCGATTATCAATGTCGCGGATAGTGTCGAGGCTGCTGTTAGGTCGTGTGATGAACCGACAAAGGACAAAATTCGAGCGATTGTAAACAGTATTGTGGATGATCGGATTAAAGATAAACAGTTTATCGAATCGGATATTACATTCCAAGAAATAGAAGTTGTGCGTGAAACATTATGTGCGACATTAAATGGCATTTATCATCAGCGAATTCAATATCCTGATGGCAAGTAAGGAGGATGGCAATGGTTTTAGAACTTGATATGATAGACGAAACAGAAGATTTGGCACCAGAAGCATTTGAACTAGTGGAGAACTTATTGCAGTTCGCCGCAGACAAATTAAACATTCAAAATGATAGCGAGTTAACCGTTACATTTGTTGATAATGCACGAATTCAGGAAATTAATCGGGATTACCGCGACAAAGATCAGCCCACCGATGTGATTTCGTTTGCTTTAGAAGAAATGGGCGACGGTGAAGTAGCGATTACTTGGAGTGAAGATATGGACGTTCCGCGTATTTTAGGAGACATCATCATTTCCACGGAGCGGGCCGAAGAACAAGCGAAAGAGTACGGGCATGGATTCGATCGCGAAGTAGGTTTCTTGGCGTTACACGGCCTCCTGCATCTTCTAGGATACGACCATATCGAAGACGAGGACGAAAAAGAAATGTTCGCACTACAAAAAGAAGTGTTGGATGCGTATGGACTCGAAAGATAGAGTAAAAGCAACTGCAAATAGACGCTTTCGAAAATCATTTATCCATGCCGTTACAGGTGTTAAAACCGCAATTTTAGAAGAGCGCCATATGCGTGTTCATATTACTGCGGGCATGATTGTTGTTATTTGTGGTGTTTTTTTCAAGGTAACGAAGATCGAATGGCTATTTCTTTTGTTTTCGATTTTTAATGTGTTGACGTTTGAAATGATAAATACAGCGATTGAACGAGCGGTGGATGTGGCGACGGAAGAGTTTCACCCATACGCCAAAAAAGCGAAAGACGTTGCGGCGGGCGCTGTATTGCTTGCTTCGATTTGCTCGGCGGTTGTTGGTTTGATTATTTTTATACCTAAATTGTTTTAGAAGGAGCTTTTTGTGATGAGAGAGAATAATTTGATTGCTTTAGCGAAACAAGCACGTGAAAATGCCTATGTGCCTTATTCTAAGTTTAAAGTTGGCGCGGCGCTTGTAACAACGGAAGATGAAGTGGTGATGGGTTGTAATATCGAGAACGCTTCCTACGGTTTGACGAATTGCGCGGAAAGAACAGCGATTTTCAAAGCAGTATCAGAAGGCAAGCAGCATTTTAAAAAATTAGTCATTGTGGCAGATACAGACGGTCCAGTGGCTCCATGTGGCGCTTGTCGTCAAGTAATTAGCGAGTTTTGCGAACCAGATATGCCAGTAGTTTTAACAAATATGAAAGGTGACGTAGCGGAAGTGACAGTTGGAGAACTGCTTCCAGGCGCCTTTACTCCGGGGGATTTAAATAAATGAGTGATGTTTTCAAATCAGGTTTTGTGGCGATTGTTGGCCGTCCGAACGTAGGTAAATCAACATTATTAAACCAAATTATCGGGCAAAAAATTGCGATTATGAGCGATAAAGCCCAAACGACACGTAATAAAATTCAAGGCGTATACACGACCGACAAAGCACAAGTCGTATTCATTGATACGCCAGGAATTCACAAACCAAAACATAAACTAGGCGATTTCATGGTGAAAATTGCGTTAAATACGTTCCGTGAAGTAGACATGATTTTCTTCGTCATTGATGCAGAGGCAGGTTTCGGTCGCGGCGATGAATTCATTATTGAAAAATTGAAGAACGTCGAAACGCCAGTGTTCTTACTGATTAACAAAATCGATTTAGTGCATCCAGAAGTACTGATTGATTTAATTGCAAAATATAGTGAAATGCTTGATTTTGAGGAGATTATTCCGATTTCGGCACTCCAAGGAAACAATGTGGAGACGTTGCTTGAAGAAACGACCAAACATCTAGAAGTCGGACCAATGTATTATCCAGAAGATCAAGTAACAGACCATCCAGAACGCTTTATTATTGCAGAGCTGATTCGCGAGCAAGTGCTGAAATTCACACACGAAGAAGTACCACATTCCGTAGCTGTCGTTATTGAGGGCATCGAAACCAACCCTGAAACGCAAAAATTACACATCATGGCACAAATCATCGTAGAACGCAGCACCCAAAAAGGTATTTTGATTGGAAAACAAGGTCAAATGCTAAAACAAATCGGCATGCGTGCCCGTAAAGAAATCGAGCTTCTGCTTGGTTCGAAAGTGTACTTGGAAATTTGGGTAAAAGTACAAAAAGGCTGGCGCGATAAAGAGCACTTTTTGCATGATTATGGGTTTGATCAAGACGAGTATTAATTAAATCGTAATAGTAGACTCCTGATGGAGCAAGATTAGAGGATATTTCTGTTCTAATTTTGCTTTTATCTAGGAGTTTTTTGTTTTAATTATTACTAAAAAATATTCATAATCGAAATTGTATGCTATAATCAGTGTAAAAAAAGAATGTGAAGTTTGGAATAGGATTATTTATTAATTAACCAATTTTCAGGAACATATAAGGAGGTGTTCAGTATGATGTATGTAGACGTTAAGAATGAATCTCAGAAGCAAAGAACATCTGTAGCTGGTAAGATCCAAGCACCAACTTTGAATGAACGTTTAAAGCGAATAGTGGAGAAGCCCCAGGTGAAAGAAAGCCTTAGAAAGCTTGCTTCTGAGTAATAAATATGTAAAAGCAGTGTTGCCAAATCATATAGATTTAGCGACACTGCTTTTTTGTCGATCGATAATAATGCTCTTATTTCACACTTCCACTCCATGAAACATCCGACAACACCACATGAAATGGTCCATTGCCGTAAACATCAAAGTAAACGGTTCGTGTAGCTTTTGCGCCAGGTTTTAAGGATAGGTTCCAGTCTTCTTTATACGTATTCTCGCCATCGAAATTATCTTGATCATAGATTTGGAATTCGTCTGCGTAGAAGTCGACGGTTTCTTTCCCTTTATTTTCTAATAGGATTGTTGCTTTTACGTAAAAACCGGCCATCGGTGTTTGGAACTCGGAATCGCCTGTCCATTTCTCTAGTTTTGAAACGGTAACCCACGTGCCGTCTTGAAATTCAGCGGCTTGGCCAACTTTGTATTGCGTGTAGTCATCCGAATAATATTCATCTTCGTCCCAGTCGTCTGTGTACTCATCTGAATCGTCGTAATAGGAACTGCTATCATCGCTACCACCCGTGTCATCGTACGTTGAGCCATCCATTAAGTCATCGTGCATCATCGTTGAATTGTTATGGTATTCCATTGGGGCCGCCATAATTATGCTAGCCATGAAACCGCCAAACAGCGGGAAACCAAGAACTAGCGAGCCAGCCATCATCAAGGCACCAAGCATTTTGCCCTTTCTAACAATAAACAAGATGACTCCGACGATTAAAGCTACTAAGCAAAGAAATAGCAGAAAACCGAAGAAAATAAGTAATAATACTGTCATGTCAAACGCTCCCTTTTTGTGTCGATATGTTTATTGTACAATAGTTCTCGATTGAAATAAATGAAAAGTTACGTTTTTTTGCAAAA
The DNA here is from genome assembly GCF_000766865.1 of Listeria booriae. Lineage (GTDB taxonomy): Bacteria > Bacillota > Bacilli > Lactobacillales > Listeriaceae > Listeria_A > Listeria_A booriae. Next base: position 65,393 of record NZ_JNFA01000019.1, read on the forward strand.
GCTGTTGTATAATGGGATAGAAAGAGGTGAAAAGCATGGAAAAGTGTGAGGGAATAGTCATAAGAACGACAAGTTATCGCGAATCTGATAAAATCATCGTTATTTACACAAGAGAATATGGCAAAATGGGCTTAGTTGCTCGTGGCGCGAAAAAAACAAAAAGCCGATTAGCAGCAGTCACCCAGCTTTTCACAAACGGTGTTTTTACATTTTATCCGAATCGGGGGCTAGGGACGCTTCAGCAAGGGGAGGCGCTAACTTCTTTTTCTTCGATTCAGACAGATATTTTCTTAACGGCGTATGCGACGTATGCGTGCGAGTTGTTGGACAAGGCGACGGAGGAACAGCAAGCGAGTACGGGGCTGTATGATTTGTTTTATCAAATTTTGCATCATATTGATGAAGGGTATGATCCGCAGGTTTTGACGCAGATTTTTGAGATGAAGATGTTGTCGGTGTTAGGACTTTATCCAACGATGGATCGGTGCGCGATTTGTGGGCGTGAGGATGGGCCTTTTGATTTTTCAGCGTATGCGAATGGGCTTGTTTGTTATCGTTGTTTTGAAAGGGATAAATATCGGATGCATTTACCAGAAAACGTGGTGAAGTTGCTGCGCTTGTTTTACATTTTCCAGTTGGACCGATTGGGGAATATCGATGTGAAGCAGGAGACTAAAGAACAAGTGCAGCGCGCGATTGATACGTATTATGAACAATATTCTGGACTTTATTTGAAGAGCAAGAAGTTCCTTAATAATATGAAGAATTGGGATGCTTTGTTGACAAATAAGCCAGATGAGGAAGATAGTGATTGACTTTTTAGGATAAATAGGGTAAATTTTAAGGTATATTGAATAGATGCGATGATGGGAAATAGTACGAAGAAGCTCTTTTCTAAGCGAGTTCGGGATTGGTGTAAGCCGAGCGTTAATCTTCTTAAGAAGGTATCCCTGAGCATGAACGAAATCAAGGTGGGGTTTGTGATTTATCTACAAATCCAAGTAGGGTGGAACCGCGAGTGCAGAATTGTACCTCGTCCCTATGCTTTTTAGGAGGCATAGAGACGAGGTTTTTATATGCCTAATTTTATGGAGGTGGATGAAATGAATTTACAAGCAATGATTCGTACGTTACAAGATTATTGGTCGGAACAAGGTTGTATTATGTTGCAATCCTACGATGTCGAAAAAGGTGCGGGAACAATGAGTCCGTATACATTTTTAAAAGCAATTGGGCCTGAACCGTGGAAAGCGGGATACGTGGAGCCTTCTCGTCGTCCAGCTGATGGTCGCTACGGGGAAAATCCGAACCGTCTTTTCCAACATCATCAGTTTCAAGTCGTGATGAAGCCTTCTCCTGACAATATTCAGGAATTGTATTTAGGTTCGCTTGAAAAATTAGGAATTAATGCGCTAGAACATGACATTCGTTTTGTAGAAGATAACTGGGAGAATCCGTCGCTTGGTTGTGCGGGTCTTGGTTGGGAAGTGTGGCTTGATGGGATGGAAATCACGCAATTCACGTACTTTCAACAAGTCGGTGGGCTAGAATGTTCGCCGGTTACTTCTGAAATCACATACGGTTTGGAGCGTCTAGCTTCTTATATCCAAGAAAAAGAAAATGTATTTGATTTAGAATGGACAGAAGGTATTTCGTATCGCGATATTTTCTACCAATCCGAATATGAGAACTCGAAATACGCATTTGAAACATCGAACGGTGACATGTTATTGTCTCTTTTTGATACGTATGAGCGTGAAGCAGGGCGCCAAATGGAAGAAGGTCTTGTTTTCCCGGCATACGACTGTGTGTTGAAATGCTCGCATACATTTAACTTATTGGATGCAAAAGGCGTTGTTTCTGTAACCGAACGCGCGCAATATATCGCTAGAATTCGGAACTTAGCACGCCGCATTGCGAAAACGTTTTATACAGAACGTGAAAAACTTGGCTTCCCGCTGTTAAAAGAAAAGGAGGGCGCAGATCATGAGTAAAGATTTTCTATTAGAAATTGGCTTGGAAGAAATGCCAGCGAAATATATTACAGCTTCTGCAAAACAACTACAAGAACGTATCGAAAAATGGCTTGCTGAAAACGATTTAGCCTACGAAACAACAGAAGTTTACGCAACACCGCGTCGTCTTTCTGTGATTGTAAAAGTGCTCGCCGAAAAACAAGCAGATCGCGTGGAAGAATCTAAGGGTCCTGCGAAAAAAATCGCCAAAGATGAAAACGGCAACTGGTCCAAAGCCGCACAAGGTTTTGCAAGAGGACAAGGCGTTGATCCAGATACGCTAGAATTCCGCGAAATAGGTGGCGTCGAGTACATCTATCTAACAAAAGAAGTAACAGGTGCCAACACGGTAGACTTACTTTCTGATATGCGCCAAATTATTTTGACAATGACTTTCCCAGTTAGCATGCATTGGGCGAGCTATGACCTGCGTTACATCCGTCCGATTAAATGGTTGATTGCGATGTTCGGAGATCAAGTGATTCCGTTTGAAATCACGAATGTTACGACTGGAAACACAACACGCGGACATCGTTTCCTAGGTAAAGAAGTAGCAATCGCAAGCCCTGCAGCGTATGAAGAAGCATTGCTTGGTCAATTTGTTGTTGCAGACGCTGAAAAAAGAAAAGCCGCGATTGTGAGCCAAATCGAAGAAATCGAAGCGGTAGAAAATTGGAAAATCCCGATGGATGCGGATCTTTTAGAAGAAGTAAACAATTTGGTCGAATACCCAACTGTGCTTCATGGAACGTTTGACGAAGCCTACTTGGAGTTGCCAGAAGAAGTTTTGATTACGACAATGAAAGAGCATCAACGTTATTTCCCAGTCGTGGACGAAGCAGGCAAGTTGCGTCCGTACTTCATCACCGTCCGAAATGGAAATCACGAGCATCTAGAAACCGTAGCCAAAGGAAATGAAAAAGTATTGCGGGCGCGCTTGTCTGACGCCGATTTCTTCTATCAAGAAGATTTGAAAATCACGATCAATGAAGCTGTAGCAAAACTTAAAAACATTGTTTTCCATGAAAAACTAGGCACCTTAACAGAAAAAATGGTTCGCGTGAAGAAAGTCGCGTTAATCATTGCAGACCACTTAAACATGACCGATGCGCAAAAACAAAAAGTGTCGCGTGCCGCTGATATTTATAAATTTGACTTAGTAACGAATCTTGTTGGCGAATTCCCAGAATTACAAGGTATTATGGGTGAAAAATACGCGTTACTTCAAGGTGAAGACAGTGAAGTGGCAACTGCGATTCGTGAACATTACATGCCAACATCAGCAGACGGTGATTTACCACAAAGCGATATCGGTGCGTTACTGGCCATTGCTGATAAATTAGAAACATTAACAGGCTTCTTCTGCGTGGGCATTGTACCAACAGGTTCTGCCGATCCATTTAGTTTACGCCGAAGTGCCTTAGGTATTATGCGCATTATTCAAGAGAAGCAGTGGAACATTCGCATTCTCGACATTTTGGAAGACGTTGTGGCAATCGAACGTGCCGACGGTCTGGATGAATTGCCAAGTAAAGAAGTTTTCCAAGAAGTGCAACAGTTCTTAAACAACCGTTTACGCGCGATTTTGGCAGAACATCAAGTGCGTCATGACATTATCGATGCCGTGATTGGCGGCGATTTAAGCGTTGTGCCAGCGCTCATTGAACGCGCGACATTGCTTAATAAACACCGCGATGCCGACTGGTTCCGCCCAACGATGGAAGCTTTAGCACGCGTTGTCAACATCTCGAAAAAATACCAAACCGAAACAAAAATCGATCCTGCTCTATTCGAAAACGATTCGGAAGCCCAACTTTTTGAAGCAGTCGAGAAGTTGAAACAAGCGTATCCAAGCTTGAATGTTGTCGAGCGTTTGCAAGCATTTGCAGGACTTCGCCTAGCTATCGATGCTTATTTTGAAAATACATTGGTGATGAGCGATGACGAAAATGTTCGGAATAACCGCCTAGCGCTGTTGTTTGAGCTTGCTAGTTTTATTAAAGAATTTGCGCGAATTGAAGATATTAACGTCAAATAGATTATTATATGCCGGTGTGTTGGCGCAGTAGTTAGCACACCGAGCCTACTGAAGGAGCTATTTTACTATGACACAACCAGCTGTATATGTCGTTTCAGATTCTACTGGGGAGACCGCGGAACTTGTCACACGTGCCGCATTAATGCAATTTGGTAAAAGCCCGCAATTCATTCACCGATTCCACCATGTAGACACGTTAGATATGATTGAGGAAATTGTCGATTTAGTAGCTGTGAACAATGGCATTATTGTGCATACAATCGTCGTTGAAGAAGTGCGCAATGAATTAAACAAAACGGCTAAAAGCTTTGGTGTACCAATCATTGATATCTTTGGACCACTTCTTGCTCAACTAGAAGAAACGTATCAAATCAAGCCGCTTTCAGAGCCAGGAATGGTACGTTCACTAGATGAAGCCTACTTCCGCAAAGTTGCTGCGATTGAGTTCGCCGTGGAAAACGACGACGGCAGAAATCCACGCGGCCTCTTACAAGCTGACTATGTTCTAATCGGTATTTCAAGAACGTCCAAAACGCCATTATCGCAATATTTAGCGCTCAAAGGCTTGAAGGTGGCGAACGTTCCAATTGTCCCAGAAGCACACGTCCCTGAAGAACTATTCGAAATCGACCCGAGCAAAATTATCGGTCTAAAAATCAGCAAAGAAAAGCTAAACCAAATCCGTGAAAAACGTTTGGCATCGATTGGACTTAGCGGTGTCGGAAATTATGCGAGTCATGAACGGATTGATAAGGAATTAGAAATCTTTACGGAGCTGACGAATAAACTTGGATGTTATGTGTTAGACGTGACAAATAAAGCGATTGAAGAGACGGCAAACGATATTTTAATGCATATTGGTGAAATTGTTGATGAAAATTTAGAATTATAGAAGGAAAATTAGATTTTGTGGCGAATATATATATTATAGCGGTTAAAACGATGGTAATTTTGCTTTTAATCGCCTATAATATATTTTTGTGTGTATTAGGCTTTTGGATAATGCCTTTGTTTTTTCGAAACCTCAAATGATGCGGGTTTTACAACTGGAAGGAGGTTGCAAAGAAATGGCTATTTTTGTTGATGCAGACGCTTGTCCAGTGAAAGATGAGATTCGTATTTTAGCGGATCGCTATGTATTGCCGCTTACTTTTGTGGCGTCGTATAATCATTACTCTGTGAATTTGCCGGATGGTGAGACGTGGATTTTTGTAGACACAGATAAGGAGTCTGCAGATATGCGCATTTTGAATTTGGCGAAGAGCGGTGACATTGTGATTACGCAGGATATTGGTCTTGCGAGCATGCTTTTAGCAAAAGGTGTGGCGACATTCTCCAACCGTGGTGAGGAATATCGGGAAAGCGAGATAGCAATGATGCTTGATATACGGTATCTTCACGCGAAAGAACGCAGACAAGGCAAGTACAGTAAAGGTCCAAAAGCAATGAACAATCAAGATAACGAGAACTTTTTACACAAGCTGGATACGTTTATTAAAGCGAGGTTATAAAGATGCAACGGATTCCAGAAGAAAAGATTGATGAGATACGCTCTCAAGTCGATATTGTCGATGTTGTCGGCAATTACGTACAATTAAAGAAGCAAGGGCGCAATTATACGGGGCTCTGTCCTTTTCATGGCGAGAAAACCCCGTCGTTCTCCGTGTCACCTGAGAAACAGATTTTCCATTGTTTTGGTTGCGGAAAAGGAGGCAATGTCTTCTCTTTCCTTATGCAGATTGATGGACTTTCTTTTGTGGAATCGGTGAAAAAAGTGGCGGATTTAGCCCATATCCCGCTAGACGTGGCTATTTCGCAAGGAGATAGCTCACCTGGAAATAAACCAGACAGCCAAGAAAGTAAGATGATCGAAATCCATCAATTGGCGAGTAAGTTATACCATTACTTATTGATGGAAACCGAAGAAGGGCAAGAGGCACTACAATATTTGCTTGATCGTGGAATGAGCGAGCAAGAACTAGATCATTTTGAAATTGGCTTCGCGCCAGCTCACGCATCTACCGTCACGACCTTTTTGAAGAAACGAGAGGTTGATTTGGCGCTTGCCGTAGAAAGTGGTTTACTAACGGAGCGCGATGATGGCGAGGTAGTGGATCGGTTCCGAAATCGGATTATGTTCCCTATTAAGAATGATCGCGGACAATTGGTCGGTTTTTCAGGGCGGCTTTTCAACCAAGAGGATGGGCCGAAATACTTGAACAGTCCGGAAACCCCGATTTTTAACAAGCGTAATATTTTATATCATTTTTCTGATGCGCGGCAGGAGATTCGAAAGAAAGAAGAAATCTTGTTATTAGAAGGATACATGGACGTTATTTCCAGTGTCTCGGCTACTTTCAGCAATGGCGTGGCTTCGATGGGAACTTCACTCACAGAAGAACACGTCCAGATGATACGACGCGTAACGAACCGTGCCATTATTTGTTATGATGGTGACCGCGCTGGAATTGAAGCGAGTTTTAAAGCAGGAACTATGCTGGCAGAACAACACCGACTAGAAGTCTTCGTATTACAACTGCCAAACGGCAAAGACCCCGATGACTTCATTCGTTCAGAAGGCGCCGAGAAATTCGCGGAAATCTATACACACCAACGTCTCACATGGACAGCATTTAAACTGCAATTTTTCAAACGAAACCGAAATTTGCAAAACGAAACAGACAAGATAGCCTACTTAGGCGAAGCGCTTGCTGAAATTGGCAAGTTGGATCAAGCCGTAGAACGCGAACTCTATTTAAAACAACTTGGTTCCGAGTTCGACCTATCGATGGAGGCGCTAAAACAACAACTACAGCAAACCGTTGTTGTTAAGCCAAAACCACATGATTACGGCGGTCCACCACCAGAAAGCTACGGCGAGTATCCAAGCTACGAAGGCGATGGCGGCCCAGTTTACGAGCAATTCAGTTTTGCCCAACCGAGTGGCGTTCCATCCGCAGGCCTAACATCAGAGAAACGCTTACTAAAATACATGCTAGAAGACCGCGACGCATTCATCCAGATTCGCAACCTGCTAGAAGAACACCAAACCGATTTTTACCATGACAACTACAAAGCACTTTACACCCATCTAATCGGCTTCTACGCTTCAGGAAACGACGCCAACCCGCTAGCACTAATGGATCAACTCAAAGACGACATGGCCCGCAACCTAGTCAGCGAACTAGAAATGATGACCGTAAACACGGACGTCTCCATCGAAGAATACCAAGACTACGTCCAAAGCCTAACAAAGTCCAGCATAGAACGCGACATCAAAGAAAAAGAACAAGCCCTACTAACAGCAACCCAACAAGGCGACATACCCGCAGCCCTAGAACTAGCCAGAACCATCACCACCATGCGCGCCACAATGAAAAACACCCCCAACTAGAGAATCGTTTTCCAACCACATAAAAGTTAAGCGCAGCGATAACGAAAAGCACCAGAACACATTTAGCTACTTGGCAAGCAAATCTGAGTACGAGCACGGACGTATACTTATACGTGATGACTGAAAACAGATAGAGAGTCGCTTTCCAATCACGTAAAAAGTTAAGCGTAGCGATAACTAAAAAATACCAGAACGCAAGACCAATCAACAAAGACAAATGCAACCACCACCCAAGAATCCCAGCAATTCACGAAAGCCCCACCAAACAGCAGGAGGCCGGAGCGCGTTTAGCTCCTAGGCAAATTCGAGTACCAGCGCGGAGCGTATATGTATACGTGAGCACTGGAACGGAGAATTTAACGACGGAGATGAATGCGCTCCGGCCTCCTGCCCGGTGTTTTAAAATCGGGGAATGAGGTAAGGAATACCATACCCTCATTTAACGATTATTTTGGAAGGAGGACATGGCAGACTATGGCTAAAAAAGCACAAGATACAAAACCAGAAGAAGACTTAAAATTAGACAAAGCAAAAGAATTATTAATTGAAGACGGGAAGAAGAAGGGTTCCCTAACGTACGCCGAAATTGCTGCCAAACTAGCTCCGTTTACATTAGATAGCGATCAAATGGATGACTTTTTAGAACTTTTAACCGAGTTATCAATAGAGGTAGCAGACGACGAAGAGGATGCTGACCCTAACGAAGCAGAGCTAATCAAGGAAGAAACAGAAGAAATCGATTTGAACGATTTAAGTGTCCCACCAGGCGTTAAAATCAATGACCCAGTGCGCATGTACTTGAAAGAAATCGGTCGCGTAAACTTACTATCAGCTGACGAAGAAATTGCTTTAGCGAAACGTATCGAACAAGGCGATGAAGAAGCGAAAGGCCGTCTAGCCGAAGCCAATCTACGTCTCGTTGTAAGTATCGCGAAACGTTACGTTGGTCGTGGCATGCTCTTCCTTGACTTAATTCAAGAAGGTAACATGGGATTAATGAAAGCCGTTGAGAAATTCGACTTTAACAAAGGATTCAAATTCAGTACGTATGCAACATGGTGGATTCGTCAAGCTATCACCCGCGCTATTGCCGACCAAGCACGTACCATTCGTATCCCGGTTCATATGGTCGAAACGATTAACAAACTGATCCGCGTACAACGTTCCTTGCTACAAGACCTAGGCCGTGATCCATCTCCAGAAGAAATCGGTGAAGAAATGGACCTACCGACAGAAAAAGTACGTGAAATCTTAAAAATTGCACAAGAACCTGTGTCATTAGAAACACCAATTGGTGAAGAAGATGACTCACACTTAGGCGATTTCATTGAGGACCAAGAAGCAACATCTCCATCCGACCATGCGGCGTACGAACTGCTGAAAGAGCAGTTGGAAGATGTACTGGATACACTAACAGACCGCGAAGAAAATGTACTTCGTCTCCGTTTTGGTTTAGACGACGGCCGTACTCGCACGCTGGAAGAAGTTGGTCGTGTCTTCGGTGTTACACGTGAGCGTATTCGTCAAATCGAGGCGAAAGCATTGCGCAAATTAAGACACCCAAGCCGCAGCAAGCAACTCAAAGATTTCTTAGAATAAAAATTTCAGAGGAGAGTGCGTAACAATCGCGCTCTCTTTTTTACAAAGGGTGTTTTTTATTGAATGAACAACAATTGTCGAAACGATTAGAAATAGTAGTGTCATACGTATCGAACAAGGCACGAATTGCTGATATTGGAAGCGACCATGCGTATTTGCCTTGCTATGCGATTCAACAGGGACTCGCAGAATTCGCTATTGCAGGTGAAGTTGTGGAAGGCCCATTCCAATCAGCAACAAAACAAGTACGAAGTCTAGCTTTAACAGAACAAATCGCTGTTCGAAAAGGTGATGGCTTGGCTGTTATCGAACCCGCAGATGCCATTGATACGATTGTGATTGCAGGCATGGGTGGTGCATTGATTCGCTCGATTTTAGAAGCGGAACCAGCGAAACTAGATGGGGTGAAACGTTTAGTTTTACAGCCGAATATCGCGGCGCATCAATTGCGGGAATGGGCGGAAATCAACCAATGGAAACTGGTCGCCGAGTCCATTTTGCGTGAGGATAACAAGATTTATGAAATTTTAGTGTTAGAACCGAGCGAGGCGAAAGTGGCTTATTCTGACGCAGAACGATTATTAGGACCATTTTTGATGCGGGAGAAATCTGAGGTTTTTCATGCTAAGTGGGAACATGAGCTGGCAAATTGGATAGAAATTCGTGGCAAAATTGATGCAAATAGCGCCAAAAATGCGGAGAAGTTGGCAGAATTGGACTTGAAAATAAAACTGATAGAGGAAGTGTTACGATGAAAGTTGCAAATGGATACGAGTACATTGCGATTTTAGAAGGTATTGCTCCGCGAAAATACGCGATGGAAGGCGATCCGATTGGTTTACAAATTGGTGATTTAAGCCATAAAGTCCGCAAAATCATGTTTACTTTGGATGTTTTAGAAAATGTTGTGGATGAGGCGATTGTAAAAGGCGTGGATTTGATTATCGCGCATCATCCGTTACTTTTTCGTCCGCTGAAAAAGATAGATATGGCAACACCAGAAGGCCGAATTGTGAAGAAGTTGATTAAACATGATATTACAGTATACGCGGCGCACACGAACTTGGATATTGCGAATGGCGGCGTAAACGATGCGCTTAGTGAATTGCTAGGGCTAGAAGATACAGACATTATTGTGCCTACATACAAAGAAAGTTACAGCAAAATGGCCGTTTATACGCCTGATTTCGCGGAAGAATCGGTTCGTCTTGCGTTGGTTAATAACGGGGCTGGCAAAGTGTCTCATTTGTACAGTGAATGTACGTTTACGATTGATGGCACGGGGCGTTTCTTGCCGAGTGAGGAAGCGAACCCAACCATTGGCGAGCCAGGGAAATTGGAAGAGGTGCAGGAAGTCAGAATTGAAGCGATTTTCCCGCGTTCGGAAATGGATCGCATTATGAAGGCCGTGAAAATTGCGCATCCATACGAAGTGCCAGTCATTGATGTGATGCCAATTGAAAATATCAAATCGGAAATGGGCTTGGGACGTATTGGAAATTTGCCAAAAGCGATGGAAATGCATAATTTTATCGCTTATGTGAAGGAGAAGTTATCGATGAGCAATGTGCGCGTTATCGGTGACTTAACAACGCCGGTGCGGAAAGTTGGTATTATCGGCGGGGACGGCAATAAGTTTATTCATAATGTAAAGCGTGCCGGTGCTGACGTATTTATCACGGGAGATATTTATTATCACACAGGTCATGATTTACTGGCGATTGGGCTGCCAACCATTGACGCAGGCCACTACATTGAAAAAGTCATGAAAGCAAGCTTGCGCAACCAATTTGAAGCAATGGCTCGCGTGAATGGCTATGAAGTAGAATTACTTGTTTCTGAGGAAAATACGAACCCATTTACGTTCTATTAAAATGAAAACGAGCATGATTCCTTTGTTTAGGAGCCATGCTCGTTTCATTATTTACCGCCGTTCTTCAAATGTTCTAGACGAGCAGCGCGTTGTTTCTCGATATTTTTTTTGCGGGCGCGTGGTAGGATGCTTACTGGATCTACATCGTGCTTGCGCTCCCACGTGTCGGGATTTTCCGGATCATATTCATCTAGAAAAACTAACACTTCGCGGATAATTTGCGTTGGCGTGCTGGCTCCAGCTGTGACCGCCACTTTCTTGGCATCTTTAATCCAATCTAGATTGAGTTCTTCAATGTTCGCGATGCGGTGGGCAGGAACCCCAGCTTTTTCCTCGGAAACTTGCGCGAGGCGATTACTGTTATTACTGCGCGGATCACCGACAACAATCGTAACATCAGCGCCAACTGCTTGTGTCGCAACGGCTTCTTGACGTACTTGTGTCGCCATACAAATTTCTTGGTGTTGCTCGGCTTGCGGGTACACGGATTGAATGTAATCCATCAAATCCATGACGTCCCATTGACTCATCGTCGTTTGGTTAGTCACGAACACCTTCTCGTTTGTCAGTGGCAAGGCGTCAACATCCGCCATATTTTCAACTAAATGCACGATGTCAGGCGCAACACCAACGGCACCTTCTGGCTCTGGATGGCCCTTTTTGCCGATATAAATAACATGAAAACCTTCATGCTTCTTTTCTAAAATTAAATCGTATGTGCGGGTTACGTCAGGACATGTCGCATCAAGCGTTGTCAGTCCTTTTGCTTTCGCGCGTTCTTTGACAGCAGGAGACACGCCGTGAGCTGTGAAAATCACTGTGCCGCTGTCGATTTGGTCTAAAATAGCTTCTCTGTTTGGGCCGTCTAAAGTGACAATTCCCACATCTTCAAACGCTTCTGTCACATGTTGATTATGCACAATCATGCCGAGTATATGAATCGGGCGGGGTAGGTTTGGATCAAGCGAAGCATTGCGCGCAATCACCATCGCATCCACCACACCGTAACAATAACCACGAGGGGCAATCTTTATAATTTCCAATTGTTAGACCTCCTAAAAGTGTAGTAATCGCAAGTAATCTTAAAAAAGTACACTACTTTTCTATTATAAGCCAGTTTTGACAAGGTTTCAACTGGGCGAATTACGATAAAGTTTAAAATCGACTAGCTTTTCTTACTGACCTAGCTTAGAAACTATGATATAATCATGTTTAGGAACAGAACGGAGTGGAAAAATGAACAAAAAAACAAGGTTTGATCAATTTAACTTTCAACCTTTTATTCAGCTTGCCATTGATAAATTAGGTTTTTACGAGCCAACAGAAGTACAGCAGAAATTAATACCGGGAATTATGAAAGGCGAAAGTGTTGTAGGCCAGTCACAAACGGGAACTGGTAAGACACATACTTTCTTACTTCCAATCATCAACAAAATTAAAGCGGACAAAGATAGTGTTCAGGCAGTGATTACAGCACCAAGCCGCGAATTAGCAACGCAAATCCATAATGAAATCAAGAAAATTATCAAATACAGCGATGATGAGATTCGTTCGCTGCTTGTTATTGGTGGAACGGATAAACAACGTACATTGGATCGCTTGAAGAAGCAACAGCCGCATATCGTTGTTGGGACGCCAGGACGGATTAATGATTTGATTCGTGAAACAGCGCTACTTGTTCATACGACGCAAGTTTTTGTAATCGATGAAGCAGATATGACGCTTGACATGGGCTTTTTAATGGACGTGGATCAAATCGCTAGCAAAATGCCGGAGAACTTGCAAATGCTTGTTTTCTCAGCGACAATTCCGCAGAAGTTAAAACCATTTTTGAAGAAATACATGGAAAATCCGCGTTATGAGCATATTCAGCCGAAAGCGATTGCGAACACAGATGTGACGCATCAGTTAATTGCTCGTCGTAGTAAGAACAAAATGGATATTCTAAAAGATGCACTTGTTGCGTATCAACCGTATTTGGCGGTCGTGTTTACGAATACGAAGGCGATGGCGGATGAAGTGGCGAAGGGCTTGACAGAACGCGGGCTTAAAGTGGCCAAAATTCATGGTGGCGTTGAGGCGCGTGAACGGAAGCGTACAATGAAACAACTGGAAAACTTGGAGTTCCAATACGTTGTTGCGACCGATTTAGCAGCACGTGGTATTGATATTCAAGGAATCAGCCATATTATTAACTACGAATTGCCGAGCGATTTGGATTTTTATATTCATAGAACTGGTCGTACAGGGCGCGCTGGGCATTCTGGTATTGCGTTAACGATTTATGAGGCGTCGGATGAGGATGCGCTGAACCAATTAGAGAAGATGAACATTGAGTTCAAACATGTTGACTTGAAGAATGGCGAATGGGTGGAAACGGATGACCGTAACCGTCGTAAGAAACGTGAGCCAAAACGCGAAGCTGCTGATCCACGCGAAATCGGTATGCGCAAAAAAGCGAAACAAAAAGGTAAGCCGAACTACAAGAAGAAATTAAACTACAAGATGAATGAGATAAAACGTCGCGAACGTAAAATGAACAAACGCGGGAGGTAACGATACATGCTTAGATTAGGTTCACATGTTTCAATGAGCGGGAAAGACATGATGCTTGCAGCGAGTAAAGAGGCAGCATCTTACGGTTCGAACACTTTCATGATTTATACGGGAGCACCGCAAAATACGCGCCGTAAAGCGATTGAAGAGCTGAACATTGAAGCGGGATTACAACACATGAAGGAACATGACATTTCGGATATCGTCGTGCATGCGCCTTACATTATTAATATTGGCAATGCTGTGAAACCGGAAACTTTCGAGCTTGGCGTAACTTTCTTGCAATCGGAAGTGGAACGCACAGCGGCACTTGGGGCAAAACAAATCGTGTTGCATCCTGGTGCGCATGTTGGTGAAGGGGCCGAGACGGGCATCAAGCAGATTATTAAGGGCTTGAATGAAGCGTTGAAACCGGATCAGAACGTGCAAATCGCGCTGGAGACAATGGCTGGAAAAGGGACGGAGATTGGACGGACTTTTGAAGAAATAGCGGCGATTATGGACGGTGTCACGCATAATGAGTTGCTTTCTGTGACGTTTGATACGTGTCACGTGCACGACGCGGGGTATGACATTGTGAATGATTTTGACGGTGTGCTGAATCAGTTTGATAAAATTATCGGACTGGATCGCCTGAAAGTTTTGCATATCAATGATAGTAAAAATGAACGTGGTGCGCATAAAGATCGGCACGCGAACATTGGTTTTGGCCATATTGGCTTTGATGCGCTTAACTACATTGTTCACCATCCGCAACTGGATGACATTTCGAAAATTTTAGAAACGCCATATGTTGGTGAAGATAAGAAAAACAAGAAGCCGCCGTATAAACATGAAATCGCGATGCTTCGGGCGCAGACGTTTGACCCAGATGTACTCACAAAAATCATGGCCGACTAAACGGTCAATAAAGGAGATAGAAACATGACTAAATCACTTGTTTTTGGACATAAGAATCCTGATACAGACACAATCTGTTCTGCTATTGCTTACGCAGAATTGAAGAAAGCGCAAGGCGAAGACTTTGAAGCGGTTCGTCTTGGCGAAATGAATAGCGAGACGGCGTTTGTGCTTGATTATTTTAAAGCAGAAACACCGCGCCTAGTTCAATCCGTTGCGAAGGAAGCAAGTACGGTTAGCCTTGTCGATCATAACGAGAAGCAACAAAGCGCTGACGACATTGCAGATGTGACGATTTTGGAAGTCATCGATCATCACCGTATCGCCAATTTTGAAACGGCAGATCCTTTGTATTACCGTGCTGAGCCAGTTGGCTGTACCGCAACCATTCTTTATAAAATTTTCCAAGAAAAAGGTATTGCCATTTCTAAAACAACGGCAGGCTTGATGCTTTCGGCAATTATTTCCGATACGTTATTGTATCAATCGCCAACATGTACACCAGAAGATAAAGAAATCGCAGAAAAACTAGCAGCTATCGCGGGTGTTGAAACAGCTACATACGGTCTTGCGATGTTAAAAGCAGGCGCTGATGTAACAACAAAAACGGTAGATGAGTTATTGTTAGACGCTAAAGAATTTGATATGGCCGGTTCAAAATTAGAAATCGCGCAAATCAACGTAGTGGATGAACAAGATGTGTTAGTGCGTCAAGCTGAAGTAGAAGCTTTGATGACACAACGTATTGTCGAAAAAGGCCTTGATTTATATCTATTTGTGGTAACGAATATCTTAACGAATAATTCTGTAGGTATCGCACTTGGAAGCAAGATAGACAAAGTTGAAGCAGCATACGGCATTACTTTCACAAACAATCTTGCACCACTAACAGGCGTTGTTTCTCGTAAGAAGCAAGTCGTGCCAATTTTAACAGAAGTATTTTCAAAATAAAAGATGACGAGGAACAGCTTGCAACATGAGGAGCTGTTTCTTGTTTTATTAGGGAGGAAAAGGCTTGGAGTTACTACGTTTATCAGCGTTTACAAGACAAGAACAAGTCGCGTTATGGAATGAAGCATTCGCGGATTACCTCGTCCCGGCAACCATGACAGAGACTAGTTTCAAAGCCCGTATGGAAAGCTTATTTTTATCCGAGGAAGAATCACTAGTTGGCACAATGAACGGCGAGCCAGCAGGCATAGCGCTCACAGGCACAAGATCGTTCCAATCTAAAAAAATCGCGTGGATCGGCGGCATTGCCATCGTACCCAAGTTCCGAAAAAACGGCTTAGCACGCCAACTAATGGAAGCGCTCATTTCGGATTACGACCAACAAAGCGTCGCAGAATCCTGGCTAGAAGTCATAGCAAATAATCACCCCGCAATCCACTTATACGAGTCGCTCGGCTACGAAAAAATAAACGACCTAACTTTCCTAAAAGGCGATTTGCAAAACTACGACAAAGCCGAAGTCGCATTAACAAGCATAACTGGCGAGCCCATCTTGGAAAACCCAAACACACCATGGCAAAACTTGATTTCCGAGCAAACAAAAGCCGCCTCGATATGGCAGGACAATCAAAATCTCGGACACATCATCTACCGTATTTCTGAAAGCGGCCTCACATTATTACAACTAAATCTCCAAGATGATGACAAAATACTAAACGTTCTGCAAACATTTTTCAATCAATTCGGCGCAATCCCGTGCATTATTTCTAATCAAGAAATAAGCCGCCCATTTATTGCAATCTGCATGCAAAACGGTTTTACAGAAGTCGCCCAACAAATACAAATGCGCAAAACCATCCATATCTAATAAAGTTCGTTCCAAAATGCCAATTTCGGCATAGAGAACGAGCTTTTTTATAAATAAGATTCATTACGATTTACAATGCGATGATTTTTATGTATACTAGAGCAAGTAAAGATTTTTAAGTATAGAGGGAGTTTTTCGCGTTATGGATGAAATACTGAAGGTAGCGAACATTTCCTACCATTATGATAAAGAAGAAGTGCTCCAACAGATTAACTTATCGATTCAAAAAGGCAGCTTCACAGGAATTATCGGGCCAAACGGTTCTGGAAAATCAACGCTACTCAAATTAATACTTGGCCTATTAAAAACCCAACAAGGCGACATCACGTTATTCGGCAAGCCACAAGCCCAATTCAAAGACTGGTCCAAAGTCGGCTTCGTCTCGCAAAAATCAAATGCCTTCAACGGCGCGTTTCCAGCTACAGTCAAAGAAGTGGTTTCTAGCGGACTCGTGAAGAAAAAAGGGATGTTTCGCCGTTTAAACCGACGCGATTTCGAAGCTGTTTTCGAAGCATTACGGACGGTTGACATGGAACGTTTTGCAAATCGAAATATTGGTGAGCTTTCTGGTGGCCAGCAGCAGCGGGTTTTTATTGCTAGAGCACTTGTGAGTAAGCCGGAAGTTTTAATTTTAGATGAGCCAACAGTGGGAATTGACGCGCAGAATGTGGCTTCGTTTTACGAATTACTTAAAGCGTTAAATGAGAACGAGGCGATTACGATGTTGCTTGTTACGCATGATTTGATGGCTGTGAACGCCTACGTCGATCATATCGTTAGCCTGAACACACGCGTTTTGTTTGATGGGACGGCAGTGGATTATCAGTTATACTTAGAAGAACGCGAGCTAGAAGCGTTAGAAGCGAATCGGATGGGGGTGGCGCATTGTGATTGCGAACCTGTTTGAATATGATTTTATCCGCAATACGTTTATTGTTGGAATTGTAATCGGGATTGTAGCACCGTTACTAGGTAGTTTTATCGTAGTAAGACGGCTATCATTAATGGCGGACGCGCTGAGTCACGTAAGTTTGGCCGGAATCGCCGTAAGCCTTTATTTAAGCAAAATGTATATCCCACTCGTCGCGCTAAACCCGCTTTATCTCGGTTTCGGTTTTGCAGTCGGCGGATCGCTATTAATGGAAAAACTACGCAATGTATATAAGCAATTTCAAGAACTGGCAATCCCAATTATTATGTCAGCCGGAATGGGCTTTAGTGTCATCTTCATATCGCTCGCCAATGGCTTTAATACTGATTTATTCAGCTACTTATTCGGAAGCGTAAGCGCCGTGAGCCGTTCGGACATGTGGACCATTTTAGCGACAGCATTTGTCGTTTTACTAACTGTATTTTTCCTATACAAAGAACTGTTCTTGCTATCCTTTGACGAAGAGTACGCAAAAGCATCAGGAATTCCCGCAAAAGTAGTCGACGTGATTTTCATGTTACTAGTCGCACTCGTTATCGCTTCCAGCATGCGCATCGTCGGCATTCTACTCGTATCGTCACTGATGACATTACCAGTAGCCGCTGCGATTCGAATTGCTAAAGGATTTAAACAAACCATCGGCTATTCCATTTTATTCGGTGAAATTGCCGTACTAGGCGGCCTTATCAGTGCCTTTTACCTAGACTTAGCGCCCGGCGGCTCGATCGTCATTATTTCCGTTATCATTCTAGTCACAACCATCACCGTGCAAAAAATCAAACAAAAACTAGCGATTGCAGAAAGAAGTGAATCCAATGTCTCTAACAGCTAATGAAGCCTTGCAACTCATGAAACAAAAAGGCTATAAACACACCGATAAGCGCGAATTTCTAATTCAACTATTTGCCCGCAAAAATCGATATATGACCGCAAAAGAAGTTTTAGAGTGCATGAAAGAAGATTTTCCAGGTATTAGTTTCGACACAATCTATCGTAATTTATCGTTGTTTGTCGAACTAGAACTATTTGAAGAAACCGAGCTATCCAGCGAAAAACATTTCCGTTTATCATGCGCGCACGAAGGACATCACCACCATTTTATTTGTTTAAGCTGCGGCAAAACACGCGAAATTTTGATGTGTCCCATGGATTTCTTACAAGAAGCATTGCCCGGCTATCAAGTCGAAGGACATAAGTTTGAAGTATATGGCAAATGTCCAGACTGCCTTGCCAACGCGAGCTAATAATCCTGCAACCCGTAAAAATATCTCCCGATTAGAGATGTTTTCGCGGGTTTTTGTATAATTTTTCATAAAAAACCGATATGTAGTGAATCTGAACCACCATTTATTTTAGTTTTTCTTATATATTTCTTGCCTCCCGTTTTAATCCTGCTCGTTATAATGAATTATCAAGTTAATAAAAGGAGATAAGACAATGACAAGACAGCAAAATACCCAAAAAAAGAAGCAAAATTCTACGAAATGGCTACTAATTGGCCTCGTATTAATTATTATTGCAGCGGGAGGTTACTATTTTTGGAACGCACATCATAACGCAAGCGACGGCAGTGGCAATAGTATTGCAAAACGGGATATATCATACGACAAAACCGTTGCTATCGGCGATTCCATCATGATTGATGTCGAAGGGGACTTAGAATCCGCCATCCCTGATGTAAAAGTAGACGGAGAAGTTGGCCGTCAATTAAAAGCCGCGATTCCACTAGCGGATGAATATAAGAGCTACAACAAGAAAGGTTCGGCGGTTATTTTAGAATTAGGAACAAATGGCTCATTTTCTAAAGAAAGTTTGGAAGAATTACTAAATAAGTTCGACAAAGCAGACATATATGTAGTCAACGTGCGCGTTCCCCGAGATTGGGAGAAACAAGTCAATGACATCCTAGCCGAAACCGTCCCACAATACAAAAACGCCACACTAGTAGATTGGTACTCCTTAGCAAGCAAACATAGCGGCTATTTCGGTGACGACGGCGTCCATTTAACAGAAGCCGGAACAACGGCATGGGTCAACCTTGTAACCGAAAAAATGGCGAAGTAACATTTTATATAAAAAAGACGCAATTCCCTAAAAACTCCTCCTAATTGCTACCAAAATAAATAAAAAAACAGCGGCGCAAACCGTTATAATAAGAGCATGAATGGAGGAGAGTTCATTGCAAGAGCATTTAATGCAGAACGAAGCATTTTTTACAAATAATTATTTTCTATTAGAAATTTTAAAATCCGATCATCGATTTGAACAACATAGCGAAGTAATCACCATTAAAGATCGCGGCACCATCATCACAACTGGCAAAGCAGACGATGACTTTTACATTATTCAAGACGGCATTATTTGCGTCCGCGGTAAAAACAACACCATCATCCAATTCATCAAAAGTGGCAACAGTTTCGGCTACAGCAACCTGTTCAACACAGCCCAGATGACCACGCAATACGAAGTTCTAACCCCAGCCACACTTCTGAAAATTGACAAAGACTTCATGTCCGCCATTTTTCGCAACAACCGGCTCGGCATTTACATTTTAGATGAATATTATACAAAAACAATGCAATTAGCTGGTCTGCGCTTAGAATCATTCGAATTACCATCTGACCGCAGAGTCGCAGTCTGTTTATACGAAATCGCCAAAATGATCGGCCAAAAAACAAATCAAGGCACTCTGATTCCCCGCGTCATAACACAACAACACGTCGCAGAATATTGCCAGACATCCCGAGAATACACAACCATGATTTTAAACCGACTAGCAAAAGACGGCTATATCCGACTGCGCCCAAAACCATGGTTTATCCCAGACGTGGAAGCACTAGTACACGGTTTATAACAAAAAAAGTTGAGACTAGGTTACATCTCAACTTTTTTCGCGTGGAAATATATCTAGAATGGTATATAATAAAGTAGATACTATTCTAGGCAAGAGGTGCATAAAATGAATATTTCAAGATGGAGAATCGTATATTTAGTAGTGTATCTGCTCGCAATATCATTATCTTTCTTAGGCATTTTTTTAGAAATGAGATTCTTGAACTTTACAGCCACTGCAATGCTCGTGGCTTTAGTCATTTGGCTTATCGCGAACAGAAAAAAATTCAAGTAAAAACGCGCCCCATATTAACGGGAACGCGTTTTTTTCTGCTTTACAAAATTACTACCATTTATTTGGCCAAACTGATAACCAATCGAATCCACAAGTGCTGCAATGGAATCCGCGCGTTGAATGTTAGCAAGCTCGCGCACGATATCCGCAGCAACCTCAGCATCTTCTAGCGCATGATGGTGCTCAAACGAAATACCGAAATAATCAGCTACTAAATTCAGTTTGTGCGAACGAAGCGGCAAGATTTTTTGGGACAACACGCAAGAGCAGAAATACGCATTTTCCGGTAGGGGAAGGCCATATTTCTCTGTCGTTGCCCGAAAAACATTCACATCAAATGTAGCGAAATGTGCCGCGACTGGCAAATCACCGATAAAGGAAATAATGCTCGGGTAAGCCTCCAGCCAATTTGGCGCGTCCCACACATCTTCAGGATAAATACCATGAACACGAATATTAGACGGATAGAAATCTTCCTCAGGGTTAATCAGTTGATAAAGCTCCGAATCCTTCTGTCCATCAATATATTTTACTAAACCAATCGAACAGGGGCTTGTACGCGACCCATTCGCCGTTTCAAAATCAAACACCACATAATCTAAATGATTCATTCTGTCTCAACTCCTTGTAACCTTATGATACGCCTACAAATTAGTCTTGCGCAAGGATTTTGGTTTAATATAAAGCCCCAAGTCACGCCGTTCTTTCCGCAATGCTTTCGAAAGCGAGAGCATCATTAACAACATAATAAACGAAAACGGTAGCGCGACAATAATCAACATGTTTTGCAAACCTTCCAAACCACCACTGAACAGCAGAATCGAAGCGATAAGCGACTGAATAATGCCCCAAATAAATTTAACCCGATTCGCAGGATTCATGACCCCATTCATCGTTTGCATACCGAGCACATACGTTGCCGAGTCCGCAGAAGTAATGAAAAACACGCCAATCAAGAAAATCGCGATGACTGAAAGCAACGAACCAAGTGGCATATGATTAAACGTTCCAAACAACACTTCCTCCGTTTTCAAAGAAGTTAAGTCAAATCCAGCACGCTGAACCGAAGTCGAAGCCGTTCCGAATACAGAAAACCAAACGATACTAAGCACAGTAGGCAACAAAATAACCCCAGCTAAAAATTCACGAATTCGGCGTCCCTTGGAAACCCGAGCGATAAAAATACCAACAAAAGGGGACCAAGAAATAAACCAAGCCCAGTAAAAAATCGTCCAATTATTAATCCATTCACGCCCAGCCGCATTCACCGGATCGGTTCGGAAACTCATGCCGACAAAATTTTGCATATAAGCGCCCGTCGCATCCGTCATCATATTTAGCGTAAGCAACGTCGGACCAACGATAATCACAATAATCATTAGCAAAACGGCCAAAACCATATTCGTATTACTAAGCCATTTCATTCCGCGTCCCAAGCCACTCATCGCTGACGTCAAGAAAAGCACCGTCACAATTGCGATAATAATAATCTGCACCTTGAAGTCCACCGGAATATCAAACAAGAACGATAGACCACCATTAATCTGCGTCGCACCAAAGCCAAGCGTCGTCGCAACACCGACAATCGTCGCAAAAACGGCAATCACATCAATCGTTACACGCACAGAAGGCTTCATCCATTTTCCAAGAAGCGGGTCAAGCGTCGCGCTAATCAACCCAGCCTTGTCATGACGAAACTGGAAATAAGCCAGAGTCAAACCAACAAAAGCATAAATCGCCCACGCATGAATTCCCCAATGGAAAAAGGAAAAACGAAACGCATCCATAAGCGCCTGATTCGTTCCAGGTTCCGCCTCAGGACTCGAAATCGCATAATGCGACAACGGCTCCGTCGCGCCCCAGAACACAAGGCCAACACCCATTCCAGCACTAAAAAGCATTCCAAACCAAGAAATAGTTGAATATTTCGGTTTTTCTCCAGCTTTTCCAAGTTTGATCGATCCAATCGGACTCACAATCAAGTAGAAGCAGAAAATAACAAGTAATGACACGAAGATTAAGTAGTACCAACCAAACGTTGTTGTAATAAAGTTTTGCACGCTAGCCGTCACGTCAGCTAACCCCTTAGGCGCCACAATTCCGACAGCCACAAAAGCAAGCGTAATAGCTAGTGTAATCCAAAACACATTCGTAATTTTGTGCGAACTTCCTTTTTTTGTTTCCATAATTCCTCACTTTCATTGCTAGGTTCTCTTTATACACCAAGCAAACAACAATAGTAATATTATTGACCTATCTATGGTAACAAAGATTAGTAGTGAAAGCAAATGAGCATGTTCAAACAACCTAATACAAAGAAAAAACGCCAGCACATCACGTACTAGCGTTTTCTAATTTATTGTGCAGCCTCTGCTTCCTCAGCTGCTTTTTTCGCGAAAAATTCTTCTGCAAGAATATCGATTTCTTTCTTCAATTCTTCCACCATTGTTTCTTCTGGTACTTTACGAACGATTTTACCGTGACGGAAGAGAAGACCTTCACCACGAGCACCAGCAATACCAATATCGGCTTCACGCGCTTCACCAGGACCGTTTACAGCACAGCCAAGCACTGCCACTTTAATCGGCGCTTTAATCGTTGAAATATATTCTTCCACCTCATTAGCAATACTAATCAAGTCGATCTCGATACGACCACAAGTTGGGCAAGAAATCAGTGTTGCCGCGTTAGAAGACAAGCCAAATGACTTCAAGACTTCGCGCGCTACTTTAATTTCTTCTACAGGATCGGCTGAAAGGGAGACACGTAGCGTATTCCCAATACCTTTACAAAGAATCGCACCAAGACCAGCTGCACTTTTGATACCGCCAGCGAATTGCGTTCCTGATTCTGTAATACCTAAGTGAAGAGGGTAATCGAAAGCTTTCGACGCTAAATCATAAGCTTCAATCGCCAAGTTCACATCCGACGCTTTAAGTGACACGATAATATCATGGAAATCTAGATCTTCTAAGATTTTAATATGATCTAAGGCACTTTCTACCATACCTTCCGCAGTAGGATAGCCGTATTTCTCGATAATTTTCTTCTCAAGACTACCAGCGTTAACACCGATACGAATCGGAATACCCTTCTCCTTCGCTGCGTTAACTACTTTTACAACACGATCACGACGACCGATGTTTCCTGGATTAATCCGGATTTTGTCGACACCAGCATCGATAGCTTTCAGCGCTAAACGATAGTCGAAGTGAATATCCGCTACAAGAGGGATAGAGATTCTGCTTTTAATTTCCGCAAGGGCATTTGCCGCACGCTCATCTGGAACAGCGACACGCACAATTTGGCACCCAGCTTCCTCAAGACGATGAATTTCAGCAACTGTAGCCTCCACGTCATGTGTTTTCGTTGTGGCCATACTCTGGATAAATAACTCATTACTACCGCCTATGGTCAAATTACCGACCTTTACAGGGCGTGTATTTGATCTATGTGTTCTTTCTGTCAAAGCGATTCGCTCCTTATAAATCCTAACAGTCAGGATTTGTTATTATTAATGCATTACCAATCATACCACTATTCTTGCAAAAAATCATCCATATTGTTTATTAAAAATTGGTGAGAAGACGGCATTATGAGCTTATTATACAAAAATAAAAGAGCTAGATTGGAGAAGATTGTATCTATTTATGCTGAGAAATAAGCCAATTCAGTAGTTGTGCATTGTTATAAGCTTTTTCCCAAGAAGCGTGAGGATTAGGAGCGACCAAACCAGAAGGATATTCCGTCATTTGAATGAATGTACTACCAGCTTTCTTTATGGCAGCTACAGCTTCAAGCGAGCCGTTTACACTATTAACAGGGTCATCTTCTGCTTGGAATGCCCAAATTGGCATATTTTTAATTTTGGTAGCATCCGTTTGGTTTGGCGCTAAATATCTTGCTGTTCCTTGTGTTATGAACGTGGCGTCTTTATGATACATATATCCTGCAATTGGAACCGCTGCAGCAAAAAAATTAGGGTTTTCAACAATCATTTTCCAAGTTCCTGTCCCGCCATTAGAAACGCCAGTAATATAGATGCGTGATGTATCAATATCTTTATATTTTACTAGTAAGGAATCAATTAACTGCTTCACCGTTTCTGTTTGTCCGCCTGCAAACCAGCCATTTCGTTCTTCATCCCAAGCAACTTGTGGTGCTAAAACATAGCTTGGTGTCGTTCCTTGAAAAGTGGGAGCAGCGAATGTCACTGGACCATCTGTGCCTAAAAGCTGCAATTTATTATCATTTCCACGCTCGCCCGAACCATGTAAGAAAACAGCTAAAGGTTTCTTCGTATCATCTTTTACAGGCTCGAAAAGACGATAGGCCATGTCTTGTTTTCCTTCTGTATACATGCCTTCTTGAAACATATCTAAATCAGGACTTGCAATTTCTTTGATGTTAATAGGAGATGTAGCGCTGTAAGCTTTATTTGAAACGGTTAAGCTCTTGTTTTGCTTTACAGTGTATGCGAGATTGGTTCTTGTGTTTACAAATTTTTTAATATCAAATGTCAACGTGCTTGCATTACTATCATTTGGATCCAGTTCTAAAATAACATATTTCCCCTTCGCGGTTGGTGTTCCGACTTCTGCTTTTTCACTTGTGTAGATAGCTTTGATTGTTCTGCTCTTATCTCCTGCAAAAACAGAAAAACTAGCTTGATTCAGATTAGAACCGGTGAGCGTATCACTGTATGTAAGTATGACAGCTGCGCCAACTTCTCCTTTATCTATTACTTGCGTGACTAGCGTGATGTCCTTGCTGCTTAATTTCGTTTCCGCTTTGCTGTTGTTTGAGCAAGCGCTCGCAACAATGACTAAGACTAGAACTAAAAAACTGATGTACCTTTTTTTCATGTTCATTCTCCTTTTTATTTTTTTAGTTGGACGAAAAAAGGCAAAACCAATACATTTAGGGAAAATTCCTAAAAATGCATTTGGTTTTGCCTGCCGAACAGTGACAATCCAACTTGGTAATAATTGTAGCATAAAAAGAGAGCGATTACAATTATTTTTTAGTTATTTTTATGACTTTTAAAAAGCCATATCTTTGCATTTCGTATGAAAAATGAAGATATGGCTTGTTATATTTTATTGTATGGGCTGTTTCTGGTCTGTCGGTGGAATTTGGCGAATGACTAGGAAGATAATAAAGAAGCTGACCGCCATGTTAATCGTCGAAAGATATGGCACCGTAATTTGGAACCAGTACATAATCATCGTAAAGACAGACGCCAGTGTCATACTGTATGCCGCGATATTCCAGTTGTGGTAATACGTAATCCCCATACGTCCAAAACCGCTCATAATAAAGCCGAACAGGGCGTAGAGCGCAACTTTGAAAAACGTCACTAAAATCATCGCGATTAAAATAATACCTAGCAAAATCGGAATAAAGTATTTCGACAAATCTTCCATGGATTGATAGAAGTTAATCAGATCAGCCTTAGACCCAATCCCCGCAGTCGCATAATTCACAGTTTGATCAACACCAGGCGCCTTAATATAAATCGTATCAGATAAAAAGGCGATAGCACTATCAGCAGAACCGAGCTGATTGTCAATTTGGTCCGTCGTCAAGCTGTCCGTAGAATCGAAATAAAAGTAAATACTACCTTGGTCGATGGTAATAGGCTTCTTCGCATCAGAAACCAGCTTGCCATCCTTCACAGTAAAATCCGGAATGTCATTCTTAATCGTATCCGCGCCAACTTTCATAGCATCATTTGCTGCAGTGGCCGTGTGATAACCGATTGGTAAAAAAATTAGAATCGAAATTAAAAGTATGTAAATAATCGATTTCCATATTTTATCCGCACGAAATGTTGCGATATCCTCAGGAGAGTAGAGACTTTTGGCAAAACGTTTGAAAATGTTCATTTGGTTGGAATGCACCTCGTTCTTTTTATTGTTTTTATAGAAGGAAACGGGAGAAACTGATTTCACAGTTCCCATTTCTTTTCTTTATGATAGCTTGAAATGAGTGGGATTGCAAGGGTTTGAGGATAAGGAGCCTGTGATTTAGGCTCGGCTCGGCATCTTTAACTTATAATTATGCTTGATTTTTGATAGATGAGTCTTTAGGTAAGCATTTATATTGCAACCGCTTCTTTCTAGTGATAACCTTATACATGTAGGAAGAACTTGTTTTCCTGTTAAAAAAAGATAATCAAGGAGGAGTTTTTATTATGACATACGAATTACCAAAATTAGCTTACACATACGATGCTTTGGAGCCTAATTTCGATAAAGAAACAATGGAGATTCACTATTCGAAGCACCACAATACTTACGTAACGAAATTAAATGAAGCGTTAGAAGGACATGATGATTTAGCTGCTAAATCAATCGAGGACTTAGTTGCTGATTTAAATAGTGTTCCTGAAAATATCCGTACTGCAGTTCGTAACAACGGTGGCGGACATGCGAACCACTCATTCTTCTGGACAATTCTTAGCCCACAAGGCGGCGGCGAGCCAACTGGCGCGTTAGCAGATGCTATCAATGCAGAATTCGGTAGCTTCGAAGAATTCAAAACACAATTCGCTAACTCAGGCGTTGCACGTTTTGGTTCAGGTTGGGCTTGGCTAGTAGTGAAAGATGGCAAATTGTCAATCATCTCTACACCAAACCAAGACTCTCCACTAACAGAAGGCTATACACCAGTAATCGGCCTTGACGTTTGGGAGCACGCGTACTACTTGAAATTCCAAAACCTACGTCCGAAATACATCGAAACTTTCTGGAACGTAGTAGATTGGGACAAAGCTGCAGAATACTTCAACGCAGCAAAATAATAAGACGATTAAAAGCCGTGTGCGCGTTTTGCATGCGGCTTTATTTTTGTGTCGAAATGGCAATTACTGAGCCTTTAACTTTTCTTAAGAAATTTCTCATCAAACTCTAGTGGTAATCTTAGCGAAATTCAGCTACAATAGTATATAGATGAGTGCTGAAAAAGGAAGGATTGTGACGAGTGAAAAATAGATTCATAAAGAAACCAAACAAGCAAAAGAAGAAAAGGCAAGTCATTCCGCTACGCCTAAACATCCTTTTTTTCGTGATATTTATACTATTCTCTGCCTTGATTTTGCGACTTGGTGTTGTACAAATCGTTCAAGGGGAAACATATAAACGCCAATTAGAGGAAACAGATGATGTCAGCGTAACGAAAAACGTCCCACGTGGCGTTATTTATGACCGGAATTATAACTTATTAGTTGGGAATTCTGCCGTGAAGTCCATTACGTATGCGCGCAGTGAGAAAACGCCGCCATCTGAAATGATTAGCGTGGCGAAGAAGCTAGACAAGCTAATTACTGTAACGCCAGATACGAAATTGACAGAACGTGACTTGCAAGATTATTGGATTTTGACACATGAGAAAGCATCATTGGCACGTTTGACGAAAGCCGAGAAGAACTTAGACGGAGCAAAAGCTTATAAGAAACAAGTTGAAAATGTTACAAAAGCTGACTTGGATAGTTTAAGTGATGAGGACAAGCGAATTGCAACGATTTACAAGAAAATGACAGCTGGTTATGCATTGTCACAAGTTGCGATTAAGAGTAAAGGCGTGACGGACGAGGAAATCGCGAAAGTGAGCGAGAACTTAGAAAGTCTACCAGGCGTTGATACAACGACAGACTGGAATCGTTTTTACACGTATGATGAAACGTTACGTTCGATTTTAGGTAGCGTATCGACTGAGAAACAAGGGATTCCAAGTGACAAAGTGGATTATTACTTAGCGCAAGGATATAGCCGAAATGACCGCGTTGGTCGTAGTTATTTAGAAGCGCAATATGAATCTGTGCTAGCAGGACAGAAATCGAAGTCGAATAGTGTTCTGGATAGTAATGGAAATATTGTTGAGACGGTTGAGAAGTATGAAGGTTCTAAAGGTAAGGATTTAGTTCTTTCTATTGATGTTGAGTTACAAAAAAGAATAGAAGAAATTATAAAGAAAAATATGCAGATTAATAAAAGCAATGCGGGTACTGATTTATTTGACCGTGCCTTTGTTGTAGCTATGGATCCATATTCTGGTCAGGTTCTTTCACTCGCTGGTCAAAAAATTAATGATAAAGGTGAATACGAAGATTACTCACTGGGAAATTTCACAACTGCCTATAATATGGGATCTGCTGTGAAGGGAGCTACAGTGCTCAGTGGTATTATGGATGGAGCTATTTCTGAACATCAGACATTTTTTGATCAACCAATCAAATTTAAAGGCACTAAAGCGAAAAGTTCTTGGTTTAACAGAGCTGGTGAAGGTGGCAGGACTTTGGATCCCGTCGGAGCATTAGAAATATCGTCAAACTCATATATGTATCAGGTCTCCATGAAAATGGCTGGTGCAAAATATGTTTATGATGGACCGTTTAGAGCTTCGGCAGAGACTTTTGATAAAATGCGTTATTATTATAATCAATTTGGTTTAGGCGTTAAAACAGGGATTGATTTACCTGGAGAGCAGATTGGTTATAAAGGTGATGATAAGACTGTGGGTAAAATTCTTGACTTTGCAATTGGACAATATGATTCATATACACCTTTACAGTTAGCACAATATGGTTCTGCTATAGCCAATGGTGGATACCGTGTAGAACCAACAATGTTAAAAGAAATACGTGATCCAAGTACAAATGGCGATAATGTAGGTAAGGTAGCAACTGAAATCGAACCTAAAGTATTAAATCGTATAGGTGCTTCTAGTTCTGCAATCAAAGAGGTTCAAGATGGGTTTTATGCAGTTACACATGGTTCTAGTGGGACAGGAGCGAGTTATTTCAAAGATCTAGGAGTTGAGGTCGCTGGTAAGACAGGGACTGCTGAGGCTTTCTATGATGGACCGAAAAAGGATAGCGCGATGACCGAGGTTTGGAATACTACCTTCGTTGGATATGCACCAGCTGATAAACCTGAAATTGCAATTGCAGTTGTAGTTCCATGGGAATATCGTAAATATGGAGGAAGCGATTCTAAAATTAATCTGAAAATTTCTGAGCAAGTATTTAAAGCATATTACGACCTAAAAGAAGAGCGTGCAAAAGCAGGGAAAGATAATTCTAAGGTAGAACAGCCTATAAATAATAAGGCGGCAGCAGCGGCGGCACAGGCAAAGTTAAATGACTAAAGACAAATAAAATGGAGTTGATAGAGGTCGGTATGACTTCTATCAACTCCATTTTATTTGTCTAACCTATCTTTGTATAGTTAAATAATGTTGTAACTCCGCTCTATAATCTTTCCATGACCAATACCCGTATACACAAACATCATATTGTCCAGCAGAGAGGCCTTTCAGTGATATCGATGTTTTGTAGGTGAAGGCACCTAGACTTTTGTTATATGCCATTCCTTTATAGACATCGACGATTCTAATAGCGTTGTTGTTTCCTTTTTTGTAAAGTTGCACTGATACACCGTTACTATTACATATTCCATAGACATCAATAGTAGTAGCAGTTTTTGTGTAAGTGTTTGCATCAGTATGGAAAGCGATTTCTGGGCTTCCTTTTGAACTCATTGCAAATGCCTTCGTGCTTGAAAGGCTAAAGACTCCAACTAAAATAAAAGCAACAATCAATAAACAGGGCAAAGCTCTTTTACTCAAACTCATAATATTCTCTCCCATCAATTTTTTTGAACTATTTCCATTTAACAATATTACTATGTATATAGAAAATAGAACTATTTTTAGTATATCGTTTCATAGAAATATATTCAAATAAAAACTGAAAAAGTCTCATTTATTTTCCAAGGATAAATTGGTTTATATTTCTATTTTTGCATGTTTAGTATTATATTATTCATTGTTTGGATAAAAAACTACTGAACTATACTCATTAATTTTTTTGAGTCACTGCCATTCTCCCAATTCACTTGCAACCATCTGAACAATACGATTTTGCATATTATACGCAGTTCGTCGACTCACGTGAATCTTTTGCGCAATTCCCTCCATTGTTTGGTTGGAGTTTGTACGCCAATATCGTAGTTCTATAAATTCGTGGTAGGGATCGCCCAGCGTGTTAAGATTACGGATGACATTCTCGATACACTGTACAACGGTTGAGAGCCTTTCAATTCTAGTATCCAAATAAAGCGTGTTGTAAGGGGTGTGCAGATTTTTCTTTTGTTTTCGCGTTAACTCATTGATGCGGTCTATCATTCGGGGATAATTAATAATCTCATGCTCGATGTAACGATAAATTTCTTTTGGCATGGTTTTGGTAGCTGTTGTCATAATAGGACCTCCATTCATCTTTAATATAGGTCTATTATATAACGATTTTTATGCTCAAACCTGTCTGAAATCGCCCAACTTTAACTTTTTTCAGACAGCAAAAAAGCATTGCGAGACGCTGAATAATAGCGTTCTACAATGCTGATGAATTTGAGCATCATATTTTCAATGAATATGCCTCCTACAAAGTATCTTTTAGTATCTCCACGTCTTCAGGCAGGGCAAACTTTTCTATTGTTTTTTGCAATTCATTCTCATAACGTTTGTTTAATATAATATCAATAATAGAGACGATGCGATCATATTTAGTTCTATCAAATGCTAGTGATATATGTTTATAAATTGGTTTTTTTGCAAGGAGTAAACAAAGAAATTCTAAAACACATGTAACAGAAAATAGTACCCAGAAAAAGAAAACAATTAAATTAGACTGATACATATTAAAAAGAAAAATTAGCATTCCGGAAAGAAATGTTCCAATTACAATTTCCCTTTGCCTAATTGATATAACGCTTGTGGCGGACCCAGAAAGATAAGTTTTTACTTTTTCTAATTCTTCTAAAGTAAGTCTATTTAAAGCATAACAAAGAGCTTCAACATCATCTGATTGCTTGATTAAACCGGTTAAAAGCTTTGTGAAGTTATCTAATTCCGTTTTAGGTGTTTTCATTTATGTACCTCCTTAGGTGTATAATACAATTTATTTTCTTCGTATTTCTGTATAACGTTCAGTCAAAATTATATCAATGAGTGAGACGATTCGGTCATACTTTCCACGAGCATAAGCTAAACGCACGTTAAGCATAATAGGGAATGTAAGTGCTATTATGAATAAATGGCTAGCACAAACTGCAAGGAAGGTTACTGAAATAACAGCCACGAAGAAATATCCTTGAAACATATTGAGAAGAAAAATCATCATGCCTGCTATAAATGATCCCATTATTATACTTCTAAGTTGATAAAATGAAGTTCGTGTACCAGTTCCAGAAAAATAGGCTTTAGTTCGCTCGAGTTCTTCAATTGATAAAGAGTCCAAGGCTTCATTTAATATTTCGATATTATCAGCCTTTTCTGCAATAGTTGAAATCAGTTGAGAAAATGAATTTGAGTTTTTTTGTGAAATTCGCAATTTGTAAACCTCCAGTTGTAAAATTATATCAAGTATAGAATTAGTTGATAGTATACGTTGTTTAGATTAATTCTTAGTGGGTGTATCGTCTTCATATGTAGAAGTTTTCTTTAATGCGTTTTGAAAATCTTTTCTATAGCGTTCATCTAAAATAATACCGATTAAGCTGAGAATCCGATCATATTTAGCTCTGTTCATTGCAATTTCCAGAAAGGATTTGGTCGGCGCCTTTAAGGTGGAGCGGAAGAAAATTAAGATGCACGCAAGCAAATAAGCCATTCCGAGAAGAAAAACAAGAAACTCTGCTTGAAACTTTATGAAAAAGAAAACACTCATTCCAGAAACAAAGGAAGCCATAGCAATTTGAAGAAAATTTTTTGAAAAAGTTCGAATACCACTGCCTGAAAAATAAGATTGCACACTCTCTAACTCTTCAGTGCTTAATTGGTTCAAATTACAAAGCAGTGTTTCTGTATCGGATGTATCAGCTTCGAGGGAAGTAATCAATTGTGCGAATTTAGTTAATTCAAGTTTAGATGTTTTCAAAGTTCTACCTCCTTATGTAAATTAAAAATCTACACCCATTATACAATGGATGCAGATTTAATAGTATTATTTAGTAGATGATTTTTCTAGAAATTCTTTGATGAGTAGTCCAATTGCTATGAGACTAAGTGCTATAGGCGCTAACAAACCACCGCCAAATACGCTAACACCGTATAACGCAAACATGAAAACAGCCATTCCACCTGTTTTTAAAGCTCCATCAGTTACCGCGCTTGTAATAGCATCCCACTGTGAATCTAAGTCTTTATTTTTATTATCAATGATAAGCGATATACTCATTGAGGCACTTGTTTTGTACTTATCTGTCACTTCAATTTCTGGAACATTTGCTGTAATTGATACCGTTATAAAATCTTTTGCAGGAGACCATTTTACAGTAATATCTCCAACGACAACTTTTGCGGCTAAATCTGCAATAATTTTTTTGGTATCTCCAGCTTCTTCTGTGGATAAGGAGCCAGTCCAATTTGCTAATTCTTTTTCAAAAGAAGCATTGACTTTACCGTCTTTTACGGATACTGTTGTTCCACCATCTGCTGGGTCAGTGAGTTTCGCGCTAGCTTTAAAAATGACTGTAAGGTTTGGAGAAATGACACGCGAATTGGTTTTCTCCAATTCGAGTTCAAATGTCACTTTATCATCCACTAACGCGGCTAAACTTGAATTTCCGTACAATACATCGCGGATTTTCAACAAACGCGCACGGTTAATCGCTGCGGAATTTGGTGTGTCGCTTGCAGGTGGTGGGGTCACAGCAGAAACGCCTTTATCTACGCCAGAATAGGTTACTTTATCGATATCTAATTTCCCGTTCCCTGTGCCAATCGACATTTCAAAATATTGATCAAATGCCCAGTCGTCAGGCATCGGGAAGCCGAGATTACCGCTGAATCCAGTCGACATGTCAGCAACGAAGACGTTATCGACGAGGCCTTCATTTTTCAAACGGCTACATACATTGCGAGCTCCATAAACACCGATTTGATATGAACGCAGTGCTTGATTTTGCTTGAATGCGGCACGTAGGTTTTGGAAGTAAGGGATAATCAGGTCTGTAATTTGATAGTCGTAAGCGTCCAAGTCCACGGCGAAATAAATGGTTGTTCCTGCTGGGAAACCGAGATTGTAGGCGGCATCAATGGCTTTGTAACCGTCGCTAATACCTTGGAATGGGACTTCGAAATACGGGATTTCATAGCCGCCATCTTGATAGATAGGGAAGATTTTTAGGCCTTTTTTCAGGATAGCTGCGATTTCTGTCGGGTTCATTGCTTTGGGAACTCGAACGCCGCCGCGGATGACATTTCCTGTTAAATAGCGACCAACATACCGATAGCCTGCATTCCATAATGTGTCGATCTGATCTGTGTTAAGCACATACGAAGTGTCACAAGCTGTCGCGCTACGGTTTGTATCACCGGCACTAGATAGAAGCGCTTTGAAGGTTCCCATTGTAATCGCGCCTGTCGTGATGCTCATTTTCATAAATTCTTGATAGCGTTTCACTAAATTGGTTGTTTCCGCATCATACACGCCGCTGAACTGATTAATCGGTAGGCCATTGCAGGCAAGGCTATATTGTAAAAGCAGTACTAGTGCTTTATTGGATGCAAAAGTAGGGATTAAATTTGTCAAACTTGTTGTTGTTCCTGGTCCAAAATTTCCGTTTGCCGTCGTGCGTGCCATGCCTTCTTCTTTTTGCAAGGCGTAGATAAGTGATGTGTTTGTATCGCGACCGTAAAGGCCGTCACAAGGAACTAATTTGCCAATCCATGCGCTGTAATCACGATTTAGATTTTGCTGTACTATTCGAACGCCATAAGTGCCGCCGCTCACTGTTTGGAACGCGCTCATGTCAAGTAATGATTTCATAATAATCGTTGAAACAACACCATCTTGTGTCGCAAGTCCAGCGTCTTTTTGAAACATTTTCACGGCAATCTGTGTTTGGCCGCCGAATACACCTGTGAAGCCGCCAGGGCTGTAGCCTTTGCAATAAAATGCGCCTTGCAAGATGTAGTTGATATTTGTTGGTTTGGCGTCGCTTGCTCCGATTGTTAGTGGTTTGAATAGTTTTTCTGTTGTTGGACCGAAGTTATCTGCAGTAGGTGAGATGCCGAGTTCGATTTGAAGCGCGCGTGTCAATGCATAAACTGTCGTCCAGCCCGTTTTTCCGTTTTCCGGAATCGTTTGAAAATCTCCTTTTACCACGTATTTGTCGTAGGTTTTGTTTAACCAGCTTTGTACTTGTCTTACCATTTCATCCATTTTTCATTCTCCGTTCTCTATTTATGTTGTCTTACAAGAACTAT
Organism: Listeria booriae; assembly: GCF_000766865.1. Classification (GTDB taxonomy): domain Bacteria; phylum Bacillota; class Bacilli; order Lactobacillales; family Listeriaceae; genus Listeria_A; species Listeria_A booriae. The sequence continues at coordinate 99,919 of NZ_JNFA01000019.1, forward strand.
CTTACAATGGAAAACGGGGCAAAAAATGCAAAGAAAATGCAATTCGAGATCGCGGAACGAAAAAAATTTCATTTTCTCCTCAAATTCATACCCAAAAACCCGACAATCAGCGGATATTGTGGTATGATAAGTTAAATGTAAAAAAACGAAGTCAAAAAGAGAAGTCTGGACTTTTCTTTTTCGACAAACTAAAACCAAGGGGGAAATAGAATGACGAAAAGTTATCACGTAGCCGTTGTTGGTGCAACTGGTGCAGTAGGGACGCAAATGATTCAATTATTGGAAGATGTGACGTTTCCAATTAAGGAAGTTTCTTTGTTATCTTCTGCGCGTTCTGCTGGTAAGAAATTGACGTTCCGCGGTGAGGAAGTTGTCATCAAAGAAGCAACGCCTGATAGTTTTAAAGGTGTGGATATCGCTTTGTTTAGTGCGGGTGGTTCGATTTCTAAACAGTTTGCCAAAGATGCTGTCGCGCATGGTGCGGTGATGATTGATAATACGAGTGCTTATCGTATGGACCCGGAAGTTCCACTTGTTGTTCCTGAGGTGAATCCGCATGCGTTACGCGATCATAAAGGAATTATTGCGAACCCGAACTGTTCAACGATTCAAATGGTAGCGGCGCTTCAACCAATCCGAGAGGCTTTTGGCTTGGATCGCATCATTGTTTCTACGTATCAAGCGGTGTCTGGTTCTGGAATTCAAGCGATTGATGAACTACAAACGCAATCACAAGCTATTTTGAGTGGGGAAGATTTTAAGCCTGCAGTGATGCCTGTGAAAGGCGATAAGAAACATTTCCAAATCGCGTTTAATGCGTTGCCACAAATCGATGTTTTCACGGACAATGACTATACATATGAAGAGATGAAGATGGTCAATGAGACGAAGAAAATCATGGAAGACGAGTCGATGAAAGTAGCTGCGACGTGTGTCCGGATTCCAGTCGTTTCAGGGCATTCTGAGTCTGTTTACATCGAAGTCGATCAAGATAACGTGACAGTAGCTCAAATAAAGGAATTGCTAGAAAAAGCGCCGGGCGTTGTGTTACAAGACGATCCAGCGACGCAATTATACCCACACGCAGCTGATGCAGCAGGCAAGAAAGAAGTATTTGTTGGGCGTATTCGCCGTGATTTGGATAACCCGCGTGGTTTCCATATGTGGATTGTGTCGGACAACTTGCTAAAAGGCGCGGCATGGAACTCTATCCAAATTGCTGAATCATTAGTGGAACAAGGAATCATCTGAAAAACGCGAAATAATTGAGGTGTAACAATGAAAATCATCGTGCAAAAGTTCGGTGGGACATCGGTGCAAAGTCCCGAATCCCGCCAGCTTGCATTTAATCATTTACAAAACTCCATTGATCAAGGCTATAAAGTCGTCGTGGTCGTTTCAGCGATTGGTCGTCTAGGTGATCCGTATGCGACGGACACATTGCTTGAACTGATTGGCGCGAAAGAAACACGGCTATCATTACGTGAGCAAGACATGTTGCTTTCGGTTGGTGAGACGATTTCGACGGCCGTTTTCACAAACATGTTATTAGAAGCTGGCATTAAAGCAACGGCATTCTCTGGCGCGCAAGCAGGAATTAGAACAACAGGAGAGTACACGGCAGGCAAAATTTCAGAAGTAGATACGACGCGTTTGCGTGAGACTTTGGAAACGGTGGATATTGTCGTTGTCGCTGGTTTCCAAGGCTGTGCATCAAATGGCGATATTACAACGCTAGGTCGTGGTGGAAGTGATACTTCGGCGGCGGCGCTTGGTGTTGCTTTGGGCGCAGAACGTGTGGACATTTTTACCGATGTGGACGGCATGTATACGGCTGATCCGCGTATCGTGAAGCACGCGCGGTCATTGCCGACGGTAAGTTATAATGAAGTGAGCAACATGGCTTATCAAGGCGCGAAGGTGATTCATCCGCGTGCTGTTGAGATTGCGATGCAAGCCAAGATTCCACTTCGGATTCGTTCGACGTATCTGGAAGGGGAAGGAACGCTCGTTACTTCGCAAACAGAAGTCAGCGGTCGTTTTGATGTGAAGGAACGTCTTGTGACGGGGATTGCGCATGTGACGAATTTGACGCAACTTCGTGTGCAAACCAACGATGTTCAGACGCAGCAACAAGCGTTTGCGATTTTGGCAGATGCAGGAATTAGTTTAGATTTTATTAATATTTCCACAAACGAAATCGTGTTTACCGTCCCAGAAAGAAAGCGGGAGCATGTGTTGACACTTTTAAAAGAAGCATCGTATCACGCCGAAACGACGGAAAACTGCGCGAAAGTCTCTATTGTTGGTGCTGGAATTGCAGGCGTGCCAGGCGTTACAGCCAAGATTGTATCCGCCTTGTCCGCGAAGAACATCGCTATTTTGCAATCTGCAGACAGCCACACAACGGTTTGGATTTTGGTCGAAGAAGCCGACTTAATCGCAGCAGTTAACGCGCTTCATGATGAATTTTGCATTGAAAATGAGTTTGAGGAGGAATAATCGTATGGATTTTGGAAAAGTCATTACTGCAATGGTTACGCCATATAATTCCGAGAAAGATAAAGTGTGTAAAAAAAGGATTCATCGCTTGGTGAACCACTTAATTGATAACGGCTCAGACGGGCTTGTTGTGGCAGGGACAACTGGTGAATCACCGACGATTTCCCACGACGAGAAAATCAAGTTATTCAAACAAGTCGTAGAAACGAACCAAGGCCGCGCCAAAATTATTGCTGGTACAGGTTCAAACAATACAGCAGAAACCATCGCATTCACAAAAGAAATCGAAGCAATCGAAGGCATTGACGCGGTACTAATTGTGGCACCTTATTACAATAAACCAAATCAAGCTGGACTTTACGCGCATTTCGCGGCTATCGCAGAAGCGACGACATTACCGGTGATCATTTATAATATCCCAAGCCGTTCTGTGGTCAATATCGAACCAGAAACAATCATCGAACTTGCGAAAATCGATAACATTGTCGGCGTGAAAGAATCCAGCGGTAATTTTGACAACATCACGAAAATTATCACGGAAACAGCGGATGACTTCGCCGTTTATAGTGGAGACGATAGTTTTACATTACCAATCTATGCGCTTGGCGGAAATGGCGTTATCTCGGTAGCAAGTCACATTATCGGGTCAGAAATGCAAACCATGCTTCGCGCTTTTGATGAAGGTGACACAAAACAAGCCGCAGCCATTCACGGCAAACTCGTACCGCTAATGAACACGCTTTTCATCGCACCAAACCCAGCGCCAGTAAAACATATGTTAAACAGAAATGGCATCGACGTAGGTCATTTACGCCTGCCACTAGCGCCATTAACAGATAGCGAAATTACAACCATCGAAACAGCATTTCACAATTATTTAAAATAGCAGGAAGGAGGAATAACCTTTGACAATTAAAAAAGCAAAACAAATCAAGATTATCCCACTTGGCGGTGTTGACGAGAGTGGAAAAAATTTATATGTAGCAGAAGTAGACGACGCAATCTATGTCATGGATACAGGACTTATGTTCCCAGAAGACGAATTGCTGGGCATTGACGTCGTTATTCCGGACATCAAATACTTAGAAGACAATCAGGAACGAATCGAGGCTATTTTTCTAACACATGGTCACGAAGACGCAATCGGAGCGCTACCTTACGTGCTAGCCAAAATCAAAGCACCTGTTTACGGTACCGAATTAACGATTGCCTTGGCTAAAGCAGCATTAAAAGAGCACAAGAAAGTTCGCTTCAACGACTTCCACATTGTCGATGAAAAAACAAAGCTTTCTCTAAAAAATGTAGACGCAGAGTTTTTCCGTACAACGCATACGATTCCTGATTCTGTCGGGATTGTCCTAAATACAAGCGAGGGCGCGATTGTGTACACAGGGGACTTCAAGTTCGATCAATCCGCAAAACCAGGTTACGAAACCAGCCTAGGTCACATCGCTGAAATTGGCGAAAAAGGTGTTCTTGCCTTGCTTTCCGACAGTTCTGAAGCAGAGCATGCTGGAACAACATCAAGCGATAGCTTAATCGACGAACAAATCCGTCACGCTTTCCGTTCCGCATCTGGCCGCATTATTGTAGCTTGCGTTGCCTCTAACCTTGTTCGTTTGCAACAAGTCCTTGACGCATCATTCGCAACAAACCGCAAAGTCGCGATTGTCGGTAAAGAACTAGAACGCGTTTTTGATATCTCGGTAAAACTAAACAAAATCAACTTACAAAGTGATGATTTAGTCGTACCATTAAAAGAAATCAAGAAACTAAATGACGATCAAATGGTAATCATCGAAACAGGTAATCTCGGTGAACCAATTCAGTCACTACAACTGATGACACAGGGCAAACACCCGAAAATCAACGTCCAAAAAGGCGACACTGTATACATTACATCGACCCCATCACCATCATCAGAAACGATTTTGGCGAAAACGATTGATATGTTATACAAAGCCGATGCAACCGTCCTAACCATGAGTCGCGACTTATTCGTTTCAGGTCACGGAAGCCAAGACGACTTGAAATTAATGCTGAACTTAATGAAACCGAAATACTTCATCCCAGTTCACGGCGAATACCGGATGTTAGTTTCCCATGCCAAATTAGCCTATGAAATCGGTATGCCAAAATCCAACGTTTTTGTCGCTGGAAAAGGCGAAGTTATCGAATATAAAAATGGCCGTATGACAGCAGGAAATCGTGTTTTTGCGGGAAATACATTAATTGATGGTCTAGGTGTTGGCGACGTTGGGAACATTGTTTTACGCGATCGTAAATTACTATCAGAAGACGGTATTTTCATCGTTGTTATCACATTAAACCGCAAATCAAAAGCGATTATTTCAGGACCAGAAATCATATCTCGCGGTTTCATCTACGTACGCGAATCAGAACATTTGATTGAGAAATCATCTGAAGTCGTAACGAAAATCGTAGAAAAGAACCTACAAGACAAAGAATTCGAATGGGCGAAATTAAAACAAGACATTCGCGATCAACTAAATCGCTACCTATTTGAACAAACAAAGCGTCGTCCAATGATTCTACCAATCATTATGGAAGTCTAGTAAGCACCACCTAAGCCTCAAAAACCATTGAAGCTTAGGTGGTATTTTTTTGACTTTCGAAGTGGCGTCAAATATGATATAGTAGAAAAAGACAGATTTATTATAAGTATGAGGAGTTAAAATATGGCTATTTGGTTTACATTAATGGGCATTGCCTTCCTAGCTTTTATCGTAGGAATGATCATGTTATTTTCCCAATCGAAACGAAAAATCGGTATCATTACCGTCGGCAGCGCAAGCATTCTAATTATCGCGTCACTCATTGGCGTATTTATTTCTATTAGCAATTACAACAAGCTACAGCAACAAGTGGCGACTTATTCTTCTGACAGTAAGAACGGCACGACGAAATCAGAAGGAAAAGAGACATACAATGTCAACTGGCACAACAACGCAGACGGCATGGATAAGAAAATTTCGACAGTCGCTGTAGAGAAGAAAGTCGTCCATTCCACAATGGAAGACAAAGACATGCCAGGAACACTAACCATCGCAATCGAAATTAAAAACAACACGAAAAACGAGTTATTAAGCTATCCACTACAAGGCGAACTTATGACTGAAAATGGCCAGCAATTAGCTGCGGACATCATTCTTTCAGACCTAGTAGATGGCAAAATGAAGCCAGGCGCCACAATTAAAGGCACGGTGGTATTTCCACTTGATAAACTGGATAAAGTATCAGACATTTCTTGGTTCCAATTTTCTTGGTCCACCTATAATAAAGATAAACTAATCAAGAGTGACACTGGACGTATAGACTTGAAGAAATAACACTTTCTCTTATCGAGGAGTGTTTTTCTTTGCTAAAAGGGAGGTTTTGCAAGTGAATTATATGATTCGGTTAGCACGCGCAGGGGATGCACAGTCATTGTCGGCGATTCGACTACAAATCGATGCGGAGACGGAGAATCTCGATCGGGAAGCTGGAGAGGATTTTATGGATGAACAAGCTTTTGGTGATTTGATTGAGGCTGATTCGAAAGCTGCACATAATTTATTCCTTGTTGCGGAAACAGAAGGGAAGCTTGTCGGTTTTTCGAGGTGTGAAGGAAGTACGTTGAATCGCTCGAAGCACAAAGTAACGTTTGGCATCGCAATTTTAAAAGCATATTGGGGTTTTGGAATTGGTTCAGAGATTTTGCATCATGCCATTCAGTGGGCGGATACGCATGAAATCACGAAAATAACATTAAATGTCCTCGAAACGAATAAAAAAGCAATTCTTCTTTATCAAAAAGCTGGTTTTGAGATAGAAGGTTGTTTGAAAAATGATAAGCGACTTGCGGATGGTAGCTATTACAGTACTATCTTAATGAGTCGAAATACATGAAAAAAAGCAGTAGACACTCCTAATTTAGATAGGAAAATCTACTGCTTTTGTGTTATTCTGCTACGTTTAATGTTTCTGCAAGATATTCATCGTACGAAACTTCTTTATTGTAGAACTGGTCTTTCGAAAGGTTGATGATACGCGTAGACACACTTTGTAGGAACTGGTGATCATGAGATGCGAAAATCATCGCGCCTTTGAACTGAATCATGCCGTTATTTAGTGCTGTGATTGACTCTAAGTCCAAGTGGTTCGTAGGTTCGTCCATCAATAATACGTTGGCACCAGAAAGCATGTTTTTCGATAGCATACAACGTACTTTTTCACCACCGGAGAGTACGCGAACTTTTTTCAGAACTTCGTCGCCGCTAAATAACATACGACCTAGGAAACCACGTAAAAATGCTTCGCTGTCATCTTGCGGTGAGTATTGACGCAACCATTCTACAAGGTTCAAGTCATTTTCTTCAAAGAACTCGGAGTTATCTTTCGGGAAGTAGCTTTGCGTTGTTGTTACGCCCCATTTGAATTCACCTTCGTCAGGCTCCATTTCACCAGCAAGGATTTGGAAGAAGACTGTTTTGGCAACTTCGTCATCACCAACAAGCGCTACTTTATCCGTGCGGTTTAAAATGAAACTGACATTATCAAGCACTTTCACGCCATCAATTGTTTTAGACAAGTTCGTCACAGTTAGTAAATCATTACCAACTTCGCGATCAGGATTGAATTGCACGAATGGGTAACGACGGCTAGACGGTTGAATGTCTTCCAACGTGATTTTATCAAGCATTTTCTTACGGCTGGTTGCTTGTTTGGATTTCGAAGCATTGGCCGAGAAACGCGCGATAAAGGCTTCCAACTCTTTGATTTTTTCTTCTTTCTTCTTGTTGCGGTCGCCCATCATTTGTTGCGCCAGTTGACTTGATTCATACCAGAAATCATAGTTTCCGACATACAGCTTAATTTTGCTGAAATCAAGATCGGCGATATGCGTACATACTTTATTTAAGAAGTGACGATCATGCGAAACCACAATAACCGTATTCTCGAAGTCAATTAAAAATTCTTCCAACCAATGAATAGCTTTGATGTCCAAGTGGTTGGTAGGCTCATCTAGAAGTAAAACATCAGGTTTACCGAACAAAGCCTGCGCTAGCAAAACTTTCACTTTTTCACTACCAGTAAGGTCTTTCATTAGTTTGCCATGTAAGTCTGTTGTAATACCAAGCCCGTTAAGCAAAACGGCAGCTTCTGGTTCTGCGTCCCAACCGTCAAGCTCCGCAAATTCGCCTTCTAATTCAGCAGCACGAATACCATCTTCATCACTGAAATCTTCTTTGGCATAAATCGCGTCTTTTTCTTCCATGATTTTAAACAATTGTTCGTGTCCGCGAATCACGACTTTTAGAACAACTTCTTCATCGTATTGGAAATGATCTTGGCGCAATACCGTTAAGCGTTCGCCAGCTGGCAAGTGGACATTACCACTTTGCGAATCAAGTTCACCTGATAATACTTTCAAAAATGTGGATTTACCCGCACCGTTCGCACCGATTAAGCCGTAGCAGTTACCCGGTGTGAATTTAATCGACACATCTTCAAACAATTTTTTATCGCCAAAACGTAAAGATACATTATTTACAGTTAACATTTTCGTCCTCCCAAATTCACGCATTTTCAGCTGAAATTTTCATAGTGAATGCTAAAAACGCAATTACTACTATTCTATCACGTTTAGGTGTACAAAGAAAGAGCAGGGGACTGGACTTTCTGAAATTTGCTGTTATAATAAAAAACAGATAGTCGGATTTTGTCGGTGGGATTACAAATGTCACTGCAGTTTGACTGTTAATTTAATAGACGTTACCACAGGGGGGGCTTTTAGCTGAGATTGATTCTTTGGAATCTGACCCTTTGAACCTGTTCGTTAATACGAGCGTAGGGATTGTGGCGAATGTAGTGGTATCTGATACATAAGTTAGATGATATGACTCCTTTCTTCTGCGGTACGTTTTTTCTACCAAATTATAGAAGGGGGTATTTTTTATGCGTAATACACGATTGTTGACGTTGTTGGAATGTGCTATTTTTGCGGCGCTTGCGATGGTACTTAGTTTTATTCCACTGGATATCGGATCTTCTTTTTCGATTTCGCTCGGGATGATTCCGATGTATATCATTGCGATTAGACGCGGATTTTGGGCGGCTGGTTTCTCCGGATTATTATGGGGCTTGCTTCATTTTGTGACTGGGAAAGCTTATATTTTGAGCCCATTGCAAGGGTTTATCGAGTATATTGTGGCCTTTGTGTTTATCGCTTTTGCTGGTGTTTTTGCGGTGCAAGTGCGTAATTATTTAAAAGCAGAACAACTCGGAAAAGCGATTGGCTGGGCGTGGGGAACAATGATTATTGGCGGCGTAGCGCGTTATTTCTGGCATTACTTAGCTGGCGTATTGTTCTGGGGTGCCTATGCGTTTAAGGGCTGGTCAGCGCAACTGTTCTCGGCAGTGATGAATGGGATTAGTTGTTTAGGAACGGTTATTGTAGCGGGGATTATTATTACCATCTTAATGAGAATCTCACCAAAACTGTTTTTGCCTAAGTAAGTGATTTTGAGTTTACGAATGTCTTATCTCGTGTTATAATGAAGTGGAGAAAAGACAAGTGTATAATTAACCAAATGTGAAGCCCTTATCTCTGGCGGGAGATAAGGGCTTCTTTTGGCTAGACTTTACCGTCCACTTCGTGTCTTCTTACGCCGATTCTCTAACCAGTAATTGAAAATTGAAAGGACACAACCCACAATAATCGGCGCAATGATGGCGGAAAAAACAAGCATATAATTAACCCTCCTTTCTCCAGAATATTACTCGTCTCTAGAGGTAGACGGTCTCATTATTATACCATATAAACTTGGAAATTCCGTGCAAAAACACCCTAAAATTTAACAGCGTTTTACGTGTTTTTAACCCCTTACTATGCTGTTTTAGAAAGAAATTTTGAAACTTCCCTAAGTGCCTATGAGTAGTGCATTTGGGGGAGGTTTTTTATGACTTATTTAGGTACTTATGAGGCTTGCTCGTTCGCTTTTTTATTTTTGTTACGTTATAATAGTTGTCAGAGAGAACTGTGTTATTCGAAATGGAATCATTACTTTTGATTTTTGACTCAAATATAACGGCGGTTTCGAATATACACCTGTGAAAAGTTGAGAACTTCTGATGTCCCAACTTTTATTTCTTTTTTTAATAAGTTTTTCTGTTGAATTTGAAATTTTTCGTTATTTCAATGGAAATACATATTGCTGTTAACTAAACTCGGAGGTGTCTAGATTGCTAAGATTTGAACATGTTTCAAAGATTTACAAGGGAGGTAAAACGGCGGTCAATGATCTGAACTTGGATATTGATCGTGGCGAATTTATTTGTTTTATCGGACCAAGTGGTTGCGGGAAGACAACAACGATGAAGATGATAAACCGCTTGATTGAGCCTACAGAAGGCCAGATCTTTATCAACGACAAAGATATTATGAAGGAAGATCCGGTAAAACTGCGTCGGTCGATAGGCTATGTCATTCAGCAAATTGGCTTGATGCCGCATATGACGATTCGCGAAAATATTGTACTCGTTCCGAAACTTTTAAAATGGTCGGAAGAAAAGAAAAATGAACGTGCAAAAGAACTGATTAAGCTAGTAGATTTGCCAGAGGAATACTTAGATCGTTATCCGTATGAATTAAGTGGTGGGCAGCAACAACGGATTGGTGTGCTTCGTGCGCTAGCGGCCGAACAGAACTTGATTTTGATGGATGAGCCTTTTGGTGCGCTCGATCCGATTACGCGTGATTCTTTGCAAGAGGAATTTAAGAACTTGCAGCGCGAACTTGGGAAAACGATTATTTTCGTAACGCATGATATGGATGAAGCGATTAAGCTTGCGGACCGCATTGTTATTATGCGCGGTGGTGAGGTTGTGCAATTTGATACGCCTGATGAGATTTTGCGTAATCCGGCTGATAAGTTTGTAGAAGACTTTATTGGGAAAGATCGCTTAATTGAGGCGCGTCCAAATGTGACGAATGTAGAACAAATTATGAATAAGGCGCCAGTTTCGATTACGGCGGATAAATCCTTGCAAGCTGCGATTCAACTCATGAAGGATCGTCGTGTTGATACATTGCTTGTGACGGATGATCAGAATGTGCTAAAAGGTATCATTGACGTAGAGGCTATTGAGCATAATCGCCGGACTGCGACGTCTGTTGTTGATATTTTAGATAAGAACGTTTTTTATGTGAGAAAAGACGCGTTGTTGCGTGATACGATGCAGCGGATTTTGAAACGTGGCTTTAAATATGTACCAGTGGTGGATGAGAAGAATCGCCTTGTTGGGATTGTGACTCGTGCAAGTTTGGTAGACATTGTTTATGATTCCATCTGGGGCGATTTAGAAGAGACAGAAGCAGCTGTGGAACAACAAAAAGAGGAAGTACACGAATAAAATTAGGAGGTTATTTTAAATGGACGCGATTACGCAATTTTTTCAAGACAACGGCCATGACCTGCTAGTAAAAACGTGGGAACACCTGTATATCTCGCTTTCGGCGGTAATATTAGGTATTGTTGTGGCTGTGCCAGTCGGAATTCTTCTGACACGCTCGCCAAAAATCGCAAATTTCGTCATTGGTATTGTAAGTGTATTGCAAACCGTGCCTTCACTTGCGATCTTGGCTTTCATTATTCCAATTTTAGGCGTTGGTAAAATACCAGCGATTGTAGCATTGTTCATCTATTCTGTGCTGCCAATCATGCGTAACACTTTCATCGGTGTTCGCGGAGTCGACAAAAACTTAATCGAATCAGGGCGCGGTATGGGGATGACTTCTTGGCAACTCGTCAAAAATGTCGAACTACCAAACTCGATTTCGGTCATCATGGCAGGTATTCGCTTATCTGCTGTATACATTATTGCTTGGGCAACGCTTGCTTCTTATATCGGAGCTGGCGGACTAGGTGACTTTATTTTCAACGGCTTGAATTTATACCGTCCAGATTTAATTCTCGGTGGTGCGATTCCAGTTACTATTTTAGCCTTATTAGTAGAGTTCTTCCTAGGTAAACTAGAAGTTAAAATTACACCAAAAGCGATTCGCGCAGCAAAGGAGGGGCAGTAAGATGAAGTTCAAACTAGCAACAAAACTCACTGCCATCCTGCTTAGCATCTCTCTTTTATCCGCGTGTGCCTTGCCAGGTCTTGGCGGAAGCACAGATGGCACCATCAAAATAGGAACGATGTCCACAACCGAATCACAAATCGTCGGAAACATCGTGAGACAAATGATTGAACACGATACAGATTTAAAAGTAGAAATGGTCAACAATCTCGGTTCCTCTGTCGTGCAACATCAGGCCATGGTAAACGGTGATATTGATATCTCAGCCACGCGCTACACAGGGACAGATTTAGTAGGTCCACTTGGCGAAGAACCAATTAAAGACCCAGAAAAAGCACTAGAAGCCGTCAAAAAAGGTTTTGCGGATCGTTTTGATCAATATTGGTTTGATTCTTACGGTTTTGCGAACACATATGCCTTTATGGTGCGTCAAGATACAGCGAAGAAATATAACTTAAAAACAGTCAGTGACATGCGCGCTGTTGAAAACCAATTGGTCGCTGGTGTCGATAATTCGTGGATGGAACGTGCCGGAGACGGATACAAAGCGTTTTCCAAAGAATACGACATCACTTTCAAAAAGATTTTCCCGATGCAAATTGGCTTGATTTACACAGCTTTGAAAAATGACCAAATGGATGTGGCCTTAGGTTACTCCACAGATGGTCGGATTCCAACGTATAACTTAGTCGTTTTAAAAGACGATAAACACTTTTTCCCACCATATGATGCATCGCCAATGGCTACCGATAAAATTTTAAAAGAGCATCCAGAACTTAAAACAACTATTAATAAGTTAGTCGGTACGATTTCCACGGAAGAAATGCAGAAACTGAACTACCAAGCAGATGGCGAACTTAAAGAACCGTCCATCGTCGCGGAAGAATTTCTAAAAAAACATAATTACTTTGAAGATAAATAAGGAGGTGTCGACAAAATGGAAACATTCAAGCAGCTCATAGACTACTATCAAACAAATGGAAGCTACGTAATGGAAGAATTCTGGCGGCATTTCTTAATGAGTGCTTACGGCGTCATCTTTGCGGCAATCGTCGCGATTCCGCTAGGCATTTATATCGCTCGGAAGAAAAAACTAGCTGGTTGGGTCATTCAAACAGCAAACGTCATTCAAACCATTCCAGCCTTAGCGTTACTTGCGATGCTCATGCTCGTTATGGGACTCGGCACAAATACTGTCGTGCTATCCTTGTTCCTATATTCCATCCTACCAATCCTAAAAAACACATACACAGGTATCCAAAACGTAGATGGCGCACTATTAGAATCAGGAAAAGCAATGGGAATGACAAAATGGCAAGTTTTGCGCATGATTGAAATTCCGCTCGCACTATCCGTCATCATGGCAGGTATTCGAAACGCCCTTGTTATCGCTATTGGTGTTGCGGCAATCGGAACATTCGTTGGAGCAGGAGGCCTAGGAGACATTATCGTACGTGGAACAAACGCCACAAACGGTACAGCAATTATTCTAGCCGGAGCAATCCCAACCGCATTAATGGCAGTAATGGCCGACCTATTACTTGGCTGGGTCGAACGAACATTAAACCCAGTGAAAAACAAAAAGAAAAGCCTGACAGAAGCATTATAATTTAAAAAACGAACTATTACCTAATTAGAGGTTTAATAGTTCGTTTTTAATCTGCGTAAAATAGCGTTTTTCATCTAAAAATAAAATTGGTTCGGTTTTAGAAGGAGGGAACAAGAAATGCAATCCACGCTTATTATCATCCGAGGCAACTCAGGAAGCGGCAAAACAACCATTGCCCAGCAGCTACAAAAAGAACTTGGTCCTGGCACCATGCTCATTTCACAAGACGTTATCCGCCGAGATATCCTACATACGAAAGACCGCGAAGGTAACCCAAGCATCCAACTCATCCAAAACATCGCCATCTACGGCAAAGAACACTGCAACCACGTCATCATTGAAGGCATCCTAGGAAATAAAAACTACCAAGCCATGCTTCACGAACTAATCACACTTTTCAACAAGCAAGCCATTGTTTGCTATTTCGACATTCCATTCGCTGAAACACTCAAACGGCACCAAACAAAACCTAACGCACACGAGTTTGGCGTTCAGAAAATGCAGGAATGGTGGCTAGACAAAGATTATCTAGGCGTTCCAAACGAAATCATCTGGACTGCGCAAGACACACCAACAGAAATCCTTCACAGTCTCCACGAACAACTAAAAAAGCCGTCCCAATAAGGAACAGCTAGGTGCTAAAACAGCGCAATAAGATAAACAATCACATAAATCACGCCAATAATAGCAGGAATAATCGAAGCCATCAACAAGAAAATCTGATACATTGGCTTGCGTTTCATCTGCATCCCTTTAATACTTAGATAAAACCCAAGAAAACCAGAGCCTCCCATTAAAATAGCGACAATAAATAGCAAACTCTCCGGCCAGCTAAAGTTATATATCACATACAAACAAAGATAACCAAAAAGAATAAATAAAATGTTAACATCAACTAGCGCTTTCCATCGTTCATTTTTAGGCACGTAACTTCCAACTCCTCACGTCACTTAGTATAGCTGAAACAAGGGCAGTTATGCAAGTGAAGCTTTTGGTAAAAAAGAAAGCAAAACAATGCCGTTCCTATTTTTGAATTACAATAATATTATTATGTAAACTAATTAGGCGTTTAATAACTTTCCCCTGACATTTTGATCATTTTCCTTTATAATAGAGGATAGGAACATAAATGCCGAATGAAGGTGATATAGATGGTAAACAAAAATCCAAAAGAATATAAAAAAATGCTCGAAAATAATCATACGTTACCATATAAAGTTCGCATTGATAACCAGCGCTATGATGTCATCGTCTATTCGATGCTTGGTAAAATCACTGGTATCATTGTGGCAAATGAAAATGGTCTTACTGTTAATCGTGCCATTGCCCAAGAAGTCATCGAACAGGTGCAGAAATACAGCTTTTATTTCGATTACTTGAAGAAACGCACGCAATTAGTGAAAGAAAGAGATAGCATTACTGCAGAAAGAATCGAAGGCGTTCAACGTATTTTAAATGAGAAGGGCCTGTTTGGCGAGAAGATGCAATTAGAAATCGACCAGCTGAACTTGGCGCTAGAAGTTTACAAGCAACAACAACGCAAATTAGATATTTATCAAGAAGACATCGCATTACTCAATGAAAAAATTGAGTCTCAGCATGAAATCTACGAAGAAGATTGGCATTATGCTGAGGATTTATCGCTTGCTTACGCGATTGCAGCGTATGGGCAAAGTCTATACTTAGAGAAAACTCGCGATATTCGCCGCAAAATGCTAAAATGGACCCAGCTACACGGCAAAATGTTGCCACCAGAACCCCGCAAAGCGCTGACGAAACTAACATTTGTACTTAGCGAAGCGCAAGCAGGACATATTTTTGAGCAAATTATCTCGCTTATCCCGATGCTTGAAATCGGTTTGACACTGCATAAAGAACAAGAAATCCCAGCCCGAGTGAAGGAATTTGGAAAAGCGTACGAGCTTCATCTGCGAAATTATGAACCACCGATGGAGCAAATCACGCCATTAATCCGAAATAAACAACGCTAAATAAAGCGAAAGAAAGGTTTTTAGACGCATGGAACTGACAGAAATCGAAGAACGATTAACAAAAGAAATACCAACACTTATCGTCAAGAAAAACGAAGACTTGGCGCCCTATACATTCACAAAAACAGGTGGCAAAGCAGATATTTTTGTCATGCCTACATCGCATGATTTAGCAGCTAGAACAATCGCTTTTACACAAGAACATGGCGTGCCGTTAACAGTGCTTGGAAACGGTTCTAATTTAATCATTAAAGATGGCGGCATTCGTGGCATTGTGATGTATTTAGATGCATTGCACGCCATTAAACGCGAAGGCACGAAGATTGTCGCTGGTTGTGGCGCTAAAATCATTGATGTATCCCGATTTGCCTTAGAATCATCACTTAGCGGTTTAGAATTCGCGTGTGGCATCCCAGGATCTGTCGGTGGTGCCCTATACATGAATGCAGGCGCATACGGCGGCGAAATCTCAGACGTCCTAATCGAAGCAACCGTCATTACACCATCCGGAGAAATCAAACAGCTCCAAAAAGACCAACTAGAAGCCAAATACCGCAAAAGCTCGATTGCCGATAAAAACTACACCGTATTAGAAGCAGTATTCGAATTGCAACTAGCAGAATCACACACAATCGCGCTCAAAATGGAAGAACTAACAACTTTGCGTGAAGAGAAGCAACCACTGGAATACCCATCATGCGGCAGTGTTTTCAAACGCCCACCAGGTCATTTTGCTGGGAGACTAATTCAAGACGCAGGACTTCAAGGGCACCAAATCGGCGGCGCACAAGTATCAACAAAACACGCTGGCTTTATTGTAAACATCGACAATGCGACGGCAACCGATTATATGAATCTTATTGACCACGTCCAAAAAACAGTCCTAGCGCATTCAGGTGTACTACTAGAAACAGAAGTAAAAATTATTGGTGAAGATAAGTAAAATAAATGAAACGCTTAATAAGCACTTATGGCTTTCCGATGCATAAGTGCTTTTGTTTTGTGGTGCAACACGACGCTTTTTTTGGTACAATGAAGTAAGGTCTAATACATAACCTAGGAGGATTGATTTTGGAGGCTTTTATTAATTTATTTTATAATCGTAGTTTTCGGCGAGTACTGGTCTTTGTGCTAGTTGCCTTTGTACTATATTTAATGCGGAGTATGATCGACATTATTTTGCTAACATTTATTTTCTCGTTTTTGATTAATCGCTTGGAGAACTTTATTTTGAAGCGGATATCGATTTATCGGAAAATTATCGTTATTGTGCTGTACGCGTTAATTGCGTTGGGAATTACGTTACTTATCGTGAAGTATATTCCGATGTTGATTGAACAATTGGATCAGCTGATTCGCTCGATTAATGGTTTTTACACGAAGCCTGGGAATAATGAGACCGTCAATTACATTATGAACTTGCTAAAAGAGTTCGAGGTGACGAAATATGTGAATGATGGCGTGCAGTTCTTATTTGCATACTTGGCGAACATTGGTGTCGTAGCAATGAATACGTTTATTGCGCTAATACTCAGCTTGTTCTTCTCACTAGGAAAAGAAAGACTAATCTTATTTACTAGCAAATTCGGACATAGTAAAGTCGCTTTCATTTACGAAGAATTAAGCTATTTCGGTAGAAAATTCAACGAGACATTCGGAAAAGTAATTGAAGCACAATTTATGATTGCCCTGGTGAACTGCGTGCTCACAACGATTGCCTTATGGATTATGGGCTTTCCGCAATTGTTCTCACTAGCCATCATGGTGTTCTTGCTAGGCTTGATTCCAGTTGCAGGGGTTATCATTTCCATGGTACCGTTAACGATTATTGCTTATACGATTGGCGGCGTGAACTATGTCTTAATTATTTTAGTGCTAGTCGTTGTGATTCATGCGATTGAGTCTTATATTTTGAATCCGAAATTGATGTCAGCTAAAACAGATCTACCGGTCTTTTATACGTTCATTATCCTCATTTTCTCCGAGCATTTCTTTGGTATTTGGGGACTGATTGTTGGTATTCCGGTGTTCATGTTCTTGCTGGATGTCTTAGGCGTGATTAATGAAGACGAAGTACTGGTACACCCAGATAAAAAAGTACTAGATAAATAATATGAAAGCTGAGAAAGTTGATAATGCGATTTTCTCAGTTTTTTTAACCAAAAAGGGGATATGAGTGTGACGCGTTATTTAGTAGTGGTGTCATTAGATGCGTTAGGCGCTAGTGATTTAGAAGATTTAGGCGAATTACCAACGCTTGCATTTTTAAAAGAGAATGGGGCGCATGTGAAGCGGGTGACATCGATTTATCCTTCGCTCACTTATCCAGCGCATACGACGATTGTGACGGGACATTATCCAGCAACGCACGGCATCGTTAATAATACGAAAATACAGCCCGAGAAAGAATCACCGGATTGGTATTGGTATCGCGATGCTATTAAGGTTCCGACTTTATACGACGTCGCTAAAAAGGCCGGATTAAAAACGGCAGCATTTCTTTGGCCAGTGGCGGCGCGGAGTTCGATTGATTACAATATTGCCGAGATATTTCCGAATCGGTTCTGGTTGAATCAGATGATGGTGTCTTTGTGGGGAAGTTCTCCGGGATTTTTGATAGATATGAATCGGAAGTTTGGTCATTTACGGCGTGGGATTGCCCAGCCAGAACTCGATGATTTTTTGATTGCGGCGGTAGAGGATACAATCGTTCGTAAAAAGCCAAATCTGACATTGGCGCATTTTGTTGATATGGATAGTATGCGGCATGCGTACGGTGTTCGGTCCAATGAAGCAAAGGCAGCGTTGAAGCGCCACGACGAGCGATTAGCTCGAATTATTGCAGCTACAAAACAAAATGGAACCTACGATGAGACGACATTCATTGTATTAGGTGATCATTATCAAATAGATGTCCACACAGCGATTCAATTAAATGTCTTATTTGCTAAGAAAGGTTGGCAGACGTTGAAAGAAACGCAGATCGTGGCGTGGCAAGTGTATGCCAAAAGTTGTGACGGTTCCTGCTACATATACACGAAAGAGATTGGACTAGCGTCAGAGATACGCGAACTTTTGAAGGGACTAGAAGGTATCGAGACGATTTACAGCCAAGAAGAGGCTTCGCAATTAGGTGCAGACAAAACGTGCACTTTCATGTTGGAGGCTAAAGCAGGGTACTATTTTAAAGATCAAGCAGTTGGTGCGCTAACACAAGTGATTAGCAAAGAAGATATGGGGAGTCCTGATTATTATCGCGCGGTGCATGGTTATTCGCCGCAGAAATCAGACTATGCAACGACACTCATTGCTTTTGGAAAAGGCATTCGAGAAGGTATAACGATTGAAGCGGCAAGGCTAATCGATGAAGCGCCAACTTTCGCCCGAATTTTAAATATTGATTTACCGGATACAAAAGGGCAAGTGCTAGAAGACATCTTGAAATAGAAAAGGAGAGACGTCACGATGAAACTAACAAAACAAGAGAAAAGTTGGGTTTTGCAAGATTGGGGAAATTCGGTATATTCCATCATGATTACGACGGCCATTTTACCTATTTATTTTAAAAGTATTGCGTCTAATGCTGGTATTGCAGACAATGTTTCTACCGCATACTGGGGTTACGCTAATTCGATTGGGACGCTGTTGATTTCGCTACTAGCGCCGATTTTAGGAACAATTGCGGATTATCAATTTTTTAAGAAACGATTTTTTAGCCTTTTTACATGGATTGGCGTAGCTTTTACGGTTGCTTTCGTGTTTGTACCAGGAGATCAGTGGCTGCTATTGCTCGGGTTTTATGTGTTATCCTTAATTGGTTTTGCTGGTGCGAACATATTTTATGATTCGTTCTTGGTTGATGTAACAACAAACGAACGGATGGACAAAATTTCTTCGTTCGGCTATGCATTCGGCTATTTAGGAAGCTGCATCCCGTTTATCGCCTTCATCGTGTGCCAAGCAACAGGAATCTTACCAGTAAGTCAGAAAACGTTGTTAAACGGCGCATTCTTGCTAACTGCTATTTGGTGGGTAGTATTTACGATCCCACTGTGGCGCAATGTTCAGCAAGTTTACTACATTCCACATGACAAAAAGCCGATTCGCAACAGCTTTCTTCGTCTAGGCAAAACATTGAAAAACATTAAGCAATACCGCAATATTGTGTTGTTCCTAGTCGCGTATTTCTTTTATATCGATGGTGTCGATACGATTTTCCGGATGGCGTCCTCATACGGTATTGATTTAGGCATTTCCGATACTACGCTTATCATCGTGCTTTTAGTGACGCAACTGGTGGCCTTTCCGTTCACGATTATTTACGGCCAACTTGCCAAAAGATTCGGTGGGAAGTCGCTTATTCTTGTCGCAATTTCGATTTATATTATTATTTGTATTTACGCGATTTTCATGAAAACAGCTACTGATTTTTGGATTTTAGCGATGTTGGTCGGCACATCACAAGGCGGGATTCAGGCGCTGAGTCGTTCTTACTTTGGTAAAATTATTCCGAAAACAAGATCCAATGAATTTTACGGTTTCTATAATATTTTTGGTAAATTTTCAGCGATTATGGGACCTGCTTTGATGGGAATTATCGCGCAACTGACTGGGCACACGCAATATGGCGTAGCAAGTCTCGTCGTTTTATTTATGATTGGCGGTGTGTTATTCTTATTTGTGAAAGAGACTCCAGCTGAGGAGAATTTAGTAAGTTAAGGAGAGAGATAGATGCAAGAAACATACAACAAACAAACGGATAAAACTGGAGACATGATATTTGAAATCGAATTAAAAGGTAACATTGAAACTGTGTGGAATTTAATCGCAACAACAAAAGGATTTGAACAATGGTTTCCAGAAATAAGTGTCGGCGAGCCTGGCGTGAATGGTCTGATCTTATTTGATTTCGGCGATGGCCAATATGAAGAATCGACAATTACAGCATACGAACCACCAACTTTGTTACAATACGATTGGGATAAAAATACGGTTCGGTTTGAGCTAACGGATCAAGGCGATACAACGATATTAACGTTTACAGAAAGCATTGTTAATCTAACTACACACACACCGCGGGATATTGCAGGATGGCATATGTGTTTACAACGTATCCAAGGAATCTTAGAATCGCGCGAAGTATCATTTACAGAAGATGAGTTTCTAGCTTTATTTGATAAATACCAAGCGTTATTATTCGAGAAATAGGTGAGACATGCCAATATTCATCACGGTTATCATACTTATTTATTTCATCACGAAACAATTTGAATACGAGAAAGTAAACCGGCTGACCTATGTAGCCATTCCGATCTATTCGATTTACCAGATTACTGTAACGTTGCCACATCGCAGCACAGATATTCCAGTGTGGATTGTCTTTCTCGTTTTTGTCATCGGCGCATGCATCGGTATTTACCAAGCGAGCAAGGTCCAGATAAAAGATGCGAAAGTAACGACTGGATACACAGAAGTGGCAGGCGTAGAACAAGTCGTTTATAAGAAACAAATCATGGTAAAAGGCGGCGCGCGCTATTTAATCGGTTGGGCAGCGATTATCCTGGCGAAATTTTTACTAGCGTTCTTGCTTCATCTAGATGTTCACGAAAGCATGATGGAAGCATTCGTACAAGACGCGCTGAAAGATATGGTGTTCTTCCTATCATTCGCTGCAAAAGAAGGCCCAACTGCATGGATGGACTGGACGCTAATTGGAATCTCGAGCGCTGTATACACGCTACGATTAATCCAGAAGTCACCATTAGTCAAAACGGAACTATTACACCACAAGCATAAGAAATAAGGAGGGCGTTACAATGATTGGATTTGAGATTGATATGGTAGTTGAAGATTGCTTGGAAGCCGTACCGTTTTATCAGAGCATTTTTGATCTAGAGATTGTAGAGGCGACGAGCTTTGCAAAAGGATTGAATGAGGCTGTGTTCAAGTTACATGGTGCACGATTTCACTTGTTAGATGAGAATCCGGAGTATCAATTAATTGCGCCTAAGCCTGGTGATTCGACACCGATTTGGTTTAATGTCACTGTTGCTGATATCAACGACACTTTCCAAAAAGCTGTAGCGGCCGATTGCAAAGTCATTCAAGGTGTGACAGAAATGATGGATTCGGCCATTTCAAACGCGATGTTCTCCGATAAATTCGGTTATGTTTGGATGTTACACCAAGTGCACCGAGAAGTAAGTTTTGAAGAACGCGTGAAAATGTTTGAAGACGCAGAGAAAAAAGCTGAATAAAATGGTAAACTCTTTGAAAATGGCGATAACAATGCTGTTTTCAAGGAGTTTTTTATATAGTATACTTATTGTTGTTTACAAAATAATGACAGGGGCTGATTGCATTGCAGTATGGATAGCAAGACTCGTGTAATTTAAAAAATATGGAGAGAAGGAATTTTGGATGAATAGAAATGAATTTTTGGCTGAGCTTCACGTAGATGTGGAGAAAATCGTTTTAGAACAAGGATACATTGTTTCTAGAGAAAATGAGCGCAATGAATACGTGTATGTGATTGAATCGGGTTTCTGTAGTTTTTGCCGTGATAACCATATTTCGGGATTCTTAAGTGAGGATGATATGATCGGTATTTTTGATATTTTAGATGGCGAGAAATCTACGATGACTATACGGACGCTGACAACTGTGACGGCTTTACGTTTCAAAAAAACGGGTGCAATTAAACAAATGATAAATACGCCGCAAAAATCGTATTATTTTTATAGCCGTTTGCAACGTTATCAGCAGCAATTTGTAGACAAGTCGATAATACTTACGTTAAGTGCGAATGAACGCTTGACTAAATGCTTGAAGCTGATTGCAGACACATATGGGAAGTCTTTGGATGGCGGGATCATGTTGCCAAAA
Organism: Listeria booriae; assembly: GCF_000766865.1. GTDB lineage: Bacteria > Bacillota > Bacilli > Lactobacillales > Listeriaceae > Listeria_A > Listeria_A booriae. The sequence continues at coordinate 121,994 of NZ_JNFA01000019.1, forward strand.
GCTTTTACGATAGATATCATTGCAAATTATGTAGAAATTCGGTCTGAACGTATGCATTATTTATATAAGAAAATGATACAAACTGGTCGTATTAAAAATTATAATGGTCAATTGTTCATTATACTAGATAATTAGGGCTTAAAAAACATTAAATAAGACTAAAAACGAGAAGAGTAGGACGAATAAAGTTCTTATTTACGTTTCTCGTTTTTTAGTTTACATAATATATATTATAGGAAGTAATGGTTCGATAATAGCAAAGTCTTATACCGATTTATAAAGCTATAATTGATACTAAAACGTATGTTCTTTCGTCTAATTTGCTATGATTACCGTCGTAAATCAAAATAAAACCACTCATCAGCAATTTCTTACCGACAAGTGGTTCCAATTATTATAAATTAGGATCTTTTTTGAAGTTCTCGTGTAAAGTTTCGTTCTCATGATATGCTTGGAATGTATAACCTTTATCACGTAACATTTTAATTACTTTAGGCAATGCTTCCAATGTATTTTTACGTTCGTGGAATAAGATTACCAGCGGATCATTGCTACCAGCATATGCGTTTACTTGTGATAGAACGTTTTGATATACAGCGCCTGAATTACCTGAGGAGTAACGCCAATCGTTGCTATCAATATTCCAGTCCACAAGTCGGAAACCGTTTTGCTTCGTTTGTTCTACTTGTTGCTGTGACAGATAAGTACTGCCGTATGGAGCGCGTATTAGGTTTGTTCGAATGCCACTGATTTCTTCAAATTTATCGCGTTCCTTGCTCATTTCTGTAATGAATGTAGGATTGTTCTTGCGGTATAATTGCTTAGCATCGTGCGTATAGCTATGTAAGCCAATCACAAAGCCATTATCAATCATGCGTTTGTAGGTTGCTTTATCCGCATTTGGGAACTCGTTGCCAACAAAGAAAAACGATGATGGCACTTTCTCTTTCTCCAATATATCTAAGAAACCTTTGAGATGCACACTAGGACCATCATCAAATGTTAAATAAGCTACTTTCTTGCCTGCTGCTGGACCTGGTGGCGTTTTCGGTACTGCTTTCAATGGTTGTTGCATATCTGAAACTTTCCAATGCTGCACGGTCACTGCTTCAGCCTTTAATTCTAATATGTCTTTCGATGAGGCGCTTTCTGAAAATAGGTTTTTCGTTATCACTAATCCCCCGATAGTTAAAACAAATGTCGCTATAACGATAGCAATGAGCCATTTGAGTCTTGATGTTTTCTTGCGAGTAGCCTGTGTTCTCCTGTTTTGTCTCATTTCTTTGCCTCCTTTTAAAACTTCTACTCTACCATTTAAACATACATAAGCATATTTTTCAAGTGTTATATGTATTATTTTTAATTAAATTGCAATGATAACGTTTACTTTGTAATTTTAACGTAATAAAAGAAGACAATTCTCCCAATGGAAAGAAATTGCCTTCTTGCTATTAATTATATTTTTGTGTTTCTAAAATCTGATTTGCCATTGTGACAACATTGTCTTCTGGAGGTTCGATACCTTCAAGTGGATAACGAATGCCTAAGTTCTCCCACTTGTAAACGCCCATTGTATGGTAAGGTAATACTTCTACCCGTTCTACATTTGGCAACGTTGTGATGAACTCATGAAGCTTCGTTAAATCATTTGGATCATCCGTTTTAGTCGGAATTAGCACGTGACGAACCCAGATTGGTTGATTTTTGTCGGCTAGATATTGTGCAAAATCAAGAATTGGTGCATTTGGACGTGTTGTAAGTTTCAGATGTTTCTCTGGGTCGATTTGTTTAATATCAAGTAAGATTAAATCTGTCACTTCCATTAAACGATCTAGTTTTTCAATAAATTCAGGGTCTCTTGTAAAGCAACCACCGCAAGAATCGATTGTTGTATGGATTCCTGCTTTCTTGCACAGCGTGAAGAGTTCAATCAAGAAATCGACTTGTAACAACGGTTCCCCGCCGCTTACAGTGATTCCCCCGCCTGAAGCATCCATAAAAGCTTTATATTTATAAGCTTCTTCAAAAACATCTTGAGCCGTTCTTTCCTCTCCAATACCAATTTTCCAAGTATCTGGATTATGACAAAATTGGCAACGCAATAAACAACCTTGCATGAAAACAATAAAGCGAATTCCTGGACCGTCTACAGTTCCCATTGTTTCCACGGAATGAACTCGACCAATAACTTCAGACATGTGACTCCTCTTCCTTTCAAGTGATAAATTTACAACAGACAGGGATTGCGTAACTCACACAATCCCTGATTTGTTTTGTTATCTTACATAGATTCGTGCATTGTACGGTGAATAACATCTAATTGTTGTTCACGAGTTAATTTAATGAAGTTAACTGCGTAACCTGATACACGAATTGTTAATTGTGGGTATTCTTCAGGGTGTTCCATAGCGTCTAATAATGTGTCACGGTTGAATACGTTGATGTTCAAGTGATGACCCATCTTCGTAGAATAACCATCTAGCATTGCTACTAGGTTGTTGATTTGTGATTCATCTTCGCGACCTAATGCTTTTGGTACGATAGAGAATGTGTTGGAAATACCATCTTGTCCATATTCGTATGGAAGTTTAGCAACGGATGATAGAGAAGCAAGTGCACCTTTCGTATCGCGTCCGTGCATTGGGTTAGCTCCTGGTGCGAATGGTTCGCCAGCGCGACGTCCATCTGGAGTATTACCAGTTTTCTTACCATAAACAACATTCGATGTGATTGTAAGAACAGATGTTGTATGAACAGAATCACGGTATGTTTTATGTTTCTTCACTTTAGTCATGAATGATTTTAGTAGGTTAACAGCGATTTCGTCTACGCGATCATCGTTGTTTCCGTATTTCGGATAGTCACCGATGATTTCAAAATCAACTGCGATACCGTTTTCGTCACGGATTGGTTTTACTTGTGCATATTTGATAGCACTTAGGGAATCGGCTGCAACGGAAAGTCCAGCGATACCTGTTGCCATTGTACGTAAGATGTGTGTATCATGTAACGCCATTTCTAAGCGTTCGTATGAATACTTATCATGCATGTAGTGAATAACGTTTAGTGTATTCAAGTAAAGTTCTGCGATCCATTCCATCATTGTATCGTATTTCGCCATTACTTCTTCGTAATCTAATACTTCTGATGTGATTCCTTGGTATGCTGGTCCAACTTGTGCTTTAGACTTCTCATCTACACCACCGTTGATTGCGTAAAGCAATGTTTTCGCAAGGTTGGCACGTGCGCCGAAGAATTGCATTTGTTTACCAATACGCATTGCGGATACACAGCAAGCGATTCCGTAATCGTCGCCCCATTTAGGACGCATTACATCGTCATTTTCATATTGGATAGCACTTGTTTTGATAGACATTTTTGCACAGAATTTCTTGAATCCTGATGGTAAATGTGTTGACCAAAGTACTGTTAAGTTTGGTTCTGGAGCTGGTCCTAAGTTGTTTAATGTGTGCAAGAAACGGAATGAGTTCTTCGTAACAAGCGGTGCGCCTTCTTCTGAAATACCACCGATTGATTCTGTTACCCATGTTGGATCTCCAGAGAATAATTCATTGTAGTCAGGTGTACGTGCAAATTTTACAAGGCGTAGTTTCATAATGAAATGGTCTACGATTTCTTGTGCTTGTTCTTCTGTTAAAACGCCATTGCGAAGATCGCGTTCTACGAAGATGTCAAGGAATGTAGATGTACGGCCTAAACTCATTGCTGCACCATTTTGTTCTTTAATTGCTGCAAGGTAACCGAAGTATAACCATTGGAAAGCTTCTTGTGCTGTTACTGCTGGTTTAGAAATATCAAAACCGTGTTGTGCTCCCATTTGTTTCAATTCGCTTAATGCGCGGATTTGTTCATTTAGTTCTTCACGTAAGCGAATGATGTCGTCGCTCATTGTGCGAAGTCCTGTGTTTTTAAGGTCGTTCTTCTTGTCTTCGATTAGGCGATCCACACCGTATAAAGCTACACGACGATAGTCACCAATGATACGGCCGCGGCCATAAGCATCTGGAAGACCAGTAATAACGCCTGATTTACGAGCAGCACGCATTTCGTCATTGTAAGCATCGAAAACACCTTGGTTATGCGTTTTACGCCAGTCTCTGAAAATGTGTGAAATTTCTTCGTCCACTTTGTAACCGTAAGCTTCGCATGCAAGTTCTGCCATACGAATACCGCCGAATGGTTGTAGTGAGCGTTTGAATGGTACGTCAGTTTGTACACCAACGACTGTTTCTAAATCTTTGTTTAAGTATCCAGGATTGTGTGATGTGATCGTTGATACGATTTTTGTATCCATATCTAGAACGCCACCGTTTTCCCGTTCTTGCTTTGTCAAATCCATTACTTGATCCCATAATTGCGATGTTGCATCAGTAGGACCTGCAAGGAAAGTGTCATCACCTTCGTATAATCTGTAGTTCTTCAAAATAAAGTCTCTTACATCAATTTCGTTTTCCCAATTACCACCTGTGAATTCAAACCATTGTTCTTTCATTTCGGAAACCTCCTACGTTTCAATTGTTCGTTTATGAGCGTTAAAAAATGAGCAAAGCTACCCTAGTAACTTCTTATACTGTTATCATACCACAATTTAAAAATAATGCTACAGTTTTCACATAAAAAATTTATCTTTTTTCAAATGAAATAAAGCACTTTCATTGCTTTTATAGCGCTAAGTGATTGGTATCACAATGTTTTCTAGATTGTTATGATTATCATTAAAAAATAAAAATAATTTGATTGACACATTGTAATATTGCTGTACTATTGGAAAATGGCATTTCTGTTATAATACAGTTGACTTGTTACTAGTCTGTATTAACTCAGTATTAGAACACAGAAAAAGACTGGGACAAAACCCAAGATAAAGCAAAATCGCCTAGCCATTTACTTTGGGTAAGACGAAAAATTTTGCTTTACACAAATCGAGCGCTTGTCGCCGATTTATTTGGGTTATGTCCCAGACTCTTCTATCTCGCTTAATTTTGGCATGCCTGTTTGGGCGCCGATTTTTGTTGTGCTAAGTGCTGCTGCTTTGTTGGCGAATGCCACGGCGTCTTGTAGGTTTTTTCCAGATGTCATCGCGACTGCAAAAGCGCCATTGAACGTGTCCCCTGCTCCAGTTGAATCGGCAACATCGACCGGAAATGCTGGGACATGGTTGACACCGGATTCGTCATGGACCTCTACTCCATTTTTGCCTTGTGTCACTAGTACTGCTTTTGTTTCATCTTGGAGTATGTCTTCGGGAAGTTGCTTAAATTCTGTTTCATTCGGTGTCAGATACGTGATTTTTCGTAAAAAAGAAAGCGGGAACTGGTCTACTGGTGCTGGGTCGAAAATGGTTGGAACATCGTAGAGTCGTGCTATGTCCACTGCTTTTTCAGTGACTGTGAATGGAATTTCGTTTTGTAGTAATAAGATGGATGCGTTAGCAATGATTGTTTCCAGTGGTAGCTCATCCAGCCAGGCGTTATTTGCACCTGGGGCTACGATGATTCGATTATCGCCATTTTCGCGTAAAATCATCGCTAAACCGGTCGTTTCAGGAACCGTCCAGACATTAGTTACGTCGATACAATGACTGTTTAAGTTTGCTAGTGCATCTGCTCCAAACGCATCGTCGCCGATCATGCCGACCATCATGACATCACCGCCGAGTTTTGCCGCTGCTACTGCTTGGTTAGCGCCTTTACCTCCAGGTGAAATACCGACATTGCTGCCCTTTATTGTCTCGCCAATCTGTGGTAAGTCGTGTAGTTCTGTAGAAATATCCATATTAATGCTTCCAATAACAACAATTTTTCCCACGCTTAATCCCTCATTTCCAAAGTGATTTTTGAGATGTCGTGATCGCTGTTGCTTTTGCCGCTAAAATGTCATCCACTTGTTGTTGCGACGTGATAAGGCCTCCTGCGATAACAGGGATGTGTAGCAGTTCTGTCATTTGTTCGACCATCGTTGGTAAAATACCTGGCAATAATTCGATGAAATCGGGTTGAATTTTTTGGACGAGTGCGGTTCCTTTTGTAAAAGCGCTAGAGTCTAACATAAATAGGCGCTGAATCGCGATTACTTTATGCTGTTTTGCTTTTAGAATGACATTGCCTCGTGTGGAAATAATACCTGCTGGGCGAATTTCTTGGCATAGGAAATCGACGGCGTATTCATCGTTTTTTAGGCCATTTATTAAGTCGGCGTGCAGCAATACTTTTTTGCCACCAGAAGCGGCTAAGTTGATGAGTGATTTGAGTTGCCCGACTTGGGTTTCCAACATCACCATGTACTCCGCATCTAGGTTAAGAATTTTCTCAACGTCTCGGTGATTATGTGCGGCTGGTATGATAGTTTGACCATTAAACGACATTTTTTTCGCTCCTTATTACATAATACGTTTGAACATTTTTTCTAATTCGTAGGTGGAATAATGAATGATGACCGGCCGACCATGCGGACATGTGAACGGATCGCTTGCTTCGCGCAATGTATCCAGCAAGGTTTCCATGTCTTCTTGTGTTAAATAATGATTGGCTTTAATCGACTTCTTACAACTCATCATAATCGCTGCGTCTTCACGTAATTTATGAATGCTAATCTGCGGTTTTTGCAAGGCTTCATCCAAAATATCGCGCAAGGTGCTCTCTTCTTCGCCTTTTGGAAGCCACGTTGGATGTTCGCGGATAATAAAGCTATTTTGGCCAAAATTCTCAAGAAAAACGCCGACTTCTTCTAATTTCGCTTTTTGATCGCGTAATTTGATAAATTCATCGGTTGAAAAATCCAGCACGATTGGGACGAGCAGTTGTTGTAATTCACGGTCGACTTCCCCGATTTTTTCACGGAAAAATTCGTACTTGATGCGTTCTTGTGCGGCGTGTTGGTCGATTAAATACATGCCGGTTTCGTTTTGCGCCACGATATAGGTTGCGTGGACTTGTCCGACGGGGTACATTTTTGGTATGCGTTCTTTTTGCGGTTCTGGTTCGGTTGCTTCTATTGGTGGTGTTACGTCGTAGCTAGCCAGTTCTTCGTTGATGAAAAGCGGTGGTTCGTCGGGTAAATCAGCGCTTGTTGGTAAATCTGGTTTTGTATAGGTTTGCTGATAGATTGGTGCCTCTGGTTGGGGCGCTGCTTTTACTTCCTCGTTGGATGCCGTCTTTTCTTCTCCATCAAAATTGATAGCTAACTGTTCGGAGGCGATTTTTTGGCGTTTGGAAAGTGTCGCGTCTGGGATGAGTTGTTCTTGGTGAAATGCGGCTTTTAGCGTGTCTGCGATGAATTGGCCAAGTTCGACTTCTTTGCTCAGGCGGACTTCAAGCTTAGCTGGATGCACATTGACATCAACGATAAGCGGATCCATTTCAATCTGCAAAACTAGAATTGGAAAGCGACCGATGGGCAGTAAAGTATGATAGCCTTCTTGAATAGCGCGAACTAAGGCGTAGTTTTTGATGAAGCGACCGTTCACGATGGTAGAAATATAATTCCGATTGGAGCGGTTGACCTCTGGAAGTGCCGCGTAGCCTTTGATTTTGAAATCGAGTGATTCGGCTTGAATTGGAATCATCTTTTTGGCTACAGCGAGTCCGTAAATCGATGCCATCACTTGTTGTAAGTCGCCGTTTCCGCTTGTTTTTAGCAAACTTTTCCCGTTATGCGAAAAACGGAAGCTGACTTCGGGATGAGACAGTGCCAGACGGTTCATGATGTCTGTAATATTGCCTAGTTCGGTATGCAGGCTTTTTAAGTATTTCAAACGAGCCGGCGTATTGAAAAAGAGATTAGAAACTTGGATTTCGGTTCCTTTTCGTGCTTGGGCACTTTGTTTTTCCAGTTCTTTGCCGCCTTCTACGACGATTTTTGTTCCAGCGCCATCACCGGTTGCCGTGGTCATCTCTAGATAGGAAACAGAAGCGATACTCGGTAAAGCTTCTCCGCGAAAACCTAATGTGTGGACGCGAAATAAGTCGTGTTCGTTTTTGATTTTGCTTGTTGCATGGCGTTTGAAGGCAACAGAAACGTCTTCTGCTCCAATGCCGATACCATTATCGATAATCGTGATTTTATTTAGTCCGCCTTCTTCGACTAAGACATCGATAACGGTACTTTTGGCGTCGATTGCATTTTCGACAAGTTCTTTGACAACCGAAGCTGGGCGTTCTACTACTTCGCCGGCTGCTATTTTATTGGATAAGGCATCGGTTAGTTCGATTATTTTAGGCATCTGACTTCACCTTGCTTTCTATTGTTTCACTTTTTTCTGTAAATCATATAGTGTTGCCATCGCGTCCATTGGTGTCATGTGCATTAAGTCGATGTTCTTAATAAGCTTGATGAGTGATTGTTCTTGTTTCGTACGCACGGTTTTTTCTTCAATTGGGAACATTGATAGTTGGACTTCTTCTTGTACTTCAGGAACGCGCGCTTTTTCTGCTGGAACGATGATTTTTTCTTCGGAGCTTTCTAATTGCTCTAGAATATCGCGTGCACGACCGATGAGTTTGGCTGGTAAGTTCGCCAGTTCTGCGACATGAATGCCGTAGCTTTTGTCCGCAGGCCCGTTCTCGATTTTGTGCAGGAAGACGACTTTGCCATTTTCTTCAACGGCGCTAACGTGGACATTGTGCATGCCAGTTAATGTTTCATCTAAAATTGTCAGTTCGTGATAGTGCGTGGAGAACAATGTTTTAGCGTGAACTTCTTCGTGAATATACTCAATAATGGCTTGCGCTAGTGCCATACCATCGTAGGTTGCCGTTCCACGACCGATTTCATCGAATAAAATCAAACTTTGCGACGTCGCATTCGCAATGGCATTTCTAGCTTCTAACATTTCCACCATGAACGTACTTTGCCCAGCAATTAAATCATCCGCCGCACCAATCCGCGTAAAAATTTGATCGAAAATTGGTAGTGTTGCTTGTTCGGCAGGAATGTAACAACCAACTTGCGCCATAATTGCAGTCAAGGCTATTTGTCGCATGTACGTGCTCTTACCAGACATGTTTGGTCCTGTAATCAACAACATGTTGCGGCTATCATCCATGATGCAGTCGTTAGCAACATAACTTTGCGTGCCCATCACTTTTTCCACAACGGGGTGACGGCCTTGAATAATTTCTAATTCGCCAGTTTTATTCATTTCTGGTTTGACAAAATGGTTATTTTCACTGATATTCGCAAAACTTTGGAGGCAATCAATCTCGCTAATCACTTTCGCTAAATGTTGCAAGCGTTCGATGTATTGTTTGACCGTCTCGCGCACCTGAATAAATAATGTATATTCTAATTCCATACTCTTTTCTTCTGCATCCAAAATGAGGCGTTCTTTTTCTTTGAGTTCAGGCGTGATGTAACGCTCGGCATTGGTCAGTGTTTGTTTGCGTTCGTAACGGTTTTCTGGGAGTGCCGCGATGTTCGCCTTCGTCACTTCGATATAGTAGCCAAAAACACGATTAAAGCCGACTTTTAATGATTTAATGCCCGTCAATGCTCGTTCTTGTTGCTCGAGTTCCGCAATCCACGTTTTTCCGTTGCGGCTGGCGTCTCGATATGTATCTAACTCTGCGTTGTAGCCATCTTTAATAATGCCACCCTCACGAATCGAAATTGGCGGCGACGTATTAATCGCGCGTTCCAAAACATCAGCTAGCGTATCACACGGATCAATCTCCTCAATAATCCGCGTCAAATTCGGCTGGTTCATTGACTTAAGCGTCTCTTTCAAAAGCGGCACCTGATATAGTGAATTCTTCAACTGAATCAAATCACGCGCGTTTACATTCCCGTAAGCCACCCGTCCAGCAAGCCGTTCCAAATCATACACTTGCTTCAACTGTTCCATCAATTCCATCCGCTCAAAATAATGATTAATAAAACTGTTCACATCTTGTTGGCGCGCCTTAATCGCATCCAAGTGAATTAACGGCCGATCAATCCACTGCTTCAGCAAACGTCCACCCATCGCGGTTTTCGTCTGATCTAGCAACCACAACAATGTTCCTTGCTTTCCCTTCCCACGAATCGATTCAGACAGTTCCAAATTACGTTTCGAATAATAGTCCATTTTCATATATTGGCTTGTTTCATAATGAACCGTCTTTTGCAAATGCGACAAATCACGTTTTTGCGTATCAATAAAATAATTTAACAGCTTGGCGATAGCCTTCTTCTCAATCGGATGAATCGTGTTCGTCACTAGCGACTCATAGCCATCCGGCAATTCATTGTTATTCTCATACGAAATAAATAAGCCGAGTTGCTCACGTATCGCCTCTGGAAACGCCTCACTAAACTCAATCCCAACAACCATTTCCTTCGCGGCAAGCGTCGTCAACTCATTTAGCAAACGATCTTCTCCCATCGGAAGCACCGTCGATTTCAACTCACCAGTCGACAAATCGCAGTAGGCAAACCCGTATTCTTTCTCCTCATGCTGAAAAACCGCTGTTATAAAGTTGTTTTCCTTCTCCTTCAAGCCCTTTGCTTCCATCATCGTTCCTGGAGAAATCAACTGCACGACTTCACGCTTCACCATGCCTTTAGCCAATTTGGCATCTTCCACTTGTTCACAAATCGCAACTTTATACCCTTTATCAATCAATGTATCAATATATCCCGCAGCAGAATGGTAAGGCACTCCACACATCGGAATCGGATTATCACTATTACTAGCCCGCGCCGTCAACGTTATTTCTAGCAGTTGCGAGGCTTGAATGGCATCTTCAAAAAACATTTCATAAAAATCTCCCAATCGGAAAAATAGAAATGCGTCCTTATAATTTTCCTTAATCGCTAAGTATTGCTTCATCATCGGTGTTACTTCTGTTGCCATTTTCATCAGCCCTTTTTCTCTTTGTTTATATAGTCCTTCCGCTTTATTATAGCATAAGTGAATTCATGAAGAAAAGTGAAGCAAAGAAACGATACAGCATTCCGAATCGCCGCACCGTTTCTCACTTATTTCTTTAATTCAGATGTTACTTTATGACTAATTTCACGCGTAATGGACTGCAACAAATCATTGGCCTCTTCTTGGGAACGTTTAAATTCCTGAACGATTGGCAAATGGTCAATTTCAGCCGTCAGCGCGTCAATGTTGTCCTCGGTTTGCTTGACTGCACCAAATTTTTGATAATGTTCTAGGTTTACCGCTTCTTTCTGTAATTTCTTGATGGAACCAACGTTTGCGGCTACTTTTTGATTGGTGTTTATTTTTTCTTCGGCGGCACGATAGAAAGTCACGGCTTCTGTAGCTTGCAACGCTTCCTTGAGTTCGTTCGCCTTAGCAATAATTGTTTCTTTTTGATATGTCAAAATTGGAACCTCCTTCGCTTACATTGTGAACGGATGGTCTTCGTTAATTAAAATACGCTCAATTTTAGACGCACGGCCAGTCGTGTCATTAATGCTAATCATACAACCAGATAGCAAACCACGACCCGCTTTAGGCACTTCAAAACGCGTTGGCATCGCTGTTAAGAAACGTCGCAAACTAGCGTCTTTATCCATCCCCAAAATACCGTCATAAGGACCAGTCATTCCAACATCTGTTAAATACGCGGTCCCTTTCGGCAAAATACGATTATCCGACGTCTGCACATGGGTATGCGTCCCAACAATCGCTGTCACACGACCATCGACATACCAACCCATCGCTTGCTTCTCACTCGTCGTCTCCGCATGAAAATCGACAAAAATAATATTCGTTCTAGCTGCAGCTTCTTCAATAAGCTCGTCCATCTTGCGAAACGGATCATCCAAATCTGTCATAAATGCCCGTCCTTGCATATTAATCACAGCCACTTCCAGCTGATTACTCTTAATAAAAACAAGCCCTGTGCCTGGCGTACCTTCCGGAAAATTCGCCGGCCGCACTAAATATTTCGCGTCATCAATAAACTCAAAAATATCGCGATTATCCCAAGCGTGATTGCCTAGCGTCACCGCGTTCGCTCCTTGTTCTAAAAACTGTTTGTAAATCTTCTCCGTAATTCCCCGTCCCGCAGCAGCATTCTCCCCATTAATAACTGTCACCGTCGGGCGGTACGCTTTCTTTAGTTGCGGCAAGTACTCCGTAATCATATCTCGTCCAATCGAGCCAACAACATCACCAATAAATAATAATTCCATTCCTACGCCTCACTCTCTATATACATTACCATTATACCGCGAAACGCAAAAAATTACCCGTCCTATTTTCAAACAACCACACTTCGACGTTCCAAAAGCGCAACATCTCGAAAAACGCCTTCCATCTCACCCAGCTTCTCATGCACGCACAGCGTCTTAAAACCAAATTTCTTATGTAACGCGATACTTGCCTTATTCTCCGGAAAAATCAAGGACTGCAGCGTCCAGAAGCCCGCCTTCTCGCTTTCCGTAATCGTATGCCCCATCAAAGCACTACCAATCCCTTTTCCCGCTGCGCTCGGATCAATATAAATACTTAGCTCGGCAACCCCACGATACGATGGCATCCCTGAAAACGGCAACAACGCTGACCAGCCAATCACCGTCCCGTCCTCTACCACTACAAAACGGCATGCATCTAAATATTTCGCATCCCACGCCTCAAACGTAGGCACCTCTTTTTGAAACGTCGCATTCCGGCTATCAATCCCGTCCTGATAAATGCGAGCCACATCCGAATAATTATTTTTTTCAAAATTTCTGATTTCCCATGTTTGCATTGCGTCCAACTCCTGACATAAAGACTTCCCCACATTATAGCAAAATTTCGCGGAAAACAAAAACGCGTAGCTTACCGATATGGCTAGCTACGCGTTCCTCGTGATTACTTCGCATATTCGACTGCGCGAGTTTCACGTATAACAGTCACTTTGATATGACCAGGGTATTCTAATTCTTCTTCAATCCGTTTTCTAATGTCTCGTGCTAGGCGGTAAGAAGCTAAATCATCAATAGAATCAGGTTCTACGATGATACGTACTTCACGTCCAGCTTGAATGGCGTAGGATTTCTCAACACCTTCATAAGACTCGGAAATCTCTTCTAATTTCTCAAGACGGCGAATGTAGTTCTCCAATGTTTCACTACGAGCGCCCGGTCTAGCAGCTGATAATGCGTCTGCGGCTGCTACTAATACAGCAATAACAGAGGTTGCTTCTGTGTCACCGTGGTGAGAAGCGATACTATTAATGACAATATCATTCTCTTTGTATTTCGTTGCTAATTCGACACCAATTTCAACGTGACTGCCTTCAATTTCATGATCAATGGCTTTCCCAATGTCATGCAGAAGTCCGGCGCGTTTTGCCATCGTCACATCTTCACCAAGTTCACTCGCTAAAATTCCTGCAAGTTTCGCAACTTCAAGAGAGTGATTTAAGACGTTCTGACCGTAACTTGTACGGTAGCGTAAGCGTCCTAAAATCTTGATTAGATCTGGATGGATGGAGTGAATACCAACTTCAAATGTCGCTTGTTCTCCGACTTCACGAATATGTTCATCGACTTCTTTACGAGCTTTGTCCACCATTTCTTCAATGCGTGCTGGGTGAATTCGTCCATCTTGCACGAGTTTCTCCAAAGCAATGCGCGCGATTTCGCGACGAACGGGATCAAATCCGGAAAGAATAACTGCTTCTGGCGTGTCATCAATAATTAAATCGATACCTGTAAGCGTTTCAAGAGTACGGATATTACGACCTTCACGACCGATAATCCGACCTTTCATCTCATCATTCGGTAAGTTCACAACGCTGACTGTTGTCTCAGCAACATGATCTGCAGCAGAACGCTGGATTGCTAGTGAAAGAATGTTCTTCGCTTTCTTGTCTGCCTCTTCTTTCGCGCGTGTTTCATAATCCTTCACCATGACAGCTGTGTCGTGTGTTAGTTCTTCTTCCACTTGGCTTAAGATAACGTTCTTCGCCTCTTCTTTCGTAAGGGCAGATATTCTTTCTAGCTCACCTTGTTGTTTCTCGATCATCTCTTCAACTTTGCTTTCCTTTTCTTCAATATGTTGTTGACGTTTACTGATACTCTCCTCTTTTCTTTCAAGAGTTGCTTCCCTTTTACTTAAAGAAGTATCTTTTCTGTCGAGGTTTTCCTCCCTTTGCAATAAGCGATTTTCTGATTTTTGTAGTTCCCCTCTTCGCCCACGAAGTTCATTTTCGATTTCAGTACGTAACTTATGATTCTCCTCTTTACCTTCAAGTAACGCTTCTTTCTTCAAGGTTTCTGCTTCTTTCTTTGCATCTTCCGTGATTAATTCCGCTGTACCTCTGGCTGCTGCCAATTTTCGTTGGGAGCTTGATTTATAGATTAGAGAACCAACAACTAGACCGACGATTAAGAAAAGCAAGCTGGAGATGATTATGAGTACGATGTTCATCCTTACACCTCCTTTGCTATTCAATTCTTTTTAATGGTTATGTCGGTTGTCAAGAAAACAATTCCTGACAGCGTGTATTTTTCATTTTGACATGTAAAATATACAACTTAATTCTATAGTTCTATGACGCTAATGTCAAGGAAAGCGCAAAGATGTAAACGGAATCAAAAAATGTTCCAAAAATGACTAGAAAAACAGCCAAGGCATGGGAGCTTTGGCTGTTTCATCTTATTCTTCGTCTAACAAGTTAAATTCTTCTGGGGTTGTGTCTTCTGAAATATTAGGTTTCACGTCAATTTCGTACTCTTGACGCACACGTTTCGAGATTTCATCGCGGATTTCTGGATGCTCTTTCAAGTATTGCTTCGCATTCTCACGGCCTTGGCCAATGCGCTCTTCATTGTAAGAGTACCATGAACCACTCTTATTGATAACATCGATTTCTGATGCCATATCAACAAGCTCACCTTCACGTGAGATACCTTGGCCGTACATCACATCAACTTCAGCAACGCGGAATGGTGGGGCTACTTTGTTCTTCACGACTTTAATTTTCGTCTTGTTACCAATAACGTCTGTCCCTTGTTTCAATTGCTCGGCACGTCTTACTTCTAAACGAACAGTCGAGTAGAATTTAAGGGCACGTCCGCCTGGTGTTACTTCAGGATTACCAAACATAACGCCGACTTTCTCACGAATTTGGTTGATGAAAATCGCGATTGTCTTCGATTTATTAATGGCTCCTGATAGTTTACGCAATGCTTGTGACATAAGACGCGCTTGTAAACCAACGTGGGAGTCACCCATTTCGCCTTCGATTTCCGCACGTGGAACTAATGCGGCAACGGAGTCAATAACAAGAATATCAACAGCACCACTACGTACTAATGCCTCTGCGATTTCTAGTGCTTGCTCCCCTGTATCTGGTTGCGATAATAGCAATTCATCGATATTAACGCCTAGATTCTTCGCATAAGCTGGATCTAATGCGTGCTCGGCATCGATAAATGCGGCTGTTCCGCCTTGCGCTTGCACTTCTGCAATCGCATGTAGGGCAACCGTTGTTTTACCTGAGCTTTCTGGTCCGTATACTTCGATAATACGACCTCGTGGGTAGCCACCTACTCCAAGCGCGATATCTAATGCTAGAGAACCACTAGAAATCGTAGAAATATTATGATCCGATTGCTCCCCTAATTTCATAATGGAACCTTTACCGAATTGTTTCTCAATTTGTTTTAAAGCCTGATCTAAGGCCGCTTGACGATCACTCACATTATTGCCTCCTAGTCTTTATCTATACTATCTATTTTCTATAAAAACAGCGCTTTGTTTCCCTGCTGTTTTTATTGCCTATAGATACTATACCTTATTTTTTAGAGATATACAAGCAAAAAGCGAATATTTGTTCGTATTTTTTTAAAACGGCTATTTCGCATGAAAATTGGACGTCCGACATGCCTAGCTATCGCTTTGTCTTGGTCCCTTTATTATAGCGGGTTTAGAAGGATTCGTCTAACCTTTTTTTAATGATAAAACAGCGCATTTTAACCCCTTATTCAGAGATTTTGTTTGTTTTTTCATCCAAAAATGCTTTAATGAGCGCAAAACCTTCTTTTACAGCTCGACGACGGTTGTAATTACGATCGCGTTGGAAGACGTAACGATAGGCTAGTGTTGGTTTACCAACGATGCTAAGCCCAATCCAAACAGTTCCTACAGGATGACCTTCTAGTGATTCCGGGCCAGCTACTCCAGTGAAACTAATGCCGATATCTGTTTGGCAAATGTTGCGGACATTCTCGGCCATTTCGATAGCACAAGCTTGGCTGACAACTCCTTCATTTTCAATCGTTTCGGAGGATACGTTTAACAGCGTTTGCTTCATTTCATTGCTGTATGTCACGACACCACCTTTGAAAATTTTTGAAACGCCTGTTGTACTTGCTAGTTCCGCTTGGAAGAGACCTGCTGTAAGGCTCTCTGCTGCAGAAATTGTCATGTTGGCATCCATTAGCTGTTGAATCACCAAATCGACCAGTGTGACCTCTCCTGTGCCGTATATATAAGCACCATCACGCTTGATTATCTCTTCCTCGGTTTCCGCGATTAATCGTAATGCTTCTTCGCGGGAAGTCGCGGAAGCTGTCATTCGAATGGTTACTTCATTTTCTCCAGCGTAGGTTGCGATTGTTGGATTTGTTTGGGTGGCAATTAAATCTTTTAAATCATCGGCTAGCTTGGATTCCCCAATGCCGAAAAAGCGCAGAACTTTCGACTCTAAAATTAAGTTTTCAGCGTCATTTTGGCGTAATAATACAGGTTTGGCATATTGCACGAACATTGGTTGCATTTCAGAAGGTGGACCTGGTAAAAGCACGTATGTATGCGCTTTTTGTTGAAATACCATTCCCGCTGCGAAACCGAAATCATTCATCAAAACAGTGGAGCCTTCGATGATTTCTGCTTGTCGTTTATTGTTTTCGGACATGATGTCATTTCTTGCGGCAAAATAAGCTTCGATTTTCTGTAAATGTGTGTCGTCATATACGATTTCTTTTGATAAATACTTCGCTAAAATTTGTTTCGTAATATCGTCTTCCGTTGGTCCAAGGCCGCCTGTAAAAATCAAGATGTCACTTCTGCTCTCTGCGATTTCAATAATTTTCTGCAAGCGTTCAGGGTTATCGCCAACTACCGTATGATAATAAACGTAAATGCCACATTCTGCTAGTTCTTTGGATAAAAATGCGGCGTTAGAATTCACAATTTGACCTAATAATAGTTCTGTTCCTACTGCAATAATTTCTGCACTGCGCATTGACAACACGTCCTTTCACTTCTCTATACTACAACTTCTTCCTCTAAATTACGAATAGTTGAATCTAAGAAAACAAAAAACGCACCGCTAAATCAGCAGTGCGCGATATAATGTTACATCGATCCTTTAAAAATATTGCGGTTCTTGTAGAAATAATCCCAGCCTGACCAAACGGTGAAGAAGGCACATACATAAAGGAAGATCAAATCGACACGAATGCCGCTCCATTCAAATGGCCAGTTATGCAACAACATCAATGGGATGGCAATCATTTGAGTGAACGTTTTAATTTTACCAAGTTGACCTGCTGCCATGACTTCGCCGCCTTCGACAAGCAATAAACGCAAGCCTGTTACAGCGAACTCGCGGCTGATGATAATGATAATTACCCAAGATGGCGCGATGTGTTGTTCTACTAAAACGATGAACGCGGCAGCTACGAGTAATTTATCTGCTAGTGGATCGGCAAATTTACCGAAGTTAGTAATTAAATTATGCTTTCGTGCTAAATGGCCGTCAAACCAGTCCGTTAAGGCAGCAACAATGAAAATCACTGCGGCAATGACGTTTGATACTGGTATTGTAGAATCAAGCCATGTTACCGTACCAAGTCCGAGCGGCGCCACACAAAGAATCACGAAAATCGGAATCAAAATAATACGGGCAACCGTTATTTTATTAGGCAAATTCATTTATTTATCCCCATTTCTAAAAATTATGTAATGCAGCGTGACAACGAATGCCTATTAATCAGGTTCATTCATCACCACGCTGTAAAATCCTTGCTTATTGTGCACTATCGGAAGAAGTCCCAGTATCTGTGCTCGTTGATTCTGTAAGATTAATTGTTAATTTCTGCGTGATCGCATCTTTCGCTAAATCAGCAGCTTGATCATTGATTTTGAAAGTCACGGGCGTTGCATTTCCGATGGTTACTTTCGCAGACTTACTACTCGCTAAATCAATCGTTTTGGTTTCGCCGTCAGCAACAAGTCCACCGAAAAGGCTAGAACCGTTCGCATCGGTTACTTGAATCCAGCTCTCTCCACCTGATACGACAAATGTTAATGCTAATTTGTCAGTGTTGGAGACAGTATATGTGGAAGCACTACCAGATGTTTCGGTTTTGATTTCCATTTTCTTAGGTTCTTCTTTTTTAGTGTCTGTTGTTGTGTCTTTTTTCGTCGTATCTTTCTTCGTTGTTGTATCTTTGTCTTTCGAGTCGGAGCTTTCTTTTGTTGAATCGTCTACTTTCACGGTTTGGTCGCTGTCTGTCGTTGTTTTGACTTCGTTGCCAGATCCGCCAGCACTGTAAATCGCAAAATACCAAATAACGAAACCGATAATGACAATAAACAGCCCAATCAAAATCTTAGGCACGAGACCAAAAACGGAATGTGTTTTATGCGGATTATCATTGCCTGGTTGGCTTGCCGCAAGTGGTGCACGGCGTTGCTGCGCTCGAGTAATCTGTTCGTTTACCGTTGCTTCTTGGCTTGTTGCCGGTACCTCATTCTCAAATTCTTGGAAAAGCTCTTCACTGTTTAAATCAACAGCTTCTGCATATTGCTTAATAAAAGCGCGCGCATAAAATTTTCCTGGCATTACTGCGTAGTTACCTTCTTCAATTGCGACAAGGTAGCGTTTTTGAATTTTTGTTATTTGTTGTAGATCGTCAAGGCTCAGTCCTTTTGCATGCCTTGCTTGTTTGAGTTTCTCACCTAGTTCGGTCAATTTTAAACACCTACCATTATAAAATCTTTTCTTACCTCATAAACCAGCCACCATTTAGTCGCAGTGTCTGTCCTGTCATATAACGCGCGCCATCGCTCGCCAAAAAGGCAACAGCTTCTCCAACTTCTTCCGGTTTTGCAAAACGGCTCAGTGGAATTTCGGTTAATAGTGCGGACTTCTCTTCTTCACTAAATAACTGGTTCATCTTTGTATCTACCATTCCAGGAGATACTACATTGACGGTTGTACCTGATAAGGCTATTTCTTGCGCCAACGCTTTACAAAAAGCAATCTGCGCTCCCTTTACAGCCGAATAGGCCACTTCCATCGCTGCCCCAACTTCTCCCCAGATAGAACTAATAAAAATAATTCGTCCAGCCGTGCTTCGCTGTAACTTTGGAAGCAAGCTCTGCAATAGTTGCATTGGAACATGGACATGAATATCCCATAACTGCTTCATTTCCAGTTCGGACATATCTTGAAACAGGCCATAATAACTCGTGCCTGCTGCATGCACAAAAACATCTACTTGAAAAATAGCTTCTTGCAACGTCGCGATAGCTTCAGAATTAGTAAAATCAGCTTGAATAGGGATAACGTCAACATCGAAATGTCGTAACGCTTCTTGAAGTAGCTGTATGGCGGCGTCGTTACGATAATAATGCAAATATAGGTGAAATCCTTGTTTCGCAAGCGATAACGCGATTTCTCTTCCTATATCTCCACTCGCTCCAGTAATCAGCGCGTATTTCGTATCTTGCATCAAGACGGCAAACCCCTTCTATCCATTTCTTTCATCATAGCATGACTTAGCCATAATTGCCATTTATTTCGTTGAAAATGTACCAAGATTTTATTCTGGAATAATTTGGAATGTTGTTACTCGGTCTTCTAAATAAATGCGTTTCAAAAAGTTCTCGACATCAGCAACAGTAACAGCTTCAATCGCAGGTAAAATATCAAACAGTGACGCTTCTTCAAAAATATACTGTGAAAATTGATTCGCAATAAATTCAGGGGAATTCAACGAACGTAAAAACTGCCCCATTTTCTTGCGTTTAATCAGTTCCAAATCGGCTTCGTTAAAACCAGTTTGAATCGCATTTTCCAATGTTTCTTTGATTTTTGATTCTTGCAAATCAGGATCTTTCGCATCACCACCGATGAGTACGAAAGAGAAGCTGTCTTGTAAACTATAATCAAAACCGAACGTATCGTCAATAATACCTTGGTCGTATAAATCTAAATAAGCCGCAGATGTTGTACCAAAAAGGAGTTCTAACATGATATCGCCAGTCATTTCGTGTTGTACCGCTTCTTTTCCGCGCAACAAACCGATATCTTCTTTAAT
The DNA here is from genome assembly GCF_000766865.1 of Listeria booriae. GTDB lineage: Bacteria > Bacillota > Bacilli > Lactobacillales > Listeriaceae > Listeria_A > Listeria_A booriae. Next base: position 142,277 of record NZ_JNFA01000019.1, read on the forward strand.
AGCAACTAGGTTTTTAGCGATTTGAACGGGAAATTTCAATGTCTTTTTAGGGACGGCGACAGATTTTGGTTCATCTGGGAAATGTCGTTTGATAGGTTTTGCTGGTGCGAAAGTTTTCTTAGCTTGGTTGGCGCGGACTTGGTCAATCGCTTGTTCTGGATCTACGTTACCAACGATGAATAAAATCATGTTGCTTGGGTGATAGAACGTGTTGTAGCAAAGGTAGAGCAAGTCCTTGTCAATGTCAGCGATAGATTCGACGGTACCAGCAATGTCGATTTTTACAGGATGGTGATGGTACATATTTTCAATCGCACCGAAATAGACGCGGAAATCAGCATCGTCATCATACATTTGGATTTCTTGGCCGATAATGCCTTTTTCTTTTTCGACTGTCTCTTCGGTAAAATACGGTTCTTGCACGAAGTCTACTAATGTTTCGAGGTTTTCTTCGACATTCGATGTGCTAGAAAATAAATAAGCTGTGCGCGTGAACGACGTAAAGGCGTTTGTAAAAGCTCCTTTTTCGCCAAATTTGAAAAAGACATCACCATCTTCTTTTTCGAATAATTTGTGTTCTAGGAAATGCGCGATGCCGTCTGGAACATGTGTAAAGGCATCTTGACCAAGTGGTACGAATTCATTGTCAATCGAACCATAATTCGTCGTGAAAATCGCAAATGTTTTGCTGAACCCGTGTTTTGGTAGGACGTATACTTGCAAACCGTTGTCTAATGTTTCATGGTAAACGGCTTCTTTTAATTGATCAAAGCTTTGTTTCTGCATTTGAATCCGCTCCTTTGCTTAAGAAATAAATGGTGTCGAGTTCAAAGGATGCTGCTGCCTTCACAACTTCTTCTTTCGTAACTTCGGAAATGCGTTTTAACCAGTTCGGCAAGTCGAGATTGGCTTGTTTCAATGTGTTATTGTACGCCAATTCGATTAGCCCTTGTGCTTGGTCGTTCGCTTCTAGTAGTTGGTTGGTTAGCATTGCTTTTGTTTGCGCAAATTCTTCCTCTGAGAAATCACCAGCTTGCATCGCCGTTACTTGTTCTTCGATAATAGCTAAGGCTTGCTCGTAGTTTTTCTCATCGATTCCTGCAGAAATGAGCATGAAACCTTGGAACGAGTCCAGTCTACTGTGTGCATAATAAGCAAGGCTCGCTTTTTCGCGGACATTTATAAAAATTTTAGAGTTGGAGAATCCGCCTAATAAGCCGTTTGCTAATTGTAATGGAACGTAAGCATCATCACCGAACAAAATGTTTGTGCGGTAGCCAAGTACTAGTTTTCCTTGATTAATTGGTTGGTTTTCTTTTACTGTATTGACTTCTATTGGATGAACCGGTGCAGGCGCCTCAATCGGACGATACGCGCGGTCGGTAAATGGCAAAGCTTTTACGTGTGCGATCACGTCTTTCTTAGCCACATCGCCACAAATAAATAAATCAATCGTGTCTTCTGCTAAAAGCTGTTGGTAATACGCAAACAAATCCGCGCCTGTAATAGCAGGAATGTCTTCTAAAACACCAGCGGCTCCGTATTTGAAATTCTCATTAGCAAACATGATTTCCGTCAAGCGTTTATTAGCATAACGAATTTTGTCATCGTAGACGCTTTCTAGTCGTTGTGCTAGATTTTCTTTCTCACGCGCTACCGTTGCTTCATGAAAAGCCCCATCTGTCACATTCGGTTGGAAAAGAATTTCTTGCAATAATGTAAAAGCTTGTCCTAGTAAGCCGTCGCCATCTGGAACGAACTGGCCATCTACCATGTCTAATACAGCGGTAAGCACGTGCTCATCGCCCTTTTTATCCACGGAAGTATAGAAATTCGCGCCATAAAGACTCGCTAATTCTTTGCGAAAAGCCGTTTGTGTTGGATATTTTTTCGTATTTGTTTCAAGTAAAGCCGCAAGCAAGGCCCGCTTTGTAGATGTCGCCCGGTCAAGTGGCGCTCTGAATTTAAAAACAATTTTATTGGATTTGTATTTATCAGAAGGAATAAGCGTGAGTTGAACCGCACCGATTTGTTCTTTGTATTCCTGTTTTTGAGTCGTCATGAAAAAATCCCTCCTTATTTTCCTAAGCTCTGTATATTGTACCGTATACCTGCATATGTACACAAAGAAAAACATCCGAGTTCGGAACATAACCCCAAGTAAATCGGCGACAAGCGCTCGCATTCAGGGCGTTTGGCGGACTTCCGGTCCTCATGTACAGTCGTACACTCCGCTTCCGGCTTCCACCAAACGCCCTGAATACAAACGCTTTCGCTCGATTTGTGTAAAGCGAAATTTCCCATCCTACCCAAAGTAACGGGATAGATGATTTCGCTTTATCTTGAGTTTTGTCCAAACCTCGAATGTTTTCGCCTTATTTTCCTTTAATATAGTTGATACCATCTGCTTTTGGAGCTTCGGATTTACCGATAAGTCCAACAAGTGCCAAGATAGTTAGAACGTAAGGCGCGATTTGTAGGTAAACATCTGGGATACCGCTGAAGAATGGTAGTTGACCACTGATAATGCTCAAACATTGCGCAAATCCGAAGAAGATGGCAGCGCCCATTGCGCCAAGCGGGTTCCACTTACCAAAAATCATCGCGGCAAGTGCCATGTACCCTTGTCCTGAAATCGTTGCATGACCGAAGTCTAGTGTAAATGATTGGGCGTAAACAGCACCACCAAGCCCACCTAGAATACCAGAGATGATAACCCCTTGATATCGCATCCAACGAACTTTGATTCCCATTGTATCCGCCGCTAGAGGATGTTCCCCAACAGAGCGAAGACGCAGACCGAATCTTGTTTTGTAAATAATAAACCAAGAAGCTATCGCCACTAAAATCGCGACATAACTCATAACTGGGACGTTTTTGAAGAAAATATCGCCAATCACTGGAATGTCTTTTAGGACTGGAATATCAGGTTTACCGAAATAATATTTGATTTGATCCGTTTGCCCTTTATCATAAAATACTTTGACAAGGAATAACGAAATACCTAATGCTAAAAAGTTAATCGCGACACCACTAATTACGTGATCTGCGCGGAAATTAATCGTTGCTACTGCATGTACTAATGAGAATAATCCACCAATAAACATACCCGCAAAAAGGGCAATCCAAGGCGTCCAATCACCAAAAATATGTGCAAACGTTAAGTTAAATACGATGGATGAGAAGGCTCCCATAATCATCATACCTTCGAGTCCGATATTAACAACCCCGGCTCTTTCCGAATAAACGCCGCCGAGCGCTGTGAAAATGAGTGGTCCAGCCATTAACAATGTACTAGAAACAATAATCGCTAACGTTGAAATCATTTTGTTTTCGCTCCCTTCTTCGCAAATTTATCCATTGCCCAGCGAATAATGTAACTGGATGCTACGAAGAAGATAATAAGCGCGATAACCACGTTTACTAACTCATTTGGAACTCCAGCAACAGCAGGCATGTTGAGCGATCCTACTTTTAATGCTCCGAACAAAATCGCGGAGAAGATAATACCGATTGGTGAGTTACCGCCTAGAAGTGCAACGGCAATCCCATCAAAACCAGTACCTGGTGATGTTGGTAAGACGTAAGCCGTTCCGTAGTTTCCAAGTCCTTCCATCGCACCTGCTAAACCAGCCAAGCCCCCAGCAATAATCATCGAAATCACGATAGTTTTCGCCACACTCATACCGGCATATTTAGAAGCGTTTTGGTTGAAACCGACTGATTTCAGCTCATAACCAAATGTTGTTTTGTCAATAACAAGCCACATAATCAGAGCGCAACCGACAGCGATTAATATACCCCAGTGAAGCGAGGAATACTGCGTCATCTCTTGTAAAAATGGAGATTGCAGTGACGCGGAAGCAGGAATTTCTTTTGTTTTGTCCATTTGGTTTGTCAGGACGTTTTGAACGATATAATTGAAAATATAAAGTGCGGTATAGTTCAGCATGATGGTTACGATTACTTCGTTCACGCGTAGGGTTGCTTTTAAAATCCCCGGAATGAACGCCCAGATAGCACCGAAAATGATACCAGCAAGCAGGGCAAGTGGTAAGTGAATCCATTTGCTTAATCCGTCAAAAGATAAAGCGACAGAAACGGCACCAATCCAGCCCATAAGTAATTGTCCTTCTGCACCGATATTGAAAAGACCAGCTTTAAAGGCAATCGCGATGGATAAACCGACTAAAATATAAGGTGTTGCTTGACGAATCGTTTCCCCTAAGTAGAAAGAATCTCCAAATGCCCCTTGAAAAAGTGCGATGTAGGCGTCAACCGGATTGTAGCCAAAGAGTAACATGATGAGTGCTCCGAAAAGCAGACCGAGAATAACGGCTGTAATCGGAATAACAAGGGCTTGTATTTTTTTAGACATGCGATTTCTCCCCCGTTTCCGCTTTTCCTGAACCCGCCATCAGCAGGCCTAGTTCTTGCTCGGTTGTTTCTTCTGGTTTCACGATAGCCACAATTTTACCTTCGTAAATAACGGCAATGCGGTCGCTGACATTCATAATTTCATCTAGCTCAAAAGACATTAGTAAAACGGCTTTACCTTCATCGCGTTGCTCGATAAGGCGTCTATGAATAAATTCGATAGCCCCGACATCCAGTCCACGTGTTGGTTGTGCTGCGATTAGAAAATCAGGATCACGGCTGATTTCGCGAGCAATAATTGCTTTTTGTTGGTTACCACCGGATAATGCTTTTGCTGCTACGTATTCGCTACTTGTACGCACGTCGTATTCTTCGATTAGTTTGCGCGCAAAGCTATACATTTCTTTATGATTTAGAAAACCTTTACTAGAAATCGGCTTTTTGTAATACGTTTGTAGCGCGATGTTCTCACCAAGTGACATTTCGAGTACAAGACCATGTTTGTGGCGATCTTCTGGAATGTGACCTAAACCGGATTCTGTAATGCGACGCGGTTTTTTGTTCTCGATATTTTCGCCTTTTAGAAGAATCGAGCCAGATGTTGTTTTTGTGAGGCCGGAAATGGCTTGGATAAGTTCGCTTTGTCCATTACCATCAACCCCTGCGATACCAACGATTTCGCCAGCACGGACAGTAAGGTTAAGTCCTCGAACGCTTTCCACACCACGTGCTTCTTTAACGACTAGATCTTTTACTTCTAGAACATCTTTACCAGGATTCGCAGGTGTTTTTTCTGTTGTGAAAACAACTTCGCGGCCGACCATAAGATTCGCTAGTTCTTGCGGATTTGTTTCTGGTACGTTTACAGTTCCCATGCCTTTACCACGACGGATAACCGTTACACGATCACACACATCCATGATTTCTTTTAGTTTATGCGTAATCAAGATAATCGATTTACCTTCTTTAATCAAGGTGCGCATAATCGAAATCAGTTCTTTAATTTCTTGCGGTGTTAAAACAGCAGTCGGTTCGTCAAAAATAAGAATATCTGCACCACGATACAATGTTTTTAGTATTTCAACACGTTGTTGCATACCAATTGAAATATCGCTTATTCTCGCATTTGGGTCTACTTTCAACCCGTAGCGGTCCGAAATCGCTTGAATCTCAGCGAGTGCTTGCTTCTTCTCAATGACACCGAATTTACTAGGTTCTTTTCCTAAAATAATATTTTCAGCAACGGTAAATTTATCAACGAGCATAAAATGTTGATGCACCATGCCGATTCCAAGGTCATTTGCTTTATTAGGGCTATGAATCGCTTCTGTTTTACCGTTGACACGAATTTCGCCACCATCAGGTTCATAAAGTCCGAACAAAACATTCATCAGTGTTGATTTTCCAGCACCATTCTCACCTAGCAACGCATGAATTTCGCCACGCTTGAGCTGCAAGGTAATGTTATCGTTTGCCACAAACCCAGAAAATTCCTTTCTGATCCCTAACATTTCAATAACATAATCCACTGTCTCACTCCCTTTATACAACTAGTTATCCATCTTTATGGACGGATTGCTTTTTTGATGTAAACCGTTTTACAAGACTGAATTCTATGTAAAATAGTCGCTTTTTCTTCTAGCGTTTTTGAACTATGTAGTTTGATAAAAAAGTCATCACCTTATTCTATTTCGAAACGCGCCGTAATGCAATTCATTTTTTGAAAAAAAGTGTAAAAAAAGCGATAATCATTTAAAAATATGCTTTTTGACCTAATTTGCGCGAATTTAATCCCAGTTATTTTGAGTAATAACGCTTACAAACCGAACAAAAAAAATAATCGCTAACGAATCATTCAGCTATTAGCCAAAATAAAAGCCGGGAGAAACCGGCTTTTATCGGAAAACATCATCAAGGTTTTTCTGGAACTTTAATGTCGCCATCGATGATTTTTTGTTTGTACTCGTCTACTGCTTTTAGAACTTCTGGTGTTAAGTTATCTTGGCTTGAAGAAAGACCTACTGCGTTTTTATCAAGACCATATTCGATTTTCTCGCCACCTGGGAAGTCTCCAGCTTTTGCACGTGTTGCTAAATCATCTACTGCGATGTCTACACGTTTGATTTCAGATGTTAATGTTACGTTATATTCTTTGCCGTCGTTTGCAGTGACAGCGCCTTCGTCCCATTGGTCACGGTCAACACCGATTACCCAAACGGCACGTGATGGATCTTTTTTCTTCAAGTTCTTAGCTTCTGCGAACACACCGTTACCAGTTGCACCAGCTGCGTGGAAAATAATATCTACGCCACCATTGTACATACCAGCTGCGATTTGTTGTCCTTTATCTGCTTTTGCGAAATCATTCGCGTATTGTACTTTCACTTCTGCTTTAGGATTAACTGCTTTTACGCCTTCTGTGAATCCAGCTTCAAAGCGATCGATTACAGCACCTTTAACGCCGCCAACAAACCCAACTTTATTTGTTTTTGTCGTTAAGCCGGCAACTACACCGACTAGGAAAGAACCGTCGTTATCTTTGAAACCGATACTTACAACGTTATCGCGGTCTGTGATAGTATCATCCACTAATGCAAAATGGTTTTTTGGTTTTTGTTTAGACACATCTTCAATAGCGTCTTTTAATTTGTAGCCAATTCCGTAAATAAGGTCATAGCCACTGCGAACTGCTGTGTTTAGGTTTGTTTTGAAATCTGCTTCAGAAGCGGACTGCAGGTAGTTGTAGCCGTCAGTGCCTTTTTCAAGACCATTAGCTTTACCAAATTTTTGTAAACCTTCCCATGCTGATTGGTTAAATGAACGGTCATCTACCCCACCAGTATCGGTTACCATGGCTACAGTAAATTTATCACTGTCTCCACCACTCTTCTTACTGTCATCTGATGATCCACACGCGCTAAGTACAACACCTGTCGCTAAAATCATGGATAGTGCTAAAGCAAATGTACGCTTTTTCACCTTAAAACCCCTCCCGAGAGATAAAATTATAGCTATTGGCATCCTATAAACGAACGTTTAGATGTTATGTATGAATTATGTTCCCCTTTTGCTGTATCTAAGCGTTAGTCCTGAAAACGGATACTATAACTACGTTTAATATACCACGTAAAATCAAATAAATAAATATCGAAGCTTAAAATAAGTATTCAAAATATATTCGGACTATTCTTACTTCTGTAAATGTATAACACTTGCCAGACAGAAAAAAGATTTGCATAATAGGATTATGTGTAAGAAACGCATAATTTTGATTAGAGACGAGATGATTTTAGATGAAAATTGGATTTATAGGTTATGGTAGTATGGCGGACTTGCTGACGCGCCAGTTTTTGGCACATTCAGATGTGGCCGCTTCAGACATTATTGTCTATGCGCGTTCGGCAAATGATAAATTGCAGGAAATGCATGATTTATTCCCCGAGTTAACGATTGCAGCAACGAGTCAGGAAGTTTTTGAGAAGGCAGCGCACACGTTTGTCTGCGTCTTACCACTTGGCGTTTTACCAGTATTGTTGGATGCAAAGCCTGCCCTGTCAGCGGATAAACATGTGATTTCAATCGCAGCCGGTGTGAGTGTCGCAGACTTGGCGCATGTAACAGATCAAGCGCAGTTTAGTAAATTGATTCCTTCTTTGACGACTTCTGTCGGTATCGGGACGAGCTTGGTGAACCACGGGTCGAATGTTTCGACGGAAAATCAGACATGGCTTTCGGATGTACTAGGAACGTTCAGCTCAGTTATGGAAGTCCCCGAGGAGAACATCGATTTAGCAAGTGACTTGACAAGCTCTTCTCCTGGCTTTATCGCAGCGATTTTTGAACAATTCGTGCAAGCTGCCGTTCGTAAATCAGATTTGACAGAAGCAGAAATTTTCCAAATGATTAGCCATTCATTAGCTGGTACGGCAAAATTATTGGCAGAGCGAGGTTACACATTCGATTCATTGATCAAGCGCGTGGCTACGAAAGGAGGAATTACTGCTGAAGGCGTAGAATTAAGCGAAGCAAAGTTACCTGCCTTCTTTGATGAATTATTAGCCCGCACAGAAAAAAAATACGACCACCATCACGCAGAAATTAAAAAACAAATAGATGAATTGTTTTAAAAATAAGACGCAGGACCAATTGCTGGCCTGCGTCTTATTTCTGTCCGTGTCGCTACGCTGAGCCTATTCAGGGATGTCGTCGGTGATATTAACTCGGCGCGGCTTGCTGCCTTCATGTGGGCCAACTACGCCGCGTTGTTCCATTTCATCGATGATTCGAGCAGCACGATTATAGCCAATCCGAAATTTCCGTTGCAACATCGAAACGGAGGCTGTTTGCATTTCGCGCACTAGTTCGACAGCTTCGTTATACAATTCATCTTCTGCTTCATCCGCTACATCAGGAACTTCGTCGGGAATCATTTCTTCGTTGTACTGTGCTTTTTGTTGCGCGACAACGAATGATACGATGTCTTCTACTTCTTGATCTGATAGGAAGGCGCCTTGAATTCGAACGGGTTTGCTTGCTCCAACTGGTAGGAAGAGCATATCACCACGACCGAGCAATTTCTCTGCGCCTCCCATATCCAAAATTGTTCGCGAATCAATCGCACTAGATACTGCAAAAGCGATTCGTGACGGGATATTGGCTTTGATTACGCCTGTGATAACGTCTACAGATGGACGTTGTGTGGCGATAATCAAATGGATCCCAGCGGCACGTGCCATCTGCGCTAAACGAGTGATGGCATCTTCGACATCATTGGAAGCTACCATCATCAAATCGGCCAACTCGTCGACGATGACAACAATGAATGGAAGTTCTGCTTGTTTCGCTTCATTTTGCTCGTTATGTTGGCGAACATGTGCGTTATAGCCTGCCATATTACGGGTTCCTGTATGTGAAAATAAATCGTAACGTCGCTCCATTTCGGATACTACTTTTTGTAATGCTTGGGCAGCTTTTTTTGGATTGGTTACGACGGGTGCTAGTAAATGCGGAATACCATTGTACACGTTTAGTTCGACCATTTTTGGATCAATCATCATCATTTTCACTTCATGTGGTTTCGCTCGTAAAAGGATACTTGTAATAATGCCGTTAATACATACTGATTTACCGCTACCTGTCGCACCTGCAACGAGCATGTGTGGCATCTTGTCTAAATTCGCGACAATGGCGTCACCAGAAATATCGCGTCCTAGAGCGATTTGTAACTTCTCATCAGGTCGATCATTCGGATTGTTCTCCAACACTTCGCGGAGCGCTACCATGGCGACCGTTTGATTGGCCACTTCTATCCCGATGGCTGATTTTCCTGGGATTGGCGCTTCGATGCGGATATCTTTAGCGGCGAGTGCCAAGGCAATATCATCACTTAGACCAACGATTTTACTTACCTTCACGCCGACAGATGGCTGCACTTCGTATTTCGTTACTGCTGGGCCTAGATGTACTTGCGTTATTTTTGCTTTTACGCCGAAGCTTTCGAATGTGGATTCTAGTTTCTGCGCGTTCGCTTTGATTTGGTCGTATTCTTTGCTTTGGTCGGTTGGTTTTGCTGGAGTTAGGAGGTCGATTGGTGGCAACTGGTAGATTTCATTCTCAAATGATTCTTGCTGAAATGTTATCGGCGCGACTTCTTCCTCTTCTTTCGGTTCTACTACTTCTTTCTTCACGGGTTCTTGCGCTTTCTGGAAATTCGAAATGATTGGTGGCAAGCCGGATTCTTTCTGCTCTTTCACTTCTTCTACGATTGGTTCTGCTTCAATGACTGGTTGTTTTTTTGGTTTTGGTGCTTTTTTTGGTTTCGGTTTGCGGTTCTTCCCTTTTTCAAATAAGTGCTGTAGTTGCTCAAATGCCTGTGTTAGAAAGGCACTTACTTTGGAAAAGGCGGTTTTTAATGGAATTCCGGTTAGTAGCGATAAGCCGTAAAGCACGATGATTGTTGCTAAAATATTTGTGCCAATTCGGTCGACTAAAAAATATGTAACGGCTACAATGCCTGAACCGATGATGCCCCCGCCAACGTTGTCAATTTGACTTGGATGCAAAATGTTCTGTGTTAATAGCTTCCACATCGTTGCAAAAACGGAGGACCCGTCTGCCATCACATGTGACACGTACCACATTTCTATGAATGTAAGTAAACCAATAAAAATCAAATAACAGCCTAAAAGCCGCTTTGTAAACAATTGTGGAAATTTTCCTTTGAAAACAAAATACACGCCTAAGATGGTTAATCCGGCAAGTAATACGATTGCCAAATTCCCCGCGACAAACTCGCCTAATGCGTAGACTAGTCGACCGATAAAACCGAGATGGAATATGCCGATAAGACTGAGTCCAGCCATAATAACGCCGCTTATTTCAAAGGAGTAAGATTTTGCTGTTTGTTTTTTCTTTCTCGTCGTCTTTTTTGAACGCGAGTTTTTTTTCTTTGTTTGATTTGCCAATGTCCCCACCCTATCCTTTTTTTGCTCGTTTCATTATAGCATACATGGGACGATTATTCCTCCACCTTTAGTACGAAATACGAAAATATGTTCTTATATGCAAAAAAGACATTTCCGATACTGGGAAACATCTTTTTGCATTTATAGGTGTGGTGTTCGTTTCTTCATCATTTTTCCGCCGCGGACTTCGGACATGCTATTGCCGACTGCCATGAAGGCTTCGGGGTCGATGTCATCCAAGATGGAAATAAGTTTCGGTTCTTCAAAACGGGAGATAATAACGAAAACTACTTTTTTTATGTCGCCTGAATAGCCACCGGTTGCATCGATATATGTAACGCCTTTACCAAGTTGTTCGATGATTTCGGTACCAATTTTTTCATAGTGATGGCTAATAATAAAAGCACTTTTCGATTCGTCTACGCCGCTAATGACGATGTCGATTACTTTATATGCTAGAAAGTATGTGATAAGCGAGTACATTGCCCGATCCCAGTTAAATACAAGTCCTGCGATTAGGAAAATGACGATGTTGATTGCCATAATAATTTGACCCGTGGAAAATGGTGATTTGCCATTAATAATGATGGAGACGATTTCCGTACCATCCAGCGCCCCGCCGTTACGAATAACGATGCCTACGCCAAGTCCAAGTGTCACACCACCGAACACGGTTGCCAGTAATAAATCATCGGTGACAGGCTCTAAATCATGCAAAATCAATGTGACTGTTGACATGACTGCGATGCCATACAAGGTAAACAAGGCGAAATTCTTGCCAATTTTGCGATAACCAATAATGAAAAATGGAATATTTAAAACAAAAGTTAGCACACCGAGTGGCGCTGGCGTCAATTGTGAAATAATGATGGAAATACCAACAACGCCCCCATCTAAAATTCGATTATTTACTAAAAAAAGTTCTAAACCCACACCCATCAAAATGGCGCCTAACGTAATCATTAAGATTTTGTAGATAAGCCATTTCGTTTTGTTCCGCTTTTTTTGAAATACGTCTTGCACTATCTTTTCTTCTAGTGCAGCTTCTCCTGATTGCAATCCCCTTCACTCCCATGCTGTTTTCTCATTCTTAAATTATACCATATAATAATGGTCGGCAAAATAATTATTTCATAAATTGAACTACTTTTATGGCTAAATTGCTCAATTTTTCTTGCATATGTAGCAATATGTATAGTATCATAGACAATGCGCAAACTAGGAAATTCATTTTTCCAATAAAATTTAATTAAGGGTGGTTAGAACATGAACAGCTATCAAGTGTTGTTATATTACAAATACACAACGATTGATAATCCTGAACAATTCGCAACCGAGCACCTCGCTATGTGTAAAGAAATCGGTCTTAAAGGACGGATTTTAGTGGCAGAGGAAGGCATTAATGGTACGGTTTCAGGAACAGTAGAAGAAACGGAAAAATATATCGAAGCAATGCACGCAGATCCGCGTTTTGCCGATATGGTATTTAAGATTGATGCAGCAGACAAGCATGCGTTCCAAAAAATGCACGTTCGTCCACGCACAGAAATCGTCTCCCTTTCTCTAGAGAATGACGTCAATCCTTTAGAAGTAACTGGTAACTACATGGAGCCTGAAGAGTTCCGCGAAGCTTTAAAAGATGAAAATACAGTGATTTTAGATGCACGAAATGATTATGAGTTTGATTTAGGTCATTTCCGTGGCGCTATTCGTCCAGATATTACAGCATTCCGTGATCTTCCTGATTGGGTAGAAGAGAATCGTGACATGTTTGAAGATAAGAAGATTGTAACGTATTGCACGGGCGGTATCCGTTGTGAGAAATTCTCTGGTTGGTTGAAAACAGCTGGCTTTGACGATGTTTCTCAATTACATGGCGGTATTGCAACGTACGGCAAAGATGAGACCGTAAAAGGCGACCTTTGGGATGGCATGATGTACGTATTTGATGAGCGTATTGCTGTTCCGATTAATCGTGTCGATCATACGATTGTTGGTAAAGATTATTTCGATGGTACGCCATGTGAACGCTACATTAATTGCGCGAATCCATATTGCAATAAGCAAATATTAGCTTCCGAAGAAAACGAAGAGAAGTATTTGCGTAGTTGTTCTCATGAATGCCGCGTACATCCAGCCAATCTTTACGTGAAAAAACACGCGTTAAGTCAAGAAGAATTAGAAGCTCGCATTGCTAATTTAGAAGAAACAGTAAGTGCAAAATAAAAAAATGAGTGGTTCCCGTCAAAATTGGGAGACCACTCATTTTTTAGTTATCTCGATTGGCGAGTCTTGCAAAATCGACATGACGAAGTTCTGCAAAATCTCGAAGTTCCCCTTGTACCAAAAGCGATTTCCGCGTTAATGCTGCAATGTTTTTAGCACTTAGCAACGTCATGATGCTTTGTAACTGCTCCGTCCAACCTCGCAAAAATTGGATTGTTGTTTCGACATCAGCTGTTTTTAGTTGATGTAAAACGGTGCCTGCAATCCCGACTGATTTTGCGCCAAGGGCTAGGCATTTCACGACGTCAAGTGGTGTTTTAACCCCACCAGAAGCTAGCAAGCTGACCGTTGTATTTTGGCAGTCAAGCAAAGATTCCGCCGTCGTTAAGCCCCACTGTTCCAAGAATGTGTATGCCCCGTCACGCCTGCGGTCATTTTCAATTTTGGCGAAATTAGTTCCGCCTTGCCCGCCTAAATCAATCGTTTCAACACCGATATCTTGCAGTTGTTGCATCAGTTCGCGACTCATTCCGAAACCGACCTCTTTCACAATGACTGGGAATTCTTGCAGTGAAACGATTTTTTCAATCGCGCGTAACCAATTGGAGAAATCACGATCACCTTCTCGCATAACAAGTTCCTGCGCCACATTAATATGTATTTGCAAAGCATTGGCCTGCAACATGTCTACCGCTTTTCTCGCGTTATCGACCGAATTATCCGCACTTACATTCGCGAAAATAATCCCATCTGGATTTTCCGCTCGAACGATGCTATACGTCTCTTCCATCCGCGCATCTTTAAGCGCCGCCGACTGAGAACCGACCGCCATGGCTATCCCGACCTCGCGCGCCACAATCGCCAGTTGCTGATTCACTTGCTTCGTCCGTGCACTCCCGCCTGTCATCGCATTAATATAAAACGGTAAAGCAAAACGCTGCTCTGCAAAAAACGTTTCTAACTGCACCTCCTCTTGCCTAAAATCCGGCAAAGTCTGTGGCACAAAGCGAATCCCATCAAATGCCGATAGCTCCTCATCGTATTGCTGATACGCCAATGTAATATGTTCATCTTTCCTGCGTGACCGCTGATTTTCCGTCACAGCCCTCTTCTCCCTTCCATAAAAAAACACCTATAAATCAGGTGCTTTCTTCGATTTCACGCTCCAAAAACGAGAAATACAAAACTTTCTCTTCCGTCGTCGGTTCATAAACTTTCCCATTTTGAAATAAAATGAGTCCGTGAAACGTTTGGATATCATCGTCACATTCCTCACAATATTGCGTCTCATCCTCCGACCATGTTGCGAGTAGCACCGTTTTTTTCGCGGCATGGTGCGGATAAGTCCCTACTAATTCACGCGCCATTTCTAAGTACTTCGTCATCGCTTCTGTTTTCTCTGTATAAGTAAACGATGCCTCAATATCGCTTTGCCAATCCTCAAAAAACCACCAAGGCTCATATTCGCCCTTTGTTTTAATCACTTGAAATTCATTCATCTAAAAAACTCCTAACATTCGTTCACTTCGTGTATGTAAGTCATTATAACACAGCAGCGGCCAATCTCATCCTATCTTGCTTCGATTATGTTATTTTTTGAAATATAATAGGAAACACGGTACACTATTGGTAATGACAATAAAGAGTCTGGGACATAACCCAAATAAATCGGCGACAAGCGCTCGCATTGTTGAGGCTGTTCGAAGAAACTGAGATACAGCCTCAATATGCCTACGAGTTTACGAGTAGGCGTTCCATCAGGATTCAGACGGCAAGTTCCAAGCGGTTCTGCTACACTAACGTTACGCATAACTTCTCGCATGGTCGGGGATACGACTCCCTCCCTGCTTTCAGTCATCACATACACAAGTATGCTCCGCTTCCGGCTTCCACCAAACGCCCTGAATACAAACGCTTTCGCTCGATTTGTGTAAAGCCAAACTTTTCATCCTACCCAAAGTAAATGGCTCGGCGGTTTTGCATTATTTTGAGTTTTGTCCCAACCTCACTATTGATAATGACAATAAAGGATAGGTGATGAATTATGGCTCGCAAGACTGTAATAATGCGTGTAACTGGCATGGTGCAAGGCGTTGGCTTCCGTTACACAACGAAACATTTAGCGTATAAATTAAACATTAGCGGCATCGTAAAAAACTTAGAAGATGGCTCTGTTGAAATTCAAGCCATTGCAGAAGAAGACGATTTGGAGAAATTCATCGAAGCGGTCAAAAAAGGACCCTCTCCTGCTGCTAGAATCGGCGAAGTTTACATTTATAAAGATGCTCCTGTCGAAGAACGCAAAACATTTGATATTGAGTATTGATTAAGCGCTACTTTTCGATTATAGTTAAGGCTGTAGTTATTTTTATGAAGGAAGGAGTGGTTGCGTGTGTTTGAGTCATTAATCCAGATGGCTTTAGGTCCAGAATATATTTCGCTTTATGTCACCTTCTTTATGACGATGGCTGTGTTGCGTTACTGGCCGATTTTAGCGATGGTGAAGCCAACAATGGTATTGCACACGAAACATCTGTGCATCACGCCACTTCCTGTTATTCACTTGAAGCCTGTGGTAGCTTATCCGATGCGCTTTATCATCGTATGGCTCGTCCAAGCAATAACGCGTTTTTCCAGTACCGACGACGAAGCTTCCTTGTCTTTTTCCTAATGACGCATAAATACGAACTGAAATTTTAGGAGGAAATAAGACATTGAAAAAGAAAAATATATTATTACTTATTATGATTGCCGCATTATTTTTTGCGCTGGCGGGTTGTAGCATGGACCCTTCACAAAACACGGATGGTTTTTTCTACATCTATCTGATTAAGCCGTTCACAACGTTTATCGAATGGATTGCTTCCTTGTTTGGTGGTAATTATGGGATTGCGATTATCGTAACGACACTTGTTATCCGCGCCGCTATCATGCCTTTAAACCTACGTACTGCAAAAGCACAAATGGGCATGCAATCGAAAATGGCCGTTGCCAAACCAGAAATCGACGAAATCCAAGCGCGTCTAAAAAGAGCGACTTCTAAAGAAGAACAAGTCAAAATTCAACAAGAAATGACAGCCGTTTATTCGAAATACAATATCAATCCGTTACAAATGGGTTGTTTGCCACTCTTAATTCAAATGCCCATTCTGATGGCGTTTTATTATGCGATTCGTGGTTCATCCGATATCGCGCATCACACGTTCTTATGGTTTAGTCTAGGTAGCCCCGATATGATTTTGGCGTTTATCGCCGGAGCTGTTTATTTACTTCAATATTTCGTATCACTCATCGGCTACACGCCAGAACAAAAGAAACAAATGCGGATTATGGGCTTGATTTCGCCAATGATGATTTTATTCGTCTCCTTCTCCGCACCGTCCGCACTCGCACTATATTGGGCAGTCGGTGGTCTTTTCCTAGCAGGACAAACGCTACTAACGAAGAAACTATACATGAAGAAACATCCAGAAGTTGAAATCATGGAAAAAGAAGAGAAAGAAATCGAGCAATTAGAACACGAACAAAATAAAAAATAAAAAAGACGTTTCGATGATTCGCGTATTGTACCTGCGGATTATCGAAACGTTCTTTTTTTATTTATCGACTTGTTTTTCAATGAGTGGTAACGTGATGGTGATTGTTGTGCCAACGTTATCTTCGCTTTCGGCTTGAATCGAACCTTGGTAACCACTAACTAACTCCTTGGCAATTGCAAGTCCCAGACCATTTCCGCCGACTTCACGGCTACGCGCTTTATCAACACGATAGAAACGGTTGAATATCTTATCAATTTCCTCTGGTGAAATACCGACACCGTAGTCTTTTACGGAAACTTTAATTTGTTCTTCTTCTTGATAAACGTGCACATCGATTTGTTTGCTATCACCGGAATATTTCACTGCATTATCGGCAATGATAATTAGGATTTGTTCCAAGTGATTATGCTGAATCATGGCGTGAAGGTCTTTGTCATCTTCTTTTAGCGTGAATAAGAAGTCTTCGTGCATCACTTCAAAATTACGTCTGACTTGCTCGACAACATCGTTTACACAAACAATTTGTAGTTCTTTCGTTTGCGAAATTTGTTCTGCACGAGATAAGTCTAGCATTTCTTGCACCAATTTCTTCATTCGCTCAAGCTCCGTTAACGACGCATTTAATGACTCATCTAATACTTCTGGATCATCTTTGCCCCAGCGGTTTAGCAGTTTCAAATGCCCTTCCATAATTTGTACCGGCGTCCGTAACTCATGCGACGCGTCCTCTACAAATTGTTTCTGTTGCTCAAAACTACGCTCGATTTGCGCCATCATGTCGTTAAACACAAGCGTTAACTCGCCGATTTCATCTTTAGTGATCGTCGTTGCTTCGATACGTTTTTGGAAACCGTTGTTACGGATATCGTTCATTGTTTTAGCCATGCGTGTCAGTGGGTTTAAGAAGTTTTGCGCAAGGAGATAACCTAGCATACCACTAATGAATAAGGCGACACCACCAAGTAAGAACATCGTCGCTAACAATTTGCCCATCATGCTATTGTAGGATGTCATCGGATTAATCACTTGTATATAACCAATCACAGTTGCATTATCTTGACTATTAAAAATCGGCATTTGCGAGATGACCATTTGTTGGCCGTTGATTGTCGGTTTAGAAAGTGTGCCAACTTGTGTTGGGCCTGTGGTAAGATAGGCGCTGTAATCATATTTGGTGTAAGCTTTGTCGTTGTAAGGAGTTCCCATATATTGTTCAATGCGTTTGCCTTTTTTATCGTAAAATACGAGTACTTGGTCTTCCATCCGATCTCTTAATGTCATACTGCTTTTTACGACCGCATCAATGTTTTCTTTCGTTAGATTGGCTGCACTAGATGTTAAGCCTGCATTGGATAAAGCGTTGCTCGCAGAAAGTGCCGTAGATGTGACTGTTTTATCTTTTTCATTGAGTAACATGCTCCCAATACCTTGATAAATCGCAAATGAAAACAAGAAGAATGTTAGAAAAATGGCTGCACTGGCGCCAAATGTCCATTTAAATTTGAGTGATCTGCTTTTTAGGGAGAATGTGTTTGGTTTTGTCATGTACGCATCACATACCCCGTACCACGAACGGTTTGAATGTAACTCTCGTCGTCATCTTTGTTATCAATCTTATTACGCAAATACCGCACGTATACATCGACAACATTGGTTTCTACTTCTGTCTCATAACCCCATACTTTGTTCAAAAGTACTTCGCGGGTTAGCACGATATTAATGTTTTCCATCAGCGTCAAGAGCAGTTCGTATTCACGCTTCGTTAGATCGATAATGTCTTCTCCACGTTTCACGATACGGCTTTCTTTCTCTACGACAATATCGCGATATTCAAGCGTCGTTTGCTTCGTTTCGTTTTCACTTGTTTCGATACGACGAAGTAAAGCCCGCAGTCTTGCAAGCAACTCTTCAATAGCGAATGGTTTCACGATATAATCATCCGCGCCGTGATCCAAGCCAGAAACGCGGTCAATAACCGAATCACGCGCAGTAATCATAATAATCGGTGTTTCTTTCACTTGACGTACGCGACGACAAACTTCTACACCGTTTAGTTGCGGTAACATTAAATCAAGTAAAATGGCATCCCATTCTTGGGTAATCGCCAGTTCTAAGCCTGTACGGCCATCATTAGCAACCGCCGTTTCATATCCTTCATGTTGCAACTCTAGTTCTATAAAGCGAGCTAAGTTCTTCTCATCTTCTACTATTAATATTCTATTCATTTACCATCCCCACCTTCAGACCCAGATATATTCCTATTACTATTGTAACTAAAATCGCCGTAAAAACAACTAATAACGGTCTTGTTTCGCAATTTATTCGTATATATTCATCGCTTCTTCATATTGTGGTAGAATTTCTCATTGGTTTGTCATTTAGCCTATGTAAAAAAACGAATGGAGGCTTATCTTATAGTAGACAAACTCCCATTCGCTTCGTATTTCTCTTATTCGTCGATTTCTGGCCATTCAGTATGGAATGTTCCAGCTTTGTCAACACGTTCGTAAGTGTGGGCACCGAAGTAATCGCGTTGTGCTTGGATTAAGTTCGCTGACAATACTTCTGAACGATAGCTATCATAGTAGCTGATCGCTGCAGTGAATGTTGGTACAGGAATTCCAGCTTTAACAGCTTCTGAAACAACTTCACGTAGCGCCCCTTGGTATTTATCCGCAATGTCTTTGAAATACGGATCTAATAGCAAGTTGTTCAAGTTCTTATCGTTATTGTACGCGTCTGTAATTTTTTGTAGGAAACGAGCACGGATGATACAGCCAGCGCGGAAAATTTTCGCGATTTCGCCGTATTGTAAATCCCAGTTGTATTCTTCGGACGCAGCTTTCATTTGAGCAAAACCTTGTGCGTAAGATGCGATTTTACTGAAATACAAGGCGCGACGTACAGATTCGATGAAGGCTTTTTTGTCGCCGTTGAATGAGTAGTTGCTTGGACCAGATAAAACAGTACTTGCATGCACACGTTCGTCTTTTAATGCCGAGATATAGCGAGCAAATACGGATTCAGTAATTAGGGAAAGTGGTACGCCTAAATCAAGCGCGCTTTGGCTTGTCCATTTACCAGTTCCTTTTTGGCCAGCTTTATCTAGGATAACGTCTACGATTGGTTTTCCTGTTTCTGGATCTTTTGTTTTCACGATGTTTTTCGTGATTTCGATTAAGTAGCTGTCTAACTCGCCGTCGTTCCATTCAGTGAACACATCAGCAAGTTCGTCATTTGTTAAACCACCGATTTGTTTTAGAATCGTATATGCCTCAGCGATTAATTGCATGTCACCGTACTCGATGCCATTATGCACCATTTTTACGTAGTGACCAGCGCCATCTGGGCCGATATATGTCACACAAGCTTCTCCGTCAGCAACAGCCGCAATTTCTTGCAAAATAGGCGCTACTAAGTCATAAGCTTTGCGTTGTCCACCAGGCATGATAGAAGGTCCTTTTAACGCGCCTTCTTCTCCACCAGATACACCCGTTCCGATAAAGTTAAATCCTTCTTCGCTTAACATTTTGTTACGGCGAATCGTATCTTTAAAGAACGTGTTCCCGCCATCGATTAAAATGTCGCCTTCTGATAGGAATGGTTTGACTGCATCAATCATCATATCGGTTGCTTCCCCAGCTTGTACCATTAATAAAATACGACGGGGTACTTCGATTGAGTTTACAAATTCCTCTAAATTGTACGTAGGAACCAATTTTTTGTCGCTATGTGCTTCTGCAACTGCTTTCGTTTTTTCGCTAGAGCGGTTAAAAATCGAGACCGAGTAACCACGACTTTCAATATTTAGAGCCAGATTGCGACCCATTACGCCCATTCCGATAACGCCAATTTCTTGTTTTGCCATTTTTTACATTCGTCCCTTCTTCTTTCGAGTCATTCGTTAAATGAATGCTGCCATTTTCTCAACACTAACAACTATATCAAAACTTTGGCTCTACGGCAATGAAACAAACCCGAATTTAGCGAATTTATTGTTAGTTTGCCGTTACTTTAATGATTTCTGCGACCAGTTTTGTTAAATGATGTAATTCGGTGACAGCGATTCGTTCGCTAGTCGTGTGCGGATTTTCATAGCCTGCTGCCAGTACGAGAAATGGAATGCCGCGATCGTTAAACACATTGGCATCCGTTCCGCCTTCAAGTTGGACAGTTTGTTGCGGGAGCTCGAGATTAGCCATCGCTTGTGTGGCGATTAAGCACGGTTTACTTGTTGATGCTAGGTGGAAGTGGTGGTAATTCATGTGCGTTACGTCTTGTACATCAGCTTTGTGCGCGACACCGATTTCGATGAATATTTGCTTGATTTGTTCGACGTATGGTAAACAGTGTTCCAATGGGAAATCTGCGGATAATTCGGATAAAATCGTGACTTTCTCGTTTCCGTTTTCTAGTACTTCTCCGCCAAAATGGTAGACTTGCCAATGCATCTCGGTCGGGAATTTATGCTTATGAATTTTCTTCAAGGCTTCTCGAGCAATTTGAATCGCGGATTTATCGTGCGACTCACCCACTTCTATCCAAAAGTCTAATTGTAAATGCGTACGGCTTGTGCGAATCATGCTACCGACTGGGCCTGGTGCGTCTAAGCAAAAACCGAAGTCTGCTTCTACGAGATCGAGGTCAAATAGTTTTGCGCCGGTTAAGCCTTCTTCTTCTTTTGTTGTAAAGATAAATTCGATTTGACCGTGGGGTTCGGGATTTTGAGTTAGTTGGTCAATGGCAACGAGCATGGCTGTGACTCCTGCTTTATCATCGGCGCCTAGCAGAGCCTGGTTCGTCGTTTCGATGTAGCCGTTGGTTAATGTGATTTCTGGTGCGGCTGGTGTTGTAGCGGTGTCTACATGGGCGGAGAATGCGATGATTGGTGCTTTTTCTGTGGTTTCATCTGTTGCTGGGAGTGTCGCGACTAGGCCGGATTGTTGTTTGCTTGGCTTAGATGAGATGTTTCTTTGTTTCAGGAAGGTTTGGATGTACGTGATGATTTCCTGTTCTTGACCTGATTCGGACGGGATTGCCACTAGTTCTAAAAAAAGGTCTTGTATGGTATCTTGTGTCATGGGATTCACCTCTGTCTTTTTTAATCTTTTTTTTGCTGATTTCACTTGAAAATCTTATGTAAAGCAAGTATGATGGAGATAACGAGATTTTATTTGGAAGGAGCCATCCAATTTTATGACTAACAAAAAAGTTGCCAGAGTTATCGTTATTTTGATGCTTGTTGCGATTGTAGCCTCTTCTGTTTTAACCGGGGTTTTGATGTTTTTATAGGTGATGATGTATGGAAAACCACATTGGATGATGTGGTTTTTTTGTGTTTTTGTAGTGTTATTAATTATAGGTTATTTTTAGAGGGATGTCTTGTTTGGTGTGTTGTGCGTGTTTATTAATTTATTTTGATTTAAGGGAGGTTTGGTGTTTCTTTGGTTTTTGAGGCTCTTTTTGTTTTTTAGTGCTTATTGGATTTGATAGTTAATCACGCCAGTTTAAGGATACAACGCTCCTCTTTGATACGCCTTGTATTGGGGCTGTTACGCATGGGATGCGTAACAGCCCCAATAAAAAAGAGTGATACCGTATTTTTATATACGTACCACTCAAGACATCTAGGGAGTTTAGGGGTATGGATCTAGATGTATTATTTTTATACCCGTTGCATTTTTTGTTAAACATCTGGGTATTTTGGTCACGCTTGTTATTTTTCTCCCTGTTTTTTAATAAATTGGTGTGTTTTCTTTTGTAATTGTTTCTACGTTTTCTTTGACTTTTTGCAGGAATCTGCCGGCAACAAGACCGTCTAGTATGCGGTGGTCGATAGAAAGACATAGGTTTACCATGTTGCGAATGGCGATCATATCGTCAATCACGACTGGGCGTTTCACGATGGATTCTACTTGCAGTATCGCTGCTTGTGGGTGGTTGATGATACCCATCGATTGAACGGAGCCGAATGAACCTGTGCTGTTTACTGTGAATGTTCCGCCGGACATGTCGTCTTGTGTTAGTTTGCCAGCGCGTGCTTTTGCGGCTAGTTCGTTGATTTCGCGTGCAATGCCTTTGATTGATTTCTCATCGGCATGCTTGATTACAGGTACGAACAAGTGGTCATCGGTTGCTACGGCGATAGAAATGTTGATATCGGCGCGTTCGATGATTTTGTCGCCTGCCCATGTGCTATTTAAAATTGGGAATTCTTTCAGCGCTTGTGCGACTGCTTTTACGAAAAAGGCAAAATAGGTTAACGCGTAGCCTTCTTCGGCTTTGAATTTATTTTTTAAGCCGTCACGGTAACGAACTAGGCCTGTTGCGTCTGCTTCGACCATCATCCATGCGTGTGGGATTTCGTGTTTACTTGTTACCATATGCTTCGCGATTGCTTTTCTGATGCCGTCAATTGGTGTTTCGCGGTCGCCTACTTGACTTGTCGGCATTGGTGCTGCTTTTTGTGGTGCGCTGCTTGCTGCTGGTTCTGCTGGTTTCGTTGGGGCTGCTGCAACTGGTGCGCCATTTTCAACGTAAGCAAGAACGTCTTTGCGTGTAATACGACCGTCACGGCCTGAACCGGTAACTTGACCTAAGTCAATGTTATGTTCGGCTGCTAATGTTAGCACTGCTGGTGAGAAACGACCGGCTGGCGCGTTTTGTTTTGCAGGCGCTTTTTTTGGTGTTTCGGGTGCGGAAGCTTCTGGTGTTGGCGCTTCTTCTTTAGCTGGCTCTGCTGGTTGTTCGTCTGCTCCTTCTGTTTCTAGAATACAGATGACAGCGCCGACTTCTAGTGTTTCGTCTTCTTCGGCGATGAGTTCTTTTACTGTTCCCGTGAATGAAGATGGGATTTCGGCTGTTACTTTATCGGTTAACACTTCTGCAAGTGCATCGTATTTATTGACGTGGTCACCTGGTGCGACTAACCATTGGCTGATGGTTCCTTCTGTTACGCTTTCACCAAGTTGTGGCATTGTAATTTTTTCAAGTGCCATTTTTTTCACTCCTTTAAAATTCCGCTAAGTCACGCATTGCTTTTTCTACTTTATCGGGGTTAATCATGAAATATTTCTCCATAGTTGGTGCAAATGGCATCGCTGGCGTGTCCGGTCCTGCTAAACGCTTGATTGGTGCGTCTAGGTCGAATAAACAGTTCTCTGCGATGATTGCGGCAACTTCGCCGATAATGCTACCTTCTTTGTTATCCTCCGTGACAAGCAGGACTTTTCCGGTCTTTTTGGCTGCGGCAATAATTGCTTCTTTGTCGAGCGGATAAATCGTTCTTAAATCTAAAATTTCTGCTTCCATGCCGTCACTTGCTAATTTCTCAGCAGCTTGTTGGGCAAAATGAACAGCTAAACCGTATGTGATAACCGTAATGTCATCGCCTTCGCGGACAACATTGGCTTTACCGATTGGAACCGTATAGTCCGTTTCGGGTACTTCGCCTTTAATGAGACGGTACGCGCGTTTATGTTCTAGGAAAAGAACGGGATCATTGTCGCGGATTGCGGCTTTTAGAAGACCTTTTGCGTCGTATGGGCTTGATGGCATCACGATTTTCAAACCAGGTTGGCCAGCGAATACTTTCTCGATTGACTGGGAATGGTAAAGGGCGCCGTGGACACCACCACCGTAAGGCGCACGAAAAACAATCGGACAGTCCCAATCATTGTTGGAACGGTAACGAATGCGTGATGCTTCTGAAATGATTTGGTTCACTGCAGGCATAATAAAATCGGCAAATTGCATTTCGGCAACTGGGCGCATACCGTACATCGCAGCGCCAATACCAACACCGGCAATCGCAGACTCAGCAAGTGGCGTATCAAGCACGCGGTCTTCGCCAAATTGGTCGTATAAACCAGCTGTTGCTTTAAAAACGCCTCCTTTTTTACCGACATCTTCTCCTAAAATAAATACGTTCTCATCGCGCTCCATCTCTTCACGAAGCGCGGCCGTAATGGCGTCAATATATGAAATGACAGGCATCTTTATTCCTCCTAAATTAAAGCTTTCTTAAAAGTCACGATTATTTTTCTTCGTAGACGTGTCGTAATGCTGATTCTGGATCGGCGTAACTAGCCGCTTCTGCGTAGTCTGTTGCTTCGTTTACTAGTGCCATGATTTCTTTTTCATAGGCTTCTTTTTTGGCGTCGTCTAGTAGGCCGAGTTCTTCTAGTTCTTTTGTGTAGATCGCTAGTGGATCGCGTTCTTTGGCTGTGTTTACTTCTTCTAATGTGCGGTAGCTTCTGTCGTCATCGTCTGAGGAGTGCGGTGTGAAGCGGTATGTCATTGTTTCAATCAGTGTTGGACCTTCACCGCGGCGAGCACGGTCTACGGCTTCTTTAAACGCGAGGTAGACTTCGGCCATGTTATTGCCGTCTACGCGAACGCCTGGAATGCCGTAACCTAATGCGCGATCTGATAGTTTTTTCGCGGCATATTGTTTTTCAACCGGTACGGAAATGGCGTATTGGTTGTTATGGATAACGAATACGACGGGTAATTTATGCACGCTGGCAAAGTTGATGCCTTCGTGGAAATCGCCTTGGTTGGATGAGCCTTCTCCTGTAGAAGCATAGGCTACGATTGGATCTTTTTTCATTTTTGCGGCTAAACCGATTCCTGCGGCGTGCGGGAATTGTGTCGTTACTGGTGAACTTTGTGTAACGATGCGGTTGGACTTTTGACCGAAATGGGCTGGCATTTGACGGCCGCCTGAGTTCGGGTCTTCTGCTTTGGCAAATGCGCTCAACATGATGTCGCGCGCGGTCATGCCAAACGAAAGAACAACTGCGAGGTCCCGGTAGTACGGCAAGCAATAGTCTTTCTCTAAATCAAAGGCATATGCTGCGCCGATTTGCGCGATTTCTTGTCCTTGTCCTGATATCGTGAACGGTATTTTTCCAGAGCGGTTAAGCAACCATAAACGCTCGTCAACGCGTCTTGTTAATACTAGTTTTTGATACATTTCTAATAAGGTTTCATCTGATAAACCTGTTTCTTTTAATCCCATTGCCAAATTTCCTCCTTATTTTTAACCGTGAATCGCGAGTCCATCGACTGCTAATGCTGCTTCACCGAATGCTTCTGCTAATGTCGGATGCGGGTGAATAGTGTTGCCGATTTCAAATGGTGTCGCATCTAGAACGTGTGCCAAAGCGGCTTCGGAAATCATGTCTGTTACATGCGGACCAATCATGAAAACGCCGAGTAAATCGTTGGTTTTCTTATCGGCTACAACTTTAATGAAACCGTCTGATTCACCGTATACTAATGCTTTACCAATACCACGGAAAAAGAATTTCCCTGTCTTCACGTCAAAACCTTCTGCTTTTGCTTGTTCTTCGGTGATACCAACGCTTGCGATTTCTGGGGATGTGTACGTACAACGTGGTACGTGATTGTAGTTGATTGCTGGTTGTGGGTTTCCACTAATATGTTCTGCTGCGATAATGCCTTCTTCCATCGCGACATGCGCCAGTTGTAAGCCACCGATACAATCGCCAACAGCGTACATATGGCTTTCTTTTGTTTGGAAGTTATCGGTTACTTGGATAACGCCTTTGTCGACAATGATGTCTGTATTTTCTAGACCAATATTTTCAACGTTTGCGCTTCTACCGACGGATACGAGCATTTTTGAAGCAGTGAATGTTTGTTCTTCGCCTTTTACAAGAGCTTTTATTTCAACGCCGTCCGCTGTTTTTTTGTAGGTGTCTGCTTGTACTTCAGCGCTTGTAACGATTTTGATTTTTTTCTTTTTGTAAAGGCGGTTTAGTTCTTTGGAGATGTCTTTGTCTTCGGTTGGTAGGATGCGATCGCTGTATTCGACGACGGTCACTTGTACGCCGAAATCATGCAACATGGATGCCCATTCCATACCAATAACACCGCCACCGACGATGATGATGGATTCTGGTAAAGTTTCTAATTGTAATGCGCCATCAGAAGAAAGAACGAACTCTTCGTCAAAAGCTAAACCGTTCAAGGCTCTTGGTTTGGAGCCAGTCGCGATGATAAGATTTTTTGGGATTAGCATTTCATTTTCTGCGCCGTCGTTAAATTCTACGGAGATTGTTCCTGCTGTTGGTGAGAAAATGGATGGACCAAGAATCGTTCCGCGGCCTTCGTATAAATCGATTTTACCTTTTTTGAATAGCTGTTGGATGCCGCTTTCTAATTGGTCAACGATGCCTTGCTTGCGTTCTTGAGCTTTCATAAAACTAAAAGTCGGTTCAGGAGCTTCGATGCCAAACTCAGCTGCTTTACGAACGGTTTGTAAAACTTCTGCAGAGCGAAGTAGCGCTTTACTTGGAATACAACCGCGGTGCAAACATGTTCCGCCGACTCTATCTTTTTCAACAACGGCTACTGTTAGCCCCTTTTGTGCGGCGCGAATGGCTGCGACATACCCGCCTGTTCCGCCACCTAATACTACAACGTCATACTCTTTTGCCATTTCTATTCCTCCCCATTATAAGTTTGTGC
Organism: Listeria booriae; assembly: GCF_000766865.1. Lineage (GTDB taxonomy): Bacteria > Bacillota > Bacilli > Lactobacillales > Listeriaceae > Listeria_A > Listeria_A booriae. The sequence goes on from NZ_JNFA01000019.1 coordinate 169,380, forward strand.
CATTTCTTGTTTTTGTAAAATTCGTTGGGCACCGTCGTTCAAAGCGGCCATTTCGTCTTCGCCTGGCTCGGTCATAATTGGTGCTATCCAATGAATGTACTGCGTGATTTCTTGAATAAATGCGTCACTTCGGGCTAATCCACCAGTCAGGACAATCGCGTCAATCTGACCTTTTAACACGGCGGCATTTGCTCCGATTTCTTTTGCGACTTGGTAGGCCATTGCTTCAAAAAGTGCTTTTGCTTCGGGGTCCCCGTCTTTTATTTGGCGTTCGATGTCGCGCAGGTCATTGGTACCTTTGTAAGAAACGAGACCGCCGCGCCCTACTAGTTCTGTATGTAATTGCTCTTTTGTTACGCCTTCGGAAAAAGCCCATGCTAGGAAACTCGCCATCGGTAAGGAACCGGAACGCTCAGGACTCATTGGGCCGTCACCATCAAGGGCATTGTTCACATCAATCACACGACCACGGTCATGCGCGCCAACAGAAATACCGCCGCCAAGATGGGCAACAATTAAATGCAGTTCTTCGTAGGCTCTCCCTAGTTTAGCCGCAACGTTTCGGGCCACCGCTTTCTGATTCAAGGCATGGAAAATGCTTTGGCGCTCGATATGGGCATTTCCAGAATACCTAGCGATTGGCGCTAGTTCATCGACGACAACCGGGTCAACGATATAAGCTGGAATAGCGTAGTCATCCGCGATTTTTCGAGCTAGTAAGCCGCCTAGATTAGACGCATGTTGCCCTGAAATACCAACTTCTAAATCGCGTTGCATCGCGTCATTGACTTCATAAGTGCCGCCTGCCATTGGACGAAGTAAACCACCGCGTCCAACAACAGCCGCTAAATGGGTGGTATCCGTACTTGCTAATGCTTCTTTTATGAGGTTATATCGAAATGAAAACTGCGCCATTATGGTTTCAAAAGCTGCGATTTCTTCTCGTGAATGTGAGATTTCTTGCTTTAAAAGAACGGTTTTCCCTTCGAATAAAGCGATTTTCGTAGATGTTGATCCTGGATTGATTGCCAAAACTTGAAATGCCACGTATTTCTCCTCCATGTGAATCAGATTTGCTGTTACAATTCCTATCAGGTTGCTATCTCCAGCCTATTGTATCATGAGAGTATCACAAACTTAAAAAGCTTTGCACCCCAAGGCTTGAAATCGTTTTATTCAAAGTTTTGTATCATTTTCCGACCATTCCAACAGTTAGTATTAGTGAGGCAAGTTTGTTATCGACCGAATCGCTTCTAGATGCGATGATAACAGGGACTTTCACGCCCGCAATGAACCCACCAACTCGTGCACCTGCAAAAAATACAAGCGACTTATACAAAATATTTCCAGCTTCAATCGATGGCATGATGAGTATATCAGCGTCTCCAGCCACATTGTTATCGATGTTTTTATGTTGCGCGGCAGCTTTAGAAATCGCATTATCAAATGCTAGCGGCCCTTCTACTTCCGCCTCATCACTCGCAAATGCTTTGAAGTACGCAGCAACTTGTGCGGCTTGAACAGAAGAATGCATTTTTGGGCTTTCTTTTTCGACGGCGCTTAAAACAGCAACTTTTGGTTTGGTGATGCCAAGTTTTTGCGCAGATGCGATTGCGTTTTGTGTAATTTGGATTTGTGCATCTTCGTCGGGTGCTATATTCATGGCAACATCAGACACGATTAACGGCTTGTGATACGCTGGAATTTCGAAGACCGCAACATGTGACAGCAGTTCTTTATCACGTAATTGATATTCTTTTTTTAAGATTGTTTTGAGGATAAGCGCTGTTGGCAAATTACCTTTCATCAAGATATCGGCTTGCTTTTTGGTCACAGCTTCTGTCGCTTTTTCCGCTGCTTCTTGATCGGTTTTCGTAGCGATGACTTGTACATGTGGTGACTTAATCGTGATTAGTTCGGCACGTCCAAACAACAAGAAGTCGGCAAAATCATGTGCTAATGCTTGTTTTACTACTTCTAAAATGACAGCATCATCCGCGCCAGCAATAGCAATTCGCGCTCGTTTCGCTGTTTTTTCTAATTGGAAAATCGATTTTTGGGTCATAAATAGGCCTCCTTATTTTCCGCATTTTCGCAGAAAAAAACCTACATCTCAAAAATTAGCACTTGTTTTTATGACCTGGTAATAAAAACTTACCTCATCATTGTAAGCAAATTTCGATAGAGATGCAAGCTATTTCATTCATTTTTAGTTAGGTTTGTTTCTCTGATTTAATTTTGGTTGCTTGGGTTAGCATCTCGGTTGCATGTTGTTTCGTCACGTCTGTAACTTCAATTCCGGCAATCATTCGGCTAATTTCCTCGACTTTTTCATCGCCAGATAAGGCGGTAACAGATGTCATTGTGCGGTTGGCAGTCGTTGTTTTGGAAATGTAGAAATGATGATCGGCCATTGCGGCAACTTGTGGTAAATGGGAAATACATAGCACTTGTGAGCCGACAGCAACTGCGTAGATTTTCTCCGCGATAGCTTGAGCCACACGTCCACTTACGCCCGTGTCCACTTCATCGAAAATAATCGACGTAATACCCTGATGACGCGAAAAGATGGTTTTTAAGGCTAACATCATCCGCGACAATTCACCACCAGATGCGATGCGAGACAACGGTTTTAACGGTTCACCTGGGTTGGTACTCATGTAAAATGCGACTTTATCAATACCGTTTTCTGTGAATTCACTTGCTGGTGTCGCAAAGTTTACTTGGAAAATCGCTTTTTCCATATACAGCTGATTTAGTTCGTTTTTGATTTGTTTTTCGAGCTGTTTTGCGGCTTTTTGACGGATGGTTGTGAGTTTTTCAGCTAGTTTTTGCAAGTCTTGTTTGGCGCTCTCTAGTTCTTTTTCTAGTTGACCAAGATGGGTTTCGCGATCGGATAGTTCTAGAATTTCTTGGTCGATTTCTTCGTTGTAGTGAATGATGGCTTCGACTGTTTTGCCATATTTGCGTTTTAGCTGATTCAATTCATTAAGTCGGGATTCGATCGTGTCTAATTCGTCTGGTTGAAACTCCAATTTGTCGAGTTCTTGGCGAATTTGCATGGCACTTTCTTCTAATAAATAAAAACTAGAGGCCACAGATTCGCTCAATGTTTTAAATTCTGGCAAAATATCGCTCGCCGCACCGACATAACGCATAGCCTCAGAAACAAACTCCAAGCCACGTTCTTCGCCTTGTAGTGCAGTATAGGCATTTTGCAAATTCTCATTGATTTTCTCAAAATTGGCTAACACGTGTTTCTGCTCCATCAAGGCTTCTTCTTCGCCTAAACGTAAATCAGCATTCGTAATTTCATCTTGTTGAAAACGCAACATGTCTAGACGCTGTGCTAACTCTTGTTCGTTTTTTGTCCAGTTATGCCATTTCGCTTTCATTTCTTTGTACTCAGCGTATTTAGCTTCGTACTGCGACAATGTCGGCGCAATTTCTTTCCACGCAAAACGATCGAGCAACTGCAAATGGAACTCATCGTTCATCAGTTCTTGATGCTCATGCTGGCTATGAATGTCGATTAAACGAGAACCGATTTCGCGAAGTACGCCCGTTGTTGCCAGCTTGCCGTTGATACGACATGTATTTTTGCCACTTTGGAAAAGCGTTCGTTCCAGCACAACCATGTGATCACTTGCATCGATACCATTACTTTCTAGTGCTTCCAAACAGCCTTTATTCTGCGGATTAATCGTAAATAACCCTTGGATTTCTAACTTTTCTTCGCCGTGTCTAATAAAATCAACAGAACCTCGGCCACCGACAAGAAGACCGAGCGCATCAATAATAATCGATTTCCCAGCGCCGGTCTCCCCCGTTAATACCGTCATACCTTCTTGAAAAGATAGATTTAAAGATTCGATGATAGCAAAATTTCTAATCGTTAATTCTTGTAACAAATCTATTCACCTCAAAACTTAGAGCATCTCAATAAAGCGCTCTGATAATACTTTCGCGTCTTCTTCGCTGCGACAAATGATTAAACACGTGTCGTCTCCACATAAAGATCCAACTTTCTCATCCCAATTCAAGTTATCGATGAGTGCACCTATCGCATTGGCGTTTCCTGGCATTACTTTCAAAAGAACCATGAATTGCACCGTTTCCACACTGATGAAGGCGTCTACGAGAGAGCGCTTTAACTTCTGATGTGGGTTGAAACGATTATCTGCTGGTAAGCTGTATTTATAGGTACCTGTTTGCGTTGGGACTTTGACTAAATGCAGTTCTTTAATATCACGTGAAATCGTGGCTTGAGTGACTTTGACATCTCTTTTTAGCAATAATTCAACAAGATCTTCTTGCGTTTCAATCTCATTTGATGTGACTAGTTCTCTAATAATAATATGGCGATGACCTTTATTCATTATTTCTCACCTCACGAACTTTTTTCTCTCTTACATCTTAGCCCAAAACGAGCATAAAGTCACGGATTTAACTTGAAAAAGTTTCACGGAAAGGCTTATGCATGTGAAAATGACGTATTAAGGCTTAGAAAAATGGGAAAGTAGCTGAAAATACAAAAATACCGAGCCATCTAAATCAGACGACTCGGTATGCATAATTATTCTAATTTCGTATGAGCTTCCTTCACAAGTTCTGCCAATCGGGCTTCTGTGAGGTGATTTTCGCTCTTATTATCCCATTTCAAATGGGCGATAAATTCGATGTTGCCTTCCCCACCTGTAATCGGCGAGAAATCAATCGCTAGCACAGAATAACCTTCTGCCAAAGCAAATGTCGTAATTTTTTCGATGACTTCTAAATGGACTTTGGCATCGCGAATAATGCCTTTTTTGCCAACTTGTTCTTTTCCAGCTTCGAATTGCGGTTTAATTAAGGTCATCACTTCTCCATCATGCACCAACACCGTTTTTAAAACCGGTAGAATCAGCTTTAAAGAAATAAACGATACATCAATTGTCGCAAAATCTGCCAAGCCTTGGTCAAAATCAGCTGGTGTGACATAGCGGAAATTCGTGCGTTCCATGACAGTCACACGAGGATCACTGCGCAACTTCCATGCTAGTTGATTATAACCGACATCAAGCGCATACGAATGTTTCGCGCCATTTTGTAATGCGCAATCCGTGAATCCGCCAGTTGACGAACCGATATCAAGCAATAATTTGTCTTTTACATCCAAATCGAATACTTGTAGTGCTTTTTCCAGTTTGAGGCCACCACGACTTACGTAAGGCATGACTTTTCCTTTCACTTGGAATTCGGATTCGACTGGAAACTTCTCACCAGGTTTATCCACGCGTTCTTCTTTCAAATAAACTAAGCCAGCCATGACAGCGCGCTTTGCTTTTTCGCGTGTTTCGAATAAACCTTGTTCTACTAATAATACGTCTACACGTTCTTTTTTTATCGCCATTTTTACGCCCTTATCTGTTTTTCTGGTAATATTTTTTGGATAGTATTTAGAATGCCTAGTGCTGAAATGCCGTGTTCCGCCAAAATCATGTCGACAGAACCGTGGCTAATGAACTCATCTGGAAGACCGATTCGGCGAATAACCGCTTGATCGTAACCATTCTCTTCGGCAAATTCGAGCACCGCTGTACCAAATCCACCGGCTAGCAATGATTCTTCCACTGTGATAATCGGAACGTTGCGTTTCATCAAATCGTGCAACATTGCTTCGTCTAGCGGTTTGATAAAGCGAGCGTTGATGACTCCTGCTTGAATACCTTGTCGTTTCAGTTCCATCGCAGCTTCTAGAGCCATCGGAATCGTCGTCCCAAATGTCAGAATCGCCACATCAGCTGGCGTACTCAGTGCTTCCCAAGAACCAATTGGTATAGCTTTCATCTCATCATCAATCGTGACACCAAGACCGTTGCCGCGCGGATAACGAATCACAATTGGTCCACCATCGTAATCATGTCCTGTTTTCACTAAATGACGTGCTTCATTCTCATCTTTTGGCATCATAATTGTCATATTCGGGATCCCACGCAAAAAGCCAATATCAAAAATTCCTTGATGCGTCTCGCCATCTGCACCAACAAGCCCAGCGCGATCAATCCCAATAAACACATTCAATTCTTGTCTACAAATATCATGAACGACTTGATCATACGCCCGTTGTAAAAAGGTCGAATAAATCGCCAAAAACGGTTTCATATCAAGCGCTGCAAGCCCAGCCGCCATCGTAGTCGCATGCTGTTCCGCAATACCGACATCAAAAAAGCGATCTGGAAACGCCGCTGCGAATTTCTCTAATTTAGAACCTACTGGCATCGCCGGCGTAATCGCCACAACGCGTTCGTCATTTTGCGCTAACTCTAAAACGGCATCGCTAATGACTGCGCTCCATGCTGGAGGCCCGCCAACTGGTTTAATGAAGTCGCCAGTTTCGATTTTGTATGGTCCTGTGCCGTGCCAAGTACCGGTACGATCAGACTCGGCGGGTTGATAGCCCTTACCTTTTGTCGTGACAACATGCATTAATACCGGGCCTTTCACTTTTTTGGCAAATTCCATATTCGTAATTAAATCGTGGTAATCGTGTCCATTCACTGGGCCAAGATATGTGTAACCCATTTCTTCAAAGAAGGTGCCTTGTACGAGTAAATACTTGATGCTATCTTTAATTCGTTCCGCCGCGCCGGCAATTTTGTCACCGGCTGTTGGAATACGTTTCATGGCTGTTTCAATGTCTTTTTTAGCGCGTTTAAATTTGCCTGATGTGCGTAATTTACCAAGAACATTATGCATTGCGCCAACGTTCGGAGCAATCGACATATTGTTATCATTTAGCACGACAATCACATTTTTCTTCATATCGCCAATGTGGTTCAGCGCTTCTAGTGCCATACCGCCTGTTAACGCGCCATCGCCAATAATCGGCAATACATGGTACTTCTCGCGACGAATATCTCTCGCAATCGCCATCCCTGCTGCTGCTGATAACGAAGTAGAACTGTGGCCTGTCTCCCAAACATCGTGTTCTGATTCCTTCCGTTTTGGAAAACCGTCTAAGCCATCATGTTGTCGTAATGTATCAAATCTATTTGCTCTACCAGTTAAAATCTTGTGCACATAAGACTGATGCCCAACATCCCACAAAAATTTATCCTCCGGGCTATTAAAACAATGGTGAAGTGCTACCGTTAGCTCAACAACACCAAGGTTTGGTCCAATGTGTCCACCTGTTTTGGACGTCGATTGAATTAGGAATTCGCGAATATCCGCACTGAGCGCTTCCATTTGCGCCACGTTCAAATCTTTAACGAACGCAGGATCCTTAATTTCCAATAAATCCAAACAAAACAACTCACTTTCTAGGATTTCTCCATCAATATCGTGTGTAGTAGCTCACTTAAGCGCTACTGTAATGTATTCATTGTTTCCATTATAAACTAGATGCGGGGAATTTACTATATAAAACTGTTCGTGCGTGTTTCCACAAGAAGAAACCCCAACCTTCAAAAGAAAGTCAGGATTTCCAACTTATTAAAATTCGCGAACAGCAATGAGTTCCGTCAAACCTAGCAAATACGTCGCATCAATATCTAGGCTCGCCAAGGCTTGCTCCGCTTTTTCTGTATGTTCCGCGAGCGCTTTTTTAGCACCTTCTAATGAGAGCAAAGCCGGGTACGTACTCTTTTGCAAATCAATATCCGAGCCGGTCTTCTTGCCCATTTTTTCTGAGTCACCGATAACATCCAGAATATCATCACAAATCTGAAAAGCGATTCCGATATGATGGGAAAATTCCCGCAAAATGTCTTGTTCTTGCTTAGAAGCACCAGCAATCATTGCCCCACTAAGTACCGAAGCAGTTAACAATGCACCCGTTTTCCGACGATGAATCGATTCTAGTTCTTCCAATGTCAGCTTCTGATTCTCACCTAAAATATCGGCTTGCTGCCCGCCAACCATGCCATCCGCGCCAGCACTTTTTGCGAAAAGTTGAATCAGTTCGACTTTCACCGTCGCGTCTAATTGGTCATCCATCACAATCAGCTCGAAAGCCTTCGTCAGCAACGCATCTCCTGCCAAAATCGCCGTCGCATCCCCGTACACCTTATGATTTGTCAGTTTTCCACGTCGGTAATCGTCATTATCCATCGCCGGCAAATCATCATGAATCAGGCTATATGTATGAATCATTTCCATCGCAGCCGCAGTCTGATAACCAAGCTCAGGCTTACTTCCAAACGCAACCAATGTCGCTAAAACAAGTAATGGCCGAATTCGCTTGCCTCCAGCTTCTAACGAATAAATCATCGACTGCTCGAGTTTCTGCTCTGAATCCGTGGCTACAATCGCTTGCGCCATACAACGTTCAATTTCCTGCTTATAATGTTCCATAAACTGTTCAAATGTCATCATTATTTACCTTCTTCTGCCTGAAATGGCACTTCTTCATCAGATTCCGTCACAACTTTAGCGAGCTTATCTTCAGCAGCCGCCAATTTCTCTTGACATAGTTTCGTCAGTTCAATACCGCGCTGATACATTTCTAGCGAATCTTCAAGCGACACATTGCCTTCTTCCAATGCTTGCACAATGCCCTCTAGCTCTTTCATAGCTTCTTCATAGCTTACTTTTTTTGTTGCCATCTTTATTTATCCTCCTTTTCTGTGATTTTTGCGTGTAGTTTGCCTTCTGCCATCGTTATTTGTACGGTATCCCCAACGGCTACTTTCGCGCTTGACGTGAGAATATCATCCTCTTTATAAACAACGCTATATCCGCGGTTTAACAAGGCGAGCGGACTTAAATGTTCTAATGCCTCGACCTTTTGTAAAAAATCGCGACGCAAGGTGGTAAGTTGTAGTTCCATTTGTCGATGGAGTTGTCTCGTCACGCTCGTTAAATGTTCTTGCTGCTGCACAATTTCACGGTCTAATCCAAGATGCGTCAATCTAAAAGCCACTCGCTCAAACGCATGTTGCTTCAAAACAAGATGTTGCTTGAGCCCACGTTCTAAACGCTCGATAAAATAATCCGTTCGTTCCTGGTATTGCTCCATTTGGCGCTTTGGACCGTGCATGATGAGGCGTTCCTGCTGTTGTAAAACGTGCTGTTTCGACACATCAATCCGTTGCCGCGTTGCCTGAATCAAGCGAAAACGTCTCTCTGCCACGCGCTCTAATAAATCACGATAATCCGGAACAGCTAATTCGGCTGCAGCTGTAGGTGTTGCCGCTCTAATATCCGCCGCATAATCGGTCAATGTTGTATCTGTTTCATGCCCAACTGCAGAAATGACCGGAATATCCGAATCCGCGACTGCCCGTACGACCATTTCTTCGTTAAACGCCCACAAATCCTCAATCGAACCACCGCCACGACCAACAATCAACACATCAATATCATTTCGAAAATTTGCGCGTTCAATGTTTCGAACTATATTTGGTGCCGCCGTATCCCCTTGCACAATCGTTGGGAAAAGCAGAATCTCTGTAGCTGGCATCCGTCTTTTAATCGTCGTAATCATATCGCGAATCGCAGCCCCAGTTTTAGATGTCACAATCCCCACTTTTGCAGGAAAAGAAGGAAGCGCTCGTTTGCGATTTTGCGCAAAAAGCCCCTCCTTATCTAATTGATTCTTTAATTGCTCAAGCTTGATATACAGGCTTCCGATGCCATCTGGCTCCATCCACTCCGCATAAAGCTGATAACGCCCACCTTTACTAAAAACACTCACACGGCCAGTCAATAGGACCTGCATCCCATCTTCTGGCTTAAATGCAAGCTTTGTTGCGGACTTCTGGAACATGACACAACGCAATTCTGCGCCCTCATCTTTTAATGTGAAGTACATATGGCCACTGACTGGCTGCTTGAAATTCGAAATTTCGCCTTTCACGTAAATATTTTTTAAATACGGATCAACTTCGAATTTCTTTTCAATATATTTCGTTAGTGCCTCGACACTGAGGTATTTATCTTGTTCCATCGTCACACAACCTTGTCTTTATTTCGTTTGTAGTTGTTTATCCCAAATACGTTTCGCCGCTTTTAGTGTGTTAGCAAGCAACATCGTAATCGTCATTGGGCCAACGCCACCAGGAACCGGCGTGATATAACCCGCTGTATCTTTGACGTCATCAAAATCAACGTCACCACATAGTTTATTATTTTCATCGCGATCCATACCAACATCAATAACAACCGCACCAGGCTTAATCGCGTCTTTCTTAATGAATTTCGCAAGACCCGTCGCCACCACTAAAATATCGGCTTCACGAGCTACTGCTGGCAAGTCTTTCGTACGACTATGCGCGATTGTCACGGTTGCATTTTCTTGTAAAAGTAACTGTGCAACTGGTTTACCAACGATATTACTACGGCCAATAACGACTGCGCGTTTGCCTTCTATCGCTGTTCCCGTAGATTTAATCAATTCAATGATTCCAGCAGGCGTACACGGCACAAAAGCCTCTTTACCAACGTATAAATTACCGACATTGATTGGGTGGAAACCGTCCACGTCTTTTTCTGGAATAATTGTGTCAATGACCTTATCTTCTGAAATATGTTTTGGAAGTGGTAATTGTACTAAAATACCATGAATCGTAACGTCATTGTTTAAATCTTCTACCGTCTCTAATAATTTCGCTTCTGAGATGTCTTCTGGAAGTTCGATTAGAACAGACTTCATTCCTGCTTCTTCTGTGCGCTTTTGCTTATTTCTGACATATGTACGACTCGCCTGATTGTCGCCAACAAGTACAACCGCAAGACCTGGTTGCAGATTTTGTTTTGCGAGTTCGGCTACCTCATGTGTTACGTCTTCCTGAATTTTCTTCGCCAGCTGTTTACCATCAATAATTTGTCCCATCAAAAAAGCCCCCTTGAATTTTATATGAAACCCGCTCAAAGCAATAGGCTCTAAGCGGATAACATGACATTTGAAGTGAAACTGTTCTTGCATCACACAAGAATTTGGAAATTAAAAATGACACTGCGTAAAAAAATGCTACGTAATTATTCGTCTTTGGCAATGTTCGCGAGTACACCGTTGATGAACTTGCTAGACTTCTCGTCGCTAAAAATTTTCGCGATTTCTAATGATTCATTTAAACTAACTCGGTCTGGAATATCTTCACAATAAACCATTTCAAAAACGCTGACACGTAATATGGCAAGGTCTACTTTATTTAGTCGATCCATGCTCCAGTTATCTAAATTCGCTTCGATTTGCGCGTCAATTTCTACTTTATTCGCAACGACACCTTCTACTAGTTTCTGCAAGTAGGCATCGCTTTCTTCCTCCATTACATTGGCTATCGCTTGGTCCAAATGCATCTCGTTTAGTTCCATTTGAAACAATATTTGGAGAGCTTTTTCACGGGCTTCTCGTCTTTTCATTAAGAGCTCTACTCCTTACTTACTGCAATGAGGAATTCCCCATTCGTTATTATATTTCTAATTCGTCAAATGATAGGGTTTCTTGACGCTCGAATTGTACACCAACGATATGGATGTTCACTTCGATGACTTCAAGTCCAGTCATATTTAGAATTGTTTCGCGAATGCTATCTTGAATGTTTTGTGCTAGCAATGGGATCGTTGCGCCAAATTGAATGTAACAAAAAACATCGATAATAATACCGTCTTCTGTTAAATCGATTTTGACACCTTTACTATGATTCACTGCGCCACCAAGACGTTCGCGCATTTCGTTTGTAAAACTGCCTTGCATTCCCGCAACGTTTTCTACTTCTGCTGCGGCAAGTCCGGCAATAACACCAATGACTTCTGGTGCGATTTCAATTTTCCCTAGTGTTTCCTCGTTCTTACTTTTCGTTTGTGCCATGATCATCTCTCCTTACGATTGATTCATTACATCATACTTTTCAAGGAATTTCGTGTTAAAGTCTCCTGATTTGAAAACTTCGTGATCCAATACGCGTAAATGGAAAGGAATCGTTGTTGGAATCCCTTCAATGGCAAATTCGCCAAGTGCGCGTTTCATTTTTGTAACAGCTTCCTCACGCGTCTCACCATAACAAATCACTTTTGCGACCATAGAATCATAGTATGGTGGGATTTTGTAGTTCGGATACGCTGCAGAATCAATGCGTACGCCATTGCCGCCTGGTGGTAAGTAAAACTTGATTTCTCCAGGTGCTGGCATGAAGTTCTTCTCTGGGTTCTCCGCATTAATACGGCACTCAATCGCCCAACCAGTTAGTTTCACGTCGTCTTGTTTAATTGTTAATGGTTCGCCAGATGCAACGAGGATTTGTTGTTTCACAATATCGATACCTGTGATCCATTCTGTCACGGGATGTTCCACTTGTACACGTGTATTCATCTCCATGAAGTAAAACGATTTCTCGTGTGGTTCGTAAATGAATTCGATCGTTCCAGCGCCAGAATATTTCACAGCTTTTGCAGCTTTGACGGCAGCTTTCCCCATTTTTTGACGCATTTTTTCGTCAAGTGCTGGAGATGGTGCTTCTTCAATTAGTTTCTGCAAACGGCGTTGGATCGAGCAATCACGTTCACCTAGATGAATCGCATTGCCATAATTATCGGCTAAAATTTGGATTTCGACATGGCGGAAATCTTGAATGAACTTCTCGATATAAACGCCTGGATCGCCAAATGCTGTTTCTGCTTCTTGTTGCGTGATTTGCAAGCCTGAAATTAGCTTTTCTTCGTCCTCGGCGACACGGATACCTTTACCGCCACCACCAGCTGTTGCTTTAATGATGACTGGATAGCCGATTTTCTTGGCTAATTTCTTCGCTTCTTCTACGTCTTTGATGATACCTGTAGAACCTGGAACAACTGGTACGCCTGCTTTTTTCATTGTTTCACGAGCGACGTCTTTTGTCCCCATTTGCGAAATCGCGTTCGCACTTGGTCCGATAAAAATAATATTGCAATCTTGGCATAGCTCTGCAAAATCAGCATTCTCCGCCAAGAAACCGTAACCTGGATGAATCGCGTCACAGTTCGTTAAAATTGCGACACTAATAATATTCGACATGTTTAAGTAACTTTCTTTGGATGAAGCTGGACCTACGCAGTATGCTTCGTCTGCGAGTTGGATATGTAAACTCTCGGCATCTGCTTCAGAATAAATCGCAACGGTTTCTATGTTCATCTCTTTCGCTGCACGAATGATACGAACGGCAATTTCTCCCCGATTCGCAATCAGTATTTTTTTTATCATGTTAATTACCCCTTATTTCTTTCTAACTTTAAATAACGGTTGGCCAAATTCGACTAATTCTCCATTAGAAGCAAGCACTTCGACGATTTCCCCGTTCACTTCTGCTTCTACTTCGTTCAATAATTTCATTGCTTCGATGATACATACTGTTGTTTTATCGTTTACAGATGCTCCTGCTGACACAAAATCTGGGCTTTCTGGGTTCGGCGCACTGTAGAACGTACCGACCATTGGCGATGTAATCACATGTAAATCTTCTGCTACTGGTGCTGGCGTTTCTACTTGTGTGTCTGCTGCTGGTTGTTGTGGCGCTGGAAGAATGGCTTGTACTGCAGGCGCTGTTGGAACGTGTGCTACTGCGTGTTCGCCACCTTTTTTCATTTTGATTTTCCCTTGCTCTGTTTCATATTCGAATTCAGTCAATGAAGACTCATCCACTAATTTCACAAGTTGCTTAATTTCGCTAATTGAAAACATTATTATAAACACTCCTTAAAATTCATCTATACAAATTATATATAAGTTCAAATGCATTCGCCACGCATCTTAATTATTGTATCATACTTTTAAAAGAAACTCGCCGTTTAAGCCCCTTTTTTTGCAAAAAAAATAGCCGTGTCAATTCCTGTTGTTACGCCTGGAATTGACAGACTATTTCTATTTATTGGGCACGTGACACGTAAGAAGATTCTGTTGTGTTAATTACCAATGTATCGTCCACGTTGACGAAGAAAGGCACATTTACAACTAGGCCAGTTTCAAGTGTTGCTGGTTTAGAACCACCAGAAGATGTATCACCTTTAATTCCTGGGTCTGTTGCCACGACTTTCAATTCTACCGTGTTCGGAAGATCGACACCAATTGTTTCTCCTTGATACATAACAATTTGTACTTCCATATTTTCACGCAAAAATTTCAATTCATACTCGATTTGTTTTTCTGGAAGTTCGATTTGCTCATAAGATTCTGTATCCATGAACACGTGTTGGTCTCCGCTTGCATATAAATATTGCATTTTGCGGTTATCGATTTGTGCTTTGGCTACTTTTTCGCCGCCGCGGAATGTTTTTTCTTGAATCGCGCCAGTACGTAGGTTACGTAGTTTTGAACGAACGAATGCCGCGCCTTTTCCTGGTTTTACATGTTGGAAATCTAGCACGCGCCAGATGCCGTTATCAACTTCAATCGTTAAGCCTGTTTTAAAATCGTTTACTGAAATCATCTTTGTTCCTCCTACTTTTAAGTTGGTTTCATCCTTACTTATTTAACCACAAAACGCGTCATTATACAATTCTATAATATAATTAGTTCTTTGGAAGAATGTGTCAAGACTTCATTTCCTGCTTCTGTGATTAAAATATCATCTTCAATCCGCACGCCGCCAATGCCTGGCAAGTAAATACCTGGCTCGTCTGTTACTACATTTCCTGGTACTAACACGTTAGGGCTTTTCACCGAAAGATTTGGCCCCTCGTGGATTTCTAAACCGATACCGTGACCAAGTGAGTGACCGAATGCCTCACCGTAGCCTTTTGAAGCGATATGATTACGAGCAATAGCATCCGCTTCAATGCCTGTTAATCCTGGTCTTAGCGCATCAATCACTTTCAATTGGGCTTCAAGCGTAATCGCATAAATTTCTTTTAGCTTCTCACTCGGTTCACCAATCGCAATCGTACGCGTCATGTCGGAGCAGTAGCCGTTATAGTAGCAACCATAATCCATCGTTACAAAATCGCCCACTTCGATGATTTTGTCGGAAGCAACACCGTGTGGCAATGCTGAACGAACGCCAGAAGCCACAATCGTGTCAAACGAAGAACCAGAAGCACCGTTTCTACGCATGAAAAATTCTAATTCATTCGATACTTCAAGCTCTGTTAAACCAGGTTTAATGAACGTTAAAATATGCGTAAATGCTGCATCTGCAATCTCACACGCCGTTTTAATCGCTGAAAGTTCGTCTGCTGTCTTTACTTTGCGCATATCTTCTAAGATGTCGCTAAACGGTTCCAATGTCGCAGAAAAAGAACTTTGCATTAATTTATGCTCCGCAACAGTCACATAAGCTTCTTCGAAAAAGACTGTTTTCAGTTTTTGTTCCGCGATAATCTCTTCTACCGTATCCAAAATCGGACCTTTATTTTGGCGTATTTCATAGCCTACTGCTTGTTTTGCCGCTTGTTCTGTATAACGGAAATCCGTAATGAAGAACGCTTTGTTTGGCGTAATTAAAGCCATACCAGTCGTTCCTGTGAAATCTGCCACGTAGCGACGGTTGTAATCGCTCGTCACAAGAATAGCATCCATTTTTTTATCCGTTAGTATTGCTTGAATTTTAGCTAGTTTTGTCATTTTTATTCCTCCTAAAAAGTCATTATGTATCCTGATTTACACTCGAATACTGCTATTCTATCACAAATGCGACAAAATAACTTTTTTTATGCGTTAAAAACTATACGAACGGGCGAAATTAGCGTAGAATAACAGGTGTATATTAAATAAGGCTGGTGAACCATTTTGAGTGAACAGACAAAAGGAATATATGGAGGACAGGCAGTTGTCGAAGGTGTCATGTTTGGTGGTAGAAAAGAAACTGTGACAGCAATTAGACGAAAAGACGGCTCCATCGAATACTTCTATTTAACAAAAAATCCTCCTGCATGGGTACAAACTTTAAAACGCATCCCATTCATCCGCGGCATCGTTGCCCTAGTGGAATCAAGCGCTATCGGTTCCAAGCATCTGACTTTCGCGACAGACCGCTACGATGAAGATCCGCAAGACGAAGCGGAGAATGTAAAAATCGAGAAAAAAGAATCGAAATTAGCCATGTGGCTTGGCGTCGCCGTTGTCGGTGTACTCTCCTTTATCTTCGCCAAATTCGTCATGACGCTAATTCCTGTTTTCATTGCCAACTTGTTCCGCCCTCTCGTTTCTGGCGATATGGGACAAATCATGTTGGAGACTTTGTTTAAGCTAATTCTTTTACTCGGCTATATTTTCGCAGTTTCGCAAACCCCAATTATAAAACGCGTCTTCCAATATCATGGCGCTGAACATAAAGTCATTAATTGCTACGAAGCAGACTTAGAACTGACGGTTGCTAATGTGCAAAGCAGATCTCGTTTACATTATCGTTGTGGTTCTAGCTTTATTCTATTTACAGTCATTGTCGGTATGTTCATTTATATGCTCGTTCCAACTGATCCACTTTGGGTTCGCGTCGTGAACCGGATTTTACTTATTCCTGTCGTACTCGGCGTTGCTTTTGAAGTCTTACAACTAACGAACAAATGCCGTAACATCCCCGTTTTGAAATACCTAGGTGTGCCAGGATTATGGTTGCAATTATTAACAACGAAAGAACCGCAAGATGATCAAGTAGAAGTCGCGATTGCTTCGTTCCAAGAACTACACCGCGTAGAACAAACAAGCAAAGAAGCTGTACTTCCGGAAAATTTAGAATTACTTGAATGAGGTGACAAGATGCGTAAATTCCCGATTTGGGTGTACATTTTAGCAATTTTGGCGGTCATCGGTATTTTTACAGTTGGATTTAAGAGCATTTTGAGTAGCGTTATCGTTTCTGTTATTGTGATTCTCCTCATCTGGCTTGTCTTTCGGTTTTTTAGTACTAAACCACCAAAGGACGATAAGTACCAAGCAGCCGTGAAACAATCGCAGAAATTGCGCGCCAAACAGCAACCAACTAGAAAAAAACGTAAAACTTCGCTGAAAGTCATTGATGGAAAGAAGAAATAAGTTATAATAGTAATTGGAAATAGATATTTGAAAGGGGTATATCAGCTTGAATATTGACTGGAGTTGGGTTTTAGCAATCGCGATTTTACTTGTGTTGCTAGGCTATGAATTGTATCAATTCATGATGAGAAGAAAAGCATTGACCATTTTAACAGAGGAAGAATTTAAGAAAGACTATCGGAAAGCGCAACTAATTGATGTTCGCGAACCAAACGAGTTCGATGCAGGACATATTTTAGGAGCACGCAACATTCCGATGTCTCAAATGAAAGCTCGCAAAGCAGAAATTCGTCAAGACTTACCCGTTTACTTGTACTGCCAAAGCGCACAACGAAGCAACCGCGCAGCTATCCTACTTTATAAGAATGGCTACCGCAACTTGTTCCAACTAAAAGGCGGCTACAAGAAGTGGACAGGAAAAACGAAATCCAAATAATAATTAAAAACCACTAGAGCAATGCGGCCTGGTGGTTTTTCTAAAGGAGAATATATATGGCAAAGAAAATCCAACAACCAAAAATGCCGCCACAACTAGCTGCATTTGATCCGAATTGGCTATCTGAGGAAGTGTATTTACGCGAAGTTCTAATCGAAAACCAAGATTTTAACCCCGACCCAATGGAACGCATTGTTTTAGACCAAGTCATTATGCGCAATGTGCACTTTGTTACGAAGGAATTTCCGAACATCGAGTTGACAGACGTTATTTTTGAAAAGTGTGACCTTTCTAATGTTCTGTTCAATACGGCGGTCATTCATCGTTGCCAATTCATTGATTGTAAGTTGACTGGTGCTGATTTATCGGATTCGATTATTCATAATACAAGTTTCCAGAACTGCTTAATGACCATGAGTTCCCTTGGATTCACGAAATTTAAGCATGTCGAATGGACAAATTGTTCGCTACTTAATGCAGATTTCTATGAATCAGAACTGAAAAATTCGGAAATCATCGGATGCGAATTGAATGAAGCGAATTTCTCAAATGTGGCGATGGAAAACATTGATTTAAGCGCCAATCATTTCGATGGTATCATGGTGTCGCTGGATAAACTGCGTGGTTGTCGCGTAACTTCTGAACAAGCGCTTAGTTTTGCGAGAGCTCTTGGGTTAGCGATTGTGGAAGATGAATAAATAAAGACGCTGAGCATTCCTGAATTAAACAGGGGCACTCAGCGTCTTTTTTAGTTTGTTACTTCGTCTTCTACTTTTTCTTGGTAGCGTAAAACTGGTTTTCTCGCAGCCTTCGTTTCATCCAGACGCTTCACATACGTATTGTATGGCGCTTCTTGCACGATTTCTGGACTATCTTCTGCTTCTTTTGCAATCTTAAGCATCACGTCGATGAACTCGTCTAACGTTTCTTTCGACTCAGTTTCTGTTGGTTCAATCATAATCGCCTCTTCCACAATGAGTGGGAAGTACACTGTTGGCGGATGGAAATTATGGTCTAACAGGCGCTTCGCGATATCCAATGTCCGGACGCCCAACTGCTTCTGACGTTTACCAGATAATACGAATTCATGTTTACAAATTTGATCAAATGGCAAATCATACGCATGCTCTAGGCGACGCATCATGTAGTTCGCATTTAATACGGCATACTCCGTTACTTTCTTCAAGCCATCAGGCCCCATCGTACGGATATACGTATATGCACGAACGTTGATACCAAAGTTACCATAATAAGGCTTCACACGACCAATAGATTGCGGATAGTTATAATCAAATGTATATTTATCCTCTTTCTTCGTCAAAACTGGTGTTGGCAAGAATGGAATCAAGTCTTTCTTCACGCCAATCGGTCCAGAACCAGGTCCACCACCGCCATGAGGTCCAGTGAATGTTTTATGCAAATTCAAATGCACAGCATCAAAACCCATATCTCCAGGGCGCACTTTTGCCATAATGGCGTTTAAGTTCGCACCGTCATAATATAATTTTCCGCCAGCTTTATGAACGATATCCGCCATTTCGACGATTTCCGCTTCAAAAAGACCTAGCGTATTTGGATTGGTTAACATAAGCGCTGCAGTGTCATCACCGACAACATTTTTCAAGTCATCAATATCTACAAGTCCTTTGTCATTTGATTTTACCGTGATGATATCAAAACCGGCCACTGAAGCTGACGCAGGGTTCGTACCGTGCGCAGAATCTGGAATAATAACTTTTGTACGGTGATGATCGCCATTCGCTTCATGGAAAGCACGAATTAACATTAAGGCAGTCCACTCCCCATGCGCACCAGCTGCTGGTTGTAACGTAACTTCATCCATTCCTGTAATCTCCACAAGACTTTCTTGCAAATCGTATAGTAATTCCATCGCACCTTGCACAGATTCTTCTGGTTGGTATGGGTGAACATTGGCAAATCCAGGGAAACGCGCTACTTTTTCATTGATTTTCGGATTGTATTTCATCGTACAAGAACCTAGTGGGTAGAATCCTGAATCTACGCCAAAATTATGGTTCGATAATGTTGTATAATGACGCATTAACTCTAATTCACTTAGTTCAGGCAAAGCTGGAGGTGTCTCTCTGACGTACGCTGCGCCGAATAAATCGTTTAAATCCACTTCTGGTACATCGCACTCAGGCAGGCTGTAACCAACACGACCAGGAACGGATCGCTCAAATACTAATGGCATTGTTTCGCTATTATTCATTTTGCACCCTCCAAACTTGTTACAAACGTTTCAATTTCTTCTTTTGTACGCATTTCTGTCACTGCAACGAGCATATGATTCGCATATTTTTCTTCGTAAATACCTAAATCATATCCCCCGATAATGCCCTGTTCCAGTAACTCCAAGTTTACCTCTTTCACTGGTTTCGATAATTTCACGACAAACTCGTTGAAGAACGCATCGCCTAGAATTACTTCAAAACCTTTGTCTTGGAAAGCTTTCTTCGCAAAATGAGATTTATCAACGTTTTGCTGTGCCATTTCAGTGATTCCTTGTTTTCCAAGCGCACTCATAGCTACAGAAGAAGCCAACGCATTTAATGCTTGGTTAGAACAAATATTAGACGTTGCTTTATCACGACGAATATGTTGTTCACGAGCTTGCAATGTAAGTACATATCCACGTTTCCCATTCTCATCCAACGTTTCCCCAACAAGACGCCCTGGCACTTTCCGCGTTAATTTCGAATTCACTGCAAAATAACCACAGTGAGGTCCACCAAACGCTTCGGAAATACCGAACACTTGTGTATCACCGACAACAATATCTGCTCCAAATTTACCTGGAGGCGTCAAAGCTCCAAGCGCTAATGGATTGCTGGAAACAACAAACAGCGCTTTATTATCATGAGCAAGCGGCGCAATTTCTTGTAACGCTTCAACTTGTCCATAAAAGTTCGGATACTGCACGATAACCGCAGCAACTGAATCATCTACTTGCGATTGCAAAGCCACTAAATCAGTCACGCCGTCCTTCTCATCAATTTCGACCACGTCAATATGTTGGCCAGATGCGTAGGTTTTTACGACATTGCGGGATTCTGGGTGCACCGCTTTTGAAATCAAGATTTTTTTGCGTTTCGTGTGAGCACTTGCAAGCATTGCGGCCTCTGCTAGCGAAGTTCCGCCATCATACATGGAAGAGTTCGCCAAGTCCATGCCTGTAATTTCAGCAATCATGGTTTGAAATTCGAAAATCGCTTGCAACTCCCCTTGCGAAATTTCTGGCTGATAAGGCGTGTAAGCCGTGTAAAACTCAGATCGTGAAATAACACTGTCCACCACAGTCGGTACATAATGATCGTAAACTCCTGCCCCTAAAAAGGAAGAATACGCCACTGAATCCGCATTTTTTGCAGCCATTCGAGCTAGCTCTTTTAGTAACGCAGGCTCAGATTTTGCTGGTTTTAAGTTATACTCCCGATTAAAACGAATCGACTCCGGAATATCCGTAAAAAGTTCGTCAATGGAAGCCACTCCAATCGTGTCTAGCATGTCCTTTTCATCTTGCTCTGTCATTGGTAAAAAACGATGTTTCGCCATATCTATATCCTCCTCATTATTTCGCGCGTTTATAAAATGGGGTTGGAACTACTTTTGCTTGTAATTTCTTATTACGAACTTCCACTTCAACAAGACTGTCTAGCGCTGTGTAATCAATATCAATTAATGCTAAACCTAAATTTTTGCCAAGCGTTGGAGATTGTGTCCCGCTTGTAACAATACCAATTTCTTTATCGCCCGCAAAAACTTTGTAATCATGTCTTGGAATACCGCGATCAATAAGCTCGATTCCGACTGATTTACGAGTTAGACCAGCTTCTTTTTGGGCGATTAATGCTTTTTTGCCTAGGAAATCGGCTTCTTTTTGAAGTTTTACTGCAAAGTCAACGCCTGCTTCCAGTGGTGAAATATCTTTGGAAAGCTCCTGACCGTAAAGTGCTAAATTCGCTTCAAAACGGAGTGTATCACGCGCTCCAAGGCCAATCGGAAGTACATCCTCTTTCAGAATTGCCTCCCAAACCGCTGGCGCATCTTCTGCTTTAGTATAAATTTCAAAACCGTCCTCACCAGTATAACCTGATCTAGAAACCAATGCTTGAACCCCTGCAACTTCTACATTATCCACAAAACCGAAGAATCCAAGTGCACCTAAATCTGCATCTGTTAACTTCGCCAAAACAGCTTCAGCATTAGGTCCTTGCAATGCCAATTGACCATATTCCAAAGATACATTCTGCACGTTTACACTATCTGTTGCATGTTCTGCTAACCATCCATAATCTTTATCTGTATTTGCCGCGTTAACAACTAGTAAATAATCGTTTTCCGCAATCATGTACACCACTAAATCATCCACAACGCCGCCGGTTTCGTAACACATAATATTGTATTGCGCTTTACCAGGCTTCAGTTTAGAAATATCATTAGACAACATTTTCTGTAGGAAATCTAAGCTCCCTGCCCCCTTCACAGTCACTTCTCCCATATGCGACACATCAAATAACCCAGCATTCGTTCTCACAGCCTCATGCTCGGCTTTAATCCCTTGAAATTGCACCGGTAAATCCCAACCACCAAAATCGATTGTCTTCGCGCCATACTTCTCATATAAAGGAAAAATAGGCGTTTTCTTAAGCTCTGTTAATTCAGTCATGTGAAATCCTCCTCTTTTTTTGCATACTAAAAGGACTTACTCGTTAAAATAAGTCTCTGTCGTGCTCCAAAATAAGGAAAAATGCCTCCAGAGTTGCGTCCCATAAACATCCTTTTGCCTGAGAGTTTCACATTCACATGCTTTCCCCGTCGGCGCCGCAAAAATATGCAGTCTCTCTGTCTATTTTCATCCGCTCTTTTATGTATTGATTGCCTTTTCTACATGTTACCACGAGAAGCTATCGTTCGGCAAATAATATACTTCAAGCGTGTATATTCCTTAAATTTGATGATTCGTTCGGAATGAAAGGGCTTTATTATTAAAACTAATAAAAATCGTACGTATGTGAAAAAGTTATCAAATTATAAATTATGTAAAAAATATTTTCGCGGTTATTTCAGCAAAAAATGGTCGTGATTTCGGCTCAAAAATAGAAGTTTGTGAATTTTTTAGGCTCAAAAATACTATTTTGCGTTTTCAGGTGAAAAAGGAATTCCAAGGGTTGACGGCGAATACGTTTAGCATAGACATAGAAAAGGAGTCGAATGTATGATTCAAAACTTAGCTGATAACTTGTTAGACCAGGCTTTATCCCTTGCAGTAAGCGATATTCACCTCATTCCAGTCGAAGATGAGTACCGCATTCTATTTCGAATCCATGGCCAATTGCAAAACTTTACTACAATGCCGTTTGATGTTGGCGAACGATTGCTTGCTCATTTGAAATATCGAGGCTTTATGGACATAAGCGAAACACGCAAGCCACAAAGCGGCGCCTTTCAAGCAGAGCTTCAATCACAACTTGTTTCTGTACGTTTAGCTACAATACCGAACTTTCGTTTTATAGAGAGTATGGTCATTCGTGTTTTTTCAGAGAATGATATGCAGCCTTTCCAGCAAAGTACAGTTTTTAAACAGATATCTTCTAGCATTCTATCCCATGTTAGAAATAAGTCTGGACTTTTACTATTTTCTGGCTCAACAGGAAGTGGCAAAACATCGAGCATGTATAGCTTAGCCCACTCGCTAAGTTTATGGTCGCCACTACAGATTATTACTATTGAAGACCCTGTAGAACGTCCAGTATCGACCTTTTTGCAAGTACAGGTCAATGAAAAAGCCGGTTTAGACTACGCTGACATTATTCGCGCAACATTGCGGCATGACCCCGATATATTGATTGTTGGAGAAATAAGAGACAGTCATACGGCTAAAATGGTCATTCGAAGTGCGCTTACTGGACATCTGGTGCTGAGTACTGTACATGCCGATAGCTCTTATGGCGTATTGGCGCGTTTGGTGGAGTTAGGCGTCGATCGAGAAGAGATTAGACAATGCTTGTTAGGCGTAACCTATCAACAACTTGAGAAGCTCTATTGTCCATTCTGTGCCGATTACTGTCACGCTTTATGCAATCATTTCTCCAAAAAGCGTACTGCTTTGTATGAATTTCTAGACAAAGAGCACATTCATAGCTTTTTTAAGACCACGAAGGAAGCAACACCATCAAATACAATTATCGAACAACGAAAGAAAGGAGTTTTATATGGATTTTTTTCTCCGCAATAACTGGCGTACAGATGGCGAATTTTTAGTTCGTCTCGCTGATTTATTAAGCAAAGGCTTCACGATGGAAGAAGCTATCTCATTTCTCTCCATCACAACGCCGAAAGATGCCGACCGTAATGCCAAAATACTACACGTGCTCCAAACAGGATCTCCGTTCAGTGAAGCCCTCCTGCAAGCTAAGTTTCCTAGTTTTGTATGCACACAGCTACACTATGCGAGCCGACATGGCTTTTTCAATGAGACAGTTCAAGAAACAGGTAATCACTTAACCCGTAAAGCGGAGCAACAAAAAGCACTACGTAAAATTTTTCAATACCCGCTTATTTTATTTATGACAGTCATTGTTGTATTTTTCCTTTTACGTATTTTCTTATTACCCAAATTTGATACTTTATTTAATCAGCTAAGTCACGGCGATAGTCAGACAACAAATTTTACGTACTTCATTTTAGAAAAACTTCCACTCATCTTTTTAGGATTTCTTGGTCTAGTTTTTGTGCTTTGTACTTTCTTTCTGACAAAGCAGCGAAATAAAAATTCCTATGAACGCGCACATCTTTACTGTCAAATCCCTATCGTAAAAAGATTCATACGGCTTCATTACTCACAACTTTTCGCACGAGAATGCGGATATCTTTTAAAAAGCGGATTATCCATCAATGACATGGTGAAAGTATTCGCATTACCAGATTCCCCGCCTTTATTCCAATACATCAGTAAGTTAATCGGAAAAGCATTCTCAGAAGGAAAAGCATTCACTAACGCATTAACCCAATTCACCATCTTCGAATCAGAAATGATTTATATCATTAAATATGGTGAAAAAAATGGCCAATTAGCAGAAGAATTATTGTTTTACTATACGCTTTGCCATCAGAAGTCCGAAGAAAAGATAGAGAAGATATTCAGCTTCATTCAACCAGTCGTTTTCATGGTTATTGGCGTTCTCATTGTTTCTATCTATCTGTCCATCCTATTCCCAATGTTTTCAATGGTCAACTCGATTTAAATCAAACTAAAGGAGCGATTACAATGTTTAAAAAAATTAATTGGAAAGATGAATCTGGTTTTACTCTCGTAGAAATGTTAATAGTTCTGTTAGTCGTGAGCGTCCTTCTCCTACTCACTATTCCAAATATCGTGAAACAGAGTAAATCTATCAATGACAAAGGTTGCGATGCTTTCATAACCATGGTACAAGGACAAGCCCAGGCTTATCAATTAGAACACAATAAAGTTCCTACATTACAAGATTTGCTTACAGGTGGCTACTTATCCGGCGAACAAAAGAAATGTCCAAACGGAAAAGATGTTGTTATCGATAGTAACGGAAAAGTGACAGAAGCACCGTGAGACAGAACGGATTTACACTAATGGAAATGCTTCTTGTCTTAGCGATCACCCTGATTATATGCAGTATAAGCTTCATCCCCGCAGGCTCACTTATCGTTCAAATATCAGAACGTCAAAGCCTCGATCAACTAAAGATAGACATTATGCAACTCCAATCCATTGCAGTCCTAACAAACCAAGAAACAATTCTAACTTTAGATGGTTCAAAAAACATATATTTTGGGTCCACCACCGATTCCTTGCAACCTAAACTATCTAGAAAGTTCACTGAAACACTCCATTTTGCAGAGAAAAGCGAGCAAGTTTTTCGCTTTTCTCCGCCGTATGGTAATATCAATAAATTTAAAACCATTGTCATAGAGGGATTCAAGAAAAAATATGCCCTCATCTTTCAAATTGGAAAAGGGAGGTTTCGCATTGAAGAAATCTAACGGTTTCTCACTTTTAGAATCACTTTTTTCGCTCAGCATGCTATCGCTTATCGTCCTATCTCTTCTTCCGATGATAATTCAAATGAAGCAACAGCTACATGAACAGAATCAAAAAACGACAGCCTTTCAACTTCTAGCAGAAGAAAGCAAATTCCATATAGATACATTAGCGTCTACAAATTATAAAACTACAATAAAAAAGCAAGCTTATCAAATAACCTACAGCAAGGAGGCGAATAAACTCTGTGCTGCTTATGCAAAAGAAAACATGTGCTACTCACTCAAATAACCAAGGCTTTACTTTATTAGAATCCTTATTTTCACTGCTCATTGTCATCATCATCGCATCATTCATCCCACTCATTTTTCAATCTTATCAATCCATCCTAAAAGCATCAGACATTGATAAAAACTACGAATGGCAAGTGTTCATAAATCAAATAAGCAAAGAATTAAACACATCCAAACAACTCGCCGTCTCAGAAAACAGCATCACATTTATTTCATCGGATAAAGTAATTACCTACGAAAAATATCAAAATATGCTGCGGCGCTCCGTAGACAATAAGGGACACGAACCACTTCTAACAAATATTAAACAAAGTATCTGGAAAAAACTAAATGATCAACAACTCTTATACACCGTCATATTTGAGGATGACCAGGAATTGACTGCACGTTTCCAAATCAATCAAGAAAGGAGCTAACCTATTGAAACAAAATGGATTTACCTATGTTTTATGCTTATACATCACCGCACTGGGAATTACAACTATGCTTGGCGCCACAAGCATCTTCCAAACAAAAATCCAAATGGAAAAACAGCTACAAAATCATTATCTTGCCTCCACTATTTTAAATCTATCTATTCCAAATAATATTCCTAAGATACAAATTTCTCAAAAATCATTTACAGAGAGGCACAATAACGCAATTTTATGGTATAATTGGGCAGAAAGTTCAGAAGATAGTATCACCTATGCTATAACAATCCAGTTAGACAATGGCTACACATCAAAACAAACTATCTGCTGGAATATAAAAACCAGAGAACTATTTATTGATACTAAATGAACATAAAAAATTAGGAGGTTTGTATGGATCAAATCGTTTTAACTGGCTTTATGGGGGCTGGAAAATCAACTGTTGGTAAAATACTGGCAGATAGTTTAGCCCTCCCTTTTATAGACATCGATAGCGAGATACAGAGAGAACAAGGAATGCTTATTACAGATATCTTTGCTCAATTAGGTGAATCCAAGTTTCGTGAACTTGAACATCAAACGCTACTACAAGCATTACAAAAAAATGCTGTAATAGCAACTGGTGGCGGTATTATTTTATCTGAGACTAATCAATCAGCACTCAAAAATGCGAATCACGTTATATACCTGAAAACAAATCCCCAGACATTCTTAACAAGGCTTTCAGGCGATACATCACGTCCTCTTATTCAAGAAAAGAGCCCACAAGAAATTCAAGCTATATTCGATTCTCGTACGCATTTATACGAAAACACAGCACACCTGATTGTTGAAACAGATAATTTAACACCCGATCAAATCGTCGACAAAATTAAAAATCATTTTCAGTTAGGAAAGGAGCAATCATGACACAACCAGTACTAGAAATCAGCCATTTAGTAAAACAAATAGGCGCTAAGACCATTATTAATGATATTTCATTCTCTGTTGAACCTGGAGAAATTTTCGGACTCTTAGGACCAAACGGAGCCGGAAAAACAACCATTATCCGCAGCATTGTCAAATTAATCAACAAAACAAGTGGTGACATCAAAATTCTCGGTCAAGACATCGATACAAACCATATAGAAGCAATAAAAAACGTCGGCGCCATTGTTGAAAATCCTGAATTTTACCCGTATATGACAGGCTTACAAAATCTAAAAACCTTTGCCTCCATGTCTCGTAAGAAAATAACTGATGAACGCATAAAAGAAATCGTGCAACTTGTTCATTTAGAAAAAGCCATCAACAACAAGGTGAAAACATATTCGTTAGGTATGCGCCAAAGATTAGGTGTCGCTCAAGCCCTCATTCACGATCCAAAGCTACTTATTTTTGATGAGCCGACAAATGGACTTGATCCTGAGGGAATGAAAGAGTTCCGGCTACAAATGAAAGATCTTGCTAAACAAGGAGTTAGTGTACTCGTATCGTCTCACTTATTAAATGAAATGGAACTTCTATGTGACCGCTTTGCTATTATCGAGCAAGGAAAACTTACTCACATTGCTGATATGAAGCAAGAAGTTGTAGCGAACGAGCCACAACTCAAGACCTTCCATATGCATTTAGAACCGCTAGATACAGCAAAACAGTTACTTTCCAGTTGGAATATTGATTACATACTAGCCGAAGATGGGACAGCTCACTTCTTCATAGAAAGCGTTCCTTCTGACATTCCACAATTAGTGAAAAATCTCGCTTTAGCCGATATTTCCATCTTCACAGTGGAACCACAAACAAAATCATTGGAAGAACGATTCCTAGAAATAACGAAACATAATGGAGGTAGTATGCAATGATGACACTAATCGCAAATGAAACAAGAAAAATATCACTTCGCTTCAGTACTTGGCTATATCCAATAATCATTATGGTGGTTATATTAGCTCTAGCAGCAATCTTTAGATCCGTTTCGCCCGACATTGATAACATTCAATTTATGCTGTCTATTAATGGCATTAGTATGTTTTTAGTCGCACTATTCTCTATCGTTATTGCTAGTTCTGTCGTTGCTTCAGAATTCAGTTTTGGGACAATCAAATTATTATTGATTCGACCATATAAAAGATGGGAAATCCTCTTATCTAAATACATTGTTGTCATGCTTTATGCTGTCGCACTTGCTCTCTTCACACTATTAATAACCTATCTAATTAGCGGCGTGCTTACCTCTTTTGGAAGCTTGACACAAGATGTAAGTGACATAATCCCAACATATTCAGAGAATGGAGATATCTTAAATACTGGTCTAACAGCAATTAATGCGCTAAGCACACAACTTGGATTCTTTCTAGTTGAATTGATTTTCTCCATGTCCATTGCATTCATGGTATCTTCCCTTCTAAGAAGTCAAGCGCTAGCAGTTGGAATTGGTCTGTTCTTACTGTTTATCAATAGCATCGCTGGCGGTATCACTTTAATGTTAGCAGAGAAATTTGAATGGTTTAAATACATCTTTGTGACCCCATTATATTATATTAATATGAATTCAAATGCGATGGGTAGCATGGAGATTAATAGTGGTCTATCGACAGGTTTAGCTATTGGCATTCTTGCAGTATACTATGTCGTATTTATGGCTCTATCTTTTATTTTCTTCCAAAAAAGAGACGTTTCTGTTTAAATTCAATGCACGAAAAAAACATGCCAGGTTAAAACGCTTGGCATGTTTTAATACATTTTATCTTGATGTTGTATTAGATAAGTTATGTTTTCGGTTTTTAAATCAATAATTTGGTCAAATAAATAGCCGTACAGACAATATCTCCCGTTCGGAGAAGTTAGAATTGGTTCGTTGTTAACCAGCTCCAATACCGTCGTCTTCTTTTTCGCTTTAGGATCGACACTAACTAGCTTGAATTCCCCGCCATAATCTTTTAGTTTTTTACTTTCATATGGCTCAAATGTGAGGAAGCTTTGCTGTTCGACATTTAAATCATAGAAAGGAAAGAAAGTACCGAGTTCGTCATACACTCGAGGTGCATCATAACTATAGTAAGACTGAAACCCTATTGTTCTAAAATTATAAGTCATCTCTTTCTCCGTATCACTGGGCTCCATTGTTAACAATGTGTTTGCCGATACCACAAACTGATAAATATCGGCCGCAATCAAGCTCTTCATTTGCTTATCGCGCATATCCTCTAAATATAAATCGCCCTTATCATCTTTTGGCGAAGTCTTCTGATTAAAAACAAATAGATTATCGCTGTACCACGTTACAAACGGTGCATCTGTATTTAATTTCGTCAAAGCCCCTGATAAAATATCCCATTGAAAAACTTGATAATTCCAGTCTGTATCAAATGTTGTTAAGAACATTTTGTCCTGATTGTCTTGGTTCCAACCAAATTCGATATTTTGTGGCTTTACAGATTTTGTATACATGAGCGCGCCAGACATGGAAATCACTTCTAAAGAAGCTTCGTTTTTATTTGCTGCTGAATAAAGTAAAAAGCGATCACGATTCGGACTAATGAGGACTTCTGAGATTACATTTTTTGTTTCATAAATTGGTTTTCTTTTGTTTGTAAAGACATTTAGGCTTTCGAATGTCATTTTCTTATTTCCTTTTAGTTGCACTAATACGTGATTGTCATCGATCCAGCCGACTACTCGTTGAAATTCTTTTGATTTAATGTTCGATGTTTTGATTGTGTCAGGTGTGCTTGTCTGCTTTTTGGTCGGTGCCTTCTCACTTTCGCAGCCATAGGAAAGAAATAAAAGACCCAGGATAGTAATTAGAAAAAATATGCGTTTTTTATTCATCTCTCTCCCCCCAATTGCTTGTGTGTTAATTACATTTTACCCTGACATTCAGACACTAAAACAAATTTCCAACAAAATTAAAAACAAGCGATATTATTAGCATTGAAATAGGTACTAATAATATCGCCAATCAATAGCTTTTATTCAGCTGGAAGCGCTAACCACGCTGCACCTAAAACGCCTGCATCGTTTCCTAAAGTTGCAATCGAAATCGATGTAGATTCTCGTACTGCTGGGAAAACCATGCCTTCGAAATAGGTTTGAATTGGTTTTAGCAATGCGTCACCTGCTGCGGAAACGCCACCACCAATAATAATTTTTTCTGGATTTAGCATGTTACCGATATGGCTACACGCAAGACCAAGATAGAAGCAAATATGATCGACTACTTCTTTCGCTAGTTCATCGCCCTCTGCTGCCAGTTCGAAAATCAATTTCGATGTTACTTCTTCGGATGTTGCTTTTAACTTGGAGTCTTTCTCGTATGTTTTGGCTAAATCTTTTGCTACGCGGACGATACCTGTAGCGGATGCAATGGTTTCTAGGCAACCTTTTTTGCCGCAAGTACAGTCATACGCATGTTCACTTGTGTCTACGGTGATATGACCAATCTCGCCTGCTGCTCCTTTTGCTCCATGAAGAATTTTGCCTTCAGCGAAAATACCGCCGCCAACGCCTGTTCCTAGGGTTACAAAGAATACGTTAGCAGAGCCTTCACCAGCGCCTTGCCATCTTTCGCCTACCGCTGCGATATTAGCGTCATTATCTAAGTAAACATCTAAACCTGTAATTGCTTTTAAGTCTGTTGCTACATTTTGTGTTTTTGCCCAGTTAAGATTGTAGGCACCTTTGACGGTTCCTTTTTCATAATCAATGGTTCCTGGGGTACCCATTCCGATACCGTAAAAGCCGCTATTATCTAATTGTAAATCGGTTAATTTTTGATTAATGCTGTCGCCGATATTGCGAACGATATGAGAGCCTTCGTCTGCGATGTCTGTTGCGACAGACCATTTTTCTTCGATTTTGCCATCTGTTGTTAAAATCGCGATTTTTGCAGTAGTTCCACCTAGGTCAACACCAATTAATTTCTTTTCCATGTTCACATGTCTCCTAATCTACACTCTATTTTTTGCTTTCTCTTTATCCAGCTCTACTTTTAAAATCGATCGCGCGCGAGCATATACTTCTCGATCAAGCAATTTATGTTTAAACAGTTCAGTAAGCTCGTATTCCATCATTTCAATGTCCCACTCCCTTTTCCCTAAGTAGACAAAGATGCCATATTTCTTAAGCAATTGAGCCACATCATAAACTGTTTTCATAACGATACCTTCTTATCTCATTTGGATTTTGCTTTCTAAATACTGCTTATACTGCATATATGTTTCAGATTTCTCCTGCTCTACAGCGATGCTTGCTTCTTTTAACGCTTGTTTCAAATCGCCTTGCATCTCGTAATTCCTAGCTAATAAGAAATGGGCATGGGGGTTAAAAGGCTGCAAGCGGATAGCTTCATTTGCGTAAATGGCGGCTTGTTTCTCGTTGTCTTTGATTGTTGCAATCACTGCCAAATTAGTAAACGTGACGTCATCAGCGCTGTTCGAAGATTTTAGTTGATTTAATATGGTTTGCGCGGTATCGTAATCTTCATTTTGGATGAATGCTCCTGCAACGCCATTCGCGTTTTGCGGGTCATATGGTTGCTGGCCTTTACTAAAACCAAACCATAGGAAAAATGCGGTTAGGGCAACGACAGAAATTCCGTAAAGGACGCGGCGCCAATGGAAATATTGGTTAGGCATGGATAAAGCGCCTGCAATCAAGAATCCGCCAACTAAACCGCCGATGTGACCAGCTAAATCGATTCCTTGCGAAAATAAATCGACGACTAAATTCACAACGACTAATCCAGCAATGCTGATTCCTAGTGAGCGCGCATAAATATGCGGTTTTAATACCACTAAATAGAGCAATGCACCAAAAATACCAAAAATCGCTGTACTAGCACCGGCCGACACGTTTACATTAAATACGAAGCTTGCAACGACACCGGTAATACCGGATATAAAATAAATTAATGCGTAACGCCATTTTCCGTATAGTTTCTCAGCCATTGGTCCAATAATATAAAGGACGACTGAATTCATGAGTAAGTGTAGCAAGCCTATATGGATAAACATCGGTGTAATAAAGCGCCACCATTCGCCAGCGTAAATGAGCGGGTTAAACTTGGCACCCCAACGAACTAGGTTGTACGTGTTGTTGCTTGTTCCACCAGTGAAAGTCATGATGAGGAATACAGCAATCTGAATGGCTAGTAAAACGTAAGTCACATAAGGCTTTTCCTTGCGGGCCTGCACTTGTTCTTCGCTAACTTTCGCAGTGATGTAGTTAATGACTTGACTGCGTTCTCTCACTACAGCCGCCTCATCAATGTCTTCTGGGACATGAAAAGTGCCTGCTGGAATGTCGAGCGATGCCTCTAAGTCTGGTAATTGTGCGTTTGCGGCTTCTTTATCAATCAATATATTATTTAAACTTATCTTTTCGTTATCGGATTGTAGCGGCTTGTCGAACCATTCTGAAATGTCCCCGACTGGCGCAAAGGGTGTGATATAAATATTGATAAGTGGGAGTTTCAAACGCCCCATTTGTTTACGTAAGTCTTCGCAAACACGCATGACTTGTTCAATATCTCGCTCTACCACATTTGCCCAGCTGAGCTCCTTCATCTGGATTCGAATCACTGGCCGCTTCTTCTGTGCTGGATTGTCTAACCAAAGTTCTTGCTTCTTTTCGTGAAGATGAATTAAGCGATAGCCTTCTTCCACAAGAAAATAGTTCGTTAATCGCCAAAAGATATACTGTTCTTGGAAGCTCAAAAAATTCCCTGCTTTCTTTAAAATCCTATTTATAAGTAATACTATACGCAAAAAGGCCAGTCTTGTAAATCAATCTCTGCCATTTTTCTGCT
Source organism: Listeria booriae (assembly GCF_000766865.1). GTDB lineage: Bacteria > Bacillota > Bacilli > Lactobacillales > Listeriaceae > Listeria_A > Listeria_A booriae. The sequence goes on from NZ_JNFA01000019.1 coordinate 202,280, forward strand.
ATTATTTTTGATTCGCCTCAATTATGAGTTTTTGAACAGGTAAGTCGTGGTTTTCTGGCGTAAAATTAGTAGATATTTGATCGGTATAGCAAAGCGAAATCGTATTGCCTTCATAACCTGCTAAATAACGGTCATAGAAGCCACCGCCAAAGCCGATTCGATACCCGTCTGGACGGAAAACAACGCCAGGAACGATGAGCAAATCTATTTTTTCTTCGGAAATGATTGGCGCATCTTTTGTTGGTTCGTATAGGCCTAGCGCTTTTTGCATGAGTGGATCGTTTGCTTCGTAGTGACGAAATTGCATTGTCTTTGTTTTGTTATTTGTTTCGGGAATGGCTACTTTTTTACCTTCTAGCCAAGCACGCCGAATGATTTCTTTTGTTGCAACTTCCGGGAAACGGGCAATGGTGATGCCGATAATTGTCGCTTGATGCCATGCTTCTTCATTATAAAGCTGTTTGGCAAGACTTGCAGATCTGTTTTCATATGTAGTTTCGTCCATTTCGTTTAGACTTGCCAATGTTTCGTGGCGTAAAATTGCTTTTTCTTCCATTTTGAAAGCCCCCTTTACTCATAAAAAGCTAAAAAAAAGCAACAGGCGAAAATCCTGCTGCTTACTTAGTTTCGCGGTGCAAAGTCACACGGCGCAATCTTGGACAATATTTTTTTAATTCAATACGTTCCGGGTTTTCACGTTTGTTTTTAGTTGTAATGTAGTTGCGATCGCCGCACTCTGTACATTCTAAAGTAATATTAACACGCATTCTATTTCCCTCCAGACTCTTTCAAACGGATTATTTATCTATCAGACCTGTATTATAATATCATTTTTAAAGGCTTTGCGCAAGGATTCCTGAGCTTTTCTTTTTATTTTCTTTACAATCTGTCTTTTTGACTATGTTTTTGCTCCAAATTGTGCTATAAATAGAAGTAGAGTTTAGGGAAAAGAGGTGTTATTCACACAATGACGGTATTAATCATAATTCTCCTTGCCTGTTCTGTTGTCCTATTCTTGCTTTCATTCATGCAAAAAGGAAATAGCAAACAACTTGAAAGCGAGCTTGAAGAGATTGCATCACAATTAATGCAAGAGAACTTCGAATTAAAAAAACGCGTGTCTACTCTAGAAAATACAATGAAAATTGATGCTGATACTGTTACACCAGTCCGCACATCAAGTAAGAAACTGCGTGACTTGCGAAAGAAACAAATCATCAATTTGTATACTTCTGGCGTCACTATAGAAGAAATTATTGTCCAGTCCGAGCTTTCTGAAGAACAAGTAAATGAAATAATCGCTGAATACGTTGCTCATTAATAAGAGCTATTTAGGGGAGGAACTTACAAAATGAAACAATCACTTCGCATGTTGGCACTCGGTTTCTTAATCTCAGCCGTGCTCTTGCTTGTCTTTGATACTTTCTTTTCATCAAGCGCACAAGCAGAAAAGTCAGCGGAACCAGAAAAAACAACGACAACCAAAGCCGATGATTCTTCTTACAAAAAGAAGTATGAGGACCTACTAGCATCTCAAGAACTAGCTAAATCACAAGCTGCAGAAGCACAAAAAGCAGCCGCTGCTAAGAAAAAAGCAGAAGAAGAAAAAGCGAAACAAGTGAAGAAATTTACGCTTGTTATCAAAAAGGGCGACCCATCGTCTAAAGCAGGTAATGAATTGCAAGCTGCCGGAATCATTAAATCTGGTTCTGACTTTGACAAATTCTTGCGTGCAAATGGCTATGAGAAGTATGTTCGTGACGGTGCCTACAACGTGAACAGCACGATGACAGCCGATCAAATCGCGAAAATCATTACGCATAAGAATTAATAAGTAAAACAGGAAAGTGATTCGTCACTCTCCTGTTTTTTTTGTTGCCTTTTTCCCCTAGCAAAAACGTTCTTGTCGTGTTATAATGAAACGGAATTCCCATTATGAAAGGATGATGAATTATGGATATTGTAACTTTTCTAGATACGAATAGCAATCACATTTTGGGAGCGTTTGATCTGAATTAAGGCTCCCCTATTATAAAGGAGCGAAAACATTGAGTATTATTAATAATTATGGATTTACAGATTTTTTTGAGGCGCAAACATTGCAGGAAGGATTAGTTCCCGCGCGTGTTACAGCGGTTTTTAGAGATTTTTTTAAGGTGATATCCAAAGATGGCGAGCACTTGGCCAAATTGAAATATGTCGCGTTTATGGGCGCGATGAATACGGATTTGCCTGCGGTTGGTGATTTTGTGGCATTGGAGAGTTATCCGCAAGATACGTCGTTGATACATGGTGTGTTGGACCGGAAAACGGTGTTTAAGCGTAGCGATCCAGCTGGTGGTGAACAATTGGTGGCTGCGAACTTTGACTATGTGTTTATTGTTAGTTCGCTAAATCATGATTTTAGTATGAATCGGTTGGAACGGTATTTGACGATTGCTTGGGATAGTGGCGCGAAACCAGTAATTATTTTGACGAAAGCGGATTTAAGTGATGACGTGGCGCAAATCGTAACGGAAATTGAACTTGTTGCGTACGGTGTGCCAGTTTTTCCAGTGGATAATTTATCGAAACGCGGTTTTGAAGCAATCGAAGCGTTTTTGAAACCTGGTGAGACGGTTGTTCTGCTTGGGTCTTCTGGTGTCGGAAAATCATCGTTTATCAATGCTTTGTCTGGCGAGTCGCTCATGAAAACGAGTGGTATTCGTGAGGATGACTCTAAAGGTAAGCATACGACGACACATCGGGAGCTGCATTTATTGCATACTGGTTTGCTCGTTATTGATACGCCAGGAATGCGCGAACTTGGTATTGGTCAAGCGAGTGATGGACTTGGTGAGACGTTTCAAGATATTGAAGATTTAGCGACACGTTGTAAGTTCCGTAATTGTCAACATGGAACGGAGCCAGAATGCGCCGTACAAGCTGCTCTCGCAGACGGAACACTTCCGGAGGCTCATTATACGAATTGGGTGAAATTAAAGCGAGAACTAGCCTATTTCGAGCGTAAAAACGACCCTGTTTTGCAACGTGCCGAGAAGCAGAAATGGAAGGCCGTTCATAAGGCACTGGAAACGCAATATAAATCCAATTTAAAAGCACGAAAGAAATAGTAACGTTAGCCTGCTGTCCTTGTGATGGCAGGCTTTTTCGATGCAAAAAAACACCCGCCATACAGTATGCCTAGGCGAGCGTTTTGGATAAATTTATTTCTTATCTTTGTTGTATGGTTTCTTGTAGCCTTCTTTGCGTGGTGGACGGCTTGATTGTTCTGTGCTGCTGTCCCCTTCTTTTTTCTCGATTAACGCTTTGCGAGATACGTTTACGCGACCGTGGTCATCGATTTCTGTTACTTTTACTTTGACGATATCGCCCATTTTCAAGATGTCTTCTACTTTGCCAACGCGTTCATGCGCTAGTTCAGAAATGTGAATCAAGCCATCTTTTCCTTTGAACAATTCAACGAAAGCTCCGAATTTCTCGATGCGGCGTACTTTACCGTCGTAAATTTCGCCGACTTGTACTTCGCGCACGATTTCTTCAATCATGGCTTTTGCTTTTTCAATCATTGCATCGTCTTGGGACGCGATAAATACGGTACCATCTTGTTCGATGTCGATTTTAACGCTCGTTTCGTCGATGATTTGGTTGATTTGTTTACCGCCAGGCCCGATAACGTCTTTGATTTTGTCTGGTTTGATTGTCATGGTAACGATTTTCGGTGCGTATTCAGATAGTGTTTCACGTGGTGTATTGATCGTTGCTTCTAAATGTTCTAGAATGTGCAGACGGCCAGCTTTGGCTTGTGTCAACGCTTCTTCTAGGATTTGGCGGCTAAGGCCATCGATTTTAATATCCATTTGCAAGGCTGTGATACCGTCACGTGTTCCAGCAACTTTGAAATCCATGTCGCCGAAGTGATCTTCCATTCCTTGAATATCAGAAAGGATTGTGTAATCGTCGCCAAGTTTTACAAGACCCATTGCGATACCAGCTACTGGCGCTTTGATTGGTACACCAGCATCCATCATTGCAAGCGTCGAACCACAAATACTTGCTTGCGAGCTAGAACCGTTCGATTCCAAAACTTCGGATACAAGACGAATCGTGTACGGGAAGTCTTCTTCACTCGGAATAACTTGTTGCAAGGCGCGTTCGCCAAGTGCTCCGTGACCGATTTCACGACGACCTGGAGCGCGACGAGGACCTGTTTCCCCAACACTGAATTGCGGGAAGTTATAATGATGCATGAAGCGTTTTGAGTCTTCAAGACCTAAACCATCAATGATTTGGTGTTCGCGTAAAGGCGCTAATGTACACACGCTAAGCGCTTGTGTTTGCCCACGTGTAAATAGACCTGAACCATGGACGCGTGGCAAGATGCCAACTTCTGATGATAGCGGACGGATTTCATCCACTTTACGACCATCAGGACGGATTTTATCTTGAGAAATAAGGCGGCGCATTTCATCTTTTTCAAGAATTTCAAGGATATGCCCTACTTCTGGTAAAACGTCAGCCGCGTTTTCGAGTTCTTTCGCTTCGTACTCCGCAATGACCGTTTCTTTTAGTACTGTGATATTTTCTTCGCGCGCTAGTTTTTCTTCTGTTTGGATTGCTTTTTTCATGTCTGCTTCTGCGCGTTGTTTGATTTCTTCTACAAGGGCTGCGTCTGGAACGAATAATTCGACTTCCATCTTCTCTTTACCCACAGCAGCAACGATTTCTTCTTGGAAGGCGATTAAGCGTTTAATTTCTTCGTGACCGAACATAATTGCTTCAAGCATTGCTTCTTCAGGAACTTCTTTCGCGCCTGCTTCTACCATGTTGATTGCTTCTTTTGTTCCGGCAACAGTTAAGCTAATATCGCTTTGTTCTGCTTGCTCCACGCTTGGGTTGATAACGTATTCGCCGTTAATACGACCAACGTCAACGCCTGCGATTGGGCCTTCAAACGGAATGTCTGAGATAGAAAGTGCGATAGATGAGCCGAGCATTGCAGCCATTTCTGGGGAACAATCTTGCTCTACGCTAAGCACAGTCGATGTGATTTGTACGTCATTACGATATCCTTCTGCAAAAAGCGGACGGATGGGACGGTCGATGAGACGCGCTGTTAATGTTGCGCGGTCGCTTGGACGTCCTTCACGTTTTAAGAAGCCACCTGGTACTTTACCAACGGCATACATTTTTTCTTCGTAGTTAACGGTTAACGGGAAAAAGTCACCTGGTCTTGGTTTTCTTGAACCTACCGCAGCTGTTAAAACAACCGTGTCACCATAACGGATAAGTGCTGCGCCATTGGCTTGTTTCGCCATTTGACCGACTTCGATTACTAAATCTTTTCCTGCCCATGTGGACTTGAATACTTGTTTTTCTGACATATTTTAGTCTCCTTTTACATAGGAGGAGCGCGCCTTGCTAGAAACTTTACCATGCATAATAATTCTTCACGCACGCCTGAGGAACATGGATTTCTCAGACACACATGAATCCAAAAACCTACTACTATCCGTGTACTAGCACGTTTTTGGATTCATGCGATAAAGCCTCTTTCTTGCTAGGTTTTCGCGCTGCCTCTGTTTTCATTTTTTCAAAAAAAAACGGGACAAAAATATCCCGTTTTCCTTGTTTTTATCGACGTAAACCTAGACGTCCGATAAGTTCGCGGTAACGTGCAACATCTTTCTTACGTAGGTAAGTTAAAAGGTTACGACGGTGACCGACCATTTTCATCAAACCACGATAAGAGTGGTGGTCTTTCTTGTGAACGCGAACGTGTTCATTCAAACTGTTAATTTCTGCAGTAAGAACAGCGATTTGAACTTCTGGTGAACCAGTGTCCGTATCATGTACACGATATTCAGCGATAATTTCATTTTTACGCTCTTGTGTCAATGCCATTTCTTACACACCTCCTTCATTTCTAATCCCCGCGTACTGAGCAAAGCGTTGGTGACTCGCTAAATGCCAAGTAAGGGTTCTTTTTTCGTACAGAATTAAAGATACACTATTTTCTAGCAAAAAGCAAGCAATAGCCGCACTTTTTATGAGAAAAATGCTCTTGTATCTGCTTCGTCTTTCTTCAATTGTTCGATTAGTCCTTCTACGCCGTTGAATTTCAATTCGGGGCGGAAATAATGGAACCACTCGATTTCGATTTCTTCGCCATAAATTTCTTGGTGGAAGTCTAAAATATACACTTCGATAGACATCGCTTGGTCGTCTTTAAATGTGATATTATAGCCAATGCTCGCCATGCCAAGATGCGTTTCGTCGCCGACTTTGAATTTCACTGCGTACACGCCTAATTTTGGAATAAGGAATCCTTCGTCAACGGCAATATTAGCAGTCGGAAAACCAATTGTACGGCCGCGTTTATCCCCATGAATGACTGTCCCAGTGACAGTATACGGATAGCCTAGAAGTTGGTTTGCTTCGTCTAACTGACCTTCTTCAATGTATTTGCGAATGTTGGTTGAGCTTACTTTATCATGCAAATCTTCTAGTTTTTCAACAATCGTGACATCAAATTGGTTATCGGCGTACTTCGTCAGTTCGGTCATTTTGCCGGCACCTTGACGTCCGTAAGAGTAATCAAAGCCTGCTACGACATGTTTCGCATTTAAGCCGATAAGGTAATTCGCGACGAAATCTTCTGGGCTAAGATTAGAAAATGCCGTTGTGAAGCGCACAATGTATAAAATATCAACGCCTAGTTCTGCCATGCGCTTTTTCTTTTCTTCTAGCGGGGTTAAGTATTTGACTTGTTTGCGCTTTTGACTCAGGACGACAGATGGATGTGGATCAAAAGTTAGAACGGCAGTTTTGATGCCGCGTTTTTCAGCTTCTTTTTTAGCTGTGTTGATTACTTCTTGATGTCCGCGGTGCAATCCATCGAAAAAACCGAGTGCGATGACTTTCGGGTCGCGTTCTTTGGTTTCTGGTGGATGGTGTAAAAAATACGTTTCCATGAAATCCCCTTCTCTAAATGTTTTACGCAACTGCTTTACGGGTACTAAAAAAGTGCGCAATCAATATGGAGTTAATACGGAAGCTTGCCTGAAAAATCGGTAGGCTTCTTTTTGTTTGGTTAATTTAATTTGCCGGCTCGTAGTTCGATGACTTTCTCTGGTTTCCAAAAATCGCGACGTTCGGGATGTTGTACGTAGATTGCGGTCAGTTTATTGTTGTGCATGAGCGCGACACGCCCTTCACTGCGATCTTTAATAAACTGTTCTGGAAGTACGACGCCGTTTAGAACTTTTTCATACACGAGATCGGATATGTCTTGTTTTTTCATGTCAGAAAGACCATCTTCTAGCGGATATAGAAAACTTGCTTCGTCTTCTTTAGCGCGCAAAGCTTCGATTTCGGCTAGCGTGAAGCATTGGGCTTCTGTGAAAATACCGCTTTGTGTTCGTTTTAGTTCGGACATGTGGGCGGGGTAGCCGAGTTTTTCACCAATCATAACAGCTAATGTGCGGATGTAGGTGCCTTTACCGCAGTGAATGCGAATTCGGAAAGTGTTATTATCTGGACTTATTGGTGTGTAAGGCTTGAGCAGGTCTATTGCATAAATATTCACCGTGCGAATAGGACGTTCCACCTCTATACCAGCTCTTGCATATTCATACAACCGGCGTCCTTTTACTTTGACAGCGGAGTACATTGGCGGTGTTTGCTGAATCGTGCCGACAAAGGATTTGGCTGCTTTTTCTACATCGATTGGCAGGATGGTTTCGGTGATTGCTTTTTCAGCAACGACTTCTCCGCTAGCGTCTTCGGTAGTTGTTGCAGTTCCTAGTGTGACGGTTGCTTCGTATACTTTGCCTTCATCGGTTATATATTCGGCGAGTTTGGTTGCCCGTCCAATGCAAATTGGTAGTACGCCTTCGACATCTGGATCAAGTGTACCTGTGTGCCCAACTTTTTTTGTTTGTAAAATTTTGCGTAGTTTAAACACGCAGTCGTGACTGGTCATTCCTTTTTCTTTCCACAAAGGGATAATTCCGTCCATAGATTGCCCTCCTGTTCCTACACAAAGAAGGATAGACGGCCGATGATACTGGCACCTATCCTTCTATTGTTTATTATTCGTTATCATTTAAACCACGTAATAGGTCGTCGATATGGTTGCCGTAAGCGACAGAATTATCAATTTCAAAAAATAGTTCTGGTACTTTGCGCAAGCGAATGCGACTTCCAATTTCAGAGCGAATAAAACCATGTGCTTTGTCTAAGGCAGTCAGGGCATCTTTTTGCTCTTTTTCTTCGCCTAAAACAGACACGAATACGGTTGCTTGTTGTAAGTCTCCTGTTACGTCAACACCTGTGACAGTAATGAAGCCTACGCGCGGATCTCTAATTTTGCGGTTTAGGATGTCGCCAAGCTCTTTTTTTAGTTGCTCTGCTACACGATTAGCTCGAACATTCATGTTTTCACCTCATTTTACAGACTTTCCATTGTTGTTTGTCCGCGTTCCCATTCTGGAAATGCGTCTAAAAAAGCAAGCACGGTATCGGCTACTTTTTCAGCGTGAATGTGTGATTCCGAGACGACAGCAAAACCGATGAGGCTTCGCTGCCATTTGTCTTGAAATCCAATTTCGGCAATGGAGATATTAAATTTCTGGCCGGCGCGTGTTAAGACGCGCTTGATGATGGCCCGTTTTTCTTTCAGCGTTTGTGGTGTCTGCATTACCCATTCGGATTCGACGTAACGGATCATTTACGTTCGATTTCCTCCATGATGTACGCTTCAATCACATCGTCTTCTTTAATGTCGTTGAATTTCTCGATTGTAATACCACATTCAAAGCCTTTAGCTACTTCTTTTGCATCGTCTTTGAAACGTTTTAGTGTCGCAATTTCTCCTTCGAAAACAACGATGCCGTCGCGGATAATACGTACGCCACTATCACGTGTGATTTTACCATCTGTTACGTAACAACCAGCAATTGTACCGATTTTAGATACGTTGATTGTTTGACGAACTTGCGCTTGACCGATAATTTTTTCTTGGAATTCTGGGTCAAGCATCCCTTTCATCGCTGCTTCGATTTCGTCGATTGCTTTATAAATAACGCGGTGTAGACGGATATCTACGCCTTCGTTTTCAGCGCCTTCACGGGCTTGTGTTGTTGGGCGAACGTTGAAACCAATAACAATTGCATTAGATGCTGCGGCAAGTGTAATATCGGATTCGTTGATGGCACCAACTGATGTGTGAATGATTTTAACGTTTACGCCTTCGACTTCGATTTTGCGTAAGGAAGCAGCAAGTGCTTCGACAGAACCTTGTACGTCGGCTTTGATGATGACGTTAACTTCTTTCATTTCGCCAGCTTTCATGTGTTCGAATAAGTTTTCTAGGCTAACGCGGTTTGTTGCAGAACGTTGCTCTACAACAGCGCGGCTAGCACGCGATTCACCGACGCTACGCGCAGTTTTTTCATCTTCGAAAACAACGAAACGGTCTCCAGCTTGTGGTACGTCGCTAAGTCCAGTGATTTCAACTGGTGTACTTGGTCCTACTTTTTTCACGCGGCGGCCAAGGTCATTGACCATTGCACGAACGCGACCAAATGTATTTCCGACAACGATTGGATCGCCGACTTTTAGTGTACCGTCTTGTACTAATAGTGTCGCAACGGAACCGCGACCTTTGTCTAGCTCGGCTTCGATAACGCTACCGATAGCTAAACGGTCTGGATTGGCTCTTAATTCTTCTACTTCAGATACAAGCAAAATCATTTCTAACAAGTTATCTAGACCTTCGCCAAATTTAGCGGAAATTGGTACGAAAATTGTGTCGCCGCCCCATGCTTCTGGAACTAATTCATATTCTGTAAGTTCTTGCATTACGCGATCTGGGTTGGCTTGTGGTTTATCAATTTTGTTGACTGCTACGATAATTGGAACGTCGGCTGCTTTCGCATGGTTAATCGCTTCAATTGTTTGTGGCATAACGCCATCGTCTGCTGCTACAACAAGAATCGTAATATCCGTAATTCTTGCGCCACGTGCACGCATTGTCGTAAAGGCTGCATGACCTGGTGTATCAAGGAACGTGATTTTCTTATCGTGTACTTCTAATTGATAAGCACCGATATGCTGCGTGATTCCGCCTGCTTCACCTAGTGTTACTTTCGTGTTACGCAAGGAATCAAGCAATGTTGTTTTACCGTGATCGACGTGACCCATGATAGTAACAACGGCTGGACGCTCTACTTCTTTGCCTTTATCTTCTTCTGTTGCTTCTTCAAAATACACATCTAAATCGGTGATATCTACTTTGATTTCTTCTTCTACTTCGACACCATACTCACCACAAATTAATTCAATGGCATCTTTGTCCAACACTTGGTTAATAGTTGCGACTACGCCTAGCATGAATAATTTTTTGATGATTTCAGATGGTTCGCGGTATAATTTACGCGCTAGTTCGCCAACTGTAAGTGATTCGGAGAAAACGATTTTTTCCGGAAGCTCTTTTGGTTTTGGCGGAGTTGGTGGTACTGTACTGTGGTTACGTTTGCCTTTGTATTTCGTGTTGTTTTTGCGACCGCGGTTTTGGTTATTGTTGCGATTGCCGCCTTGGTTGTTACGGTTGCCACCGCCGGCATTGTTTCCACCTGGACGGTTTTGTGTGCCGCTATTGTTGTTTGGACGGTTAGCGCCGCCTTGTGTGTTGCCACCGCTTGGTTTGTTAGCACTTGCTGCTGGTTTGTTTCCGCCTTGGGACGGTTTACTATTATTATTTGGTTTCGATTGATTTGTTTTATCATTCATATTTGGTTTATTAGACCCCTTACTTTGACCTGCTTCGTTTGTTGCTTTAGGTTGGCTGCTTGGCGCGGCAGATTCTTTTTTCGGTCCAAGCAATGTTTTGTCAAGTTGTCGTAATGCGTTTTCGTTAATGGTAGACATGTGGTTAGCGACTTCAACGCCTAACTCTTGTAGTGTTTCAATGACTTTTTTACTAGGTAATTGGTGTTCCTTTGCGTATTCATATACACGAACTTTACTCATGTGACACACCTCCGTTAAGATTTCACCCGAGCAGATCCGCTAATTTTGTCGCAAATCCTTTATCCATTACTGCTATAATGGCCCTTGCATCTTTACCGATTGCACCGCCAAGTTGTTCACGGGTGCCGGCTTTCACAAGCGGGACATCGTAATACTGACATTTGTTACGGATTGTTTTCTCGGTTTTTTCTGAGATATCTTCTGAAATGATGACTAACCTTGCCTTTTGACGTCTCACTTCTTTTAAAACTAATTCTTCGCCAGTTACGAGCTTACGGGCGCGAAAAGCAATTCCAAGTAAGGAATAGACTTTAGTAAGATCCATGTTATGCTCCTTCGACTGTTTTTACGTATTCAATTAGCTGATCGTAAAAACCTTCTTGTTCTGGCATTTTTAGTTGTCCAAAAATACTGTTCTTCTTCTTGGCTTTCTGGGCAACGGCACTGTCGATTAGAATATAAAAACCGCGTCCTGGCGCTTTTCCGCTAGGGTCAATCGTAAGTACACCGTCTTTGGAGTAGGCAATACGTAAAAGTTCGCCTTTTGGTTTGCGTTCACCTGTTACAATACATTTTCTTAAGGGAATTTTCTTGTTACGCATCGTGAAAAGTTCACTCCTTTATTCTTCGTCTTGCTCCGCTTCATCTGCCATATCAATGTCTACGCGTTCGATGACTGGGCCATCTGGGCGCGGATAGATACCAGCTTCTGTGGCAACTGTTTCACTCTTAATATCGATTTTCCAACCTGTTAGTTTCGCAGCAAGACGGGCGTTTTGACCACGTTTACCGATAGCTAAGGATAGTTGGTAGTCAGGTACGATAACGGTTGTCGCTTGTTCTTCTTCGTTTACAATGACATCTAGCACTTTGGAAGGGCTAAGCGCATTGGCTACGAATGTGAACGGATCTGCAGACCATTCGACGATATCGATTTTTTCGCCTTTAAGTTCGTTGACGATTGCTTGCACACGTGCGCCTTTAGGTCCAACACATGAACCAACTGGATCGATTTCTGGATTTTCTGTGTAAACCGAGATTTTTGAACGGTCGCCAGCTTCACGAGCTACAGATTTAATCTCCACGAGACCTTCATAAATTTCAGGAACTTCCATTTCAAAAAGACGTTTTAAAAGACCAGGATGTGTACGAGATACGTAAATTTGCGGACCTTTTGTTGTTTTTTCGACTTTTGTTAAGTAGACTTTGATACGGTCATGTGCGCGATACGTTTCGTTTGGCATTTGCTCGTTTTGTGAGAGAATCGCTTCGATTTTACCAAGGTTGACGTAGATGAAACGCGAGTCTTGGCGCTCAACGATACCAGTCATGATATCATCTTCGCGATCGATAAATTCATCATAAATGATGCCACGTTCTGCTTCACGTACGCGTTGTGTTACGACTTGTTTTGCCGTTTGAGCCGCAATTCGACCGAAATCTTTCGGTGTTACTTCTAGTTCCACGACATCGCCAACTTTAAACGCCGGGTTGATTTTGTGGGCTTCTTCTACTGAAATTTCAAGTCTTGAGTCAAATACTTGATCAACAACATCTTTACGTGCCAGTACGTGCATCGAACCGTTATCTAAGTTCAAATCTACGCGTACGTTTTGCGCTTGGTTGAAGTTACGTTTATAAGCAGACACAAGTGCCGCCTCAATTGCCTCGATAATAACATCGCGGGAAATTCCTTTATCATGTTCTAAAACATGGAGAGCATCCAATAATTCTGTGCTCATTCTTTCTCAGCTCCTTTAATCTTTACTGCTTCCTTTAAAATTTAATCGCTAGTCTTGCTTTGGCTACGCTTTTTCTCGGGATTTCGCAAACGATTTTACGCGTTTTATCGAGAATCTCAATCGTCAATGTTTCGCCGTCGTAGTTCGTGAGTGTACCTTCCCACATTTTGCGGTCGGCAATTGGTTCGTAACTTGTCACGTGGACCCACTTGCCTACTGCTTCTTCAAAATCTTTTTCTTTTTTCAGTGGTCGTTCAGCGCCTGGTGATGATACTTCTAAAAAGTAATTCTGCGTAATTGGGTCATTTTTGTCTAAGATTTCGCTTAATCGTTCGCTAACCAAGGCGCATTCATCAATGTCAATGCCACCTTCTTTATCTAAGAATACCCGTAAATACCAGTGCTTTCCTTCTTTTTCAAACGCTAAATCGACCAGTTCTAGTTGAAGCTCGCTTGCGATTGGCAAAACGATTTCTTCTACTTGTTCAAGAACTTTACTCATTTTAGCCTCCTTATATTCTCGTGAATTATAAGCGTTGTCTAACGTAGCTGATGGTGTGACTGTACTATCAAACGCAGCGTAAATTCATGTTTTACGATAAGTTAACCCTGCAAAGTTGCAAAAGGAAAGAGTGGGCATTAGCCCACTCTTGGTTGAGTTATCGTCATTTCGTTATTAACTATAACACAAAGTCCCGCTTACTGCAACCGTTACACCTTGCTTGAGCCTTTGTGTGAAGCCAATTTTAAAATAAGGATAGTTGGTTTTGATCTGGTAAGCCGTCTAAACAGCCTTGGTCATCCATGTATTGGATAATCGTTTTGGACACTTTTCCGCGTTGTTGTAGGTCTTCTTTAGACAGGAATTCGCCGTCTTCACGCGCTTCTACGATAGCTTTGGCAACGTTGGTACCAAGACTTGGAATCGCGTTGAAAGGCGGGATTAACTGGTCGCCGTCGATGATGAATTCATCTGCGCTTGATTTGTATAGGTCTACTTTTTGGAAAGAGAAGCCGCGTGCTAGCATTTCATTGGCAATTTCTAGAACAGTTAGCAAATTCTTCTCTTTTGTCGAAGCTTCTAGACCTTTGGCGTTGATTTCTTGCATTTTGGCTTTGGTTGCTTCTTTTCCGTTGACCATCGCGGTTAAGTCAAAGTCATCGGCACGGACGGTGAAATAGGTCGCGTAGAAGAACAATGGATGATGGACCTTGAAATAAGCGATACGCACAGCCATTAGTACGTAGGCCGCGGCATGGGCTTTCGGGAACATGTACTTGATTTTTTTACAAGAATCAATATACCAATTCGGTACTTTGTTTTCGATCATTGCTGCTTCCATGTCTTCTGTGAGGCCTTTCCCTTTACGAACGGACTCCATGATTTGGAAGGCAAGCGAACTGTCTAACCCTTGATAAATAAGGAATACCATGATGTCATCACGACAACCGATTACTTCGGCCAGCGAACAGATGTCATTTTTGATAAGTTCTTCGGCGTTTCCTAACCAGACGTCGGTTCCGTGTGATAGTCCGGAAATTTGGACAAGCTCGGAAAACGTGGTCGGTTTGGTTTGTTCTAACATTTGACGAACGAAGCGGGTTCCGAACTCTGGAATGCCAAGCGTACCTGTTTTGGAATCAATATCTGCTGGTTTTACGCCTAGTGATTCTGTGGAGCCAAATAGTTTCATCACTTCTTTGTCGTCTGTTGGGATTGTTTTTGGATCGATACCGCTTAGGTCTTGAAGCATCCGAATTGCGGTCGGATCATCGTGTCCGAGTATATCGAGTTTCAGCACGTTATCGTGAATCGAGTGGAAGTCAAAATGGGTTGTTTTCCATTCAGAATCTGTGGCATCCGCTGGGAATTGGATTGGCGAGAAATCATATACATCCATGTAGTCCGGGATAACAATAATCCCCCCTGGATGCTGTCCTGTCGTCCGTTTAACTCCGGTACACCCTTGCACTAAACGGTCAATTTCAGCGCCACGAATCGTCATATTCATATCGCGCTCGTAATTTCGCACGTAACCAAACGCCGTCTTCTCGGCAACCGTACCAATTGTTCCAGCACGATAAACATATTCTTCACCAAAAAGTTCTTTCGTATATGCATGGGCCACTGGCTGGTATTCCCCAGAGAAGTTCAAATCAATATCGGGAACCTTATCCCCTTTAAAGCCTAGGAACGTTTCAAACGGAATATCTTGCCCTTCTTTCGTTAGCGCCGTGCCACAATTCGGACAATCTTTATCTGGCAAATCAAATCCAGAGCCGACCGAACCATCATCGAAAAACTCGGAATGTTTACAGCTAGAGCAAATATAATGTGGCGGCAATGGGTTTACCTCGGTGATTTCCGTCATCGTCGCAACGAGCGAAGAACCAACCGATCCACGCGAACCTACGAGATAGCCTTCATTTAGCGATTTCTTAACAAGTTTATGCGAGATCAAGTAAATAACGGCAAAACCGTGACCGATGATGCTTTTCAGTTCTTTTTCCAGTCTTGCTTCGACGATTTCTGGCAATTCGTCTCCGTAAATACTGCGCGCCATCGTGTAGCTCATATTACGAACTTCGTCTTCTGCGCCTTCGATTTTTGGCGTATATAGGTCGTCTTTAATTGGTTTTAAGTCATCCATCCAATCAGCAACTAGGTTGGAGTTCGTCACCACGATTTCTCGCGCTTTCTCTTCTCCTAAAAAGGCAAATTCGGCGAGCATTTCGTCTGTAGAACGGAAATGAACGTCTGGCAAAGAGGCACGGTTTAGCGGATTAGCACCACCTTGGGAGTGAATGAGAATTTTGCGGTAAATTTTATCGTTGGGATTTAAATAATGTACGTTTCCTGTTGCAACAACTGGTTTTCCTGTTTTTTCGCCGACTTTAACAAGGTTGCGAATGATTTCTTCAAGCGCTGTCTCATCACGAACGAGCTCCCGTTCAATGAGTGGCTGGTACACAGGTTTTGGTTGTACTTCGATAAAATCGTAAAAATCGGCAATTCGTTCTGCTTCGGCCATCCCTTTTTGCATCATTGCTTCGAAAATTTCGCCTTGATTGCAGGCAGAGCCGATGATTAGCCCTTCGCGTAGTTTTTTGAGTTGCGATCTTGGGATGCGGGGTACGCGGAAGAAATAATTGATTTGTGATAATGACACGAGTTTGAAAAGATTCTTCAGGCCAACATCGGTTTGTGCATAAATCGTTGCGTGGAATGGACGGGCACGTTTATACGCGTCGCCTTCGCCCATGTAGTTATTAAATTGGTCATGGAAGTCAATGTCACGCATTTCTTTCGCGTCTTTAATGAGCTTCCAACCAAGATATGCCGTTGCTTCTGCATCAAAAATCGCCCGGTGATGCTGTTCTAACACGATATTGAATTTCTTCGTTAACGTGTTTAGGCGGTGATTTTTAAAATGTGGGTATAGAAAACGGGCAAGTTCTAGCGTATCAATAACGGAATTCTCGGCTTTGGTAATGCCGACTTTTTCGTAGGCGGTGTTGATGAAGCCCATATCGAATGAAGCGTTGTGGGCTACTAAAATGGCGTCGCCTGACCAATCTTTGAAATTTTGCAACACGACTTCGATTGGGTCGGAACCTTTAACCATGTCATCAGTGATACCCGTCAAGTTGATTGTCGTTGCAGAAAGCGGGTGCCCTGGGTCGACGAAAGCCTCGAATTTATCGATGATCTCGCCGTCTTTCATTTTAACGCCGGCAAGCTCGATGATCGTGTCGTAAACTGCAGAAAGACCGGTTGTCTCGACGTCAAAAACAACATAGGTGGCGTCTTTTAGCGCGGTGTGTGTTTCGTTATATGCGATTGGAACGCCGTCATCGATAAGGTTGGCTTCGATGCCGTATAGAATTTTAACACCGTGTTTCTTTCCAGCACCATATGCTTCTGGGAACGACTGGGCAACGGCATGATCGGTAATCGCGATGGCTTTATGCCCCCATTCACCTGCTTGTTGTACTAAATCATTCACGGATGACGTCGCATCCATTTGACTCATCGGTGTGTGTAAATGTAGCTCGACGCGTTTTTCATCTGCTGTATCTAAACGCTTCACGCCAGCAATTTCATTCACATCTTGAGCCATCATAATCAGGTCACGAACGAAAGTATCCATTTGGACGCTACCACGAACACGGACCCACATACCTTTCTTCATATTTTTGAACATCGCGGCGTCTTCATTGTCACGCGAGAACATTTTTATAATAATCGAGCTTGTATAGTCGGTGATTTTGAATTGTAACAGGCTTCGGCCACTGCGTAGTTCGCGAATTTCGGTCGCAAAAACATAGCCTTCCACCGTGATGCGGCGTTCTTCGTCGTAAATATCGCCCAATTTTTTCCGTTCTTCGTCGTCTTTGATTTTGTAGCCGATTTGGAACGGTCCAGATGGGGCTGCTCCTCCGCCATCGCCACTTGCTTGTTGTTCTGCACGTTTTTGCATGACTTGCACGGCTTCTAACGCTTTAGCTTGATCTTCTTTTTCTTTTGCTTCTACAAATGCTTTATACTTATCCGTTTCCGACTGATCGAGCAAACTTGTTCGCAACACCATATTTGGAAAACCTTTTTCGCGTAGGCTTTCGGCAATTGCTTGTTGAAAGCGCTGAGCAATCGTCGTCTGCTCCATCTCGTTATGTACACGAATTTCCATAAAATTAGGCGCACTAAACACCGGCGTCTGCTCTAAAAGTAACTGGCCAATCATCGGAGACTGCTTGGCAAACGGCGTAATCGTGTCATTCCAGTAGTCTGTCACGAGCCGCTCTGTCACCGTTTCATCGCGCACATGAATCCGCATCGTCGTCTGCGCAATTTGAGCAAACGCTTGGTTCATCCCCACCCGCATCATTTGAAACAGTTCAAACGGCAAAATTTGCGCAACATCTAAGTGAAATTCCCAGACTTTATTCGTTTTATCTACAACCAATTTCTCGATTTTCCCATCTTTCGTGAAATCTTGAAATACGGCATCATTTCCTAATCCAATTTGCTGCAACAAAATTTGGAATCGTTCTTGTTTTTCGGCATCTGTAATCGACAAATTTAACAACTCCTCGTGTTTGGCTTAACAAAAAAACGTCTTTACACTTCGAAAATACAACACCAGACTGTATTTTACTCGTAAGGACGACTTCTTTTTAAATAATTGCCCAGCTTTGGATAAACTGCCAAAACTGGGCAGATTTTATATTACGCGTTTTCGCCAAGAAGAATCGGCAATGTGTTCATCAATTCTTCTTTACGAACTTCGATCATTTCGCCTGTTTTGCGAATTTTAACTTCGACAATGCCCTCAGCGGCTTTCTTACCAACTGTAACACGCATTGGTAAACCGATTAGGTCTGCATCAGCAAATTTCACGCCAGCGCGCTCTGTACGGTCATCAAGTAGAACCGAATAACCCATTTCTTGCAAGGATGCGTACAGTTCTTCCGCAAATGCTACTTGTTCTTCGCTCTTCATATTGACAGGAATTAAGTGCAAGTCAAGTGGGCTAATATTGCGATCCCATACAAGACCAGATTCATCTGCTTGTTGTTCTGCAATCGCTGAAAGTAAGCGAGAGACACCAATTCCGTAACAGCCCATAATAAATGGATTACTGCGTCCGTTCTCATCCAAGAAAGTCGCGTTCATCGCTTCACTGTATTTCGTGCCCAGTTTGAAAATATGGCCAACTTCAATGCCTTCTGCGAATTTAATAACGCCATGTCCATCCGGAGACAAATCGCCTTCTTGAATTAAGCGCAAGTCGAAATACGTATGCACATTGAAATCTTGTTTTGGCTGTGTGTTAATGATATGGAAATCTTCCTCGTTCGCACCAACTACCGCATTCACAATATCTTGTACCGCATTATCCGCAAAAATACGAACATGTTCTGGTACGCCAATTGGGCCAAGAGAACCGAAGCCAGAACCAAGTAATTCGATCGCTTGCTCGTTTGTCGCTGGTTCCACCGTTGTTGCTGATAACGCGTTTTTGATTTTAATATCGTTCACTTCATGATCACCACGGACAAGTACCATGATGATTTCTTCTTCATCCAACACGAATAACATCGATTTCACTGTTTTTTCAATCGGAACTTCTAAGAATTCAACAATGTCGGCAATCGTGCGTTGACCTGGCGTCGCTACTTTTTCAAGCGTACCGGTTTCTTCGTGAGATTTCTTCTCCATGTACATTACTGGCGCCATTTCGACGTTCGCAGCGTAATCGGAAGAATCACTATACGCGATTGTATCTTCGCCAATATCAGATAACACGATAAATTCTTTCGTTTCATTCCCACCGATAGAACCAGAATCCGCAATAACTGCGCGGAAATCAAGACCACAACGTGTAAAAATATTAGAATATGCTTGGTACATCTTGTCATACGTTGCATCCAAACTTTCTTCTGTCGCGTGGAAAGAATACGCATCTTTCATAATGAACTCACGGCCACGTAATAAACCAAAACGAGGACGCTTTTCATCACGGAATTTCGTTTGAATTTGGTAAAGCGTTAATGGTAAACGTTTATATGACTTAATCTCATCTTGTAAAAGCGATGTGATTACTTCTTCATGTGTTGGTCCAAGCGCAAAATCACGCGAATTGCGGTCTTTCAAACGCATTAACTCCGAACCATAATCTTCCCAACGACCTGACTCTTGCCAAAGTTCGGCTGGTTGCAATGCTGGCATTAATAGTTCTACCGCATCAATCCGATTTAATTCTTCGCGAATAATGGTTTCGATTTTTTGTAATGTTAATTTTGCGAGTGGTAAATAGCTATAAATTCCACTTGCCGTTTGTCTAATAAAGCCTGCGCGCAATAATAATTGGTGACTTTTCACTTCTGCATCAGCAGGTACTTCTTTTAATGTTGGTATAAAACTTAATGTTTGACGCATATACTCACACCCCTATTTTTATCTTACTTCCCTATTTATCTCCCTAGAAAAAGGCTCGCTGGATATCATTCCAGGTAACGAGAATCATTAGTACCATCAGCAATGCAAAGCCGATAAAATGCACCATGCCTTCTTTTTTCGGATCGAGTGGTTTGCCGCGAACAAGTTCGTAGAGGAAGAACAACAATCGTCCGCCATCTAGTGCTGGTAACGGTAGCAAATTCACGATTCCTAAGTTGATGCTTAGAACCGCAGTCCAGTTAAGCAATGTTAAGAAACCATAGCTGACCACTTCTTGTGTCGAGGTATAAATCCCGACTGGTCCATTTAACATGTTCAGCGAGAAGTCACCTGTAACCATTTGGCCTAATACATGTCCGATTTGTGTAATCCAGAACCATGTTTGTGTGAAACCATACGTGATTTTTGTTACGAAGGAATCAGAACCCGGTTGTGCCACGCCGATTTTGCCGACGCTTGTGCCATCTTGGGCTTTCTCCGCTTTTGGCGTTACATCGATATCTTGTGTTTTGCCGTCGCGGTCGATTTTGAAATCAAGTTCTTTATTCGGGCTCTTCTCAACAGTAGCGTAAATATCTTGCCACGAATCGACAGCTTTTCCGTTGATAGAAATAACTTCATCGCCCTGCTTCAAGCCAGCTTCTTGCGCTGCCCCATTATCCATGACTTGCCCAATTTCAGGCGCATTCGACGGAACACTTCCTGAGACAAAGGCTAGAATCGTAAAAATAATAATAGCTAAAATAAAGTTGAATAACGGTCCTGCAAAAATTGTCATCGCGCGTTTCCCTAACGATTTCGATTGGAAAACACGGTCGTACGGTGCAATAATCGTTTCTATTTTGCCATCTACAACAATCGCATCGCTTGCTACTTGATAACGAACAATTTTATCTTCGTCGTATTCTTCATAACCTTCGATGAATAGTTCTTTTTCCAAGTCGCTACCTGATACTTCAAGCGGCTGCACATCTTGGTATTGATCTTTGCCGTTCACGATTATTTTCGTTACGACTTCATCATCATTTAAAATCAAGCCAACGCGGTAACCCGGTTTAAGCTCTACTACTTCGCCATCTTCACCGGCCATGCGTACGTAACCACCGATGGGGAGAAGCCTTAATGTGTACTGTGTTTCTTTCTTGCGGTAAGCAAATATTTTCGGACCAAAACCGATCGAGAAATCACGAACTAAAATACCAGACCTCTTCGCAAACAAGAAATGTCCTAGTTCATGGAAAAAGACGATTAGGCCAAAAACAAATATAAACGCAATAATGGTTGTCATTGTTTCACCTCTATAAAAGTGTCTTCACGTATGCACGTGTTTCCTGATCTACTTGGAAAATTGTCTCCAAATCAGGGTTTGCAATTGTCTCATGGCGATTCATTGCATTTTCAACGAGCGCTTCGATGTCTTGGAATGCGACTTGACCATTTAGAAAACCTGCCACTGCAATTTCGTTAGCTGCATTTAAAACAGAAGGCATCGTACCACCTATTTTACCAGCAGTGTACGCTAATTTCAACGCTGGGAAACGATGGAAATCCATTTTATCAAAGTGCAAGGCACCGAATTCTGTAATATCGAATGGTTTGTTAAATGAAATCGAGGCACGTTCTGGATGTGTCAACGCGTACTGAATCGGAACACGCATGTCCGGCAAACCAAGTTGCGCGATATGACTACCATCTTTAAAAGCGACCATCGAATGAATCACGCTCTCGCGATGAACAACGACTTCAATATCATCATAATCTAGATTGAACAACCAATGGGCTTCAATCACTTCCAAACCTTTGTTAAACATCGTTGCTGAATCGATCGTAATTTTGTTCCCCATCGACCAATTCGGATGCGTTAAAGCTTCTGCTACTGTCACGTTGCGCAGCTGTTCGCGCGTGCGATCACGGAAGCTACCACCAGATGCCGTCACAATTAATTTGCTAATATTCGCTGGATTCTCACCTTGCAAACATTGGTAAATCGCAGAATGTTCACTATCAACTGGAACAATGCGTACACCTTTTTCTTTTGCTGCTCGCATCACTAAATGCCCCGCTGTAACAAGTGTTTCTTTGTTCGCAATCGCAATTTCTTTTCCTGCCGCAATCGCATCAAGCGTTGGTTGTAAGCCTACACTTCCCATCACCGCATTAATCAATATATCCCCATGCGCGTATGTGGCTACTTCTTGCAAGCCTATCGCGCCATAATACACTTTCAAATTCGGAAACTCAAGCTTCAATTTCTCATAATCGCGACGATGTTCCACAGAAACAAGTTCCGGTTTAAATTCCTCAATGACCGCCGTTCCAAGTTTCATATTTCTTCCGAATGATAATGCGACTACTTGAAATAGTTCTGGATGTTCCCGCACAATTTCGAGCGTTTGGCTTCCGACAGAACCCGTTGCGCCCAGCAAATTAATTTTTCTCATTAGTACACCTCTATTTTATAGAATTTGGAGTATATGTAGTAGTGGCAAAAGAAGCGGTAAAACAAACAACAAGTTATCAAACCGATCGAGCACCCCACCATGACCTGGTAGTAATTTTCCAGAGTCTTTTACACCATAGTAACGCTTCAGCGCGGATTCTACTAAATCGCCCAGTTGCCCGAAAATGGACAGCACGATAATAATTAAAATAATAACTAAAATTTCACCCGGCAAGTCCATGTAGAAATAATAACCGCCAGCAATCAAGACTGCAAAAACAATCCCGCCGACAAAGCCTTCTACCGTCTTGTTCGGACTAACATTTGGCGCAAGCTTATGTTTCCCAAGCGAACGACCAACAAAGTAAGCCATCGTATCCGTCATCCAAACAATCAATAACGCGAAAATAACGTACTCCAAACCAGCATTTCGCGTCTCAGCCAAATAATGAAAGCCAATCCCCGTATAAAATGCCGCTAAAATCCCGATACCAACTTGATCAAAATGATACCTGTTTTTTGAAAATACCGTGTACGACAAAAGCAATGCCATACAAACAAAGATAATCTCGTT
Organism: Listeria booriae; assembly: GCF_000766865.1. Lineage (GTDB taxonomy): Bacteria > Bacillota > Bacilli > Lactobacillales > Listeriaceae > Listeria_A > Listeria_A booriae. The sequence goes on from NZ_JNFA01000019.1 coordinate 225,034, forward strand.
TTGCGTGATGTCGTAATCTTCTAGCCACTCCAAAAAACGACTCGGCGCAGCTACAGTAAGCGTCAGCACGAGCGTAATGATTCCGTTCACCGAAACCAGTTTTTGCTTTGTCATCACTAAAATTTCGTAAAGCGCAATCGCCGCAAGCAACATACTGAGCAGTTCAAACGGCAAGCCACCATAAATGACAAACGGTAAAAACACCGCCAATGCTACAATCGCTGTAATAATTCTTGTTTTCACAATATATCCTCCCTATAGACCCCCGAAGCGTCTCGAACGATTCTGATACTCCACAACCGCCTGCTTAAAATCCTCTTCCGAAAAATCAGGCCAGTGTGTTTGTGTAAAATAAAACTCGCTATACGCAAGTTGCCATAGCATGAAATTACTAAGTCGCAATTCACCACTTGTACGGATGAGCAAATCAGGATCGCTTAAATCAGCACTCATCAAATGTTTCGCCAACCGTTCTTCCGTCAAATCTTCTGGACTAAGGCCCTCATCTAACAGTTCCCGCATCGCAACTTGTGTCGCCGTCACGATTTCTGCCCGAGATCCATAATTAAGCGCAAAATTAAGCACAAGTCCCGTATTATTCTTCGTTGCTTCAATCGCCCGTTCCACCGCGTCTAACGTATGTTTCGGCAATTCTTCTTTGTAACCCATCACATTCACGCGCACATTTTCTTCCATCAATTCCGGAATAAATGTATCGAAAAACTCACCCGGCAGCTTCATCAAAAAATCGACTTCATCTTCTGGTCGCTTCCAGTTTTCCGTTGAAAAAGCGTATAACGTCAATATATTAATGCCTAGCGAATTGGCATAACGCGTCATTCGTTTCACTACTTGCATACCTTCTCGGTGCCCAGCGACACGCGGTAAAAACCGTTTCTTCGCCCATCTACCGTTACCATCCATAATAATAGCAACGTGGCTTGGCAAAGGCAGTTCCGCTGAAATTTCACTATTTATCGCATTCTCATCTTGACGAAAAATTTTCTTAAACATGTTCTTTCCTCCAATAGAATTACCAAGAGTCGGCACGCCTACACCTATAATAACAAAAATAACAGAAATTATGTACTATTAATTGTTGAAACTAGATTAGAAATTAATGTGAAGCTCGCTAAATTACAATTGGAGGGAGGCATCTCCTTCCTAAAAGAAAATGCCTCCCCGCAAAAAAATTCATTTGTTTTAACTTGGGATTTCCTAAACTTCCATGACTTCCGCTTCTTTATCTTTCGCGATTTCATCAATCTTTTTGATGCTAGCGTCTGTCAGTTTTTGAACTTCTTCTGTGAAATTACGCAAATCATCTTCCGTAATGTCGCCTGACTTCTCTAACTTTTTCAAGTCATCATTGGCATCACGACGAACGTTACGAACAGCAACTTTTGCGTCTTCTGCTTCTTTTTTCACTTCTTTTACAAGTTCTTTACGACGTTCTTCTGTTAATTGCGGAATCGCGATACGAACCACTTCACCGTCGTTGTTTGGCATAATGCCAAGGTCTGCTTTTAAAATCGCTTTTTCGATGTCAGGTAATGCTGTTTTATCGTAAGGCGAAATCATTAACAGGCGCGCTTCTGGAACGCTGACTGCTGCTAATTGGTTGATTGGTGTTGGTGCGCCGTAATAATCTACGGATACACGGTCAAGTAATGACGCGTTGGCACGGCCAGCACGAATCGATCCTAATTGGTGTTGTAACGCTTGTTCTGATTTTGCCATTTTCTCTTTTGCTTGTGCTAATACTTCTTTACTCATGTTACTTCCTCCCTCTTACTGTTGTCCCGATTTTTTCGCCAAGGATAACGCGTTTGATATTGTTCTCTTTTTCTTCAAACGAGAAGACGACTAGCGGGATATCATTGTCCATACTTAATGATGATGCTGTGGAATCCATGACTTGTAGGTCTTCTTTAATTACGTCTAGGTAAGATAGCTCGTCATATTTCACAGCTGTATCGTCCAATTTCGGATCAGCGCTATACACACCATCCACATTGTTTTTCGCCATCAAAATAACTTCCGCTTCAATTTCTGCTGCACGGAGCGCTGCGGTTGTATCTGTCGAGAAGTACGGATTACCCGTTCCAGCCGCAAAAATCACCACACGGCCTTTCTCTAGATGACGAATTGCTTTACGACGAATATATGGTTCAGCGATTTGGCGCATATCGATAGACGTTTGCACACGCGTTGCCACACCGACGCTTTCCAATGAATCTTGAAGTGATAAAGAGTTCATCACTGTTGCAAGCATACCCATGTAATCCGCTGCTGCACGATCCATTCCCATTTCGCTTCCAAGCTTACCGCGCCAAATATTGCCACCACCGACAACAATAGCAACCTCCACACCAAGTTCTACTACTTCTTTGACTTGCTGTGAGATGGAGTTCACGACACGCGGGTTAATCCCAAACCCTTCTGTTCCTGCTAAAGCCTCACCACTAAGTTTCAATACTACTCGTTTATATTCTGGGGTATCCATATTGACCTCCATCTACTATCTATTTGGCTCGTTCCTAAACTCTAAGAACAATTCCATCATATTCTATAATACTAAAAAAAAGCCTTAAGCAAAAGCATTTTCGTATAAAATTATAAAATAATATTTCCTGCATGCGTTTTGTACTACTATTCCCTCCCAAACTATCGTATAATAAATGACAGAAATAAGGGGGAGAAATTTCATGAATCCAATCAAAATACTACAGACATTAAGGACTTCTTTGTTTTATACCCGTTTTAACTCGTGGTATTACATAAAATTCGTATTTATTTTACAAGCTGCTATTCTGTTCCTCGCTTTTCCGTTCTTGGCGCTGTTTTTCCAGTTCATGACGGCATCGCTTGGTTATGATAGTATTACAGATCAGAATATTTTGGAGTTTTTGCGAAATCCGTTGGGGCTACTTTTTGCGGTGATATTTGCTTTGTTCGCGCTGTTTTTTATTTATCTTGAATTGTCTGTGTTAATTCTCGTTGCGTATTATCATCAACAGCAGATTCCGTTTACGATTCGTGAGATTTTACGGAAAATTGTGCGGCAGTCGAAATATTTATTGTCGTATCAATTCGTCTTTTTTCTATTATACTTTGCGCTAATTGTTCCGCTTGCCGGTATGGGGCTTCATTCAGAGTTAACGGACGGGATTTATATTCCGAATTTTATTGTGAATGAGTTGTTGAAGTCGACGTCTGGCGCGATTTTGTACTTTAGTTTTATCATCGTTGTGATTTACATAAATATCCGGTTATTGTTCGCCTTGCCTGTTTTCTTAACGGGAGAATATACGATTTTCCAAGCGATTAAGCGTAGCTGGGTGATTACAAGATGGCAAACGTGGCGGATTATCACGATTTTTGTGTTGATATCGCTGGTTGCTACGGCATTCGTTTTTATCGCGATTTTTATCTTTTTGATGCCGACGATTTTGACGGAACAATTATGGACCCCTGCCGCGCCGATTGTGGCTGGGATTTCATTGACATTGAGTCAAGTTTTCTTTATTGTCGCTTTTACCATTATGCCGATTTACATTGCGCACACTGTCATTTATATGTTTTTAACACGCGAAAATGATATTTTAAAACCGATGCGCCACAAAGAGAAGCGAAAGCATCGCAAATCATTTTATATTACGATTGCTGCTGGTATCATTGCATTGGTGACGGTTAACGGGATTTATCTGAACGAGGTGACCTATAGTGATAATACGCAAATCATCGCCCACCGAGGCTTGAAGAGTGCTGGTGTGGAGAACTCGTTAGAATCGCTTCATGGCGCCGCGAAAATTGGTGTTGATTTTGTGGAAATGGATGTTTTGGAGACGAAAGATCATCAATTTGTCGTTTTTCATGACACGAATTTACGACGATTGGCAGGGATTAATCGCAATGTGCGTGATATGACACTGGCGGAACTGGAGCAAGTGACGATTCGTCAAGATGGCTTTACATCAAAGATTCCATCTCTTGATTCGTATATCGAACATGCGAAAAAATGGCAAGTTAATTTGAACATCGAGATAAAAACGCACGGCGGTGAGTCGAAAGATTTCCTAGAGAATTTCGTGAAAACAATACAGAAACATCATGTGGAGGCTGATTATATTTATCAATCACTGGATCGTTCGATTGTAGAAACATTGAAGGAGAAACATCCACTGATGCGCGTTGGTTTTATTGTGCCGCTTAACTTCGGGAATCTTGTGAATGTAGATGCTGATTTTATCGTGATTGAGGAGTTTTCTTACAGTTCTAGCATGCAAGAACAGGCACGGGCACGAAATATGGACCTGCTTGTGTGGACGATTACAACACCTGAGGCGGCGCGGAAATATATGCTGGCTGGCGTTGATGGCATTATCACCGAGATTCCAGAACAAGCGATAAAAGTACAAGATGATTTGCGAAACGATCAAGCCGTAAGTACGAAGCTTGCAGATGCGATTGATTTGCTGACGAATAACTAAAAAATAGGCAAGCGGTGATTTAGAATGTCACTGCCTGCCTATTTTTTAGATTGCGATTTCGCCCTTTAAAAGAACAGAAATGACCTCAAAATTTTCATTTAGAAGGACTAAATCTGCATCTTTGCCAATTTCGATACATCCGATATTGTTTTCGTTTAAAATTTGAGCTGGTGTCGTTGTTGCCATTTTGATTGTGTCGTGTAGCGGTATCGCCATGTCTGTGCTTACTTTTAAGGCTTGGTTCATTGTCACCGTACTTGAGGCTAACGTGCCATCGTCCAAGCGAGCAACGCCATCTGTGACCGTCACGTGATGACCGCCAAACTGATAATCGCCATCGCCAACTCCCATCGCCTGCAATGCATCTGTGATTAAAACCATTTGATCTGCCGTTTTCACTTTGTGCATCAGTCGAACAATGCCAGGATGAAGATGTACGTTATCGACAATCGCTTGTACACTGACTCCGTCCCGTTCTAGTGCCGCCGTCGTAATTCCTGGGCTACGATGATGAATTTGTGGCATCGCGTTACAACAATGCGTAATATGCGTCACACCTTGGTCGAACGCATCAATCGCTTCTTCATACGTCGCGTTTGTGTGCCCCGCCGCAATAACAATATCTTGGCTCTTCAAATACGCAATCATTTCTTTTGCACCGGGTAATTCTGGAGCAATCGTGACCATCTTAATTAATCCGTCTGCGTGCTTCATAATTTCTTTCATTTCATTCAAGTCAGGATGTCTCAAAAACTCCGGATTCTGCATTCCTTTTTTCTCGATATTTAAATACGGTCCTTCCAAATGAATGCCTAAAATTTTAGCACCCATCTCATTGCCGACGACTTGTTTGGTAGCTTCGATCATTGCCAGGAGTTGTTCTAACGAAGAAGTCACAGAAGTTACCAAAAAACCAGTGCATCCTGTTTCGAGACTTTTTTTAGATACTTCTTGAATGCTTTTGGTTGTGCCATCCATCATGTCGTAGTGGTTAGCACCATGGATATGCACGTCGATCATACCAGGAATGAGTAATTGATTCTGCCCTTCGATAATTGTGTCGTATGCGGATTCATCCCCGATTGTATCTGTTATCTTTTGAATTTTGCCGTCGTGTATGATAATATGCGCAGCTTTCGTTCCTTTTTCACCGCTTATTTGGATATTTTTCATTAGCGTCGTCATTTTTTAATTCCTCCAATAATACACTCGATTTCCTGTTTTTCTAGCTGCTTTACGATTTTCTCTGGGATTGGTGTTTGTGTGATTAGGCCTGTAATGCCGTTCCATGATATTTTGAAGTTTGTTGTCTGGTGGAATTTCGTCTGATCAGCCAGCACGTGCACTGTTTTTGCATTTTGAATAATGGCTTGGTGGAGCGGGATATCGTCGATGCTATCATAATAAATGCCCTGCTCGTCCACTCCGGAGGCGCCGATAAACGCAACATCGAATTGAAATTGATGGATTTGCGCAATCGTGGCCGCTCCGTTCAAAATATTCGCGCCATGATGATAAAAACCGCCTAATACATAGATTTTCTCTGTATGTTTTGAAAAAGCTAGCGCGTTATCTAGTGAATTCGTGACCAACATCGTATTTCTAGCTGTCATATGTTCTTCCATTAGTTGTACAGTCGTTGATACATCTAGCCATACCGTTTGATTATCCTGTATGAAATGGCTCGCCTGTTGCGCAATTCGTTGTTTTTCCTGACTATTCTTGATGAGTCGTTCTGAATAGTTCTCAATCTTCTGTTGCATGCGTGGCAAAGCAATCCCGCCTCGCCTTCTTTCCGCAAGACCTTGCTCTACTAATTTTAAAATGTCGCGTCGTGCTGTGTCTTTTGAAACGCCGAAATAGGCTACTAAATCTGCGAGTTCGAGCGATTCTTTTTCATCTAATAAATCTAATATTTTTATTATCCGTTCTTTTTGTTCCATTTGCATCACCATGTATAGTATAGAATATATAGGATTAGTTTGCAAGTTTATAAGTTTTATATGTTTATATATAAGTTTTTATAAGTATTTTATTTTAATATAGCTTTATTCTCCAAAATAATCTAAAATAAACCTGTATGCGCTTTATCATAAAAAATAAAGGGAGAGAATAAAACAATGAAACCAGCACAAACAGTACTTAAAAAAGGGAATTTACTTCTGATTATCTTGATGCTCTTCATCTCAATGACTTCGTTTCATCAACAAGCGCAAGCCGCAGAGCCACTTACAGTAGGTGTTTTGGCGGGAAGTGATGTAGAAGGAAACAATGTGAATATCCATGTCCAGACTAATCTGCCGAACAAAATGAAATTTTTCGCTACGATTACTGGGCCAAATGGTTATAACGAAGAAATAAAGCTGAAAGTAAAGAAGGATGGGAAACTTAAGAAGACTATCGGAGAACTAGATAAGGGCACTTACGAGATTAAATTCCAATCCTATCAACCCAAAAAACAAACCGATAGCATGCGCAAAATCATCGGTAAAAAAGGCGGTAACCTAGAAGGCGATCTCGTTAATAAGAAGAAAGTGATCAAGTTTACAGAAACAATTAATATCACAACTCCTTCCGAGAAAGAGCTACAAAAAGCAGCCGCAGAAAAACAAGCACATATTGATGCTGAAAATGCCGAAAAAGAGCGTATCGCAAAAGAAGAGCAAGCCGCCAAAGAAAAAGAAGCTGCTGAGCAAAAAGCGAATGAAGAAAAAGAACGCGAGCAACAAGAAGCTCAGGATTCAGCTCCTGCCCAGGAACAAGGACAGATTAAAGGAAGCTATAGCGGCATTTATCATGTACCTGGCAGCACATATTACGACCGAACAACGAATGTAAAAGAATGGTTCAATACTGTAGCCGAGGCTGAAGCTGCTGGTTATCGCGCTCCAAAACGATAAGAATGACTCGAAAGCTTTCTTTAATGTATAACTTATGATGTGGAAATCATTTGTTGGCGTTTTAGAAAGCTTTTATGCGCATTATGCCTGTTCCAATCGTAATGCTTGACGCATGAGGAACAGCAGTTTATATTTATACATAGACTCTTATCTATATGATATCACCTAACAAGTAACTACTGGCAGTTTTAGCTGCTCGAATAAAGGGGTTTACTATGCAAATTACGCTTACTATTTTAGTTTTTATAATCACGCTTATTTTTGTCATCTGGCAGCCGAAGAACTTATCCATCGGTTGGTCAGCTTGTGGCGGTGCGGCGCTCGCGTTACTACTTGGTATCGTCACTTTTACGGATGTTATTACCGTTACAGGCATCGTTTGGAACGCGACACTCGCATTTATCGCAATCATCATTATTTCGCTTGTCCTTGATGAAATTGGCTTTTTTGAATGGGCGGCACTACATATGGCACGAATCGCCAAAGGAAACGGCATTTTGATGTTCGTTCTAGTTTCTGTTTTAGGAGCTTTGGTCGCAGCTTTCTTCGCAAATGATGGCGCGGCGCTTATTTTGACACCGATTGTTTTGGCAATGGTACGCGCGCTTAAGTTTGATGAGAAAAAGGTATTTCCTTTCATTATCGCAAGCGGATTCATCGCGGATACAACGTCTTTACCGCTCGTTGTCAGTAACTTGGTGAACATTGTTTCGGCAGATTTTTTCGGGATTTCTTTTTCACAATATGCGTTAATGATGTGGATTCCCAACCTCTTTTCGCTAATTGCTAGCATCGTTGTCCTGTACATTTACTTCCGAAAAGCCTTGCCAAAACGGTATGAAACAGCTGAACTAGCCGCACCAGCCTCCGCTCTTAAAGATGTAAAAATGTTTCGAATCTCTTGGGGCGTCTTGATTGTGCTTGTCACGGGCTACTTTTTGAGCAGTTTCTTGGATATTCCTGTCTCCTTTATTGCCCTGTTAGTCGCTGGCATCTTCTTGTTTTTAGCGAAAAGAAGCCATGCTGTTCGCGCTAAATCCATTGTGAAAGCCGCGCCTTGGAGTATTGTATTTTTCTCGATTGGGATGTATATCGTTGTGTACGGCCTTCAAAACGTTGGAATTACAAAATTATTGGCGGAAGCTGTCGAGCATATTGCGAGTTATGGCTTGTTCGCCGGCACAATTGGGATGGGCTTTATTGCCGCGATTTTATCTTCCGTTATGAATAATTTGCCAACAGTGATGATTAATGCGTTAGCTATCGACCACACGTCGTTTACCGGAGTGATGAAAGAAGCACTTGTTTACGCGAATGTCATAGGATCAGATTTAGGTCCAAAGATTACACCGATTGGGTCTTTGGCTACGCTGTTATGGTTGCATATTTTAGCACAGAAAAACGTGAAGATAAGTTGGGGTATGTATTTTAAAATCGGTATTGTAATTACGATTCCAGTTTTGTTTGTGACGTTGGTTGGGTTGTATTTGTCTTTGGTGATTTGGAATTGATACTATCTATATATGACAAAAAAACCGCTAGACATAGTGAATAGCGGTTTTTTTGTGTTACTTTATTTCTTAACTTGATTCATTACTTCCTCAACAAAGTTATCTTCTTTCTTCTCAAGACCTTCTCCAACTTCAAAACGTACAAACGATTTGATTGTAGCGCCTTTTTCTTTAACGAATTGGCCTACAGTTACGTCTGGGTTTTTAACGAATGGTTGGTCTTCAAGGCTGATTTCGCTTAGGTATTTTGTTAAGCGGCCTTCTACCATTTTCTCAACGATATTGGCTGGTTTGCCTTCGTTAAGTGCTTGCTCTGTTAGGATTTTTCTTTCGTGGTCGATTTCGTCTTGAGAAACGTCTGCACGAGAGATATATTTAGGGTTGATTGCTGCAACATGCATTGCCACGTCTTTAGCAACAGCATCGTCCGTTGTACCTTCAAGAACAACTAATACACCGATACGTCCGCCCATGTGGATGTATTCGCCGAATGCGTGATCTGCTACTTTTTCTTTGATTTCGAAACGACGTAGTGAGATTTTTTCTCCGATTGTTTGGATCGCTTCATTGATGTAGTCTTGTAAAACTTGACCGTTTGGCATTTCTGTTTTAAGAGCTGCATCCAAGTCAGTTGGACGAACAGTCAATAATTGGTTAGAAATGTCTTGAACTAATTGAATGAACTTGTCATTTTTAGCTACGAAGTCAGTTTCTGCATTGATTTCAAGTACGATTGCGTGTTTGTCATTGCTGACAACGCTTGTCATACCTTCTGTAGCGATACGATCGGATTTCTTAGCAGCTTTCGCAATACCTTTTTCGCGTAGGTAGTCGATTGCTAAATCCATATCTCCATCTACTTCTACTAATGCTTTTTTACAATCCATCATACCAGCACCAGTTTTTTCGCGTAGTTCTTTTACCATTTGAGCTGTAACGTTAGCCATTTTACAATTCCTCCTAAAAATAAAATCTTTCAAAAAAGGTGATAAGAGAGTGTCACTTATCACCTTGTGAGTTTAAAATTACGCTTCTGTTGTAGTTTCTTCAGTAGCAGCTACTGTTTCTTCTACTTTTACTTCTTCAGCTGGAACTTCTTGCTCTTCACCTTGGTTCACTTCGATGATAGCGTCAGCCATTCTAGCAGTCAAAAGTTTAACAGCGCGGATTGCGTCGTCATTTGCAGGGATTACGTAATCAATTTCATCTGGATCACAGTTTGTATCAACAATACCGATGATTGGGATGTGTAGTTTACGAGCTTCTGCAACAGCAATACGCTCTTTACGAGGGTCAACGATGAACAATGCATCTGGAAGACCTTTCATATCTTTAATTCCACCTAGGAATCTTTCTAATTTCTCTTGCTCTTTCTTAAGAAGAACTACTTCTTTCTTAGGAAGAACTTCGAAAGTGCCGTCTTCTTCCATTTTCTCGATTTTCTTAAGGTGTTTAATACGTTTTTGGATTGTTTCAAAGTTTGTCAAAGTTCCACCTAACCAACGATGGTTAACGAAATATTGACCTGAACGGATCGCTTCATCACGAACTGAATCTTGCGCTTGTTTCTTAGTTCCTACAAAAAGGATTGTTCCACCGTCAGCAGATACTTCTTTCATGAAATTGAAAGCTTCATCTACTTTCTTAACAGTTTTTTGTAAATCGATAATGTAGATACCATTTCTTTCTGTGAAGATGTATTTCTTCATTTTTGGGTTCCAACGGCGCGTTTGGTGACCGAAGTGAACACCAGCTTCTAACAATTGTTTCATTGAAATAACAGGCATGTTATTCCCTCCTATGGTTTTATTTTTGCGGATCATTCCGCCCTCCGCATGTATCAACCAGACAAAGACTTGCAAATGCAAGCACCGTTTGTTCTGTCCACAATGCGTGTGTGATTTAACACCGTTTACTATAATAGCACAAACTTCGCACTATGACAAGCATTTCGCGCTTTTTTATGTTTTGATTTTGCTAATATCAAGGAACATCGGTTGTAATTCGCTTTGAGATTGGAATAAAGCGCCGTATTTCATAAAGCCGAATGATTCGTACTTCTTGATAACTTTCTCCACATTGACGCTATCCAAGACAACGATTTTTCCGCCAACCAAGTTACGCGCGTTATCAATTTCTTGTATGGCGTGGGTTAATATATCGTTCGCGCAAAACCCAGACAGTGTATTATTTTCATTCTTTGCAACTTGTGCAATTAAATAGGCTGGTATTTCCGCAATATTATTTGGGCTTTTACTGCTCGCAATCAGTTTCTTCTTCATTGCGGTTTCTAACGCACTTATTTGGAGAATTTTTAATGATATTGTGGAGAAGCCTAGCCATTCCTCTTCATTAGTATAGAAATAAGTTCTTGTTAAATGATGTAATTCACTATCAAACGCTTTGTTTCTCAAAAAAGTCATTACATCTTTGTTTTTCGTACAATAAAAAGAAGAATCTACCCTATTAATAAAACGACGTCTAGCTTCTCTTTTGATGGATTTATCGCTTAGTTCAGGTGATTCTTCTTTAATTACGTGCATTAAATTTGTAATGATATTACTCAAAGTGTCCGTTTTGTATTGTTTGCCTATGCTCTCATCCAACTCGCAACAACTCTTTCTGTCGTTTTTCTTTTGGCCATTGCTGCCTTGCTCTCTGTACTCAACATTTTCTTTAGTTTCTCGGTGGGGACTGCTTTGTCTAATTTCTCTAAATCGTCAGCGCTCAAAATTATTTGTCTATCAATACTAACCGTTGCCATGCTCAGCCTCTCCTTTCTAGTTCGTATAACTCCTCTGAATTATAGCATATTTCCGATGTAAACATCAAGTGATTTCGTTCAAAATATTACTAAAAAATCTTTATAATTAGGCATATAAAAACCTCGCCAACAGCACCAACTCATTGACGAGGTTCCCATTTTATTCGTGCGTGTGTCCTGAAAACGGTGTGTACACATTATCGTATTGCAAATGCATCATCATTCCATTCGTTGCATGATCGAGATTATGACAATGATCCATCCAAATACCCGGATTATCTGCTTTAAAGGCCACTTCATATGTTTCACCTGGCGCGACATTTAGTGTATCTGTCCACCACGGACTACCAGTTGTTGCTTTTCCATTTCGTGTTAATACGAGCATTTTATGTCCATGTAAATGCATAGGATGGTGACTATAACTCCGATTCACAAATGTTGTTTTGACTAGGTCACCTTCACTTACCATCAACATCGGTGTATTTGGATAAAGCTTGCCATTTATCGTCCATAAATGATGCACCATGCCATCAAAAAATGCTAACTTGCTATCAAAAACCATTGTAAATTCGCGGTCAAATCCTTTACTGACATCCAAACCGCTATTCATCTTAGTCCCATAACTTTCGCGCTGAAAAGCTTCTTCTGGAATCTCCTTCGACGGTGCTGCTGATTTTCTTTCTGATTGGAACACCCAACCGCCCGATTCATCTTTTGCATCAAAAATTCGTACCTCGTTATTTGGCATCACAAACGTTAAATCGACGCGTCCCCCTGCTGGTATTTGCACATACTTGCCCTCAACATCAGTCGGCTGATTCACTTCATTTCCATCAATCGCAGCAACTTTAAACGGTACGCCATTTAATACAATTTTTTGCGGTTTATTATGCGCATTTGTTAAACGAAGACGGATTTTTGTATCTTTAAGTAATTGTTTTGGCCACTCATCGCTTGAAATTAGCGCCCCGTCGTTATCGATATATTTCGGTGCAACGAACGCTACCATATCAAGCTCGTCGTCTGGCTTTGTTTTTGGATCAACAATGAGAGAGCCAAATAAGCCATGCCCCACTTGCTCTGATGACTGGCTATGCGAATGATACCAGAACGTACCGACCGTGTCTGCCTTGAAGCGATACGTATAGCTTTCCCCGATTGCCACCGCTTTTTGCGAAATATCAGGCACACCATCCTCAGCATTTGGAACATCGTAACCATGCCAGTGAATCGTCACGCCATCTTCAATATTTTCGTTTGTCAGCGTGACTTCAACCACATCTCCCTGTTTCACGTGAATCGCTGGCCCCGTCATTTGTCCATTGAAAAGCCATAATTCTTTTGTCGATCCATCCGGAACTTTCATTTTCTTCGTTGCTGCTGTGAATTGAAATCTTTCTGTCACGGCGGTTTCTTTAGGTCCTGTCAGTTTTGTCACGTCAAGCTCCGGCTTCATTCCCAAGTCCTTTCCACCGCCCCAATCCATCACCATGTCGTCACCACTGGCATTTAGCGCCGTCGCATTCATTAGCAATGACCCAAAAATAAACGCCACAACCAAAATCACACTACCAAAAGCAATCCAACCACGGTTCCACTTCCCAGCAAGCCATTTCTCCCAAACATATAATAAGAAGAAAACCAGAACTGGTACACCAAAACATAATATATACGTCGCAAAAGTCGGAAATGCAGGAATCTGAAAAACAATCATAAACACCGCAAGCCACGACACAATAACGGCATACCGCTTAACAAGTCTCATCCAATTTGCCCTTTTTGCAAAAATAAACAACAAAACAAACGGCGAGAACACCATTGGCATGAGCATTCCAAAAATCTGCCGCACAAATTCCCAACCGATACTTCGCGCGGCAATGAACGTTACCAAACACCAGCCAACAAAAAGCACCGCGTTAATCCAAAGCAACCAACGTCCCCGTCTAAACGGAAATATCGACCACAAAACCGCCATGGCTACTAATAACAAAACAGAACTCCCAAAAAACATCATATACATCTCTATGTAACCCCTTTTTATCTATAGATTCGCGAACACTCCATTAGTATACTATAAAATGCACAATCTTTCTTAAGAATAGCTATAAATCCTCTTACAGTAAGCTAAGATGCTCTTAATGAACTCTCATTTCACTCTTAAATTCGCTAAGTCAAATGCAATATCTGTCTCTTTTTAAATATGTCTTTTTTACCATTTTAGTTATTAGTGAATGTTTTCACAAGAAAAACCTAGACAAAGACTTTGTGAAGTGTTACACTTACTTTGTAAATAAGAAAGCCAAAAAAAGAAGGGCGAGTCGACCGCCTCAATTTTTTTGAAATAACAGGGACGTTAAATGTCACAAATGGACGTTTTTAGTCCCAATATCATTGGAGGGTTCACAAATGGCAATGAAAGAAAAAGCTGTTGATGAAGTAGTAGAAGTTCAAAAAGTAATTGATAAATTAGCAAGTAACGGACAAAGCGCGTTAAAAGCCTTTGCAAATTATGACCAAGAACAAGTAGATAACATTGTACACGCAATGGCACTTGCTGGCCTTGACCAACATATGCCGCTTGCAAAAATGGCTATCGAAGAAACTGGTCGCGGTATTTATGAAGACAAATGTATCAAGAACATTTTTGCAACAGAATATATTTGGAATAACATTAAAACAAATAAAACAGTCGGCATTATCAATGAAGACAAACAAACTGGTGTAGTTGAAATCGCAGAACCAGTCGGTGTTGTCGCTGGTGTAACTCCAGTAACGAACCCAACTTCTACTACATTATTTAAAGCAATCATTGCAATTAAAACACGTAACCCAATCATCTTCGCTTTCCACCCAAGCGCTCAAAAATGTTCCTCTGAAGCCGCTCGTGTTGTTTATGAAGCAGCCGTTGCAGCTGGCGCACCAGAACATTGTATTCAATGGGTTGAAAAACCATCCCTTGAAGCGACAAAACAATTAATGAACCATAAAGACGTTGCCCTAGTTCTTGCAACTGGTGGAGCAGCAATGGTTAAATCAGCGTACTCTACTGGTAAACCTGCACTTGGCGTTGGTCCTGGTAACGTTCCAGCATACATCGACAAAACAGCGAAAATCAAACGCGCAGTAAACGACATCATCCTATCAAAAACATTTGACCATGGTATGATTTGTGCATCTGAACAAGCAGTCATCGTTGACAAAGAAGTTGCTAAAGAAGTAAAAGCAGAAATGGAAGCAAACAACTGCTACTTCGTAAAAGGCGCTGAATTCAAGAAATTAGAAAGCTATGTTATCAATCCTGAAACACATGCGTTAAACCCAAATGTTGTAGGTAAATCCCCTGCTTGGATTGCAAACGAAGCTGGATTCAAAGTACCGGAAGATACGAAGATTCTTATTGCTGAAATTAAAGGTGTAGGCGATGCTTACCCACTATCACACGAAAAATTAAGCCCAGTTCTTGCATTCATCGAGGCAAAAGATCAAGCAGAAGCTTTCGATCGTTGTGAAGAAATGTTAGTATACGGTGGTTTAGGTCACTCTGCAGTTATTCATTCCACAAACCGTGAAGCACAACTTGCCTTCGGTTTACGCATGAAAGCTTGCCGTATCATTGTAAACGCACCATCTGCACAAGGCGGAATCGGCGACCTTTACAACGGCTTCATCCCTTCCCTAACACTAGGTTGCGGATCTTACGGTAAAAACTCTGTATCCCAAAACGTTAGCGCAACAAACCTATTAAATGTAAAACGTGTTGCAGAACGGAGAAATAATATGCAATGGTTCAAACTTCCACCAAAAGTATTCTTTGAAAAATATTCTACTCAATATCTACAAAAAATGCCAAACATCGAACGCGTATTCATCGTAACTGACCCAGGAATGGTTCAATTCAAATATGTAGACGTTGTTATCGAACACTTGAAAAAACGCAGCAACAATGTGGACTATCAAGTTTTTGCAGATGTTGAGCCAGATCCATCTGATGTTACCGTTTATAAAGGTGCAGAATTAATGAAAGACTTCAAACCAGACTGCATTATCGCCCTTGGTGGTGGTTCCGCAATGGATGCCGCTAAAGGTATGTGGTTATTCTACGAACACCCAGAAGCTTCATTCTTCGGCTTGAAACAAAAATTCTTAGATATCCGTAAACGTACTTTCAAATATCCTAAACTTGGTGAAAAAGCACAATTTGTGGCTATCCCTACTACATCAGGTACTGGTTCTGAGGTTACCCCTTTTGCGGTAATTACGGATAAAGAAAACAACATCAAATACCCACTAGCTGACTATGAGCTAACTCCTGACGTAGCGATTGTCGATGCACAATATGTTATGACAGTTCCAGCACATATCACAGCTGACACTGGTATGGACGTATTAACACATGCGATTGAGTCTTACGTATCTGTTATGGCAAGCGATTATACACGCGGATTGTCTCTACGTGCTATCGAAATGGTATTCCAATCATTACGCGCTTCTGTTTTGGAAGGCGACGAAGATGCACGCGAAATCATGCATAACGCTTCTGCAATGGCTGGTATGGCATTTGCCAACGCATTCTTAGGAATCAACCATAGCTTGGCACACAAAATCGGACCTGAATTCCACATCCCTCACGGTCGTGCGAATGCTATCTTGATGCCACACGTTATTCGTTATAATGCAACAAAACCTAGAAAACATGCGTTGTTCCCAAGATACGAATCTTACCGCGCTGACCAAGATTACGCACAAATTGCTCGCGTACTAGGTCTTCCAGCTTCTACTACAGAAGAAGGCGTGAAATCACTAGTTGATGCTATCATCAGCCTTGGTAAAGATTGCGGAATTGACATGAGCTTGAAAGGTCAAAACGTTGATAAGAAAGCATTTGATGCAGTGGTTGATACACTTGCTGACCGTGCATTCATGGATCAATGTACAACTGCTAACCCCGTTCAACCGCTTGTTTCTGAGTTGAAAGAGATTTATATTAACGCTTATAAAGGTGTTTAATAACATATGATTAGAAGAGCAGCCCCTTTTACCAGGGGTTGTTCTTTTTTAGCTTATATAGTTTACATAATAATATTATTGTCACTTAATATGTTTTATAAATGGTATTTCCATCTCGAATCACTTATACTATCCCTATCACCGAAGCGTGATAAAAAATGGAATCCTAGGAGGAAAAGACATGCCAACGACAATACCATATTTAATGTTCGACGGGAATGCAAGAGAAGCTTTAGACTTTTACGTAGAGGCTTTTGATGCGAAAATAACACAAATCCAAACGTATAAAGAAATGGGCGATTCGCGAGGCGATGAAGCTTTAGGCAATCGCATTGTCCATGCCCGTCTTGAAAAAAATGGTGAAGAGATTCTGTATTTCTCTGATGCTTATGAGGACGGCGAAGTTGTTGCTGGTAACATGCTTTCTATCGCTTTCTTGTATACAGATGAAACCTCATTGACTGCTAGTTATAATTTCTTGAAAGAAGCTGGTACAATCTCTATCGAACTACAAGAAATGCCTTGGGGCGGCCTGTACGCCAAAGTAACCGATAAATTCGGTGTGGAATGGCAACTTAATTGGCAAAAAGCGTAAAATAAAGCGAAGAGTAAAGCCCGTGAACGTCGTGGCTTTACTCTTCGTTTTTATTTATGACCGATTCTCCGTATGATACGGACATGTAATCACATGATCATCAATCATACCAATTGCTTGCAAATAAGAATAAATAATCACAGGTCCAACAAAAATAAACCCGCGTTTCTTCAAGTCTTTACTAATCCGCTCTGAAAGCGCTGTTTGGGCTGGCATTTGTGACATATCTGTCCAGTGATTCACGATTTGCTTGCCATCTGTGAACCCCCAAATATACGCACCAAATGAACCAAACTCTGCCTGCACTTTCAAAAACGCTATCGCATTCTTGCGGACGCCTCGTATTTTCAGTTTATTTCTGACGATTTCGGCGGTTTCGCGAATGTGTTCTAGCTCTTCATCCGTTAACATCGCACATTTATCCGGGTCAAAATCGTGAAAAGCCGCCTTGTAAGCTGCTCGTTTATTTAAAATCAGGCGCCATGATAATCCGGCTTGCGCACCTTCTAAGTTCAACATTTCAAATAAATAGCGCTCGTCATGACTTGGTACGCCCCATTCATTATCGTGATACACCTGTTCTACAGAATCATTCATGGCCCATCCACATCGTTCTTGCTGCATCGGCTTATCCCTCTTTCCTATTTGAATAACGCGCGAACAGATGCGATTTCTTCATTTGTCAGCGCGGCATTTAATGTTTGCATATTCGCTCGAACTTGCGCCGGGCTTTTAGCGCCTGGGATCACTACATCGATGCCGTCAATGCCAAGCGTTGTCGCTAATACAATATTGGCAATAGACACATGATGGCGGTCGGCTAGTTCTTGTAAACTTGTGACTTTCGCGACGGTATCTAGGTAAGCTTGCCCTTGGAAATGCGGACGGTCTTTACGGAAGTCTTGTGGCGGATTCTGCGCTGTGAATTTCCCTGTTAATAGGCCACTGGCAAGCGGTGTATAAGGTATGAAGGAGATTCCTTGTTCGATACAATACGGAATCATATCCGCTTCTAATTCTGGATACACTAAGGAATATCGGTCTTGAACGACGTCGACATAGCCGTCTTGATTCGCCGCACGCAATGCATCCACGCTAAAATTAGACACACCGATAGCGCGAATTTTGCCGGCTTCTTTCAGTCTTTGTAACGCGCCAACTGCTTCTGCTGGAGGTGTCACGCCGTCTGGAAAGTGAATGTAGAACAAGTCAATGTAATCCGTGCGTAAACGCTCTAATGCGATGTCCACAGACTTCTCTAAAAATGCCGGTGAATTATCTAATTTCACACTAGCATCCGTCACAATATGCGCCGCCTTCGTTGCCAGCACTACCTCCGAACGACGCCCAGTCCCCGCCAAAATCTCACCAATCAGCTCTTCTGAACGCCCAAGCCCATACATAAAGGCACTATCAAAAAAGTCCACACCATCTTGGAGCGCCACACGCAGCGTTTCACGGCTCACTTCTTCATCAATATTTTCAAATAAATTATGCGCACCAATCGTGTTCGCGCCAAAACCTATCGGCGTCACGCGCAATCCTGTATTGCCAATCTCCACTTGCTTATTCATCTCGTAAAACCTCCCTTATTTTCTATATGCTATCATGATAACATAAAAAATCACCAAACGCACGTTCTGGTCTGGTGATTTTCGAATTTATTTTTTTAGTTTGCCACGGAGTACCATTGGAAGGATTCCGCCGTGACGGTAGTAGTCGATTTCTACATCTGAATCAAAGCGTACAATTGCTTCGAATGTTTTATGTGTGCCGTCCTCAGCAACTGCTGTTACTGTTACAAGGTCTTGTGGTGATACCGATTCATCGATGGCTACGCTGATTGCTTCGCGGCCAGTTAAACCTAGAGAATCTGCTCCTTCGCCTTCTTTGAATTGTAGCGGTAACACGCCCATCATCGCTAAGTTAGAACGGTGAATCCGCTCGTAGCTTTTGGCAATAACGGTTTTAATTCCTAGGAGATTGGTTCCTTTTGCAGCCCAGTCACGCGATGATCCCATACCATAATCGTCGCCCGTCAATACAACAAGCCCTGTTCCTTCTGCTTGGTATTTCATCGACGCGTCATAAATCGGCATGATTTCTTCCGTTGGCCAATACGTTGTGTAGCCGCCTTCTGTGCCTGGTGCGATTTGATTACGAATACGAATATTGGCAAAAGTACCACGCATCATAACATCATGATGACCACGACGCGAACCATATGAGTTAAAGTCACGAATTGCTACACCATGTGCTTGCAAGTACTTCCCAGCTGGTGTATCTTTACCGATGGCTCCCGCTGGTGAAATATGGTCCGTTGTTACAGAGTCGCCAAATTTACCAATAACGCGAAGACCGTGTAATGCTTCTACTTTTCCAGCTTCGGCTGATAAATGCTCGAAAAACGGTGGGTTGGCAATGTACGTTGATTCGCCGTCCCAGTCATAGAGCGCTTGTTCCGACGTCGCAATCGCATTCCATTCCTCATTTTGGCTAAAGACATGCGCATATTGTTCGCGGAATAGTTCTGGCGTCACAGTAGCTTCCACTAGCGCCTTCACTTCTTCTTGTGCTGGCCAAATATCGCTTAGGAACACGTCTTGCCCGTGTGCGCCTTTACCAATTGGCTCATTTAACATATCAATGTTTGTCGTTCCAGCAAGCGCATACGCCACGACAAGCGGTGGTGAAGCTAAGAAGTTCGCTTTCACTAACGCATGAATCCGCCCTTCAAAATTCCGATTTCCACTTAGCACGGCAGAAACGAGCAAGTCGTTATCAATAATCGCCTGTTCAATCTCATCTTTTAATGGACCTGAGTTACCGATACACGTCGTACAACCGTATCCTACCAAGTCAAAACCTAATTTTTCAAGGTATGGCAATAATCCTGCGTCTTCTAAATAACCAGTGACTACTTTCGAACCTGGCGCAAGGGATGTTTTCACGAATTTCGGCACTTCAAGACCTAGTTCAACGGCTTTCTTCGCCACTAATCCAGCGCTTAACATGACGTAAGGATTCGATGTATTCGTACAACTCGTAATCGCTGCGATAGCTACAGAACCGGTCTTCATCGTTGACTGATCGCCATTTCCGAACGTTACGTGCGCTTCTTTATGCAAGTCTTTCTTGGCTAATCCAAAACCTTGGTTGCCATTTGGTGCTGTAATCGATGCTTGGAAAGTTTCCTTCATTTTGGAAAGTGGAATTAAATCTTGCGGGCGTTTCGGACCTGATAAATTCGGTTCGATAGTGCTTAAATCAAGCTCCACAACGGATGTATAATTCGGTTCTGCATTTTCTGGCGTGAAGAAGAGTTCGTTATTTTGCAAGTATTCTTTTACTAGCGCGATTTGCTTTTCTTCGCGGCCTGTCAAACGTAAATAAGTCAATGATTCTTCGTCTACTGGGAAAAATCCGCACGTTGCGCCATATTCGGGAGCCATGTTCGCAATCGTCGCACGGTCTGCAAGTGGTAATGTTGCCACGCCTTTTCCGAAAAACTCGACAAATTTGCCAACGACTTTCTTTTCACGCAAAACTTGGGTGACTTTTAAGGCTAAATCGGTTGCTGTTGCGCCGTTTGGTAAGGCATTGATCAGCTTCACTCCGATAACTTCTGGGATTGGGAAATACGAAGGTTGGCCTAACATTCCTGCTTCTGCTTCAATTCCACCAACGCCCCAGCCAAGTACGCCGATACCGTTAATCATCGTTGTATGTGAATCTGTGCCGACTAAACTATCTGGGAATGCAGTATATTCGTTGTCTGCCACTTGGTTCGCAATGACAACGCTCGCTAAATACTCCAAGTTCACTTGATGCACAATTCCTGTTGCAGGAGGCACCGCACGGTAATTATCGAACGATTTTTGCGCCCAATTTAAAAATTGATACCGTTCCATGTTGCGCTCAAATTCAAGTTTCATGTTGATTTGCAATGCTTCTGGATTCGCGTAGCTGTCCACTTGCACAGAGTGATCGACAACAAGATCGACCGGAATTTCGGGATTGATGTCCTCTGGGTCCCCGCCCATGTCCGCCATCGCTTTACGCAACGAAGCTAAGTCAACAACCGCTGGAACTCCCGTGAAATCTTGTAAAATAACACGCGCCGGTTTAAATGGTACTTCCCCGTCGTTCTTGCCATCTGCATTCCAGTGCGCTAAATCTTCAATATGTTTATCCGTGATGATTCTTCCGTCCGCTTGACGCAATACTGATTCTAGCAATACGCGAATGGAGTAAGGCAGGCTTTTAATGGATGTTTGACCATCCGCCTCTAAAGTTTTTAATTGATAATAATGGTACGTGTCGTCGCCGATTTGAAACGACTGCTTTGCTTTTTCATTCCAATTTGTCATCGTTTTTTCCTCCCACTTGTAATCCCATCTTGATTACCATGCACTCTCGTTGCAGTTTTCTACCTCTCTATTGTACGAAAAAAACCGTGATAAGTAAACTAAGATAAATCGATGCATTTCGATAAGTAAAAATTATGACAGTGCACAAGGCAAAAAAGCCAAACAAATTTGCCTGACTTCTTTATTTTGTAGCGATATCTTTGTTCCACGCCTTCTTAAACTCATCGCGGTAAAACAAAATATCTTTGACATACACATCGCTATGATTGTATTTAAAAATCGCCTGGGCTTCCTTCCCGTCCTTCGCGCCGTTATCCGCTAAGAAGTTCGCCGTCGAAAACACCGCGTCCTCCAAATCCCATGGATCAGCCTTGCCATCCCCATTCGCGTCCACACCGTACCCGCCGTACTTCTTAATAATAGCAGGATCGACCAAATCATCATCCGTAAAAGAACCAACGCCTCCCGTTGCTGGACAGCCGTCTGCACTCCATCCCACAAACGTACATGGCATAAACTGCATCGGACCAATCGCACCAACACTAGAAATCATCGGCTCTACCGTCGAAAATTTCGTCTCCACACGATGCACCGCAGCTAACAAAAACCAGTCAAGACCATACTCCTTGGCCGCACGCTGATAAATCGCCACGTACTGCTCCGGAATATCTTGCGTATACGGTTTTGGCTTCTCCACCGCGCGAAACTGCATCAAAATCACCAATGCAAGTCCTAATACAAACAAAGCCAAAATCGCCAAAAACATGCTGCGTCGTTGCTTTATTTTACGTTGTTGTGCCTTTGTTGGCTTCTTTTTTTTGACCACAATTATCTCGCCAAAATCAAGATTTCGCCGCTGTGTATCGCACGAACAAACTCATCAATTTGCGCATCTGTTAAGTCAAAATCCGCCAATAAACGTTTCACCGATTTATCACTCGTATTCGAGAACCATTTCGCGAATGGCCCTGCCGCGTAAAGTGCGCCGTATTTCGGGTTGTATACTTGCGGAATCACGATCGCACCGCTAAGTGATTGTAAAATCCCCGAAATAACGCCAAATGCTGCTTCGTTGACTGGACGTTCGCGTTCCACATCTGTTGACTCGATAATTTCTTCTATTTCATCTTCTTGATCTGATTTCGCCAAGATAGAAATATTCTCTTTTTTATAACCACGAACTTCTAATTCTGTAATTTTTGCAACGGCTTCCTCATCATTTCCAACGACAAATACTTCCCAGTTTTCCATAATTGCATCGTCCCTTCATTAATTCAATGTTAAAATCTCTTTTATCTCTTCTGTTGTTAATCGATGTAACATTTTTTCGCCAGGTTGGATTAGTGCATCCATCAAAGCTTGTTTTTGCTTTTGTAAATTATAGATTTTCTCTTCAATCGTGCCTTTTGTAATCATTCGAATGACTTGGACGACGTTTTTCTGGCCGATTCGGTGCGCCCGGCTTGCCGCTTGTTCTTCCACAGCTGGATTCCACCATAAATCATACAAAATCACGGTATCCGCGCCAGTCAAGTTCAGCCCAGTTCCCCCAGCTTTTAGCGAAATAAAGAATAAATCCGCATCGCCTGCATTAAACGCGTTTACAAGGTCCATTCGGCTTTTCGAAGGTGTGCTGCCATCCATGTAAAAATAGCGATATTCCTCTTCTTCGGCCTTGGCTTTCATGATTTGCAACATCGATGTAAATTGCGAGAAAATCAAAATTCGTTTGCCGTTTTCACGTGCTGTTTGTATTGTATCAAACAATTGCATCAGTTTACCAGAACCACCATCGTAATTCTCGACAAATAATGCTGGATCACAACAAATTTGACGTAACCGCGTAAGTCCTGCGAGTAATTTGATACGGTCTTCTTGCTCGTTTTCGCCAATTTCCTGTTGAATTTTCTCCAAATAAGCTAGGTAAATTTTCTTTTGTGGCTCTGTTAATTCGGAGTACAGGTTCGTTTCGATTTTGTCTGGCAGTTCTTTTACGACATCGCGTTTCAAACGGCGCATCAAGAACGGCCTTATCATCTGTGCCACGCGTTCGTGCGGTAATTCTTTAAACTTGCGTAGCGACGGGAAAAATCCTGGCATAATCGTTTGGAACATCGTCCACAGCTCATCAATGCTATTTTCAAGCGGCGTACCACTTAAAGCAAAAACATTCGTCGTCTTCAGGCTCCGTACAGCTTGCGACGCCTTCGTATTATAATTCTTAATCGCTTGCGCCTCATCCAAAATAATCGTCTGAAAACGCGTCCCTAAAAATTCATGTTCATCTTGACGTAACGACGGATACGAAATTAAATACACATTATTCGGCGCGATTTTCTGAATCATTTCCGTCCGAATTGGTGACGTCCCGTGAATCACTGTCACCGGCACTTCTGGTGCAAACTTCTCAAACTCGCTCGCCCAGTTGTAAAGTAGCGATGCTGGCGTTACAATCAGAACTGGTTTCATGTCCACATTGTCTTCTAAGCAAGACGTAATGTACGTAATCGCCTGCAACGTTTTCCCAAGACCCATATCATCAGCCAAAACACCGCCTAAATGATATTTACTCAGCGACTTCATCCATTCAAAACCAGTTACTTGATACTCGCGAAGCTCCGCGTTCAAATTTTCTGGTAGTGGGTACGAAACCGCCTCTTGGTTCACAATTTCATGTAGCAATTCGCGGAATGTGCGGCTGAACTTGTTGTGTTCGGTCTTCGCACTCCCCATCGCTTCATAAATCTGCATACCCCGGTAAAGCGGCACAGCCATTTGTTGCGCGACTTCTTTTTTGCGTACATCCAAAATATCAAAAATTGCTTCCATTTGTTGATAACTCTCGTCTTCCAGAGAAAGAAAACGGCCATTATGCAAACGATGGTACTTTCTTTTTTCACGTAGCGATTGGAGTACTTCTTGGATTTCATTCGTGTCGATGCCTTGAAAATCAAATGCCACAGATAAGAAATCATTATCCTGCGATACATCGATTGTCGTCGTTGGCTTGACGTGCTCTTCCACCATTTCCTCCAAGCCATCTTCCAAATACACCTCCACGTCTGTCGCAAGGCTTGGTACAACGCGATAATAAAACTCATAAAGACTAGCCTCATCCGCATTCACAACCATCTGTGTCTCGGAAAAATGAACAGGTGCCGCTTCCATCCGGTGCATAATTTTTGCTTCCATTTCCATATCGCGAATCATAATCCGCCCATCGGGATCCACACTATCTGTCAGCGCGAACGGATCAAACACTTGGGGACCGTAATGATATTCCAATTTAACGACATGCTCACCATTCTTTTGCGAAATCCACATCTTGGCAAGGAGTGGTTGTTGAATAACACGGTCTTCAATCGATGGATCAATTTGGACATGTCCACTTTTTTGCAAAGATGGCAATACGTAAGACATCACTTCGCTCAGTTGCGATTCCGAGAACTGGACCACTTCATTTTCCGTTACGTTATGAAAATGGATCAGCGGCGTCAGTTGCTCCCAAATCGCATCACTCGGACGGTAAAACACGCCATTCAGAAATAATAGTCGATAGTTTTCCAAATAACTCGCCTGTTGCAATTCTTCCATCACAAGTTGGTACATATCGCCGTTTTCATTTTTACGAAAAACGAATGAGAACGGTAGCGCGCCTTTTTTAAAAGCGAGACCGCTATATTTAATATCATCATGAATACACGTCGTATTTTGCAACATTAAATCGGCCAAAATTGTCTCAGCCAAGCTCGGCGGAATGATCAACACCTTCTCCTCCGCATACGATTTGTTCCAATAAAAGCTGTCCGTATCATACATCTTAGCAATCTCATGAATCTTCATCAATTCATTAAAAATCGCTAAATCACGCGTATCGAAATAATGTTCATTCGGATCAAAACTGAAATTCTTCGTGAAAAAGTAGCTCGTATTTTCTTGAATGGCTTGCAAAAAGTCACCAATATTTTTCACAACATACGTACGATCTTCGCCCACTTTCAAATCAATTGTCAGCGCATTTTTTTCCTTACTTTCTTGCATTCGCAAAATGTATTCTACTTTTAATGGTGATTTCGCCGTTGTATCAAAGGTATCGAACTGTCGATCCATGTTTTCTTGAAAAAGCGATAATAATGTCGTTGCTTCTTGTGCTAAAATACGTTGTTTGAAATTCGCTTTCTCGATTTGGGTTTGGCGCGCTTCATGTTCTAGTTGAATCGCATAAATATGCGCACATATACCGCCTTCTTGGTACACGATACAATCGCATTGGTATTTCTCGTGATTCATATGTTTTATTTCATAAGATACGCCATCATCCACGACGACAGAACGCGTTATTTGCGGCTGACTCGTTTTTTCCTCAAAAACAGTAATCGCCCCATCTTCTAGTAATTCGCGCCCCTTTTTCTTCATCGAAACAGGAATCATCATGTTTTTTGGATCTGTTAACAAACCGCTCAACTCCTGACATTTTGGGTCATATGATAATAATCATGACCGGATAAAACCAAATCGTATTCCGATTCGTAACCTAATTTTTTATACAAACTTAATGCGCCTTCGTTTGCTTTTTCTACGTTTAGCGCGATGATTTCGCAGTTTTTGGCAACCGCTAGTTCTTTAAAGGCATGCAGTAGTTCTTTACCGATTCCTTGCCCGCGGTACGCCGAATCCACAACGAGTGAATCCAAATAATATTCGCCCATCCATGTTTCCTGCTCTGTGAAAAGCGGCATTTTATTCACGATGCCAAACATATCTTGCAAACCTTCCCAAGAATCATCGTGATTTTCTGCGTGTTCCCCTTGATAGCTCACCATGATACCGGCAATTTTGCCATCGATTTCTTTGACCATCACGTTCTCTTTGCTAAACCGATAGTCCGGTCGCACGAAGCTGGCCTCAATCATTTGTAACATCATCGGCCTGTTAACACCTTTTAAAAATGGTAATTCCATGTCTTCTAATATAATTAAAATCAGTGGCGCCACTTGATCTGCGTCTTCTGCTCTCGCTTGTCGTATCATCACAATTCCTCCATTCATCCCGCCATTACGAAATTGGGGTTCCTTTTTTTAACCAATTAATCTATTATATCGAAAAAATGCTGATGTTTCAAACAGAGGAGCTATTTTTGTATCACGTACGGACTTCTATTTCTGTCAATTGTCCTTGTGTGTGAAATTTCGTCGTGCTGCCGTGGTTCGTTGCGGTTACTTCTAGCCTTGATGAAATGCGCTCTTTTAGCTCGGGAACGTGAGAGATAATACCGACTAAGCGCCCAGATTGTTGCGTTTCAAGCAAGCATTCTACCGCCATATCAAGCGATTCAGGGTCTAGTGTGCCGAATCCTTCATCGATAAACATCGTCTCCAGCGAAATCCCGCCAGACATCTCCTGAACGACCTCAGCAAGCGCCAAAGCAAGTGCCAATGATGTTTTAAAACTTTCACCGCCAGATAATGTCTTCACGTGCCGTTCCAAACCAGTATATTCATCGTAGACTTCGAGTTCTAAGCCACTTTGCACGTTTCCTTTAGACTTTTCCTTTTTGCGAATCAGTTGAAACCTACCATTCGTCATTTTTTTCAGGCGTCCGTTTGCCCGAAGCAAAATCGTGTCTAAAAATGTGGCTAAAACATAGCGCTCAAATGTTAAGCGTCGGTCGTTTTTCCCGCGAGCCATGTCCGCTAAATAACCAACATCCGCATAGGCTTCTTCGGCTTGTTTTGTTTCTGCTAGCGTTGTTTGGAATTGTTCTGCAAGCGTTTGGAGTTTGCGAATCGTTTCTTTTTGCGCGATTGCTTGTTCCGTTTGTTCTTGGTACACTTGCCCTGCCGCTGTGCTTTGTTGTTGTAATTGTGGTAAATCTGGCTTCTCGGCGCCCTCTAATCGTGCTTCACTTTCTTTCAAGCGCTCCGTTACGAAATGGTATTTCTGCTCGTACGCCTGCACGTAAGCTTCTTTATCCGCCAAAACTTCCGCTGATAAAGTGGCTTGACGATATGTCGCATAGTCCGCAAAACCGTTTTCCATCATGATGTTCTTGAAAACTTGCCGTTGTGTCGCCAGTGCTTCAGTTGCTTTTTGCGCCGCTTTTTCGGTCATGTCTTTGGATGAAGTCGCCTTCACATGTTGCTCTTTCGCATGATTATAAGCCGTTTCCACCGTTTGCTGTTTTGTCTCAAAAGCTTGAATTTGCGCGGTTAGAACTTGTTGTCGTTCGAAAAATTGCTTCGCATTGCGAAACGGCTCGGGAACATCTTCTAAAAGGAGCGCATGCGTTGTTTCTGCGGTTGCCACTGTTTTTTGCACTTCTTCGTAGGCGGACTGGAGTTCTTTTTGTTGTCCCGAAATCACCTCAGCTTCCGTTTTATTCGCCGTTATTTGTTCCTCGATATCTGCTGTCTTTTGTAAAAAAACATCTAGCTCGGTTTGTTGTTCCGCCAATTGTTGCAGTTCTGCGGCACAATCCTGATGCAGTTTCTCCAAGCCATCTACATCAACCTCAAAAATAAGCTGTTCGATTTGCCATTTTTGTTGGCTTTGTTGCATTACTAAAGAAGCTAGCGCCTCTTTCTTGAGACTGAATTGTTCCTTTGCCGCGTCTAATGCCTCTTTCGAAACAGATAGTGTATGCGTGGCAGCCATTGGGTGTTCCAGCGCGCCACACACAGGGCATGCTTCTCCATCGACGAGCGTTAACGCCAGTTGTGCCGCCTGTTCTTGTTGCCAATCTTGCTCTAACTTCGAAAATAGCTTTTCTGCCTCTTCTGCTTCTTGTTGGGCGATTGTTATCGATGTTTCCAATTGTTCTAAAGTTGTCTCTAACGTTTGTTTTTGTTGCTTTTTCTTTATTTCCGCGGCAAACAATGTTTCTTGTTGTTGCAATTCGGCTTGTTTTTGTTTCAAGGTTGCCTGTTTGAGCTGTGTTTCATGCACATGTTGACGCGTCTTCGCTAATTGTTCAGCGCGCTCTGCCACCCGTTTCTCATTTACCACGAGCCGTTCAAGGTCTTGTGCCACCGCTTGTTTCCGTTCATTCTCGCTTGTTATTGTTTGCTGTACTTCCAATGCCCGGTTCACTTTTTCTTCCATGATTTGCAATTGTTCTTGCTCTTTTAGCCAAGCTTGATAGGACGGCTCCAATTCCTTTTGTTGTGTCATTTCCCGCGTCGCCACATCCAGCGCTTCCTCACAATCTCGCAAATGCACGATAGCCTGCTGTGACTCCAGTTCCGCCTCATCCAACTGCTGTTTCAAACGTAAACACAACGCATCCTGATCGATAATCGCGCCCGCTTTTTTGGCCCAAACAATATGCTCTTTTTCTTGCAAAATTTGTGCTGTTTCCCGTTCCAATTTTTCTTTATCCAAACGTAATTCTGCTAATTGCGCCCACTCTGCCATTTTTTCCTCAGCAAGCGTCACATTTTTAGCCGCTATTTCCGCTTTTTCCTTAGCTATCGCAACCTGCTCCTGCAAAACGGCACCGGCCTCTTCTTCCGTCTCAATTCGCGTCACAAAAAGCAGTGCAATATCCTGCGCCGTTTTTCCCGAAAGCGTCTCCTCATCAAACACCATTCGCGTCACATTCGCCGTTTTCGCACGCAACTGCCGTACTTGCTCCTCTTGCTCCTTCTGCGCTTGCCATAAACGTTCCTCGATGGCCTGATAAAAATGCGTTCGCGCCAACCGTTGCAATATCGCTTCCTTCTCCTTACTTTCCGCGACTAGCAATTCCCGAAACTCGCCCTGCGGAATCATCAAAATTTGCCGGAACTGGTCCACCGTCAATTGCATAATCTCCGCCATTTTCGTCCCAACATCCCGAACCGAACTTGCCAGCAACTTTTCCGTTTCTCCGTCTAGCTCATACAATTCCGCTTTCGCAGTCACCGTCGTCATACCCTCACCACGCTGCTTCGGCACATCCTGCTGTGGCACCCGTCGAATCAAATACCGCGTCCCACGCAGCAGAAACTCCAACCGAACCTCCGTCAAGTCCTCCGCCTTCGCAAAATGACTCCGCACCGAAAAGCCTTCCCGATCATTCGTGTTCGCCTTCCCAAACAACGCAAACGTCATCGCATCAAAAATCGTCGACTTCCCGGCTCCCGTCTTGCCCGAAATCACAAAAATCCGTTCCTGTCCCAACTCCGTAAAATCAATCGTCTCTTCCCGCGCATAAGCTCCAAAAGCCTGCATCGTCAGCCGTAACGGTCTCACGCGTCCTCGCCTCCCTTCACCAAATCCATCGTCTCACGCATTATCTCCACTTGCCGCTCCGTCAATTCCTTCCCACTCACATGCGCGAAAAATTGACCAAACAGCTCCAAATCATCCTTTTTCACAACGTCCTCAAAACGTTCAAACGCCGTATCCGCTAACTTTTCGCGAACCCGTTCCAAATGCAGTACATTCGGATACATCGCGCGCAATTGCCCCATCGGATCAACCAACGCGCCCTCGTCCAACAAATTAATTTGCAGAAAATCCTCATTTCCCGGTGCCACATTCGCTAATAAGTCCGCCAAATAGCCCTCCACCACACGCAAATCATGCAATGGCTCTAGGAACCGTTCCCGAACCTCTTCTAAATCCTTCCCGTCCATCGTCACAATTCGCACACTTTTCTTATCCTGCGCCTCCGAAAACGAATATTTTAGTGGCGACCCCGCATAAAAAATCGTCGGATGATGAATCGCATGCGGATGATGCAAATGCCCTAGCGCCACATAATCAAATCCATCAAAACAATCCGTCGACACCCGATCTACATTCCCAATTGCCAGTTGCCGCTCCGAATCACTCGGAATACCCCCAGCAACAAACGCATGCCCAACTAAAATCTGCGGCTTCGTCTCATCCCACTTCGCCCTAATACCAGCCGTCACCGCCTGCATCGCATCTTCAAACGACCGCACAGACTTATCCTCCAAAGTCGCACGAACAACCGCAGGCTCATGATACGGCACAAGCCACACCTGCGCCCCACACCATTCAATCGGCGCCAAATCACGCGCTAACGTCCCTTGAATATGCAAACCACTTTTCTCATACCAAGCCGAACCAAAGTTAACCCGCTCCGCACTATCATGATTCCCACTAATCGCAAAAACCGGCAACCCAAGCCGTACATTCAATTCCATCAAAATATCATTCAAAAGCGTCACCGCATCCGCCGGAGGAACCGACCTATCATACAAGTCTCCCGCAATAATAATCCCGTCAACCTGCTCCTCCTGCGCAATCCGTCCAATCTGCGCCAATATGTACTCCTGCTCCACCAACATCGAAACCCCGTTCACCATTTTTCCCAAATGCCAATCCGCTGTATGTAAAAATTTCATTCCAAACACCTCATCACAATTATTACTGCCTATTATACTACACTTTCCAACACTTAAGCACTAGACGTTTTCCGAATCTTTCAGTATACTAAAAAGAAGATAAAAAAGAATCATGGGAGTGAACTAACTTGTTCTATACATTTGCACGAAACACCGTACATGTCATTTTAACAATTCTCGGCGGTCGTTTCCAAGTTCAAAACAAAGAGAAAATTCCAGAAGCACCGTTCGTCGTTGTTTCTACGCATACCACATGGATTGAAATCCTCTACCTCGGCTTTGCGATTAAACCGCTACAAATCAACTATATGGCCAAACAAGAACTTTTCAAAACAAAATTCCTAAACTGGCTAATGCGTCACCTAAACGCCTTCCCAGTTAACCGTGAAAACCCAGGCCCAAGCGCTATCAAACTACCAATTCGCCTCCTAAAAGACGGCAAAGTAGTCGGCATCTTCCCAAGTGGCACACGAAAATCAGCCGGTCTCCATCTAAAACGCGGCGCCGTAACAGTTGCCCTAAAAGGTAAGGTTCCAATTCTACCCGCTGTTTATGACGGCCCGAAAACATTTGGTGAACTTCTAAAACGCAAGAAAATCACAATTCGTTTCGGCGATCCAATTCACTTCAACGATAAAGACGTCGAACAAAAAGATTTGCTAGAAATGAAATCAGAAGCAGTATTAAACGCTTTTGAACAATTACAATCCGAAATCAATGCAACCAAATCCAAATAACAACAAAACGCGTAGCATCCATTTTCATGGGTACCACGCGTTTTTTCATGTCGCTAACTTATGCAGCTGTATCCGTCATAATATCAGAAGGTGCCAAACCAGCATCTTTCAATACTTTACCAAGATCTTTAGAAGCCTTTTTCATCGCGTCATCTGCTGATTTCGTATCGATTGGAGAAGCTTTCAAGCCTTTTGCTTCCTCCGCATACGCATCGCTCAACTCTTTGACAGCATCTTTAAATTTATCTGTGTACGTTCCTAAATTCGGCACTTTTGTATCTGCTAATACTTGTGATACTTTATCCGCAGAATCGCTTGCCGCTGTTGCTAATGTCGTTAATTCCGCACCAGTTGGCGGTGTGTCGCTACCAATTGCTGCTTGATACGCATCATAATCCGCATCGTTATCATTAATTTTTGCAACTAAATCCATGTAGAAATTCATGATGTCTGCTTTCACATCTTTTTTCTCTGTTGCTTGCTCATCCTTATTTGTTTCTCCACAAGCTGCTAGTCCGAAAACAAGCGCAAGTGAAAATAAAGCTATTAATACCTTTTTCAAATAAAACCCTCCTCTTTTTGTTATACCTGTCGCCTAATTTGTGCAACCTTATTTATTATAGCTATGTTACAACAATATTTCAACCGTTTGTATAGAAGAAATATACACCTTGTTCATCACGAAGCTTCTTCAGGCTGTTCCAACTTCTGCGCCACATTTTTATATTGGAAATACATTGCAATTCGCCACGGAACAATCATCGCAAAAGCAAGTATCCAGAACATTCCCGATAACTCACCAACGTCCACCGAACCACTAATCCAATACTTAATGCCTAATCGAATCAACAGCAAGCTTAGTAAAATAACCGGAAATGATTTCGTGCGCTTAATAAAGACATATTGATGTCTAATTTCAAATCGCGTTGTCCAAATTAAAATCAGCGAGAAAACCAGCCCCATAACGACAGCTTCTAGAATCCCACCCGGTGACACACGGAAGTACGGAATCACAAACATTAACGCCCCCGTGCTCATCATAATCGGTGGAATAATAATTTTCTTCACGGACGCCGGTTCCTTCGACGCCTTCATCCGAATTAAAATAACCCCCACACCAAAAACAAGCGTAATAATAATTGATAAAATAAATGACACTGTCTCTTCCTCCTAATTTCAGCATGTTTCTTGCCTCATTATAAACTTTTTTAGAAGAAAAACAACCTTTTTGACCGTTTAGCCAATGTCTTCTAAATCCATTCCGCTGTTTTGCAGTTGATACATCGAATGATAGACACCGCCATGTTCCAGCAACGCTTCATGCGTCCCGCGCTCAATAATATTTCCCTTACTAAGCACCAAAATTAAGTCAGCATCTTTAATCGTTGATAACCGGTGCGCAATCGCAATCGTCGTTCGACCTTGTCGCATATTCCGCAAGCCCGTTTGAATCAAGCTCTCCGTCTCTGTATCAATATTCGCCGTCGCCTCATCCAACACGAGAATTTGCGGATTCGTCACAACTGTCCGCGCAAACGAAATCAATTGCCGCTGCCCACTAGAAAACGAAGCCCCACGCTCAATCACCTTATGATCATATTTGTCCGCCAGCGTATTAATAAACCGATCCGCCTGTACAAACTGCGCCGCTTCCACGATTTCCTTATCGCTAATCAACCGATTATGCAACCGAATATTGTCTTTAATCGTCCCATAAAACATAAAACTATCCTGCAAAACAAGCCCGGTCTTCGCACGCAATTCCTCCATCGGATACCGCTTAATTGACTCTCCATCAATCAAAATCTCGCCTTTTTCAAACTCATAAAAGCGCATCATCAAATTGATAATCGAACTTTTTCCACTTCCCGTATGACCAACAAGCGCGACGGTTTGTCCTGACTCTACTGTAAACGAAATGTTTTTCAGCACATCTTTTTGCCCATCATACGAAAACGTGACATCTTTAAATTCAATTTTTGCATTTTCAATCGTTAAATTATCTTTTGCGTCTTGCTCTGGCGCTAGCTCCGTGCCATCCATAATTCGGAATACACGCGAAGCCGCCGTAATCGCCTCCTGATACATCGCCAAGCGCTCCATAATGTTATAAATCGCCTCTAAAAAGCGGTCAAAATAACTAACAAACGCAAAAATCGTACCGATAGCAACGGCTCCCGAGAACGACTGAATCCCAAAGAAACTAAGAATCAGCACCACCGCAAGCGAATAAATCAAATCAATCGCAGGACCTAGCAACAACGCATTAAACTTAATGTTTTTCATACCAACATCATAGTAGTCCTTATTAATCGATTCAAACTCACGAATCAAACGTTTCTCCTGGTTAAATTGCTGCACAATCGACATACCAGAAATCGACTCGGCAATCTTGGCATTAAGCTGACTCAACTTCTCCCGTTTCGCCCGGTAAAACTGCGAACTATACTTGCGGTACACAATAATAATCAACACCGTCAGCGGAAAAATTAGCAAGCTATACGACGCCAACTGCGCATCCAGTACAAACATCGCTGAATAAATCCCCACAAGCATAAACAAGCTCTGAATCGCCGTTCCTAACACGTTAATAAACATGTCCTTAATCGCTTCCGTATCATTCGTTACCCGCGAAACCAGACTTCCCGCAGGCGTTTGATCGAAGTACCGCATCCCCATCGTTTGTAATTTACTAAAAATATCAATCCGAATCCGCTGCACAATGCGTAATGCGATTTTTTGGAATAGGACAAGTTGGAAATACCACACAATCGAGCGCCCAATCGTCAAACCAATGTACGCCGATGTGAGCATTAAAATCGGTCCAGCTGCAAAATGAAGCGGCGTCAAATAGTCATCCAAGATTTTTTTAATAATAATCGGTAGAAACACATCGGCTAACGTCACAAGTAAAACGAGGAATATCGTCACACTCAGCGCTGGCACGTGATATTTCGTGTAACTAAATAAGCGTTTTAATACCGCGCGATGTTCTTTCCCGTCCATCGTCAGCATTTCTTCATTATTCGGTTCCATTCGTCTCACCTCCAGCCTCAATGAATTCCTCTAGTTGTTGATTATGGAACATATCCGCATACCAGCCATCAAGCGCCATCAATTCCGCATGCGTCCCGCGTTCCACAATTCTTCCCTTATCAATCACAACAATCAAATTCGCATGTTCCACGGAACTAAGCCGGTGCGCACTAATAATCGTTGTTTTATCTGCACGATTTTCTTTCAAATTTTGCAAAATTTTCTCTTCGGTCTTCGCATCCACAGCCGACAGCGCATCATCTAAAATAAGTAATTCCGGATTCATAATTAGCGCACGAGCAATCGCCAGTCGCTGTTTTTGACCACCCGAAAGCGAAACACCACGCTCGCCGACAACCGTATCATAGCCATCCGTGAAATCCATTATGTCCTCATGCACTGAAACCATCTCCGCAATGCGCTCCACCTCAACTTGCGGCAACTCCGGATTTCCAAAACGAATATTTTCCCGCACCGTTGTCGAAAACAAAAACTGATCTTGCGGCACATAACCAATCGCTTTTCGCAACCCACGCACCGTATAGCGCTGAATCACTTCTTTATCGAATCGAATCGTACCATCATACGCATCATATTCTCGCATCAGCAATTTCAGCAACGTCGTCTTCCCAGAACCAGTCCGCCCGACAATACCAAGCGTGCCACCAGCTGGCAACTGAAACGCAACGTTCTCCAAGGCCGGCTTCTCTTCATCAGGATACGTAAAAGCTTTCAAATCAAAGTCAATCGCCCCTTTTGGCACATCATCCAGCGCACCTTGCTCATCGCGCACTTCCTCCGGCTCATTTAGCAATTTATTCAACCGATCATACGAAGCATTCCCGCGCTGAATCACATTAAACAAGAAGCCAAAAGCCAACATCGGCCAAATCAGCAAAAACAAATAATTCGTAAAAGCAATGACCTGCCCAATCGTAAGCGTCCCTTCCATCACGAATTTCGAACCAAAACCAAGCGCCAAAACAAACGAAACACCAACAATAATGGAAATCATCGGATCAAACATCGCATCTAATTTGGCAACCTTCACGTTCACGCCAACAACTTCCTCCGTCTGCTTCCTAAAATCCTCGATGTCCTCCTGCTCCTGCCCGAACGTTTTCGTCACCTTAATTCCCGACAAACTTTCCTGCGTCTTATCATTCAACTTCGAAAATTCCGCCTGCGCACTATGAAAACGATCATGCAACTTCCGGCCAAGCACGGAACTCCCCCAAACCATAAACGGCATCGGAATAAGCGCAATCAGCGTCAAACGCCAGTCAATCGTAATCGCCATCGTCAAAATAACCGTACTCCCCGTCAAAATCGAATCACAAAGCGTCAGCACACCAAACCCAGCCACCTGCTGAATCGCCGAAATATCATTCGTCGCGTGCGCCATCAAATCTCCCGTCCGATACCGCTGAAAGAAAAACGGTGACATCTTCGACAAATGCTCAAATAGCCGTAACCGCAATTTCCGCTGCAACTTATTATCCGACCCAAAAATCATCATTCGCCAAAAATAGCGAGCAACATAAGCAAACAACGCTGCACCTAATAAAATTCCCATCCACATCAGCAACTGATTTTTTGTTAACGTTTCTTTCGTTACCGCGTCCACCGTCATCCCAATAATTTTCGGTGGCACCAGTTGAAGCAAGGTAATCATAAATAGCAAAGAAACCCCGACAATATACGACCGTTTCTGCTCTTTAAAAAACCAGCCCAACTCCTTATAAATCTTCATTTCGCCAAACCCTCCTTCAAAAACACCATTTTTTTCCTAATTTGGACATAAAAAATAACGGACACATCTTGCTTTGTCCATTACTGTTTGGAAATCTATATCGAATTTAAGCCATAGGAGTCCCTTAAATAAACGTGCACATCTCCCTCGATATAACGGACGCTGAAAAACGGTCCTTCCCTACAATAATGGTCTTCACATCAAATCCAATTATCTTTTTCATCGTCCTTACCTCCTCTTCGAATTTGTTTACAGAAACTAGTGTAACCGATTTCTTTAAAAGATTCAAGTAAATTGTAAATTTTTTTATTTCACAGACAAAGAACCCTTAAAAAGGATTCT
The DNA here is from genome assembly GCF_000766865.1 of Listeria booriae. GTDB lineage: Bacteria > Bacillota > Bacilli > Lactobacillales > Listeriaceae > Listeria_A > Listeria_A booriae. The sequence goes on from NZ_JNFA01000019.1 coordinate 261,898, forward strand.
CCGTCAAATACGCAAACGCATACTGCGCATAAAGCTCTGCGCCCAGAACCATCGCATCCTCGTCCACATTAAAACGCCCATGGTGATGCGCCCATTCCGTATCTTTTTCAGCATTTCCCGAACCGACAAGCGCAAAACATCCCGGCGTATCTTGCAAATAATAGCTAAAATCCTCACCTGCCGTCGTTGGCCGATCTGAAAACAACACATCCCTACCAAAACTATCCGTCACAACACGCTGCGCTAGCATCGCACTATCCGCCTCATTAATCACAGCATGCGTCCCATATCGATACGTCACATCCGCCGTCGCACCATACGTCGCCGCCACATGTTCCGCATAACGCCGAATCGCCTGCTCCAATTTTTCACGAACTTGCGGGTTAAACGCGCGTATCGTTCCTTCCAAAATCGCATGCTCCGCAATCACATTATAGCGCGTCCCAACATCCATTCGACCCACTGTAAAAACTGCTGGTTCCAGTGGATCTGTTTCCCGCGAAACAATTGCCTGCGCGCCCATCACAAAAGCCGAAGCAACCACCGAAGCATCCACACACGCATGCGGCATCGCACCATGACCTCCACGTCCCGTAAAATGCACCTCCACAACATCCGCCGATGCAAAAACCGGGCCCACATTACACGAAATCGTATTCATCGGCATTTGCGACCAAATATGAATCCCGAACACATTGTCCACGTCCGTCATCACACCCTGCTCAATCATCGCCTCCGCACCCTCCGTAATCTCCTCAGCCGGCTGAAAAATAAAACGCACCGTCCCGCGAAGTTCATCCTTCACAGAAACTAGCGCCTCCGCAGCATTCAGCAACATCGCCGTATGCGCATCATGCCCACACGCATGCATTTTCCCGTCGTTCTCCGATTTATACGCCAATGTCTCACTAAGCTCCATCACTGGCAACGCATCCATATCCGCACGCAAAGCCACCGTCTTACCTGGCTTCCCACCAACCAATTCCGCCACAACACCCGTTGGCTCCATCCGTCGACATTCCAGCCCAATCCGTCCCAATTCCTCTACCACACGATTCGTCGTCCGAATTTCCTGCCACGACAACTCCGGATACCTATGTAAATCCCGTCGAAAAGCAATCATTCTCTCCTCATTCCGCTTCACTTCACGCTTCAACTTCTCATTCATTCCATCGCCTCCAAGCAGTTTTTCATATATTTGTCCATTTTATCACGCGCACCACAGATAAGCTCCTACCAAGTCCCACAGCACAAAAAAACACCCTCTAAAATTACGTATCACCACGTAAAATCAGAGCGTGCGGTCAGTCAAAGAACTTACACGACTATTATTACAAAAACGAATCAGTGCAATGAAGCCCTATTTCATTATTTTTTCTTCTTAGTCTTCGCTTCTTTTTCTTGTTGTTTACCCATTGCATTCATCATTTGATTGATTTTCTTCTGTGACGGTTTCATTCCCATTTGGGCCATCATCATTTGCAACATTTGTTCATTAATTGGTGGGTTCTTCTTCAGGTACGTCATCATGTAACGTCTTGCGATAAAGAATCCAAGCGCTAAACCTGCAAGCAAGCAAAGTACGCCGATAAGTATATACCACAACATATTCTCTTTCTCCTCCTCGAAACTATCTATCCCTCTTATTGTACTTGATTTATCAGGTCAAAACAATAGTTTTTCCACATTCGAGACCAATAAAAGTTTAAAAATCACAACTGCCTCATTATACCATCAACGACTTATTTGTACAATCCTCATCACGCATTTTCTTTACAAAAAAACAGCGCAGAACTGCACTAGTCAAACTAGCCGTCCCGCACCATTTCATCTGCTTATTATAATGATTTCACAGTCTTCACTACATTTTCAACTGTAAAGCCATAGTTCTCAATAATTGTATTACCTGGTGCAGATGCGCCAAATTTATCGATACCGATTGTTTTGCCATCAAGCCCCACATAACGTTCCCAACCAAGTGTCGCACCCATTTCAATTGAAACACGTTTACGAACAGCATTTGGTAGGACACTTTCTTTATACTCTGCTGATTGTTGCTCAAACAAATCAAACGATGGGATACTAACAACAGATGCGTCAATACCGTCTTTCGCTAATTCTGTTTGTGCTTGTACAGCTAAGTTCACTTCAGAACCCGTCGCCAAAAGAAGTACATCAGCAACATCTTTTTTCGCTGGTGATAACACGTAAGCTCCTTTTGCCACGCCTTCTTCTGCTAGTTTCGCCGAGTTTGGCAATGTTGGCAAGTTCTGACGAGTCAATACTAGCGCTGTTGGACGATCATTCGAAGTAATCGCGATTTTCCAAGCTGCTACGACTTCGTTACCATCTGCTGGGCGAAGTACTGTTAAACCAGGCATTGCGCGAAGTGATGCAACATGTTCTACAGGCTCATGTGTCGGACCATCTTCCCCTACAGCAATACTATCATGTGTTAGCACATAGTTTACTGGCAAATGTTGAATCGCTGACAAACGAATTGCCGCACGCAAGTAATCTGAGAATACGAAGAATGTTCCACCGTACACTTTAAGACCTGTATGAAGCGCCATGCCATTCAAAGCAGCTCCCATTGCAAATTCACGAACACCAAACCAGATATTGCGATCTGCAGGCGTTTCTTTTGTAAATTCGCCATCCGTTGCGATATTTGTATTGTTTGATCCAGCTAAATCAGCTGATCCACCGAATAATTGCGGTAATTTCGCTGCTAACGCATTGATTACTTCACCACTAGAAGCACGGCTAGCAAGTGATTGGTCATCACCGTAAGATGGTAAATCTTTATCCCATCCTTCTGGAAGTTCTCCGCTCAAGCTAAGTTCTAATTGTGCAGCTAGCTCAGGATATTTCTCTTTATAAGAAGCAAACATATCGTTCCACGCAGCTTCTTCCTGTGCACCACGAGTTCCAATCGTCTCTTTAAAGCGGTCATACACTTCACTTGGAACGTAGAAATCTTCTTCATAATCCCAACCATACGCAGCTTTTGCAGCCTTCGCTCCATCAGCACCAAGTGGAGCACCATGAACTTTGCTAGTTCCAGCATTTGGAGCACCGAAACCAATAACCGTCTTCACTTCAATCATTGTTGGTTGCGTTGTATTTTGTTTCGCTTTCTCAATCGCCGCTAGAATCTCAGCTGTATCATTACCATCTTTCACTAATAAATGTTCCCAACCATAAGACTCAAAGCGTTGTTTCACACTTTCAGAGAAAGATTTATCCAAATCACCATCAAGTGAAATATCATTTGAATCATATAAAAGCACTAAACGACCTAATTGTTGATGACCCGCTAGAGACGCCGCTTCAGAAGCAACACCCTCCATCAAATCTCCATCACCACATAATGCATATGTATAGTGATCCACGACTGGGAAGCCATCTTTATTATACATTGCTTCTAAATGTCTTTCTGCCATCGCCATACCAACAGCCATTGCAATACCTTGACCAAGTGGGCCAGTCGTTGCATCCACGCCATCTGTATGGTGAACCTCAGGGTGACCAGGTGTTTTACTATCCCATTGGCGGAATTCTTTCAAATCCTCAAGACCTAATTTATAACCACTTAAGTGTAATAGGCTGTAAAGTAACATCGAACCATGACCTGCCGACAATACAAAGCGATCGCGGTTAAACCAATGTGAATTGGCTGGATTAGCCTTTAAAACTTTGGACCATAAAGCATATGCCATAGGTGCAGCTCCCATTGGAAGTCCTGGGTGTCCAGAATTGGCTTTTTGAATTGCGTCGATTGATAATGTTCGAATAGTATTAATTGCTAATTGATCAGTTTTATCAAACAAATGAAACATCCTCTCTTGTTTTAGTCACTACTATTCATAATAATCCTTTCCAACGTTTTTCACAACTAAAAAATACGTATATGTTTAAAAATGTGTTAAATTGATTGTTTTTGTTCGTTTTAGATTAAAAAAAGCGCAGGAACACAAAACTAGCGCCCCCACGCTTTCCCTTTACTACAGATGATACTTTCATTCTTTACCTTGTTGTAACTTATTTCGCTCTTCACGTTTACGTTTAATCTTGTCAGGTGTCACATCATCACCATTCGGATCGATAAATGTCGTATGTTCAATTGTTGTTCGAACTTGGCTACGGAATGACTTGATGTATTCTTGACGCAACAAATCTTGCTCTACCTTCTCATCAGCTGTGAGCGTCCCATCCTTCTTCTTGCGAGATAATTCATTAATACGATCAATCTTTGCTTTTTCTAACATTATACTTCTCTCCTATTCTTGTTAAACAGTTGCATTGCCTTCTGTAGCCACTAGCTCCGATGTGCAGTGAGGGCATTTCGTTGCCTTCTCAGGAACAGATGACAGACAATACGGGCACTCTTTCGTCGCTGGTTGTTTCGGCTCTTGAGGCATGTACTTCGATATAAGCTTAACAATTAAAAAGACAGAGAATGTAATGATCAAAAAGCTGATAACATTATTGATAAATAAACCGTAATTAATTGTTGGTGCACCTGCATCTTGTGCTGCTTTCAATGTATCATAATGCGTACCGTTCAAACTTAAAAATAAATTAGTAAAATCAACGTTACCAATCAGTAATCCTAAAGGTGGCATAATAATATCATCAACCAACGAATTAACAATGCTTGTAAATGCGGCGCCTATTACAATCCCGATGGCCATCGCAAGTGCATTCCCTTTTGCAATAAAAGCTTTGAATTCTTTAAACATCTAAAAACCTCTTTTCATTTCACGATTAACGCCTATTTTACATGAAAAGCATTGGTTTTTAAAGTAATTACCCTTTACTCGTTCGCTAGTTGAATAGAATTATCTTGTTCTAGATTGGTCTGCTTTACCGGAATAACAATCTTATCTCCTGCTGTTAACTTCCCGTCAATTAATTGATTCTCTTTCTCAACCCACGCAACAAAATCTTGCTTGCTCATCTTATATTTCCCTGCATAATCGTCGGCTAAGCTCCAGATAGAGTCTCCAGATGCAATGCTCACCTCATTGTACTCAGTATCCGCTTGATTCACTGTTACGATTAATAATACAATCCCCAATACAAAACAAGTAATAATAAAAATAATAGCAATATAATATCGATCCCAAATAGATTTAAACGTCATCTTTACCCCTCCAAAAGAATGTATGTTCGCTTTTTCTTTATTATAGAACACTCGTTCTACTATGTCAACAAAAAAACGAACAATTGTTTGCATATCGATAAATTATTTGCTATACTTGAGTTACTAAAGAAGTAACAAAAGAGTAAACGGGGTGAAACAAATGAAATTATCAAAACGTCAACAAGATATCTATGACTTTATCAAGTCTGAAGTAAAGGATAAAGGTTATCCACCTTCTGTACGTGAAATCGGTGAAGCGGTTGGTTTAGCTTCGAGTTCCACTGTACATGGACATTTAGCTCGTTTAGAAGGAAAAGGTCTCATTAGACGGGATCCAACCAAACCGCGTGCGATTGAAATTCTTTCATTAGATGATGATATAGCAACACCAAGCGTTGTCAATATCCCGTTAATCGGTAAAGTAACTGCTGGTATGCCTATCACTGCGATTGAGAATATCGATGAATACTTTCCACTTCCAGAATACATGGCGAACGGTGAAACAGAAATCTTTATGCTTGAAATCGATGGTGAGAGTATGATTAATGCAGGTATTTTAGATGGCGACAAAGTTATTGTACGTCAGCAAACTTCTGCAAATAATGGTGAAATCGTCGTCGCAATGACAGAGGAAGATGAAGCGACTTGTAAGAGGTTTTATAAAGAAGCAAACCACTTCCGACTTCAGCCTGAGAATGACGCATTAGAGCCAATTATCCTTAATAATGTCTCTATTTTAGGTAAAGTTATCGGTCTATATCGCGATATTCGCTAAACACAAAAAAGAGGTCCCCGCCAAATCTGGCGGAGGCCTCTTTTTTCTTATATATCTTAGTAGATTTCTAAATATTGATCGCGTTCCCATTGGTGGACAGCTGTTCTAAACATATCACACTCAATTGTTTTCGCTTCTACGAAATGCTCGAAAATGTGTTCGCCTAAGCCATCAACAATAACGTCATTTGACTCAAGTTCTTTTAGCGCCATGGCTAAGCTTTCAGGCAAGTCATAAATGCCGTGTGCATGACGCTCTTCTTCATTCATGCCATAGATATTACGATCCACTGGTTTTGGTGGCGTTAATTCATTTTTAATACCATCTAAACCTGCGCGAAGCAATACAGCCATCGCTAAGTATGGGTTCGCTGCTGGGTCAACGCTACGAAGTTCTAAACGTGTGCTCAAACCACGCGAACTTGGTACACGAACAAGCGGGCTACGATTTTTACCAGACCAAGCGATATAACAAGGTGCTTCATAACCTGGAACTAGACGTTTGTATGAGTTGATTGTTGGATTTGTTACGGCAGTATAGCCTTTTGCATGTTTTAACATACCTGCTAAGAAATGATATGCTGTTTGGCTTAATTGCTCTTCGCCATTCTCATCAAAGAATGCATTTCCATTTTCATTAAATAAGGACATGTTAAAGTGCATACCTGATCCGTTTACACCAAACAATGGTTTTGGCATGAATGTCGCGTGTAATCCGTGCTTACGCGCAATTGTTTTTACAACTAACTTAAATGTTTGGATGTTGTCACAAGCAGTAACGGCATCCTCATATTTAAAGTCAATTTCATGTTGTCCTGGCGCTACTTCATGGTGACTTGCTTCGATTTCAAAGCCCATTTCTTCAAGTTCTAATACAATATCACGACGACAGTTTTCGCCTAAATCGGTTGGCGCTAAGTCGAAATAACCGCCGCTATCGTTCAATTCCAATGTCGGTTTGCGATTCTCATCCAGTTTGAAAAGGAAAAATTCGGGTTCAGGTCCTAAGTTAAAATCTGTAAATCCTAATTCATGCATTTCGGCTAATACACGTTTTAAGTTAGCACGCGGATCCCCTGCAAAAAGTGTTCCATCTGGATTATGAATATCACAAATTAGACGCGCAACCTTGCCTTTTTCAGCTGTCCATGGGAATACTACCCACGTATCAAGGTCTGGGAATAAGTACATATCGGACTCTTCAATACGAACGAAGCCTTCAATGGAGGAACCATCAAACATCATCTTGTTATCCAATGCTTTCGTTAATTGGCTAATCGGAATCTCTACGTTCTTGATAATTCCTAGAATATCCGTGAATTGCAAGCGGATGAATTTCACATTTTGTTCGTCTGCGAAGCGAAAAATGTCTTCTTTAGTATACGATGTCGTCATAATTAAATCCCCCTAATATTTTGATATTATATAAACTTATTAAAAGTAAATATCTTCTGTCAAAACCTCGGCAACTGTTGCTTCCCAGAGGCGTCTTGCTTCACAAAGCGGCCAGCTTGTTGCATTTCTTTGCGTAAAATCTTGCGCACATCTTCATCCGTGAGTGGTGTTTTCTGTTCATCCTGCTGCATTTGGTACATTTTCTTAATTCCTGCAATATTCAGACCATCATTCAAATAATCTTTAATCTCAAGTAATGTATCGATGTCTTGAAGCGAATACAATCGATGATTCCCTTGATTCCTTGCTGGGTGTATTAATCCTTGATCCTCATAGTAACGAATTTGTCTAGCTGTTAAATCTGTCAACTTCATCACAGGACCAATTGGGAAAAGAGGCATCGATCTTCTAATTTCCTTCTCACTCACGATTTTTCCCCCTTTACAAAACAGCATTTTTTTCATTTGTTAGTTGCATTATAATGTATGTAATATCTTTTGTCAAATTTATGTTAGATAATCTAACATCTTCATAAAACCTTTCATACCAACGCTTTTCCTATCAAACAAAAAAACAGCAAAAATAAATTTACTGTTTTTTTCAAACTTTTTTACATCTAGATGTTATACCGGTAATTGTAAAAGTCCGCGTTTTATTAGGCTTGCCATTGCTTGTAATACAGCGATTTTTACGTGTTCATATGTCAGGCCACCTTGGACATATAATTGGTATGGTTCGCGAATTGGACCATCAGCAGTCAATTCTAAGCTAGCTCCCTGAATAAATGTTCCTGCCGCCATAATGACATCATTTTCATAGCCAGGCATGTAGGCGCCTTCGGGAGTTACGTGTGCATTGATTGGAGATGCTGATTGAATCGCTTGGGCAAAAGCAACCATTTTTTCTTGATCATGAAAAGAGACGCTTTGAATAAGATCGGTTCGTGGCGCATCCCAAACTGGATCAGTTTCTATCGCACATGCAGCCAACATTCCAGCTGTGAACCGTGCACCTTTAATGGCTTGCGAAACAACGTGCGGCGCTAAGAAAAAGCCTTGATACATTTCTAATAAGCTGTACAAAGATGCGCCTGCTTCCGCTCCAATTCCTGGTGTCGTTAAGCGGTACGCACAGCGCTCTACCAAGTCACTACACCCCGCAATATATCCACCTGTTTTCGCTAAGCCACCGCCAGGGTTTTTAATTAAAGAGCCTGCAATCAAGTCAGCGCCAACTTCAATCGGTTCGGTCATTTCGACAAATTCGCCATAACAATTATCTACAAAAACAATAACATCCGGCTTTATTTGACGCACATAAGCAATCATTTCTTGTATTTGCGCAATCGTGAACGACGGTCGGTCTGCGTATCCTCGTGAGCGCTGAATGCCAATCATTTTTGTTTTAGCGGTTATTTTTGTTCGTATTGTTTCTAAATCGACTGCACCATCTGCTAGTAACGGCACCATGTCATATCCAATCTGATATTCTTTCAATGAACCTATGCCCGCACCGCGCACACCAACGATTTCTTCTAACGTGTCATATGGCGCACCTGTTATATATAACAAATCATCTCCAGGTCGCAAAACACCGAATAAAGCCGTCGCAATCGCGTGTGTTCCAGAAATAATTTGCGGCCGAACTAACGCAGCCTCCGCTTTGAAAACATCGGCATATACGCGCTCTAACGTATCTCTGCCATCATCATCGTACCCATAACCTGTCGATGGCGTAAAGTGAAAATCACTGACTCTGTTTTTCTGAAAAGCTTGCATGACTTTCCATTGGTTTTCTTGTGCAATCTGCTCTGTTTCTTGTTGCAATGCCAAAATCTGTTTTTCCACTTGATTGGCTAATGCTTGTAGTGGCGCAGGTATTTGATTTAAAAATGTTGTCATTTCCTCGTTTCCTTTCGTGCTTGATACCCTTTTAATTGATAGCTTTCCGTTTCTTCATCAAACGTTTCTTCAATGACGACCGTTTTTTGTTTGTATTGATATAACGCATGCCCGTCACTCACCGGAATCGTCACAATGTACGGTTGCCAAATCTGTTTAATCTCCCATAACATATGCTCTTTTAAAATGGCTTGGCTTGATGGTTCTAGCGCACTAATTTGGACATAGTTCGGTTGCGTTGGAATAAAATAAGGCAACTGCTTGTCCGCTTTGTTATAGATTGTCAAAATAGGAATATGTTGCATCTCCAGTTCCGCTAAAAGTCCAAGAACCGTTTGTTCATGCTGTACATAGTCTGGATTCGAGCAATCCACGACATGTAGCAATACGTCCACATTCGCCGTTTCCTCAAGCGTCGAGCGAAATGCAGCCACCACCGTCGTCGGCAAATCCTGAATAAAACCAACCGTATCCGTCAAAAGCGCCGTGTAACCTTGCGTAAATCCTAGTTTTCGCGTAGTCGGATCAAGCGTCGCAAACAACTGATCCTCCTCCAGCGTCTTCGCGTCACTCAAACGATTGAACAGCGTCGATTTCCCAGCATTCGTATAACCAATCAAGCCGAACCTGAAAATATCCTGATCATTTCGCCTCGCCGTCATCCGTTCTCGGTGTTTCACAACAACATCCAGCTGCTTCTTAATGTCTACCATCTTTTGTCTAATGTGGCGCCTATCCATTTCAAGCTTCGTTTCCCCAGGACCACGCGTCCCAATCCCACCACCAAGCCGCGACAAAGAAATCCCTTGGCCGCTAAGTCGAGGTAATAAATACTGATACTGCGCCAAAGCCACTTGCAGTTTTCCTTCTCGCGTTTTGGCCCGCATCGCAAAAATATCTAAAATCAACTGCGTCCGATCCAAAATTCGCGCATCAATGACTTTCGCGATATTCCGAACTTGCGTCGCACTCAATTCACTATTAAATAAAACAACATCGACATCCATCTCTTCCACAAATGCCGCAATCTCCATCAATTTTCCCGAACCGAGAAATGTCGCTGGATGTATTCGTTCTCGTTTTTGCGTTACTTCCCCGACTACGTCTGCCTGCGCCGTCTTCGCCAAGTTGCCCAGTTCTAGCATCGAATAATAAAAATGTTCCTCACTTACTTTTGGCAATTCACAGCCTACTAAAATCGCTCTTTCCATCGCTTGATGTTCGCACCTCTATTCTTGACCTCATGCCTAATCGTAGCATAAAAGCCAGCACATGAAAAGCCGAATGTCCATGGCGCACATAGCACACACAAACATTCGGCTGGGTAATCATTTCGTTATTCTGATTACTTATTCATCATCTGATTTCAATGCCACATTTTTTTGCGGCGAGAATGTTGATATCGCATGTTTAAACACTAGTTGTTGCTTGCCATCCACATCGAGTAGCACGGTAAAGTTATCAAAGCTAATAACACGTCCACGCAACTGGAAACCATTTGTTAAAAACACTGTTGCCAAAATTTTCTCTTTCCGCAATTGATTTAAGTAATGATCTTGTAACCCTTGCCCACCTTGTTTCATATTGAATCTCTCCTATTCTCTATCTTTATCAGTTATCTTTATTTTAAACGAAATGCGGCAGAACTACAAATTGCACTCCCTAAAAAAAGATTCTTTTTTCTATGCTAGTCTCAAATACCCTTTTTGGTTATAGTTAAAACCCTTTATTCACTGTCAAAAACTGCTTAATCTCGCTTGTAATCACGCTTTCTATTTCCGGTTCATCAACATCAAACCAATGCACATCCATCCGATTCCGAAACCACGTTAACTGCCGTTTTGCAAAGCGCCTAGAATTGCGTTTTAATAACGTAATCGCATCATCCAACGTCATCTTGCCATCAAAGTATGTAAACAGTTCTTTATAGCCGATACCACGCACCGCCGGCACATCGCGCAAACCAGTGTCGTATAAAGCTTTTGCTTCCTCTAACAACCCTTGCTCCATCATGATATCGACACGTAAATCAATCCGCGCATACAAAAGTTCTCGTTCGCGTGTCAGTCCAATCAATAACGGCGCAAACTCGCTCGCCTGCTCTTCTTGACTCTGCAACTCCGAAAACTTCTTACCCGAAAAATGATGCACCTCTAACGCACGAATAATGCGTCTCGGATTGTTCGCATGCAGCCTTTCCGCACTTTCAGGATCAACCTTTTGCAACATTCCTAATAATTCCTCGCCAGGTTTCTGCGCTAATGCTTCACGATAAGCCACGTCACCCTCCACCTCAGCAAATGTATAGTCATAGAGTACCGACTGAATATATAAACCAGTCCCCCCAACGATAAACGGAATTTTTCCAGATTGCCAAATTTCGCGAATGAGGCGATGTGTTTCCTTTTTAAAAATGGATGCGTCATATGGTTCACTCGGTTCGGTAATATCGATTAAATAATGCGGGACACCAGCCATTTCTTCAGGGGTTATTTTAGCTGTGCCGATATCAAGTCCTTTATACACTTGCATCGAGTCACCGCTTATGATTTCACCGTGAAACTGCTTGGCCATATCAATGCTAAGCGCTGTTTTCCCAACCGCAGTCGGACCAACGATAACAATAACTGGAATCTTATCCAAAAAAACCTCCCCTTTCGATATCTCCAATGTATCATAAATTAGAGATTTGTAAAGGGAGGTTTAGGATATCATGCCTACTTATTTTTTAATGCCAGTCTGCTGGTTCACGAGCATCGTCAATTTGTGTTTGTAATTCTGTTACAAGTCTTGCTTTTGTTTCATCATCCCATTGGAATAACTCGTTCATATCTGCGACAACGGCTTCTTTCCATTCTAGCAAATATGGCATATCAAACAGCAAATATCCTGTACGACGTAATAAGAAGTCGATTGGGTGTACAACGGATTCGTGATAAATCGCATAACGCAACTGCGCGTATAAGCTGTTTGGCAACTCGGACGTGCCTTTTTCTTTATGTTCTTGCGCGTAAGTGAAAACAAGATCGATATTAGAACCGTAACGTTTCGCTAATTCGCGACCTTCTTCTAATGTCCAACCGAAGCGATTATTGCCTTCTTTCGCTTTCTTCTCAATGAAAGCGTCGATATTAGCTGAACCGCCGACATCGCCACCTGAGATTGGTAAATGGTGTGTTTGTACCGTTTTGAATTTCTTACCTGTTTCTTTTGCAAGTGATTTGGATACTTCGTCGAGTAATTTCTCGGCCATCTTGCGGTAACCTGTTAATTTCCCGCCAGCCATTGTGATCAAGCCACTTTCAGAGAACCAGACTTCATCTTTCCGGGAAATTTCAGATGGATCTTTTCCTTCTTCATAAATGAGCGGACGCACGCCAGCCCAGCTTGATTCGATGTCATTTTCACTAATATGCACGTCTGGGAACATGTAATTAATCGCTTTAATCACGTATTGATGGTCTTCTTCGTTCGCTTTTGGATTAATCACCATTTCGTCATATACCGTATCTGTTGTTCCGACATACACTTTCTTCTCCCGCGGAATCGCAAATACCATGCGACCATCTGGTGTATCAAAATAAACAGCCTGCTCCATCGGGAATTTCGATTTATCAATGACAAGGTGAATTCCTTTCGTTAAGCGAAGGTGCTTGTTATTAGTCGTATAATCCATTTTCCGAACACGGTCAACCCAAGGTCCCGCCGCATTAATCACACGACTACCTTTAATATCAAAAACTTTACCTGTAATCAAATTGCGCGCTACAACGCCTGTCACATGTTTTTTATTATCATAAAGGAAATTCTCTGCTTTGGTGTAATTGATAACTTTCGCGCCTAATTCGACGGCTTTTTTCATCACTTCTATCGTTAGACGGGCGTCATCTGTACGGTATTCCACGTAATAACCCGATCCTTTCAAGCCTTCTTTTTTGACGAACGGGTTTTTAGCTAATGTTTCTTTTGCTGATAAAATTTGGCGACGTTCATCTTTTTTCACGCCTGCTAAGTAATCGTAAAGTCGAATTCCGAACGAAGCGCTTAGTTTCCCCATGTTGCCGCCTTTGTGAAACGGTAGCATCATCCATTCTGGTGTCGTAACGTGTGGACCATTTTCATAAACGATGGCACGCTCTTTCCCTAAATCTGCAACTTCTTTAATTTCGAATTGTTGTAAGTAACGCAAACCACCGTGCACTAATTTTGTGGAACGGCTTGAAGTTCCTGCCGCAAAATCTTGCATTTCAATAAGGGCTACACTCATGCCGCGTGATACAGCATCTAATGCGATCCCCGCGCCTGTAATCCCTCCACCGACGATGACTAAATCAAATGTTTCCTCCGTCATCTTCGTTTGAATTGTCTCTCTGTCAAAAGCTGAAAATAATTGTACCATTCTCGTTTCCCCCTTCAATGTTCTAAACTATTACTATCTGTTTTCCACTTTCAGCCCGAATTGAAACCGAGCACAAAAAAGAGAGACTACAAAACAAGCGATTGCGCTCGCTATTTGTAGTCTCTCCGTATCTCAGACAATAATTATTATTAACTTGTAACCAATTATAGTACATCACTTTGGCAAAAGTAAAGCTATTTGTTTCTTTTTTTTCGGAGTTCCACTGCCTTCTCTGGAAAATCCGTCATAAAACCAAGCACATTTTCATCAAAAAGCGCTTCGATTTGCTTGTCTTGATTCGCCGTCCAACACCTTGTCGGGACATCTGCAAAGTCATCGATATTACGAATTTTGAACGGTGGGTTAATACTGTCTAATCGCAGACTATCCTTTTGCGCTAACGCTTCTTCAAATTCCAGGCCCGTAATCGCAGAAAGTTTAATCTCCGAATCTAATTCCCGCAGCCTTTTAAGCGTTTCTACATTAAACGAACAAAATAAAAAGGTCAGGTTGCCCGTGTTTTTTCGGCATAATTCTAACACTTTCTCTTCAATTCCAGGATAATCGTAAGTATCTGTCTTTAATTCAATATTTAAAATCAACGGGTACTTATTTAGCGTTTGAAGGACTTCTTGTAAAGTTGGAATCTTTGTTTTCTTAAATAAAGCCGCAAAACGTTTACGATAACCTTGATGAGCGTCCAATTTCTTTAGTTCTTTTAGCGTTAGTTCACATACTAATCCTGAGCCATTGGTTGTACGGTTGACTTTATCATCATGAATGACCACCGGAACTCCGTCTTTAGATAGCTGTACATCGAGTTCAATACCATCAGCACCAACCCTTACTGCCTCTAGAAAAGCTGGCATTGTATTTTCTGGATGCGTCCCTTTACTGCCTCGATGGGCAAATATTTCTGTCATTGTCTTCACCTCGTCATATACGTCATATTTCATTCTTTATTATACATAGATATGACCATTGTCTCAAATTTTTAAAAAAGCGATTTTTTTGCCCCCTATTGAATTACAGTCAAGCGTTGATGTGTTATTATAGGGTATGTAGTAGGACACATTGGTTGACGAAAATATAACTGGGGAGTTAGTGATATCATTTTGCCCCACTACGGATTTTAGCAAGCGATGGGAAACATTCTTTCCATATAGATTTGCAGTTAGGAGAGATTGCATGGAGAGATCCGCTCGACATAAAAGAAAATACGTACCGAGCATAGACGGACTTCGAGCATTGGCAGTTATTGCCGTTATCGCGTACCACCTAAGTTTCGGATGGGCTTCTGGTGGTTTCCTAGGAGTTGACATCTTTTTTGTTTTATCTGGTTATTTAATTACGAACATTTTATTAACGGAATGGGAAAATAACGAACGTATTGATTTAAAGAAATTTTGGATTGGGCGTTTTAGGCGCTTGATTCCAGCAGTTTACTTGATGATTGTAGTCGTGGTCGTTTTTGCAGTCATTTTTAATCGACCGTTACTCGCGACACTACGAGGGGACGCCACAGCTTCGTTTCTTTACGTAAGCAACTGGTGGTTCATATTCCACAACGTCTCTTACTTCGATTCATTCGGAATGGCCTCACCACTGAAAAATCTATGGTCACTAGCCATTGAGGAACAATTTTATCTAATCTGGCCCTTGTTCTTATTCGGAGCCTTGAAATTTATAAAAAAACCAAAAGCGATTTTGCGAATCATTATTATCGCAGCAATTCTTTCAGCAGTATGGATGGCAATTCTTTATTCACCAGACGGCGATCCAAGTCGTGTTTATTATGGCACAGATACACGAGCATTCGGCTTGTTACTTGGTGGAGCGCTAGCTTTTGTCTGGCCGTTTACAAGACTTTCGCCAAACATCCCGCTAAAAGGCAAATTAACAGTAAACATCGCCGGCACCGTGAGTGTCTTGATTTTCTTGTTTTGCGTTGTTAATTTGAATGAATATGATTCCTTTTTATATCGTGGTGGTATGTTCCTAATAGCAATAAATGCGATTGTGATGATTGCGACGATTGCCCACCCTGCTTCTTATTTGAGCAAATTGTTTAGTTTTAAACCGTTGCGCTGGATTGGGACGCGATCGTACGGCATTTATTTGTGGCACTATCCGATTATTACTTTAACGACACCGATTACAGAAGTCGGCACACCGAATTTGATGCGCGCAGCCCTACAAGTAGCCGCAACATTCATCATCGCCGAGCTGTCTTATCGTTTTGTAGAAACACCGATTCGAAAAAATGGTTTTATCGCTTACATCAAATCTTTTCGATTCCAAAATCTATTGCACTGGCGTGGCTATCCGATTGGAAAATGGGCGTTGACCGCAAGCCTCGTTCTTGTTTTAGGATTTTTCGCATTAGGTATGAGTAACTTAATTCCAGTGAAATCAAATGCAGAAGGTACGCAGAAAACGAGTGTCAAAACAGTCGCGAAAGCTGAAACACCAGCAGCTACGCCAAAGAAAGAAACACCGAAGAAAGAAGCGCCACCAGACACAGATACAACAAAGAAGAAAGCAACAGCACCACCTAAGAAAGAAGTCGCAGCAACGACACCAGATCAGATTAAATATGCCAAAACCGTTGCTATCGGCGATTCATTGATGATTGACATCCAGCCTGTACTAGAAAAAGCCGTTCCAAACATCGCAATTGATGGCCTCGTTGGTCGCCAAATGGTCGATGCGCTAAATACCGCAACCCAATACGAAAGCTACAACGCAAATGGCAATGCGGTAATTATCGAACTCGGAACAAACGGCCCGTTCGCACTGAAGAAAATGGAAGAACTCGTTCAAATGTTTGATAAAGCAAGCATCTATCTCGTCAACACACGCGTTCCTCGTCAATGGGAATCAGAAGTTAACGAATCCATCAAGAAAATTGACGCAGAATACGATAATGTGACACGTGTAGATTGGTATAGCCTTGCTGTTGATCATCCAGAATATTTCGGCCGCGACGGTGTCCATTTAACGAAAAAAGGCGTCGCAGCGTACGTAAACCTACTAACGCATAAGATGGCGAATAAATAAGAAAGAGGAGTTTGGTAATCACGCCAAACTCCTTTTTGATTATAAAAAAACTAGTCGCTCCTCTTCGTTAAAAAGCGTTCGAATTTCCTTAGATTGAAACAGCGCATCTTGTTCTTGATAAAACAAATACAACATCAACACACGATCAAAAGCGATACTAATCGCAATACTTTTCGGACGAACTAGCGTTTCTCGGTGTCGTCTGCCCTTCAAATCAATATAAAAGCTACGCCCCGAATCCCAATCCGTCTCCAAATTAATAGAATCGGGCTTCTGTTCATTTTCAAAACTATACAAATGCTTCGGTATATGCAATCGCAAAAAAAGACCTAACGCTCGTTCAACCGTTGCAACATCTGGGCTCATGTCAAAGTCCGTATCACGCAAATATGCTCTAATTTTATGCACATATTTCTGCCGATAATGACTACGCATTGTCCATAGATAAAAGGTCCGCGCCCCTTCACGCTCATCGGAAAATGTCGCTAAGTGCTCTCTTTCCAATAATTTCGCCTTCTTACTGCGAACATAAAAATAATGCCACTGTTCGCTTTTAGACAATCGTTCACGCTCTAATCGATAATAGTCTTCATCGCTTTCGTGGTACGTTTCAATCCCATTTTTAGTAACGATAATCTGCTCCCCACGCTGTTGCAATAATCGACAAATACGCTCTAATTCCATAAAACTAAATTCCTCTCCTAAAAACTACTCCTCCACTTTCAAATAGCCATAATCCATTAGGTTTTTGATAGAAGCGATAATCCATAACTCTTTTTCTACATGTATACGTCCTTTTAAATGGTGGCGCAAACCGTGATCAATAATTTCTTGTTGCTTCACTTCTTTTTCACAAGCTATTTCAAATGGTTCAATCACGCTATACTTCGCAGTTTGCTTGCCATCTACGTTCTGCTTTTCTTTCTTCTTTGGTAATCCTTGCAATTTATTTACAGCCTCGTTAAAGCGCCTCAGCTTAAAATCCATTTCATTTTGATGCATAATTGGAATTTTGTGCATTTTACTTCCACCTTTCCATAAACTTCTTGTCTACTCTAGGTGTTTCCGCTTTCACCATAAAAAGGAAAAGAAGGCCACAGCTTCAGTGACCTTCATCGTTGTGTATATATATACAATCTAACACATTCCCGCTAAACTGTAAATGTTTTTACAGGCTATTCTCCAAAAACTTGTGGCCATTCTTGTTTTTTAGCTAAGAAGTTACGTGCTAATTCTTGTGCACCTTCTAAACTATGGCTTGCCGCCCAGCCGCACTGTACTTCATTACATGCAGGAACTTCTTTGGCTGCCAACACATCAAGCAATGTTTTTTCCAAAATTGTTAGCACATCGTCATAATCCGTATGGTTAATCAATGACATATAAAAACCAGTTTGGCATCCCATTGGGCTGATATCAACAATCTTATCCGAATGGTTACGCGATAATTCTGCCATCAAATGCTCTAACGAGTGCAAAGCTGGCATTTCCATGTGCTCTTTATTGGGTTGCATAAAGCGCACATCGTATTTATAAATTTCGTCGCCATGTTCTCCTGTTTTTTGACCAGCAAGGCGGACATACGGGGCTTTTACTTTTGTATGATCTAGATTGAAGCTTTCTACGTTCATTTTTTCAGACATAGTACAAACAATCCCTTCTTTTTAAAATAACGATTCCTAGGATAGGCTTTTACGTCCATACTAGGAATCGTTGCTTGTTATTATTCTACCGTATTATCGGCTACTGGCGCTAGTGATAACCATGTTTCTACTGGAACGCCTTCTAATTGCTCATCCATGATGAACGAGCCATTGGAATAACGATCGGTCACGCGCAAGTTCGCAACATTCAGATCTACTACGACTTCTTTGTTTGTAGCAATATGAATGATGTCGCTATTATCAGCTAAATCTAAACTAATAAAGCGATGCGGGCTATTTTTAAGTTCGCGTAACATCAGTAAACCACGCTTAGCGCGCGAAATTGGTTCGAATTCGGATAATTTCATTCGTTTTGCTGAACCGCGTTGCGTGATTAGGACAAGGTCTTTCTTCTCGTCTGGCGCGATAACAACAGCTCCAGCTACAAAGTCTCCTGCTTTAAGGTTCATTGCCTTCACACCTGCTGTACGGGCGCCTGAAACAGGGACTTCGTTAACCGCGTAACGCAAACCATAGCCATTATGACTCGCCAAGAAGACATCTTCTGTACCGTTAATGACAGAAACAGAAAGAAGTGTATCGTCTCCTTTTAAGTTGATTGCCATCAATGTTTTCGAATAACGTTGCGGCTGGTAATTCAGTACCGCGGACGCTTTTATCATGCCATTTTTTGTTGTGAAGAGGAAGTTATCGGTTTCGTTGAATGTTTTCATCGGGATTGCAGCGATGACATCTTCGTCACCAGAAGCATCCGTGACAAGGTGGCTAATGTGCTCGCCTAGGCTCTTCCACTTAATGTCTGGCAACTCATGCACTGGACGATAAATATAATTCCCTTTACTTGTAAATAAGAGTAGCGCATCCATTGTGTTCATTGACTGCACAAAAATCGCATGATCGGTTTCTTTCATCGACAAATCTTCACCGTTAGAAGCTGCGTAAGAACGCATACCGGTGCGTTTCACATAGCCTTCTTTCGTCACGGAAACAACGACTTCTTCGCTGGCTACCAACACCTCTGTATCAATTTTAATTTCGGTAATTTCATTTTCAATGCTCGTCAAGCGCGGTGTTTTGTAAGCTTTCTTGATGCCTTGTAGCTCTTCTTTCAAACATTGAACCAGGTTCGCTTCATCACCTAAAATAGCTTCCAATTCAGCGATTAATTTCGCCAATTCTTCTGCTTCTTGTTGTAATTGCGTAATATCGGTATTTGTTAAGCGATACAATTGCAAGGAAACAATGGCCTCTGCCTGCTTTTCGCTGAAATCGTAGTTCGTTTGTAAATTTAACTTCGCATCTCGCTTATCTTTAGAACCACGAATAATACGAATGACTTCATCTAAAATGGACAAAGCTTTCATCAAACCGTCAATGATGTGTTGGCGCGACTTAGCACGTCTAATATCGTATTCCGAACGTCTCGTAATAATTTCTTTTTGATGCGCAATGTAGGCGTCCAACATCGAGATAACACCCATCAACTGCGGACGTTTATTAAAAATTGCCACCATATTAAAATTATAGGAAATTTGCAAATCGGTATTTTTGAAAAGGTAGTTCAGTACGCCGTCAGCATTCGCATCTTTTTTAAGTTCGATAACAATGCGCAATCCAGTACGATCCGTCTCGTCACGCACTTCTGAAATGCCTTCGATTTTTTTATCGATTCGCAAGTCATCCATTCGCTTCACAAGTGTTGCTTTATTGATTTCATATGGAATTTCCGTAATAACGATTTGCTGGCGTCCTCCGCGCATATCTTCAATCGCCGTCTTCGAACGAACGACAACGCGGCCTTTTCCGGTTTCGTATGCTTTTTGAATCCCGTCGATACCTTGAATAATACCACCCGTTGGAAAATCTGGGCCTTTAATATATTTCATAATATCGCTCGTGGTACAGTTCGGGTTGTCTAGTCGCTTCAATACGCCGTCAATAACTTCCGTCAAATTATGCGGTGGAATATCCGTCGCATACCCTGCTGAAATCCCCGTGGAACCATTCACCAACAAATTCGGAAAACGACTCGGCAATACCGTCGGCTCACTCGTCGTATCATCAAAGTTCGGAACAAAGTCTACCGTTTCCTTATCCAAATCGCGTAATAGTTCCGCCGAAATTTTCGAAATCCGTGCTTCCGTATAACGCATCGCAGCAGGCGGATCACCGTCCACACTCCCGTTATTTCCGTGCATTTCAATCAACGTATTGCGGACTTTCCAATCTTGACTCATCCGTACCATCGCCTCATACACCGAAGAATCCCCGTGCGGGTGGTAGTTACCAATAACATTACCGACTGTTTTCGCCGACTTACGGAAACCTTTTTCCGCCGTATTGCCTTCCACATGCATCGCAAATAAAATCCGTCGCTGTACTGGCTTCAAACCATCGCGCGCGTCCGGCAATGCCCGTTCTTGAATAATATATTTACTGTAGCGGCCAAATCGATCGCCCAGCACTTCTTCTAATGCTAAATCTTGAATTTTTTCATCTGGAGAACTCATTCGCCTGCCTCCTCAATAATCATGTTTTCATTTTCTAAAATGCTTTGGTCTTCTTCCAGCGTAAACTCGACATTTTTCTCAATCCAGTCACGTCTTGGCTCTACTTTGTCACCCATCAATGTCGCCACACGACGCTCAGCGCGCGCGAGATCATCAATCCGTACACGTATCAGCGTTCGTGACTCTGGATTCATCGTTGTGTCCCAAAGCTGGTCAGCGTTCATTTCACCAAGCCCTTTGTAACGCTGAATGATATAGCCTTTACCAATTTTCTTGATAGCAGCATCCAACTCGTCATCCGTCCAAGCATAGGCCATCACTTCTTTTTTACCAGCACCTTTACTTACTTTATAAAGCGGCGGCAAGGCGATGTATACTTTTCCAGCTTCCACAAGCGGTCGCATATAACGATAAAAGAACGTCAACAGCAACACTTGAATATGCGCACCATCCGTATCGGCATCGGTCATAATCACGACTTTATCATAATTACAATCATCCACTTCAAATTCAGCGCCAACACCAGCACCGACCGTATGAATAATCGTACTAATCTCTTCATTCTTCATAATATCTTGCAACTTCGCTTTTTCGGTATTAATAACCTTACCACGCAACGGTAAAATCGCTTGGAAACGGCGATCACGTCCTTGTTTTGCCGAACCGCCGGCAGAGTCACCTTCGACAAGATACAATTCATTTTTTTGCGGGTTGCGCGATTGTGCTGGCGTTAATTTACCAGAAAGCGATGTTTCAGAACGTTTGCGTTTCTTCCCGTTTCGCGTTTCCTCACGCGCTTTTCTGGCAGCCTCACGCGCTTCACGTGCCTTCACCGCTTTTTTGAGCAACAAAGCCCCAGCTTCCGGGTTTTCCGCCAGAAAATAACCAAGATGTTCCGCTACGACCGCATCAACCGCTGGGCGAGCTTCTTGCGTCCCGAGTTTTTCCTTCGTTTGCCCTTCAAATTGTAGCAAGTTTTCCGGAATTCGAATTGACAAAACAGCTGCCAAACCTTCGCGAATATCGCTACCTTCTAGGTTCTTGTCCTTCTCTTTTAAAACACCGACACGACGCGCATACTCATTGAACACCCGTGTCATCGCCGCTTTCATCCCAGCTTCGTGCGAGCCAGCGCCTTTTGTCCGAACATTATTAACGAAGCTCAAAATGTTTTCCGCGTAAGCGTCATTAAATTGGAAAGCCATCTCAATTTCAATCGTATTGCTTTCGCCTTCAAACGAAACAACAGGATGCAAAACGTCTTTGCCCTCGTTAATGTATTCCACGAAGTTCTTCACGCCGTCTTCAAAATGAAACTTCTCTTCCATCCCGATACGCTCATCTACTAACTCAATATCCATGCCTTTTAGCAAGAATGCTGATTCGCGTAGTCGTTCTGATAACGTCTCATAATTATACGAAGTCATAGAAAAAATCGCTTTATCAGGTTTAAAACGAATCGTCGTTCCTCTTTTGTTAGTTTTACCAAGCTTGCGTAACGTGCCAACTGGTTTACCGCCATTTGCAAAATCCATCTCGTATGTAAAACCATCGCGGTGAATCGTCACTTTTAACCATTCAGACAGCGCATTAACAACCGAAGAACCTACGCCGTGCAAGCCTCCACTTGTTTTGTAACCGCCTTGACCGAACTTACCGCCAGCATGCAGCACCGTTAGAATAACTTCTACAGTCGGTTTTCCTGTTTTATGCATTCCAACCGGCATCCCACGACCTTCATCCGATACACTGACACTTTCATCGGCATGCAATACTACTTTAATTTTCTTTCCGTAGCCAGCTAACGCCTCATCTACAGAATTATCCACGATTTCATATACTAAATGATGCAATCCGCGCGCATCCGTTGAACCGATGTACATCGCAGGACGTTTACGAACAGCTTCGAGCCCCTCGAGTACCTGAATCGAATCATCATTATATTCATTTTTTGAACGACTCATCTTTTTTTCTCCTTCCGTTTTATGCTTTATCTTGCTGTTTACCCATATCTACAAGCTAACCAAACACATGTGCTTAGCCACTACCTTATCAGAATAGCACTATCCAACAAAATAATAAAGCCCCATCACCAAAAATTTTAGACAAGTCAAAAGCCTCTATCAACAAGAGGCTTCCGCTCGCAACTATTTATCTAGTCTACCACTATCCCTTACCAGAAAGCAAATACTCCACCATAATACAGCGATCCATAATGACCGTATGTCCTCTTTCTTTCAAAAAATCATACGCCGTTTCATCCGAAATTCCAGACTGCGCCCAAAAGACATCTGCGTCTATGGCATCAAATTCTTCTGCAAGCGCCGGCAAAAATTCCGACCTCCGAAAAATGTCTACAATATCCACATGACCTTCAATGTCCGCAAGGCTCGCCACTGCTTTTTCACCTAAAACTTCATCTACATTAGGATTCACCGGAATAATCGTGTAACCTTCTTGCTGCATGCGTTCCGATATTTGATAGGACGTCCGTTCTGGGTTATCACTGAGCCCAACAACCGCAATCCGTTTCGCTTTGTTCAAAATCTGATGAATTTCCGCTCTTTCAGGATTCAATATCGCCATCGAAATCCCCTCCTATTACGCCTATCATAGCGGATAAACCTAGGAAATAGCAAGCTATAACTTCACGTTCCACTTATTTCGTTACTTTTTCCCGAAACAAGAAAAACTGTTCTAAAATAATCGCAAAAACACTGCCTACGATAAGTCCGTTATTTAACACCGCAATGACTGCAGCTGGCAAACCTTGTGTTGCCGTTGGAGATAAGAACATCACGCCAACACCTACCATCAGTGAAATACCGATAACAAGATATGCATTGTCTTCTCCGCTCGTAATGTTTTTTAATTCTTTTAAAGCCATAACGACCATATTTGAGAAAAGTACGAAAGTTACCGCATAGCCTACAGGAGCTGGTAACGCGCTCATAACGTTCATAATCGGAGGGAAAAGTGTTATGCCAATGACCAGCAAACAGCCAATTAAGAACGGTTTAATCGATTTTTGTCCCGTTTGCGAAACAAAGCCAGCCGCACCAGAAATCGGTACCGAACCAATCGCTGAAAATCCGCCGCCAAGTAGTTGGTTTACACCAGAGATAAGTCCGCCGCGTTTATACCTGCTTGAATCACTCGGTTTATTTCCCGCCACAATCGTTTCCATCAACCGGACAGATGCGACTAAATTCGTAATCAGAAGTAGCGTAATGAAAATCGCGGTTGTAATCACGCCTGAATCAAATGTCGGTGGACCAAAAGCAAATAATTTAGGCATATCAAACCACGAATGTGCCTCGCTGACATGCGGTGCTTTTCCAGCAACTAAAAACAAGCCCCAGCCTAATATCAAACTAAAAATAACCGAATATTGTCGTAACCACATTATTTTGGAGCGACCAAAGGCAAATGTGGCAATAATGACAATCGCGCTTAACAATGCCATCCAAGGATCCATTTTTGCATGATCCGCAGAGATTCCGAACATGCCCTTAATAAAGGAGCCGCTAAGTTGTAAAACGAGTAACATCAAATACACAAAGGTGACAGTTGGCGTGAATAATTTAGCGAGAACGCCGATAAAGCCGCTGACAGCTAAAATAATGAAAAATACACCACTGACAAGCAAGCCGCCAGACAACGCCTGTAACGCCTCAATATTCGATGTATAAAGCACACCAATAAATCCTGCGTAAATGGTAAAAACGCTCCACCACAAGCCAGCCGGACCTTCATGAATTGGCAACCTGTGCCCAAGAAGTCCTTGCAATAGCCCTGCAATACCTAATACAAAAATCGTGCGCTGCATAAAGCCTGCCGTATCTGCCGCACTTAACTGGTATAAATCCGCAATGGCAATCGGCGCCACAATCGCAGCCGCAATCATGAAAATCATCCATTGCAAACCAGCAATACCTACTCTCATCTGAAAACCTCTTTTCTTTTGTGTTATTTTCTAATATTTCGGATAATAAGAAAAACCTTTCCAACAATTTATTTTACGCCATATTTGTAAAAAAGTCTATAAAATTAGGAGAAGCGTAGTATTATCTCATCTCTTTTTGTGTTATAATTGCCGAAGATACATAGTTCGAATTTAAAAGGGGTTTCGTACACATGGAAATGATTATTTTACTTTGCGTTATAGCTTACATTCTCGGTTCAATTCCTTCAGGGTTATGGATTGGAAAGATTTTTTATAAGAAAGACATTCGTGATTTTGGTAGCGGCAACTTAGGTGCGACGAACTCTTTCCGCGTGCTTGGTGTCAAGCCTGGCATCGTTGTCACCGTGATGGATATTTTAAAAGGAACGGTCGCTACGCTCTTGCCGTTTTTCTTCCAACTTGATGTAAGTCATCATTTTTGGTTGCTCACTGGGGTTTTTGCGATAATTGGGCATAGTTTTCCGATATTTGCTCGCTTTAAAGGTGGGAAAGCCGTTGCCACTTCGGCGGGTGTGATTCTAGCGTACGCCCCGTGGTTATTTGTAGCCGCGCTCCTGATTTTTGTCATTTCACTCAAGTTAAGCAAATTCGTGTCGCTAAGCTCGATGATCGCAGCAACTAGCGCTTTGATTATTTCAATTTTCTCGTTTGATTGGATATTAGTTGGCATCATAGCAGCCATCGCCGCATTTATTATTTATCGCCATATTCCAAACATTAAACGCATCAAAAAAGGCGAAGAACCTAAAATAACATGGATGTAAAAAAGGCTTGGCGCCCGAATGAGTGCCAAGTCTTTTCTTTGGATTAACCGATAGTAATCGTGTATTCACTATTAAATGCGGCGCCAATAGCAAGCGTTTCAATCGCCTGCTTGTCTTTTAGCTCAACAGACGGGCCTTGCGTATCAGCAATACCGAACCACGGTTCAATACATAAGAACGGCGTGCCTGGTTTTGGCGTCCATAAACCGACAAATTTGAAATCTGGAAACGCTACTTTAACAAAATGACGGTTTTTGCGAGAACGGATTGTTACTTCATTTTTTGTAAGTCCTTCAAAAATAAGCGCGTCATTTCCGAATAGCTCGTAATTAAGCGGTAATTTCTTCGTTTTTCCGATTTCCTTCTTCTCACCAGATAAATAAGCACCAGCAAGCGTTAGCGAATCCAATTGCTCCTCCGCGCCAAAATCAAGGTAATAGTCCTCAAACGTTTCACCAGCAACAAATGGCACGTTAAACGCTGGATGCGCGCCGATAGAGAAGTACATCGTCTTGTCGTCTAAATTCTCGACATGGTACCCTACATGAATCGTGCCACCATCTAATCGGTATGCGATTTCTAATGCAAAACGGAACGGGTAAATCGCTAAGGATTCTTCGTCATATTCTAGTCGCAACGTGATCGCCTCATCGCTTTGTTTTACCACTTGAAAAACACGATCCCGTGCAAATCCGTGCTGTCCTAAATGAAAAGCCTCGCCGTCTACGAAATACGTATCCTCCACTAATCGGCCAACCGTTGGAAATAAGACCGGTGCGCGTCTTGCCCAATACTCACCATCGCCATGCCATAAAAATTCTTTTTGCGAGTTCTTATCGAAAATACGCGTTAACTCCGCGCCATCTTCTTTTAATTCTACTAATAATGCATCATTTTCTAATTTTAACATCGTCTCGTCACCATCCAAATGAAATCGCTCTATTTGATCCCATATGCCTTCTTTTTTTAATACGGTTCGTTGTATTTCTCCAAACAAATCATAGTGAGGATACCCATTGTGACGGCTATCAATCCACTCTGGCTTAAAACCATACGACGCGCCCCATGCCTTTAACTTCTCGATATCCGCGCTAGCCGCCTTTGTCACCGTTTTTGAATCCGGAAAACGATTATCTAGCCAGTAATGCGTCAAAAAAGCAATTTCGCCACTGTCCGCTCGTTTTTTCCATGCTTCTAATTCTGCTCGTTTGACACCAAAAGCCATTTTCTCACCTACTTCATTGCTTCTAAATACGCTTCATGCCATTTTGGGAATGTCCGGCGCATACTTACCGGTTTGAAATCGTCTTTACGCACCGCGATATGCTCTGTTTCGCCAGTTATATGTAATTGTTCGCCGTCCTGCTGCCTAATTTCATAACCATACACAACCCGAAAACCATCATACGACTTAATCCACGTTTTCACAACCGCAGTCTGCCCGTATTTCATCGCCTGCTTATAAGAAAGATGCACATCCAAGACTGGCGAAATATAGCCCTCTTGCTCCATATCAAAATACCGCAACCCAATACTCTCTAAAAACTCGGTACGGCCAATCTCCATCCAAACTAAATAATTCGCATGATACACAATGCCCATCTGATCTGTCTCTGCATACCGCACGACAATCGTCGACTCGTGATACTTCACAATCATCCCTCCTGCCATTCATTCTACCACGATAAAAAAACTTCCACAATGATAATAATCGTGGAAGTTCTATTCTTTCATTAATGATTTTTTAGTTTTTCTAATTCTACTAGGAATTTATCATTCAAGACACGAATGAATGTCCCTTTCATACCTAGCGAACGAGAATCAATAACGCCAGCACTTTCTAGTTTACGCAATGCATTAACGATTACAGAACGCGTAATACCTACACGGTCAGCAATTTTTGAAGCTACTAGCAAACCTTCTTTGCCATTTAGCTCATCGAAAATGTGCTCAATTGCTTCTAATTCACTATAAGATAACGAGCTGATTGCCATTTGAACAACCGCACGGCTACGAGCTTCTTCTTCGATTTCTTCTGCTTTTTCATGCAAGATTTCCATACCAACAACTGTTCCGCCGTATTCAGCAAGCAACAAATCGTCATCCGTGAAATCATTTTCTAAACGAGAAAGAATCAATGTACCAAGACGCTCGCCACCACCTACGATAGGAACGATTGTAGTTAAGCCTTTCACGAACAAATCGCTATTTTCGATTGGGAACGCTGTGTATTGGCTAGAAACTTCTAAGTTTGAAGATGTTTCATTGACATTAAATAGGCTATTTGTGTACTCCTCAGGGAATTGGCGCTCTACTAACATTTGTTTCATACGCGCGTTTTCGATTGGCAACACTTCGGAATAACCTAACAGCTTTCCTTTACGGCTTACTACATACGTATTTGCTTCGATAACATCGGCTAACGTATCTGCCATTTCTTTAAAGTTAACCGTTTTACCTGCTGCGTTTTGTAACATGGCATTAATTTTTCTTGTTTTTGCTAATAAATTCATTATTAGTCCTCCTAAAAATTTTTATAATATGAATTGCGTTAAATCTTTATCCTTCATAATTGTAGCTAATTTATCATTCACATAACTTTCTGTTACAGTGACTGATTCAAGTGTAATCTCAGGCGCTTCAAAAAGCAAATCTTCCAGTAGCTTCTCCAAGATAGTATGCAATCTTCTGGCACCGATATTGTCCGTCTCTTGGTTGACATGAAAAGCAATCTCAGCTAATCGCTCCACGGCTTCCTTCGTAAAAATAAGTTCAATATCTTCTGTCTTCAGTAATGCTTTATATTGTTTAATTAGCGCATTATCCGGCTCCGTCAATATCTTAACGAAATCTTCTTGGGATAACTTATCTAACTCAATCCGAATTGGAAAACGACCTTGTAATTCAGGAATAAGATCCGACGGCTTAGACATATGAAAAGCGCCCGCCGCAATGAATAAAATATATTCCGTATTTACAGTTCCGTATTTTGTTGCAATTTGTGAACCTTCTACAATCGGCAAAATGTCTCGTTGGACACCTTCACGCGAAACTTGGGCATTTCCCCCGCCTTGTCCACCACTTGCAATTTTGTCTATTTCATCAATAAAGATAATTCCCATTTGTTCTGCGCGCAAAATAGCTTCTGACGACACTTCATCTTGATCGATTAATTTCGATGCTTCATCTTCGAACAATACTTTCCGTGCTTCTTTCACTGTCACTTTACGCTTCTTCGTTTTAGCTGGGAACAAACCTGAAAACGCATCTTGCATTCCACCCATCTGATCCATCCCAGTACCTCGGAACATATCAGCCATTGGGCTTTGTTGTTCTTTGACTTCAACGGTGACATAATCATTATCTAAATCCCCGTTTTTTAATTGCCATTCGATTTGGCTACGTTTAGAACGCACTGTATCATCTTCTGGCTCTGTCTCTTCTTCTTGCTGTTGATTTCCACCGCCAAATAGCATTTCTAACGGGTTTTGCGATGTTTGTTTCTGCTTTTTCTTACTCGGCGCAAGCAACTTCACAAGACGCTTCTCCGCATTTTCTTCTGCTTTCACACGAACGAGTTGCATCTTTTCTTCTTTTACAAGCCGAACAGACACTTCCACTAAATCACGTACCATCGATTCTACATCACGTCCAACATAGCCGACTTCCGTAAATTTCGTTGCTTCTACTTTGGAAAATGGTGCGCGAACAATTTTGGCAATACGACGAGCGATTTCAGTTTTCCCGACACCCGTTGGTCCAATCATCAAAATATTCTTAGGAATTACTTCGTCGCGTATATCATCCGCCATCAATGAACGGCGATATCGATTTCTTAACGCAACAGCTACCGATTTCTTAGCACCAGTTTGCCCGATGATGTATTGATCTAGTTTTTCAACGATTTGGCGTGGTGTTAAATTCACATTTGACAAATCGATCCACTCCTTTACAATTGTTCTACGATAATGTTGTCATTCGTAAATACGCAGATTTCTGATGCAATGTCCAGCGCATTCTTAGCAATATCCTTTGCCTCTAGCTGATCACCGTTAAATCGTTTCATCGCCCGACCAGCTGCAAGCGCATAATTACCACCAGAACCTATTGCTAAAATGCCATCGTCCGGTTCAATAACCTCGCCAGTTCCTGATACTAGCAACAACTTCTCATCGTTCATCACGATAAGCATCGCTTCTAGCTTGCGCAACACATTGTCACTGCGCCATTGTTTCGCAAGTTCGACTGCTGCGCGCTCTAGATTTCCGTTATACTCATTTAATTTGCCTTCAAATTTCTCAAATAGCGTAAAAGCATCTGCTACCGAACCCGCAAATCCTGCCACTACTTTATCATGAAAAAGGCGTCTTACTTTTTTCGCAGTATGTTTCATCACGACAGAATTGCCTAGTGTCACTTGGCCATCACCTGCCATCGCAGAATTCCCATTATGACGAATCGCAAATATCGTTGTCATTTACACACGCCTCCATTCTTAAAAATTAAGCTCTTGGATGATGTTTCATATACGTATCCTTCAAATGTTCTTTCGTTACATGTGTATAAATTTGTGTGGAAGAAAGACTCGCATGTCCCAATAACTCTTGAACTGTCCGCATGTCAGCACCATTATTTAGCAAATCCGTCGCAAACGTATGACGTAACATGTGCGGATGAATTTTTCGCGTCAGCGCGGCCTTTTCAATGACCTTGCTTAAACAATAACGAATGCCTCTTGGAGTTAGCGGATCCCCGTAATGATTTACCAATAAATAGTTATGCTCTTTTTGATGATGCTCCATCAGCACATCACGACTACCGATTGTATAATCATTCACAGCGTCCAACGCAAAAGCCCCAAATGGAACGTATCTCTCCTTGTTCCCTTTTCCCCTAATTAAAATGGCTTGATAGGTCTGATCAATATCGGGCAACAAAATACCAGCGCACTCGCTCACACGAATCCCAGTCGCATACAGTATTTCCAGCAAAGCTCGATCACGTAAGGTTAGCGGGTCATTATTATCATATACAACACCAAACAAAGCTTCCATTTCTTGTGAATAAAAAAACTTTGGTAAGCGCAACTGCTTCTTCGTATGCGATACTGACGCAAAAGGATTCTCTGTCATAACTCCTTCTCGCAATAAAAAGGCATAAAAACTGCGCAAACTTGAAATTTTCCTAGCTACAGTTGTGCGAGCAAATTCCTTTTTGCGTAAATATGTCAAATACAATCTCACATCAGCATATGCCACGTCCGCAAATTGTGCAATAGCCTCTTCTACCATAAATTGATGAAAGTCTTGAATATCGTGAAGATAGTTAATATTAGTATGTTCTGAATAATTGCGCTCAGTGCTTAAATAATTGCTAAACTCTTGCTCCCAATTTCGCCCTGTCATCACATTTATACACCTCTCAAACAAGTCAATCGTAACACACATGGTGTGATGTTGCAATAATTTTATACATTTTTCGCAACCTTTCGAATTGAACCTGGAAAGTGTAAATTAAACGAGCAAACGTTAAGCCTAAGCGATTTCCACAAATAGTTAATTTTTCAGTTTGTTCAGATTCTATCACTACTTACCGTACCTCATAGTACAAAACACGTGATAATACGACTTCATGTCACACATAAAGCCGTATTTTCGATTTTTATAAAGTAGGGAGTACTTCTTTTACCGCTTCAATGGCGCGATTGGCATGTTGTTCATTTCTTTCTTGCTTACCGCGAATGCGTTGCGGTAAATCTGGGAACAAACCAAAATTCACGTTCATTGGTTGGAATGTTTTCGTGTTTGTATTCGTAATATAGTACGCCATACTACCGATTGCAGTTTCTGGTGGGAATACAACTAATGGTTCGCCTAAAACAAGACGTGCAGCATTAATTCCTGCAGCTAATCCACTTGCCGCTGATTCCACATAACCTTCGACCCCTGTCATTTGTCCAGCAAAGAATAAATCTTGACGTTCTTTTAATTGGTATGTTGGCAATAATACTTTCGGTGAATTAATAAAAGTATTCCGGTGCATCACGCCATAACGAACAATCTCTGCGTTTTCTAATCCAGGAATCATTTGGAATACACGTTTTTGATCGCCCCATTTTAAATGCGTTTGGAAGCCAACCATATTATACAATGTACCCGCAGCATCATCTTGACGTAATTGCAAAACAGCATATGGACGTTTACCAGTTTTGGGATCTTCTAAGCCAACAGGTTTCATCGGTCCGAAAAGCATAGTCTTAATACCACGTTTTGCCATAACTTCAATTGGCATACAACCTTCAAAAAAGATTTCTTTTTCAAATTCTTTTAATTCTGCTGTTTCCGCTGTTACTAACGCTTCATGAAAAGCATTAAACTCTTCTTCTGTCATTGGACAGTTCAGATAAGCCGCTTCTCCTTTATCATATCTTGATTTCAAATATACTTTATCCATATCAATACTATCTTGCTCAATAATTGGTGCAGCAGCATCGTAGAAATAAAGATATTCTTCACCTGTTAGTTCTTTGATTTTCCCAGCTAAGGCTTCACTTGTTAGCGGTCCTGTAGCTATAATCGTTGGCCCCTCAGGTATCTCTGTAATTTCCTCGTGATGTACCGTTACATTTGGATGCCCTTTAACTTTCTCTGTAACATACCCAGAAAATTCGTGACGGTCAACGGCTAAGGCACCTCCAGCTGGGACAGAAGCTTTATCTGCTGCTTCGATAATAATCGAATCTAGCAAACGCATTTCTTCTTTAATAACACCAACCGCGTTTGTCATCCCATTTGCACGCAACGAGTTACTGCATACTAGCTCTGCAAATTTATCGGTATGATGTGCGGGTGTTTGCTTTACTGGGCGCATTTCATATAAATCTACTTTAATTCCACGTTTAGCAAGTTGCCATGCTGCCTCACTTCCAGCAAGTCCAGCGCCGATTACATTAACTTTCTTTTCCATTATATCCCCCTGTTCAGAACAATAGCAACGCATAGGAAATCCCGCTATTGCCATTGTTCTTATTCCTATTGTTGTGGTTCTTCTTTATAATCACAATGTGTACATTGAATCTGCACACCTTTTTTCAGTTTCTTCTCAACAAGTGCTTTTTCATTACACTTCGGACATGGACGCGCAATTGGTTTGTCCCAAGAAACATAATCACAAGCTGGATAACGATCACATCCATAGAATATCCGTTTCTTCTTGCTCTTACGTTCAATTACCTGCCCTTCGTTACATTTCGGACATGTCACACCAATTTCTTTCACAATTGGCTTCGTATTACGGCAATCCGGGAATCGACTACAAGCTAAGAACTTGCCGTATTTCCCCATTTTAAATACCATAGGCGCACCACAAAGATCACAATCAATCCCTGCTGGCTCATCTTTAATCTCGATTTTTTCCATTTCTTTATCTGCGCGCTCTACATTCTTTTCAAAGCCTTGATAGAACTGATCGATGACTTTAACCCATTGCATATCGCCATGTTCTACTTCATCAAGTTCTGCTTCCATATTTGCTGTAAATTGCACATCTAAAATCTCAGGGAAATAATCGCGAATAAGTTCATGCACGATTTCACCTAGTTCAGTTGGTACAAAACGTTTATTGTCTAGTGACACATAGTTTCTTCTTTGAATCGTATCTAAGGTTGGTGAATACGTAGAAGGTCTCCCAATACCAATTTCCTCAAGCGTCTTAACTAATCGCGCCTCTGTAAAACGTGGTGGTGGCTGTGTGAAATGTTGGCGCTGTTCTAGGGATTGTGACTCTACTTTATCACCTTTTTTAAGGTCTGGTAGAATATTTTCTTTTTCCTCTTTATTGTCATCGTTACTTTCAACGTAGACTTTCATAAATCCAGCGAATTTAATTTTCGAACCATTCGCGCGGAACATGACACCATTGTTATCTAGGTCCACTCGCATCGTATCCAAAACAGCTGGAGCCATTTGACTTGCGATAAATCGTTCCCAGATAAGGCGATACAGTCGTAATTGATCACGACCAAGATATTCTTTCACTTCTTGTGGGGAACGCATTGCACTTGTTGGACGGATAGCTTCATGGGCATCTTGTGCACCTTTGGCCTTCTTATCATTACGTTTGTTAGCGCGTGCGAACTCTTTTCCATAATTCTCATTGATAAAAGTTGCCGCTTCTTGTGTTGCCGTATCCGAAATACGTGTAGAATCGGTACGCATATAGGTAATTAAACCAACAGTTCCTTGTCGACCTAGCGCAATACCTTCATATAATTGTTGTGCTAACATCATTGTTTTACGTGTGCGGAAATTTAACTTACGCGCGGCTTCTTGTTGTAGTGACGATGTCGTAAATGGTGCTGCTGGATTACGCAGACGTTCTTTCTTTACAACATCTATAACTTCAAACTGCTTACCTTTAATCGTTGACATTACTTCCTTCACGTCATCTACATTGGAAAGCTTTTTCTTCTTGCCGTTCGTACCGTAAAAGTTCGCTTGAAACTCTTTCTTGCCTTTCTTAAAGTTCCCATCAATCGTCCAATATTCTTCTGGAATGAAGGCTTTAATCTCATTTTCACGATCAATAACTAATTTCAAAGCTACGGATTGTACGCGTCCTGCACTAAGTCCTTTTTTCACTTTCTTCCATAGAATAGGGCTAATATTATAACCAACAAGACGGTCTAATATACGGCGTGCTTGTTGTGCGTCTACTAAATCCATATCAATTTTACGCGGATGCTTAAATGATTCTTTTACAGCATCTTTTGTAATTTCATTGAAAACAACGCGAAGGTCATCTGTTTGGTCTAAACCTAAGCTATTCGCAAGGTGCCAAGCAATTGCTTCACCCTCGCGATCTGGATCGGCTGCGAGATAGACTTTCTTCACTTTCTTAGCTGCTTGTTTCAATTCTTTTAAAATAGGGCCTTTCCCGCGAATTGTAATGTAACGCGGTTCAAAATTATTTTCTGTATCGACACCCATCTGGCTTTTTGGTAAATCACGAATATGTCCCATAGATGCTTTTACTTTGTATTTCTTTCCAAGATATTTCTCAATTGTCTTTGCTTTTGCTGGTGATTCTACTATTACTAAATAATCAGCCATTATTCATTCCTCCCTAATTTGGGATACGCATTTAAGACAGCGGAGCGCGCCGTATTTAATTCTACCGACAATCAGCTTCCGTTTTCTAAATAGTCTCCAACTCTGAATTACAAAATTAAATTTGTAATCAGTAGTAAATGTTATCCTTAGTTGTGCTATTTGTCAAACCATTTTTATTTCTGGCACTACATTTATGTGTCAGATAATGATGATTCTTTAGCCAACTTATATCAAATACGTAAGAAATGCAAGCTTAATCACTTAAAAAGTAGAAATTTATCCTATTTAACCTATTTCTTCTATTATATCGGAAGCATCCATAACTAACTTCGCGCCTTCTTGTATGAGCTTATTCGTTCCTTCTGAGCAAGCATGCAGAATATCTCCTGGAACTGCGAATACTTCCCGATTCTGATTTAAAGATGCATCTGCTGTAATTAGCGAACCGCTTCTTTTCTCAGCTTGTACGATAACTGTGCCTAGCGATAAACCACTTATTAGCCGATTTCGTTCTGGAAAATGCCATTTCCGCGCAGTCACATTTGGCGCATATTCGCTAATAACTAAACCATTGCGCACAATCTGCTCAAACAATCGCTTATTCTCGATAGGATAAAATTGCAACAAACCACTTCCAATTACCGCAATCGTGTTTCCATCAGCACTTAGCGTTTCCCGATGAGCCTCCGCATCCACTCCTAGCGCTAATCCACTAACAATCGTATAAGGCACTTTACACAAAGGCGGAATTAATCGTCTCAGCACTTGCTTGCCATAATTCGTCATTTTACGCGTCCCTACAATAGCCAACTTCTCTTC
Source organism: Listeria booriae (assembly GCF_000766865.1). GTDB lineage: Bacteria > Bacillota > Bacilli > Lactobacillales > Listeriaceae > Listeria_A > Listeria_A booriae. Next base: position 297,410 of record NZ_JNFA01000019.1, read on the forward strand.
TGAAAGCAGGCTCCTTTTCCCTTTCAAAAATAACAATACTGGCGGATCATATAACTGAAATAATAGTCTTGGGTAATCCTCATCATTATACGTTATAAAATCAATATTATGCTGCGTCAACTCATCCAAAGCTGCCTCAAGATTAAAAGTCTGGAATTCCCGCTTAAAACGCTCATGCTGACTATCTTTCATACCTAAATAAATCGCTATTTCATCCGCTGACCAGTCCTTCACCTCCGATCCAACTTCCTTACACAACTGGCCTAACTGCTTGATAGACAACGATGGGCAATATTTCATATGCAATAACCAATCCCTCATATACTGTCAACTCCTCTATGTTTCCCTCATTTTAACCGCTACTTCTCCGTTTGTAAATTGTCTTAAAACGAACAAAAAAGCAATATCGAAAGTATAAAATGTATCTTCTTTAAACAAAAGATTATTTTACATCTCGATATTACTTTTTAGGTTATGATTTATAGGTTAAAAAAATATTTTTAACTGGCGCAAAAGTCAGTCGATGAATCGGACAAACGCCTTGATTTTCCAGTCCTTCTAGATGCGTTTTCGTTCCATATCCCATATTTTGTGAAAAGCCGTAGCCTGGGAAACGTTCATCGTATGCTACCATCATTCGGTCCCGCGTCACTTTCGCAATAATAGAAGCTGCAGCGATTGAAATACTTTTACTATCTCCTTTAATCAGAGACAACTCATGGTCACAGTATTTTAGTGGCATCGCGTCTATCAAACAAAAATCTGGCGGCACATCCAGGTTGTCAATAGCTTCTCGCATCGCTAATTTTGTTGCCTCATAAATATTCACTTTATCTATGACTTCATGTGACTGGATCCCAATTCCTACAGCTAAAGCGGCATCCATAATCGCATCGAATAACTCGTCACGCTTTGCCCCGTTCAACTGTTTCGAATCATTAACACCAACGACATCAAAATCTTCCGGTAAAATGACCGCCGCCGCAACAACCGGACCAGCAAGCGGACCACGCCCAACTTCATCAATCCCAGCAATCATCTGAAAACCTTGTGTTCGTGCCTCTTTTTCATACTGCTTCATTAGCTCGAGTTGATTCAGTAAAGCTTGCTGTTTTACCTGCTCCCGTCGGAATGACGCGATTAAACGCTGGACACCTTTTCGCTCGTCCAATAAACAGGCTTGAAAAAATGGATCGTCCTCTGTACGCACCGTCTGCAATTGCTCCTTAATTCTCACTATTGTTTCCGCCATCCGCATCGTCCTCCACTGCCAACAAATCACTCGGAAAATCAAAAGATACGCGTCCCATTTTCTCTTGTCGCATCTCGCGCACTAGCAACTCTGCAGCACGCGAATAATCTGGATCACGATATCGATCAAAAATCCCCCGACGTTCTGCTACTAGCGCCAAAATTTCCGTTATATCTTCCGGCAAATTCTCGATTTGTAACCAATTCTGCAATTTCTCCGGATAATGTTCCTCCAAAAAACGCAAACCAAAACCCGCAACTTCCTCCATATGAAGCAAATCATCTTTAATCGCACCGGTTAACGCTAGTTTATAACCAACTCGTTGATCTTCAAACTTAGGCCACAAAATGCCGGGCGTGTCTAGCAACTCCAATGTTTTACCAACTTTAATCCATTGTTGCGCCTTTGTTACACCGGGCTTATTCCCTGTTTTGGCAATATTTTTCTTGACTAAGCGGTTAATTAGCGTAGATTTCCCAACATTCGGAATCCCTAAAATCATTGCGCGAATCGCTCTTGGCTTCATGCCACGACTACGTTGACGCTCAAATTTCTCTGCCATCAAAGCTTCTGCAGCACGTTCAATTTTATGCATCCCTTTGCCTTCTTGCGCATTCACAGCTACTGCTGGCAAGCCGCGATCAGCAAAATGTTCAATCCACTCTTGTGTCACTTTTTCATCGGCTGTATCCGCTTTATTCAGTATAATGACACGTTTTTTCTGGTGAATAATTTCTTCTAACATTGGGTTCGACGAAGAATATGGAATTCTTGCATCCACCAACTCAAAAATTACATCTACCAACTTCAATTTCTCTGTTACTTCACGACGGGCCTTTGCCATGTGACCCGGAAACCATTGTATTGTCATAATAAACTCCTTCTAATTAATAAACTTTGCATGTTCTAGCGGCCAATAGCAAATCGGGGTTGTTCCAATAACTTTTGATTCTGGAATAGGGCCCATAATGCGGCTGTCCTTACTCGCACGCCGATTATCGCCTAACACAAACACCGTTCCTTTTGGCACAACACCGCCTGGAATCATTTCTTCGGTACTAAAATCATCGGTTAACAAGCCATCTTGCAACTGTGCTTTATAGCTGTCTAAATACGGCTCATCCTGCTTTTTCCCATTGACGAACAGCTCGTCGTTCTTATATGTAATTGTATCCCCCGGAAGCCCAATCACACGTTTCACATATTCTGTGCCCTCATCTTTAAAAATAACGACATCAAACCGATTCACATTGCCAAAACGATTAATAATAACCCGATCCCCATCGTGCAGCGTTGGCATCATCGACGAACCATCTATCATTATCGGCACAAACAAATAAAACCGAATAATTAAAGTTAAAAAAAGGCCTAACACAATTGCCCACGTCCAACTCCATAACCGCTTTAAACTCTTTTCTTTCAATTGACATCTCCCCTATATCTCCAGCTATTCTCAAGGTATATAACGTTAAGTATACACTAATTCCACACATAAAAAAAGCTTGTACGCAGTTGTACAAACCCATTTGTCAAAGAAAGTGGTAAACAAAACAGCCGTCTTGCTTACCACACCTTTTTATTTTTGTAATGATTTGCCGAACGAGATGACTTTTCCAAGTACTTTATCCTCGTCTATAAAGCCAATGTAGCGGCTATCCTTACTGATTGGACGGTTATCTCCTAAAACAAATAATTTGCCTTTAGGAACCTTTGTTGCCCCACCACACGCTGGAATTGTAGCGAGCGAGAAGTTCGGATTCCCTTGTGCGCCATCGTTTAGCGTTGTTAAATAACCATTTGTTAAGTCTTTTTTCTCTGAATCTAAGTATGGTTCGTCATATTTCTTGCCATTAATATACAATTGATCTTGTTTATATTCCACTGTATCACCTGGTAAACCAATAACGCGCTTGATATATTCCGTATCTTTCTCATCTGGTGCCGGGAATACGATAATATCGAATCGATCTGGCCCTGTTACTTTATTAATAAATAAGTGCTCACCATCATGCAACGTTGGGTACATCGAATCTCCAAAAACTGTAACAGGTGAAATTACAAAATAGCGGAGTGCCATGGAAAGAATAACTGCAATCAGGATTACTTGAACCCATCCCCATATTGCTTTTCCTTTGCCACGACCAGTTTTTTTAGTCTCATTAGTCTCACTATCCATATCCTCTAGTTCCTCTCTACAATTACTACTAAACACAGCTTTAAGTATAGCATGAAATCCTTCTAAAAAAACAGTATAACATGCTGAGCAGTAGTAATTCTAATCCATTTCTAATAAATAATGTCTATCCTAACCACTGTTTACCCCATTATACAAAAGAAAAACGCCGACATCCAATAAATGGACACAGCGTTTTCTAATACATCATGCGGAAGTTTTGATCGGGATTACCGAACCATCTTCTAATTGAAGTTGAGGTTCTGCGTCACCTGTAACCGCTTCTTTTGTAATGATACATTTCTTAATATCATCGCGTGAAGGAATTTCAAACATCACTTCTAACATGATATGTTCAATAATCGAACGCAAACCACGTGCTCCTGTTTTACGAGCAATCGCTTCTTTGGCAATTTCGGATAATGCTTCTGGCTGGAATTCTAACTCAACGTCATCCAACTCTAACATTTTCGTATACTGCTTCACTAATGCGTTCTTTGGTTCTGTTAAGATTGAAATCAACGTTTCTTCGTCCAATTGTTCCAACGTCGCAATGACAGGCAAACGACCGATGAACTCAGGGATTAGACCGAATTTCAGTAAGTCTTCTGGAACTACTTTCGAAAGATAGGTTTCATTTTCTCTTAATTGTTCATTCTCTGTACCAAAACCGATAACTTTCTCGCCTAGGCGATTCTTAACGATTTGTTCGATACCATCAAATGCACCACCAACGATAAACAAGATATTTCCTGTATCGATTTGGATGAATTCTTGATGTGGGTGCTTACGTCCGCCTTGTGGAGGAACGCTTGCTACAGTCCCTTCTAAAATTTTCAGTAAGGCTTGTTGCACACCTTCACCAGAAACATCACGCGTAATCGATGGGTTTTCTGATTTACGTGCTACTTTGTCGATTTCATCAATGTAGATAATGCCTTTTTCGGCACGCTCGACATCAAAATCAGCAGCTTGAATCAGTTTTAGCAGAATATTTTCTACGTCTTCCCCAACATAGCCGGCTTCTGTTAAACTTGTCGCATCTGCAATCGCAAATGGAACGTTTAGCAAGCGAGCCAATGTTTGTGCTAGCAATGTTTTACCACTACCAGTTGGTCCGATTAGACAAATATTACTTTTTGAAAGTTCTACTGCTTCTTCTGATTTCTCGTTCTTTTCATTGGAGTTAATACGTTTATAGTGATTATAAACCGCTACTGCTAAGGCTTTCTTTGCGCGATCTTGGCCAATAACGTAGTCGCTTAAAATGCGGCGAATCTCTTGAGGCTTCGGCACATCGCCAAAATCTACAAATTCCGACACATTCAGTTCTTCTTCGATAATTTCGTTACATAGTTCGATACACTCGTCACAAATATACACGCCAGGTCCTGCAACTAATTTGCGCACTTGGTCTTGTGTTTTGCCACAAAAAGAACATTTCAATTGCCCTTTTTCGTCGTTAAATTTGAACAAGGTTTTCACCCCTTCTATTTAAGTGTTTCATAAGCATCATGCCTTCGTAAAACAAGCTTATGTCTGTTTATCATATCATTAGTTTGTGAGAAATGCTATTAAGAGCTATTGGCGAATAATGTGATTGTATTGCTCTATATCGAATACAGCGCTCTAAATTAGCAAAAAACACCATCACCGTCTCAAAAAAAGGCGGGAAGCACAAGTCGAACTCATGCCTCCCGCCTCATACACTGTAATGAATTGTTACGCTTTCCTTATTCCGCGTCTTCTTCTTTTACTTCTTTAGGTGCAACTTCTTTTGCATTTTCAACTAAAAGATCGATTGCTTTACGGATTTTAAGGTCTGATTTCAATTCGCTCATATCGCCTAGTGCAGCGCGTACTGCGTCTACTTCCATGCTGTATTTATCAGCTAATGTTTTCACTTCTTCGTCAATGTCTGCTTCTGTTGGCTCAATGCCTTCAGCTTCAGCAATTGCTTCTAAAACTAGGTTTGTTTTTACGCGTGTTTCAGCGTCTTTTTCCATTTGTGCATGCATTGCTTCTTCTGTTTGACCTGTGAACTGGTAGTAAAGTTCTGGAGTCAAACCTTGTGCTTGCAAGTCTTGCGCGAAGTGATTCATCATGTGATCTGCTTCGTGGTGTACCATTGCATGTGGAATGTCCACTTCTGCATTTTCTACCGCTTTAGCAATCGCTTCGTTTTGTTTCGCTTGAGATACGCTTTCTTCTTTTGCTTCTTGTAAGCGTTTTGTTACTTTTTCTTTTAGTTCAGCAAGAGTTTCCACTTCTTCGTCGATGTCTTTTGCAAGCTCATCGTCTAGTTCTGGAACTTCTTTTGTTTTTACTTCATGCACTTTGATCTTGAACACTACATCTTGACCTGCAAGATCTTCTGCGTGGTATTCTTCTGGGAACGTTAATTCAATATCTTTCTCTTCGCCAGCTTTAAGACCAACAACTTGTTCTTCAAAACCAGGAATGAATGAACCTGAACCAAGTTCTAATGAATGATTGTCTGCTTGGCCGCCTTCAAAAGCAACGCCATCTTTGAATCCTTCAAAATCAAGAATTACTGTGTCGCCGTCTTCAGCTGGAGCATCTTCGCGTACAACAAGTTCCGCTTGACGTTCTTGCATGTTTTTAAGTTCTGTTTCCACTTCTTCGTCTGTTAATTTAGCATCACGAGCTTCTACTTCTACACCTTTGTAGTCGCCAAGTTTCACTTCTGGTCTAACAGTTACTTGCGCTGTTAATACCCAAGTTTCGCCTTTTTCCATTGATTCTACATTGATTTGTGGGTTATCCACTGGATCAATACCAGACTCTTCAATTGCTGCAGCATAAACTTCTGGTAGCAAAATGTCTAATGCATCTTGATACAAAGCTTCTTCGCCAAAACGTTGGTTGAAAATTTGACGCGGCACTTTCCCTTTACGGAAACCTGGTACGTTTAGATTTTTACGAACTTTTTGGAATGCTTTATCCAATCCTGTTTTTACTTGTTCTTGACTCATTTCGAAAGTTAATGTTCCTACATTACCTTCTGCTTTTTCCCATTTCACTGACATGGTATTCCCTCCATACATCTATTTACTGGTTATTAGTCTTGATTCCTCAATACTTATTTCAGTCACACTCATACATAATAACATAAAACTTAGCGACTTGAAAACTACAATCATTCACTTATAGCAGATAATTTTGCTGTACCTGCTCCATTCTTTCAATAAACTGCATTGCTTCTATTAGTTGTTCGGGGTTAACATCGTTATTATCCTGCCATTCGTTCCCGTATAATTGCGACAACCACTTGCTATATGCCTCACTCCAAAGCGTAATATCCTCGGACGGAAAAGCAAAAGGATACATAATGAATAAATGTTGCTGCACAATGACAAGCAACTGCTCCAGAAAACTAGGATTCGAATGTTCAAAACGTCGTGTCAACGCATCGCTTAATTGCGCAGTAAAATCATCTTGACTAAGCATTGGAATCTTGCTCGGATTAAACATGTCGTCCATGCCCGCCTTACGAACAACAAACATCGCGTCTACTCTTTTTTCTTGTAACAGCTCAAATATCATCGATTTTACAAAAGGCGACGTGGTAGCATCCGCCAAAAACGCTTTGAACGGCAAAATATACGGCTCTACATCATGAAATCGCGCTTGTTGCAAAAATTCCAGTTGTTCCGGCGTACTCCACTCCGAAAATTGCGCCGCATTCCGTCTTGGTACAATTTTTTTAGGAAATTGAACGACATTATTTGGCGTAGCGGCTTCCTGTTCTGGTTCCTCCAACAACGATTCCTTTTCCAATTGCTGTTTCACTAAACTAAAATACGTTTCCATATCATCCAATTGTAGAAAAGTCGCCGATAATTCGCCCAATACTTCTTTGTTATAGCCATCCATCATCAAAAAGGACTGCCCCACTTCTTTCGCACTTGCAAAATCGGCCACCGCGTTATAAAACTTCACTAAAGCATACACCACTTGTTCATTACAAGGTCGTTCTATGTATGACCGTTCCAAAAAACGCTGCACCTCTTCTGCTTCCGATTCACGAAGCGCTGCAATACCTTCTTTCAAAAACGTTTCCACAATCGTTGGAAAAATAAACTCTGAATCTTTCATCACATAAACTCCTCACAATAAGACTGACATTCGCATTCCTTAGAAAGCCATATATTATATCTATAATACACGATTCTTCTGTAGTTAACATCCCTTTTTTATTTCATTTTTATTACTTTCTTTCACCGTTTTGTGTTACCATAAGAAAAAGCGTAGCAAATCGCCACGCTTTGAGGGCATCGGAATCAAAAAAAATCTTCCTGCTTACAATGTAAAATTTCTGCTAAAATCGCCGCCTTTTCTGCAGATAAACGTACCATCCCTTTTTCCAAGTTGGAGTAGCCGCTGCTGTATTTATAACCCATCCGTCTTGAAATAAAAGCTTGCGAGATGCCTAGAGATTCCCTCATGCTTCTTACTTTTGCCCAATCAATCTTTTTCTCTGCTGTTGACACCATACATATCGCTCCATTCTACTCAATTTGTGTTTATAAATACTATAATATCAACTCTTTGCGATGGTGTCAACTGACCTATAACTCGGTTTGTGTAATATATTAGCTGTTTCGTGTACATTATGATATAATATTTTCTAAAAGGAGTGATAATATGTCAAGTTTGAGCAGTAGACTTACAATTTTACGAAATAAAAAAGGGTGGTCCAAAGTCGAGACCGCTAAAAGATTAGGATTAAACGCTACATCGACGTATGGTAACTGGGAGTATGGCATTCGTGAACCAGATATTACTATGTTACGCCACATCGCGACTACTTTTGATGTATCTGTCGATTATTTGATTGGCTATGCCGAAGAATCTTCTTACAAACCAAGTACGATTGTGAAGAAAAATGATGTGAACGAAAGACTAGAAAAAGTACAAGAGAAATTGCGTTATGACGATGACGTACTTTTAAGTGGTACGCCTTTAGTTCCAGAAGTAGGCGCTTTTATCGACGACTCGCTGAAATTTGTACTAGAACAAGCGCACAAGCTGAACGAACAAGCAAGTCAATAATACTTATATGCCTCCCTTTAGATAACATAATCTAATTTTCCTAATATTTTTTAGTCTAATACGTTTCAAATGATGCATTTAGTGGAAATGGGTATAAGACTATAAATATAAATAAGGGAGGCGATCCTATTGTCTCATTGGTATTTCCAAAAAAATAATAAGACAATTGGTCCACTGACAGATTACGAACTAAAAACGCTATACAAGAGAAAGGAACTAACGCCAGACACGAAAGTGAAACAATCAGAAGATGGCGAATGGCAATTGTTGAAAGACACGCCACTGATTCATGATCATGCAGATTCCACGCATGCAAAAGATCCACATGGCAAGCCAGTCAACCATCATCCACATGAAAAAAACGGCATGCAACATTTAGGCTTAGGTGACATATTTGCGGATGTCTTCAAAAAACATCCAAAAGCAGATAGCGAAAAAGTATTTATTGCAGGAACAACCTACACAACACCCGAGGAAAAAGATATCGCAGCTTCTTGGACGCGACCATTCTTATTCTCCCGTGTATTCTTTGCTTTAGCAATTACTTATTTACTACTTTACGCTTGTACTTATTTCTTCGCGAATTCAAATACCATTCCAGGTTTGATGGTTATTGGTTCTTTCGCCGTACCATTTTCTGTACTCGTTCTATTTTTTGAAGTAAATGCACCGCGCAATATTAGTTTTTTTGATGTTTTGAAAATGTTCTTTATCGGTGGTGTGGCGGCGCTTGTTGCGACATTGATTCTATACGATGTGATTCCTGTTGGAAAATTGAACTACTTTAACGCATTCCTTGTTGGTATCATCGAAGAAACTGGAAAAATGGTCATCGTGGCACTATTCATCGTAGCCCTTCGACCAAAATATATTTTGAACGGTTTACTTATCGGTGCGGCAGTTGGTGCTGGTTTCGCGGCATTTGAATCACTTGGTTACGCGTTTAACTACAGTATTGAAGCTGCTGCTGTATTTAAAAATCTACACTTTGCTGGAGACACGATGTTGAATATCATCTTCTCTCGTGGCTGGCAATCGGTTGGTGGACATGTCGTGTGGGCTGCCATTTCTGGTGCAGCACTCATGATTGCGAAAGGATCTGATGCGAAGCTTGGCATGCGTCATATCTTTACTGGCAGATTCTTAGGGCTTTTCATTATTCCAATCGGTCTTCACTTCCTTTGGGATTGCCCGTGGAACCCACTTCCACAAATCGCGTTTAAACAAATCTTGTTAATCATTGTTGCTTGGATTGTTATCTTCTCTCTTATCAACAAAGGTTTACGCCAAGTTTCTGGCAAGAAAGCTACGAATTAAACAAGATACAGCCCATTTTATCTTTTTTGGATAGAATGGGTTTTTTTGCGCTTCAAAATAGTGTACAATGGATGGATATCATTTGACTTGAAAAGGAGAATCGTTCTATGCGTGCATCTTTAAAGAATTGCAAACGGATTGTTATCAAAGTTGGTACGAGCACTTTAATGTATCCGAATGGCAATGTAAATTTACGAACTATTGAAAAATTAGCGATGGTCCTTAGCGATCTTTGCAACGAAGGCAAGGAAGTCGTGCTTGTTTCTTCTGGAGCCATCGGTGTCGGTTGTCACAAATTGCAACTGCCGACGCGCCCTACAGAAATGCCAGACCTTCAGGCGATTGCTGCGGTCGGTCAAAGCGAACTGATGAATATTTATAATAAATTTTTTGGCGAATATGGGTATACCGTTGGGCAAGTGCTGCTAACGCGCGATGTCATTGACTACCCTACTAGCCGAAAAAACGTGATTAACACCTTTAATAAATTGTTGGAAAATCGTATTATCCCAATTGTGAATGAAAATGATACGGTTGCGATTGAAGAAATTGAGCATTTGACTAAGTTTGGAGATAATGATCGTTTGTCTGCTATTGTTTTGGAAGTTATTCAAGCGGATTTATTGATTATGCTGTCGGATATTGACGGTTTTTATGATAGTAATCCGACTGAAAATCCCGATTCGAAAATGTTTACTGAAATTCACCAAATCACGCCAGAACTGCAAAGTCTTGCGGGTGGCAAAGGTTCTGCTTTTGGGACTGGTGGCATGTTTACAAAGCTCGCTGCCGCCGATAAAGTTTTGAAAAATGATAGTAAAATGGTGTTGACGAACGGGAATCAGCCGGCGATTATTTTTGATATTATGAATGGAAAAAATATCGGAACATTGTTTGCTAAGGAAGCGCTAGTAAAGGGGGAAACAGGACAATGAGTGGACTTGTGGAGATGGGAAAACGTGCGAAAGTTGCCGCTTTGGCATTAAGTCAAGCGAAAACGAAGCAGAAAAATGAGGCGTTACTTGCACTTGCTGAGCGTTTAGTAGCTAATACAGCTGTTATTTTAGCCGCGAACGAAAAAGATTTAGCAGCAGCCGCTGACAATGGTGTGAAAGACGCGATGTTGGACCGATTACGCTTAACGGCTGAACGCGTGGTTGACATGGCAGAAGGCGTGAAACAAGTTGCTGCACTCGCTGATCCGATTGGCGAAGTGACGCACATGTGGAAAAACGAAGCCGATTTAACGATAGGTAAACAACGCGTTCCGCTCGGTGTCATTGGTATTATTTATGAATCACGTCCAAATGTGACGGTCGATGCTGCAGTTCTTTGTTTTAAAACTGGTAATGCGACGATTTTGCGTGGTGGTAGCGAGGCTTTTCATTCTAACATAGCCTTGGTGAAAATTATTCGCGAATCGCTTGCCGCATCTAATTTTCCAGCAGATGCTGTGCAGATTTTAGAAGATACGTCACGAGAAACGGCGCAGGCTTTGATGAAATTAAATGCTTATTTAGATGTTTTAATTCCGCGTGGCAGTGCTCGCCTCATTCAGGCTGTGCTTGAGAATGCAACCGTTCCTGTCATCGAAACTGGGACAGGGAATTGTCATGTTTACATCGATAAAGAAGCGCAACAAGAAATGGCAACCAAAATTATCGTGAATGCAAAAGCAAGCCGGCCTTCTGTTTGTAACGCCGCAGAAACGCTGTTAATTCATGAGGCTGTAGCGCCCGCTTTCTTACCTTCCATCATCGCAAAATTACGAGAAGAAAACGTTGAAATTCGTGGCGATGAACAAGTAGCCGCCATTGTTCCCGATGTTATCGCTGCGACTGAATCTGATTGGGAGACCGAATTCGCCGATTATATTTTAGCAATCAAAGTCGTTCCAAGCGACGATGCTGCTATTGCGCACATTAATCAATATGGCACGAAACACTCCGAGGCTATCGTCACAGACAATTATTTCACTAGCCAGAAGTTCCTCCAACAAGTCGATGCCGCAGCGGTTTACGTCAACGCCTCCACTCGTTTCACAGACGGTTTTGAGTTCGGTTTCGGAGCCGAAATCGGCATTAGCACGCAAAAACTACACGCCCGCGGTCCGATGGGATTGAATGAATTGACGTCTACGAAATACATTATTTATGGTGAAGGACAAATTCGAGAGTAACTAAAAAACAGGAGTGGCAATTTACGCCACTCCTGTTTTTTTATACCAAGTTACAACATCTTCAAATACCGTATATTTATTAATTTCATTGGTTAGCTCATGCCGCGCCTCTTCATATATTTTTAACGTTACATTTTCTACGCCAGCTTGCTCGTATTTCACGGCTAGTTTTGGCACATCTTTCCCTAAATGCCCTACTGGATCTTTACTTCCGGAAATCAGTAGTAACGGCAGATTTTTTGGTGTATTAGCAATTGTTTCTGCGTTTTGCGATTGCTCTACGCCGCGAAGCAAGCTGTGATAAAATCCTAGTGAACCAACTACTTGTCCGCCGAATGGGTCTTCCATGTATGCTTGATGCACCGCCGCGTCCCTAGAAAGCCAGCTAAACGGATGCTTTTCCTTCGCAAATTCACGGTTAAATCCATAAAACGATAATTTATGCAAAATTTTACTGCGTTTGCTAGCATTGCTTTTCGCCCTTAAGTTCGCATAAAAAAGACCTGTTCGCAACAACGGATCTGGCTGCAACCCACTTCCTGCCAAAACCGCTGCATCAACATGGTACTTCGTTAAGAAAACACGTGTCACAAAGCTTCCCATACTGTGGCCAAAAATAACATGTGGTATATCTGGGTAACGCGCTTTTATAAAATCAGCCACGACTTCCTCATCCGCCACCATCGCATCAAAACCGTCTGGATATGGCAAGTGCCCCAAATTCCCCGTATCTGCAGCGCTCTTACCAAAACCACGATGATCATCCGCAATGACAATAAAACCTTCCTTGTTTAAATACGATGCAAATTCGGCATACCTCGCTCCATGTTCCGCCATTCCGTGAACAATTTGTACAATGCCAACAGGTTTTTCAACATCCTCCCAAATATGCGCATGTAGTGGTAATTCATCATGCGACGTTATTTTTAATTCTGTGTGCATAAGACCCCTCCTCTTCCTTACAAAGAAACGCTAATTCCTACTCTTTACCCAACTAGTCTACCCTATTATGGAACTTTTTACACTTGTTCACATTATCACAAATATGTTAAAATGAAATCATGAATCAAAGGAGATGTTGACATGACAAAAGATATCGCGCACTTACAAATGTTTGACTACGTATTGAAAAAATATGGTAACAAGGAACTTTTTGCGAACACACGCATGGTTGTCGAGATTGATGGTAAGCTTTGGACAGGCGATTTTCTAATTTTAGATGACTGCCATATCATCGAAGTGGATTGGGCGGATAATGGTTATACGCAGGTCGAACTGACTCGTGAAGCAATTAACGCTGCTTTTGATGAAGCCATTCAAGTATCTAATGTGAATGTGAGTCAGAACCGTATCGATGCTAAGATTGCTTCGTTAAAACATCCAGAAATGCTGTATCAAGAAATAAGTCGTTTCGTCGATGCCGTAGATAGCCAAGAAAGCGGCTTGAAACCATTGTTATACAACGCGTACTGCTTGGATACACGCGTGAAATTACCTTTCTTAGACATTGCAAATAAGGAAATGTGTTTAGTGTCTTTAACAGTATAATTTAGAGCGGTAGCCTTTTACTAGGTTGCCGTTTTTTTATATGTTACAATATGGTCTTAAATCAATACTTTCTTATTTCGACAACTCAATAAGATTGTGCTACACGAAAGGAGTTGATTGCTTATGATGAAATGGTCTCGCATACTTATCGTCCTTTATTTCATCTACATCTTTTTCATTTTTCAAAGCTATAAATTCCTTGTTTTGAATGTATCGTTAGCCTATATTCCACTCGAGTTAGCTAACTTGGCTTGTAAAAAGAAATGGCACCCGATGATTTTTTGGCCCCTAGCGGCTCTATGGCTATTATTCTTCCCGAATTCGCCGTATTTATTGACTGACTTCTTCCATTTGGAGAATTTACGTGTCAATGCGATGCAGATTGGTGTTTTTTCGAATGATCCGCGTATTTGGAAGCATTTCACTGTGATGGCTGTGGGAATTCTATTTGGCCTTTACACCGGTTTTGTCTCGTTGAAATGGATGTTGGACGCGCTGATGGATCGTTTTCGAACTGCTGCCAATTCGGTTGCCTACTGGGGCACATTTGGCGTTATTATCGTACTTTCTGGTTACGCGATTTATCTCGGCCGATTCGCGCGATTGCATACAGTGTACTTGTTTACAGACCCTATGTATGTGATTCACCAAATGTTGGACGCGTTTTCGTATGAAATGTTCTATTTTATAGCTTGTTTCGTCGTTATCCAGATCGTTATTTACTTCATCTTTATAAAATTTCCAAATAAAAAGGCTAGCGCTTCATAAGCGCTAGCCTTTTTTTGATCATCGGGTGTGGATTTGCACCACACAAACTCATATTTAAATCTTAACTTGTTTAAATGTACTTTATACTGTTGCTTTGCTTCGAAGTTCTTTGCAACTAAATGCGTCTACCTATTCCGCCACCGATAATGATTATTTGACAACGGTATATATGATATCATGAATTCCGAATAAATGCAAGTTTATTTTAAAATAACAGCCGAAGTAACGCCATAATCACGACACCTAAAATGACTGTCCATAGTAAACTCCGCGTGATTAATGAGATGATAAAGGTTGCAATAACAGCGATTAGCTCTAGCCAGTGAATTTGAAAACCTTGTGCGCCGTTTGACATGAAACTTTCGATAACTAACGCGCTAAAAATACAAATTGGAATATAACTAAGCCATTTTAAAACCGGTGCTGAAATCTTCATGTTGCGCATAACAAGAAATGGTAGCATCCGCGGAATCGCCGTAACAAGGCAGCAACCGAGTAGCATCAACAAGAAACTTGGTGTAACACTCATCGATCTGTCACCACCCCAATGGTCGCAACGATAAGCGTGGATAGCACAACTGCTACGTTACTCGAAACGACAAATGATAAGCCAATCATGAAAATAAGCATATACAAGATCAGAAATGCAATGTGACGCAGTTTTGATTTAGGAACGCTCTGTAGTTGGAATACGAAAAGTGCTACAAACATCGCTGTGAGCGCGAAATCAAGCCCGAATAGCGCTGGGTTAGGAATTAGCTTGCCAACCATTCCTCCGAGTGCACATGAGGCAATCCACACGACATACGCCGTAATATTTAGCCCGTTCATCCAAGCTGCGTACATCGGTTCCTTTTTCGCAAGTTTCATCGCTGCAACACCGAAGGATTCATCTGTGACCAGGAGGCTGATGCCAATATTTTTGAGCATGGAATCTTTTTGAAAATGTGGTGCTAATGTGGCTCCTAATAGAAAATGGCGAAAATTCACGATAAATGTCGTTACGATGATAGCAAGTGTTGTACTGTTTGTAAGTAGCATCGCGCAAATAATGAATTGTGCGGCACCAGCGTATACAAACACGGCAAGCAGGGTAACTTCTAGAACGTTTAAATTCGCCGCAATCCCCGCTACACCAGCAGCAATACCAATACTTATGTAGCCAAGTAATGTTGGGATACAATCTTTTATCCCCTGTAAAAATGAGCCCTCCGAAACTTGTTCTGGCATTCAATCCCTCCTCTTTTACTTCTTTATTATCCTATCAAAATTGTGACATAATGGCTAGAGGTTATTGACTTTTTTTGATTCTGGATTTATACTAAAATAAAAAATGACTCTAAAGTCAAATTATGACCGCAGTTATTTTTATGAAAGGTGGCCTCTAAATGAATTGGAAGGAACAACAAAAGTACGACCGAGAACAATTAATACTTGCCGAAGCAGAAACCATGTTATTTCAAACCACAGATAGCACGATAAATATGGATGCACTTGCGCTCGCTGTTGGGATTTCTAAAGGAACATTATACAATCACTTCACCAATAAAGAGGCGATTATTACACGTATTTTAGAACGAAACGCGCAGAACTTACTACAAATGATGCGCGAAACAATGATAAACGTCGATGATAGCAAAATGAAATTACAAACATTGTTACGTATTATTATTCGCAATCCCTACTTCACTTTAGTTTTGCAAAATCAACCGGATATGAGCCAAGTCAATGAACTCACACATATTTTTGAACGAATTATAGAAGAACTCACCCTACTTTTTCGTCATCTTCAAGAAAAAAACATCATTGATTCGGTATACCCAACGACATTTTTAGTAGCGCATTTTATGCATCTATTTGATCCTGCTATCTTTCAACATTTACTAAAAGAAGGCGTTCTCGAAGACCATATCGTCGACTTGACTGAGCGCTTCTTTTTCCAAGGAACACAAAAGGAGATGTAAACATGCAATTTATTACCAATGCAAATTACCACTTTATCATGTATCAAGCCTTCAATGCGTATCATGGCGCTATTAATACGAACGACGAAAGCGTCAAAAATGCCTTGCGCTTCTCATGTATCGATAAAGCCAGAGCGATTTTTGACACCTTAACAACCGAGCAAGAAGCCTTAATCGGCGAAATTTTTCATATTCGTTCTGAAGAAGAACTAGAGGCCTTCGATGCCAAACTGCAAAACTATTTAGTTCCCTTCCCAAGCATTAACGAGAAAACAGTCAAAAAACTATTTCCAAAGGTGAAAAAACTAAAAGCCCCTGATTTACCAGCTGAGCAAATGGATCGTCTTGTTTTTCTTGGCTGGAATGACACGGGCGCGCAAAAGAAATTCATCATCGCCCAGCACGACCATCAACTTGTAGCCGTTCATGGTAGTTTCACACCTATTTCCAAGAAAGGCATCTGTGCTTTTTGCCACCAAAACGAGCGCGTCGGTTTATTCAAAGCAGACATAAAAGCCAAGGGAAACAATGATAATTTTCGCGCTATCGGTCAGTACATTTGCGCAGACAGCCTCACTTGTAGCAACAATATCAAAAGCGAATCTCGCCTCTTAGAATTTATTAATGTATTAAAAGCCTAACTTTGGGTATACTAGTATAGTAAAATCAAAAGGAGGGCAAAAAAATGGCAAGAAAACCAAAAATGCTTTTTGTGAACTTAGCAGTAAAAGACTTAGACAAATCGGTAGAATTCTTCACAGCGTTAGGATTCGAGTTCAACCCCCAATTCACCGATGAAAATGCAACATGCATGATTTTAAATGATAACACGTTCGTCATGTTACTCGTAGAAGGGTTCTTCCAAAACTTCACCAAGAAAACAATCGCTGAACCTGCAACAACTACCGAAGCAATCATGGCTATTTCTGCAGATACACGCGAAGAAGTAGATGAAATCGTAGAAAAAGCACTTGCTGCTGGCGGAAAAGTTTCTAATGACAAAATGGACGAAGGCTTCATGTATAGCTGGAGCTTCCAAGATGTTGATAATCACTTATGGGAAGTTATTTATATGGACCAAAGTGCAGTAAATGGCTAAACCACAAAACGAGGCAGGAATTAAACTCCGACGCCTCGTTTTTTTATTATGCATTTTTATAGCCTTGTAAAATAAACGGCATAATTTGATCGTGAAATGCCTTTAGTTCTTCTAAATAGTAGGCTATTTCTTGGTTACTCGCCTTCAAGTCCCCTTCTGCCTTCCGTTTTATCAAAAAAGCTTCCATAGCTGTCTCAAATGATTCGCGATTCTCTAGTGCCTCGGCTTCTGAAAAGCCATTTTGGGCCTCCGCTTTACCTAGGTTGTAGTAATCCAATTGCGAATAACTGCCACCACTTACCGCATGCAATCCGTTCGTTACTGTCATAACAATTCTCGATCGATAATTATTCACATATTCTGGGTGAGCTTTCAAAATACTAGCGTTACTTCCTTGTGTATAATAATGGTCGAACCAGAAGTCTGCAAAGCGAAATATCTCCTTCGCAAAAAGCCTAATTATTTCGTTGGATATTAATTCATCGCGCATAGTCCCCACCCTCATAAGTTATATGACTTACATTTTATTTTAAGGGTCTTTCAAGCACAATGCAATATAACTTTCGGAGCAAATCCTCACCATTTATTTTTATTCAAAAAAATTTATAATTTAGGGTTGGCAAATGAATAAATCCATGATACAATAAATCTTGTGTTTCGGAGGAATACCCAAGTCTGGCTGAAGGGATCGGTCTTGAAAACCGACAGGCGGGTAAGACCGCGCGGGGGTTCGAATCCCTCTTCCTCCTTCTTATGAAAACAGCTCATTTTAATTAATGAGCTGTTTTTTTATGCACTTTTACTAATAAAGGAATACGCCACTAGATAGACATAGTATTCTCTACACAAACTGGTGTTTTAGAAAATAACAGCCGTCAGAGTCTGAGCAATCAGACTCTGGTATTGTAGATATCTTCTAAATTTGCACTCGTAACTTGTACTAAATCCATTGGTGCAATTGCTAATTGAAGTCCTCTTTTCCCCGCCGAAATAAGTAATTGTTCTTGATTTTTTGCATCATCGGCAATAAAGGTTGGGAAGTGTTTCTTTATTCCAATTGGTGAACAACCGCCGCGAATGTAGCCTGTCACTTTTTCTAGGTCTTTCATTGGTAACATCTCTACTTTTTTATTCCCGCTGACTTTAGCAAGCAATTTTAAATCAAGTTCTTTATTCGCGGGGATACATGCGACGACAATGCCTGTTTTATCGCCTTCTGTGACGAGTGTTTTATACAATTTCTCTGGTGGAACGTGCAACATGTCGGCGATTTCAGATGCATCCATATGTTCTTCATGAATTGGGATTTGGCGGAGTTCATAATTGATTTTTTGCTGGTCTAAAATTCGACTAGCGTTGGTTTTGGCGATTTTTTTATGGTGACTCATTTTTTTCACTCCTGTTTTATGAAAAATAGCGGTACTCTGTGAAGAATAGCCGCTACAATCGTGATTATTTAGCTGATAATATCGTCATCGGAGACGGCTTCTTTGCGATCCCATTTGACGATAATGCGTACTGTTTTTTTGCGTTTATCTACTTCTTCGTAACTTTCCGTGTAGAGCTTTCGTTGGTATTGAATTTGTTCTGCGACAAAGCCTGCTTCTAGTTTAAAGGTCGCTTCGCTGTCGTTTGTTAATCGCGATGTTACAATCTCTCCGCTTAAAAGTAATTGCAACTCGTCTTTCTTCTCGCCAACAACTGTTAAATCGCCGAATGATGCGCGTTTAAAGAAGTCTACGATGTCCTCCATTGTTTCCAAACGATATTTTCGAGCCAGTTCTTTTCCCGCCCAGTATAGGATGTGTGGCGTTTCTTCACCAAGTATGTTTGGTACTAACGTGTCGCGAATTAATTCGTAACCAAAAACCGGTATCATTTTTTCATTTACAATTTCTTCATTTTCTGCCATTTATAAATACCCCGCTTTCTACTCCACCTATTATACCCAGAAATTCGCAAAAATAGAACTAACAACGTCAAAATTTCTAAAAAAAGCAGTAAATCCATCAAAAAGCTTGCGAAAACCGTTAAAAAATAAGAAAATGAAGAGTATAATTAAAATATCTATAGTATACTTATTCTAAAATGAAGAAATTGAGGCGAAACGTGTGAAAAGAGCAATTGGTTTTATTGATTCGGGCGTTGGTGGGCTGACAGTGGTTAAAGAAGTCCTAAAACAGCTCCCTCATGAACAAATATATTATCTTGGTGATACCGCACGTTGCCCATATGGACCGCGCGATCGTGACGAAGTGAATCAGTTTACTTGGGAAATGACGAATTTTCTAGTTGAACGAAACATTAAGATGTTAGTTATTGCGTGTAATACGGCTACAGCGGCGGCGCTTGCAGATATTCGTGCGACATTAGATATACCAGTTATCGGTGTTATTCAACCAGGTTCCAGAGCGGCTTTAAAAGCAACGCGCAACAATCGGGTTGGTGTCTTGGGCACAATTGGAACCGTTCAAAGCATGGCGTATCCTAAAGCATTAAAAGGACTAAATCGTCGTGTCGAAGTCGATTCACTGGCATGTCCGAAGTTCGTATCGGTTGTAGAAAGTGGCGAATATAAAAGCGCGATAGCCAAAAAAATTGTCGCCGAGTCTTTACTACCGCTAAAAAGTACGAAGATTGACACGATTATTTTAGGCTGCACGCATTATCCCCTACTTAAAACATTGATCGAGAATTTTATGGGTTCAGATGTTGCGGTGATTAATTCTGGCGAGGAGACGGCTAGTGAAGTTAGCGCGTTGCTGGATTATCACGATTTATTAGACCGAGACGATAATGGCGTACAACATCGTTTTTTTACAACGGGTTCTGTGTCCATTTTCCAAGATATTGCGCAAGACTGGCTTGATATACCTGACATGCACGTTGAACATATCAAATTAGGAAATGAAAAGGGAGTGTACCAATGAGATTCGACGGCAGAGAAAAAGACGTTTTGCGACAAGTAGAGATGATTCCAGGTTACATTAAACATCCGGAAGGCTCGATTTTGATTACAGTTGGCGATACGAAAGTGATTTGTTCTGCATCTGTAGAAGATCGTGTCCCACCATTTATGCGCGGTGAAGGACGTGGCTGGGTTTCCGCAGAATATGCGATGCTACCTCGTGCGACAGAACGCCGAAATATTCGCGAATCTTCCAAAGGAAAAGTGACAGGTCGGACGATGGAAATCCAACGCCTTATCGGTCGTGCATTGCGAGCAGTTGTGGATCTAGATGCACTTGGTGAACGCACGATTTGGCTGGATTGCGATGTGATTCAAGCAGACGGCGGAACACGAACAGCATCCATTACAGGAGCTTTTGTGGCGATGGTACTTGCGATTGAGAAACTTCACGCGGCTACACCTTTTGCAAAATTCCCTGTCAATGACTTTCTGGCAGCTACAAGTGTCGGCGTTTTAGAAGATGGTACGGCAGTTCTTGATTTAAATTATGTAGAAGATTGTGCCGCGGCTGTTGATATGAATCTTGTCATGACTGGCGCGGGCCGTTTCGTCGAACTTCAAGGTACAGGCGAAGAAGCGACATTCTCCGAAAGCGAACTAAGCGAACTCCTGACGCTCGGCAAAAAGGGAATCGCTGAACTGATTACCTTCCAAAAAGAAATACTAGGCGCAGAAACGAGCCAATTAATTGGAGGCCAAGCATGAAGAAACTAGTAATTGCAACGAACAACCCAGGCAAAGCAAAAGAATTCGAAAAGCTATTCGGCGCACACGGCATTGAAATTTTGACATTAGCTGATTTTCCGGAGATTGGCGAAATTGAAGAAACTGGCACGACTTTTGCGGAAAACGCGGCATTAAAAGCAGAAACCGTAGCACAAAAAATAAACCAAGTCGTGATTGGCGATGACTCCGGCTTGATTGTTGATGCGTTAAATGGCGCACCAGGCGTATACTCTGCGCGTTATGCCGGAAATCAACATAATGATGCAGACAACAACGAAAAGCTTCTAAAAGAGCTTACAGACGTTCCTGCGAGCGCACGACAAGCCCGCTTCCACTGCACACTAGCCGTTGCCTTCCCTGGCAAAGAAACACAATTTTTCACAGGCGAATGCGAAGGTTCGATTTTAACAGCACCACAAGGCGAGAACGGTTTTGGCTACGATCCCCTCTTTTACTTGGCATCGTTTGACAAATCCATGGCAGAAATCCCGCCAGAAGAGAAGAATAAAATCAGCCACCGCGCAAAAGCTTTAGAAAAAGTTGCAAAAAATATAGACCAATTGATAGAAAAGATTGTATAATGGAACAGTAATGAAAGATGGGGGAGAATAATTTGAAATTACTAGTAGTTAGCGACAGTCACCATGAACGCGACTGTCTCATCCATTTGAAAGAGAAATACGAAGGCGAAGTTGATGCGATGATTCATTGCGGCGATTCCGAACTAGAGAAAGATGATCCTGCTATTCAAGGTTTTCATACGGTTCGTGGGAACTGCGACTTTGGCTCTGACTTCCCGAATGATTGGGTTGGCGAAGTCGATGGCTACCGCGTTTTTACCACACACGGACATTTGTATAATATCAAAATGACATTGATGAATTTGCGTTACCGCGCGCGCGAATTAAATGCCGACTTTGTTTTCTTTGGTCATTCGCATGAATTAGGCGTTGATATGCTGGATAATACGATTATTTTGAATCCAGGCAGCATATCCCTTCCAAGAGGACGCATCCACGAGAAAACATATGCATTAATTGATGCAACCGATGACGGCGTTAAAGTACGCTTCATGACGATTGATGACAAAGAACTAACCGACCTAACACAAACATTCCCGCTAGTGAAGAACAATTAGTTTTTCCGGCGGGTTTCGGTGATTAGTGGCGCCAAAATTGGATAAACTTACAACAACATGAATATTTTTCGAAAATATCGCCTAAAAGCATTGACAAATCGGCAAATAAAACATAAAATGATACTTGGCTGTGAAAATTGTATAGCGTGTCCTGATAGCTCAGCTGGATAGAGCAACGGCCTTCTAAGCCGTCGGTCGGGGGTTCGAATCCCTCTCAGGACGTTAGTAAACTCGTTGGAAACAGCGAGTTTTTTTATTTTACTTTTTTGAAATCAATTAGGAACTGAAATTTGGGGCAGATTTGGGGCAGGATTTAACTTTATTAAAATCGACCCATAATAAAAAGCGACTAGCTAGCACTGTAGTATTCGCTTTTTATTTTCCTCATGTTTTGGTGAATACAGAAGTGTATGCCCCTCAATATAGTATTTCTACTTATCCCATAACTGGCAGGGATACTCAGGAGGATCTCCATCCCTCACCCTTTTCCTATTTGAAAGGATAGTATCCTGCATTATGCTTAGAAATTGATGGAATGCATCAAAAATATCTTTAAACTTGTATTTCCCCATTACCCCAGCTCTATCAGCAGTCATATAAACTTCAAATGTTTCTCCAATTTTTTCGATTCTAATTTGATATTCTTGTCTGTTGTTTTCTGGCCCTTCAAAAATGGAATATCTTAAGTCTTCATAGTCCAATATTTGAATGTCATCCTCTAAAATCTTTTTATACTCTTCCATTAAATCACGGTTCATTTTGCTACCTCCTTTAAAAGCCCTAATTTTTCATTACAGAACACAAAAAAGCTAGGCAAAGTGAACTCCGCCTAACTCCTCTTCTCAATCCTCCAACTCAAATGTATCGTGCAACACTTGGGCTGCGCGGATCATTTTCTTTTCATCTACTACGGTTGATACTTTAATTTCTGATGTGCTTATCATTTTAATTGCGATGTCATTGTCTGTCAACGCTTCAAACATATGGGCTGCGACGCCTGGATTCGAAACCATGCCAGAACCAACGATAGATACTTTGGCTAGATTCTGCTCAGATTCGAGTTTTGCGTATTGGAGTGTTTCTTGGTGTTCTTCTAGTACTGCCAATGTTTCTAGTAGCGCTTTTGTTTTAATGGTGAAGGACAGATTGCCGTGGCCTAGTCCTGTGATGCCTTGGATAATGATGTCGACGTCGATGTTGTGTTCAGCTAATGTTGTGAATACTTTGGAGACGCGCATGTTTTCTTTTTTGTCCCAGTGAATGGTTACGCGGGTGATTTTATCTTCGAATGCGATTCCTCGCACGACTTTCGTGTTTTCCATGGTCATTTCCTCCTCAATCATGGTTCCTGCTTCGTCTTCGTGGCTGGCGCGAACTTCGAGTGGGATGCGGTAGTTCTTCGCATACTCGACGGCTCTTGGATGCAGGACACCGGCGCCAAGATTGGCTAGTTCGAGCATTTCGTCGTAGGTAACTTGGTTTAGTTTGCGAGCATTCTTGATGTAGCGCGGATCGGTTGTGAAAACGCCTACGACATCGGTGCAGATGCTACATTTGTCTGCTTCTAGTGCTGCGGCAAGTGCGACGGCTGTTGTGTCGGATCCGCCTCGACCTAGTGTTGTGATTTCACGGTCGGCGCTGATGCCTTGGAATCCTGCGACGATGACAATTTTGCCTTGGGTAAGTGCGTCTTGGATGGTTTCGGTATCAATGTCGAGGATTCGGGCGTTACTTGCGATTGGCTCGGTGGTGATGCCTGCTTGCCAGCCCGTGTAGGAAACAGCTTCGTAGTTCTGTTCGTGAAGCGCCATGCTAAGTAAGGAAATGGTCACTTGTTCTCCGGTAGATAGGAGCATGTCCATTTCGCGCTTGCTCGGGTTGTCGCTGATTTCTAATGCCATGTCAACGAGGCGGTCGGTTGATTTGCCCATCGCGGACACGACGACAACGACTTGGTTCCCTTTTTTAAATTCGCGGATTGCTTGATCTGCGGTTTTTTTGATTTTTTCGATGG
Organism: Listeria booriae; assembly: GCF_000766865.1. Lineage (GTDB taxonomy): Bacteria > Bacillota > Bacilli > Lactobacillales > Listeriaceae > Listeria_A > Listeria_A booriae. Next base: position 321,635 of record NZ_JNFA01000019.1, read on the forward strand.
TGCCTACTGAGGTTCCGCCGAATTTTAATACTACTCTTCCCAAAAATACCCCTCCTATTTCGGTTTCTCTTCGTTTAGTTTTGCGAACTTCTCGTGTACTGCTTCAGCGACGGCGATTGGTACGCCTGCTTCTTGGATTTCAGCGACGGTTGCCGTTTTTATTTTTTTCATGGACCCAAAGTGTTTTAAAATGGCTTTCTTGCGGCCTGGGCCAACGCCTGGAATGCCGTCAAGTAACGATTGGAATCCGGTTTTGCTACGAAGTTGACGGTGGAATGTGATGGCAAAACGGTGGACTTCGTCTTGGATTCGCTGTAATAGGTAGAATTCTTGGCTGTTGCGGTGTAGCGGCACGACTGCGAGTGGGTCACCGAATAGTAATTGGCTTGTTTTATGTTTGTTGTCTTTGGCGAGCCCTGCGACTGGAATGTCTAAGCCGAGTTCGTTTACTAAAACATCTTTCGCGCTATCGATTTGTCCTTTTCCCCCATCAATCAAAATTAAATCTGGAAGTGGCAAGCCTTCTTTTAGGACACGCCAGTATCTGCGACGCACAACTTCGCGCATTGTCGCGTAATCATCAGGTCCAACGACGGTTTTGATTTTGTATTTTCGGTAGTCGTTTTTGCTTGGGCGGCCGTCGAGGAAAGTAATCATTGCCGATACTGGATCGGTTCCATGAATGTTCGAGTTATCGAAGGCCTCGATGCGGTTTGGCGTCGGAATTCCCATTGCTTCGCCCAGTTTCTCGGTTGCTCCGACTGTTCGCTCTTCATTGCGTTCGAGCAGCAGGAATTTCTCGTTTAATGCGATTTTGGCGTTTTTGTAAGCCAGTTTCACGAGATCTTTCTTATTGCCACGCTTTGGCACAATAATTTTCGTGTCTGGAAGCAATGCTTGAATCGCCTCTTCGTCTACATCATCCGGTAGAAAAATTTCTTTTGGCGGAATATGATTCGTTTTTTGATAAAATTGGCCGATAAATGTTAGGAAGTCTTCGTCGGCATCGCTGTAAAATGGAAATTGTGAGACATCGCGTTCGATGAGCTTGCCCTGGCGAATGAAAAAGACTTGGACGCACATCCAGCCTTTGTCAATGGCATAGCCAAAAACGTCGCGGTCTACAAAATCGTTCATCGTCATTTTTTGTTTTTCCATCGTTGTTTCGATTGCTGTGATTTGATCGCGGAATTCCGCAGCTTTTTCGAATTGCATGTCTTCAGCAGCAACTTGCATTTTTGCTTGCAAATCTTGTTTGACTTCTTTATAGCCACCGTTTAGGAATTGGACAATTTCGTCCGTCATTTTTTTGTATGTGTCGGCTTCGACTTTAAAGACGCACGGGGCTAGGCACTGGCCAAGATGGTAGTATAGACAGACTTTGTTTGGCAGTGTGGTGCATTTGCGCAGTGGATAAAGCCGGTCGAGGATTTTCTTTGTTTCATTGGCGGCGTACACGTTTGGGTATGGGCCGAAGTACTTTCCTTTGTCACGCTTAACTTGGCGGGTAATGATAAGACGAGGATGGCGTTCATTGGTAATTTTGATGAACGGATAGGTTTTGTCGTCTTTAAGCATGATGTTGTAGCGTGGATCGTGTTTTTTGATTAGATTTATTTCGAGTAACAGCGCCTCAACGTTAGAGGATGTTACGATGTATTCAAAATCGCGAATTTCTTGTACGAGTCGTTGGGTTTTGCCATCGTGCGAACCTGTAAAATAAGAGCGCACGCGGTTTTTCAATATTTTGGCTTTTCCGACATAAATAATTGTGCCCTGCTGGTCTTTCATTAAGTAACACCCGGGTTGGTCGGGTAATAGGGCTAATTTATTGCGAATGTGTTCGGTCGTCATTATTTATCACTCCAAATACAGGCTTTACTTCCTTTATAAGTGTAGCATAAATCAACAAAAAAGCTAGAAAAAGAAGTGTGAAAACGTAGATTTAATCCCGCTTCCAAATCTTTTTCTAGCCGTCAACTAACTTATAAATATTTCGCTAAAACTTCATCCAATTCTTCTTTTGGACGATAGCCAATCACCGTATCAACAACTTCGCCATCTTTCTTGATAAGCAATGTCGGGATACTCATCACACCAAATTTACCTGGTGTTTCTTGATTTGCATCAACATCCATTTTAACGATTTTTAATTTATCACCTTGTTCTGCGGCAATTTCTTCTAAAACTGGAGCAACCATGCGGCAAGGACCACACCAAGTCGCCCAGAAATCTGTAAGCACAAGACCTTCGTTTGTTTCTTGCTCAAACGTAGCATCTGTAATTTCTTCAATAGCCATTTTTCTTACCTCCTCACACATATTGTAACGCTAGTATAGCACTGCGCCCTCATGTGGAGCCAATAATCTGCTCAAAAATCACTTCAATTCCGCGATAGTAACACCGTTCCCGCCTTCTGCTGCGGCACCAAAACGAATCGATTTAACCATGCGGTGGTTTTTCAAGAATTCCGTAACACCTTGACGTAGCGCACCGGTTCCTTTTCCGTGTATAATGCTGACTTGGTGATACCCAGCAAGTAATGCCTCATCGATGTATTTATCAACTTGTTGCAGGGCATCTTCATAGCGAACACCGCGTAAGTCAAGCTCTGTTTTGGTGATAGAATTATCGCTTTTCACTGTTGTCACATGACGCAGTTTCTTCGGTTGTTCTGGTTTGAGATATTCGAGGTCGGCTTCTTTGACTTTCGTTTTGATAATACCGATTTGCGCATTCCATTCTTTGCTGTTTACGCGATCAAGTAACACACCTTTTTGACCTAATGACAAAATGCGTACTTGGTCTCCTTTAGCAAACTTATGCACCACTTTGGGAACATCGTGAATCACTTTTTTCTGGATAGTTTTTGGTTTTACTTGGTTTAGGCGGCTCTTCATTTCGATGAGTTCATGTTCTTTGAGACCGGCTGCGCCTTGTAATTGCATTTGACGCAGTTCTTGGATGATGACTTCTGCTTCAGTTTCTGCTTTTTCAATGACTTCTGCCGCTTTTTCATTAGCTTTTTCCATGAGTTTGTCTTTTTGATTATGGTACGCGATAATTTCTTTTTGGAGTTCTTTTAGCAGTTTATCGCCGTCACGACTTAGCTGATACGCTTCTTCGTACTCTAATTCTGCCGCTTTTCGTTTTTCTTCCAAGCTAGAAATCATATCGTTTAAATCTGCGCTTTCTGTATCGACAAGCCCTCTGGCAGCGTCAATTACGGTTTCATTTAGACCTAAACGACGCGAAATCGCAAAGGCATTGCTTCGACCAGGAACGCCGATTAATAATTTATACGTTGGACTTAATGACTCTACATCGAATTCAACAGAGGCATTCGTCGCAAAAGGACGATTATAGCCATACGCTTTTAGTTCAGGATAATGGGTTGTCGCAACGACGCTCGCATTTTTAGCCGCAACTGCATCCAGAATCGCAATGGCAAGCGCCGCACCTTCTTGCGGATCAGTACCAGCCCCCAGCTCATCAAATAGAATCAAAGAATCTGCGTCCATCTTATCTAAAATAGAGACAATATTTGTCATATGCGAAGAAAATGTACTCAAACTCTGCTCAATCGACTGCTCATCCCCAATATCAGCAAAAACTTGCGAGAACACAGCGATTTCAGACTCCTCTTCGGCAGGAACTTGCAAACCAGCCTGTGCCATCAAAGTGAGCAAACCAAGCGTTTTCAAGGTAATTGTTTTCCCCCCGGTATTTGGACCCGTGATAAGCATCGTCCGGTAATCTCCGCCAAGTAGAATATCATTACTAACAACAGTCGCTGGATCAAGCAACGGATGACGCGCGCGGAACAAGCGAACAATACCATCTTGATTAATACGCGGTGTCACACCTTTCATTGACTTCCCAAATCTCGCTTTCGCAAAAATGAAATCAAATCTGCCGAGCACATACGTATTTTGTCTAATCTCTTCTATAAATTCGGCCAATGCCGCTGAAACTTCCGCCAAAATCCGCTCAATTTCTTGTTTTTCTTTCGCTTGCAATGTGCGACGTTCATTATTCATGTCCACAACACTTTGCGGTTCAATAAACAATGTTTGGCCCGAGGCGGATTGATCATGCACAATCCCACCATAATGCCCTTTGTACTCATGACGCACTGGCAAAACATAGCGATCATTACGAATCGTGATAACCGTATCACTTAGCATTTTGGAAGCATTTTTGTCGCGTAAATATTGTTCTAAACGTTCCCGAACGCGACCTTCTGTGCGGCGTAGCGTCTGACGAATATTGCGTAAAGCCTCGCTCGCTGTGTCTAAAATTTCGCCAGCCTCATCCACTGTAAGCGCAATCGTTTCCTCTGTATCTCGCATTGGTACAAGCTTGCTTGCCAAATCATCAAGTAATGGCAATTCCACGCCTTGTTCGATTAAATCATCAATAAAATGCTTCATCAAGCGACTTACGCGCAAATTACTTCCCGTTTGGTAAAGCTCTAAACCGCTCAAATCCCCACCGATTTCTAGTCGTTTCATATGAGCCGATACATCATAAATCCCTGATATTGGCGCCGACCCACGTAATCGAATAACCTTAGCACCTTCCTCGGTTTCTTGCTGTGCTAACTTCACCTTATCGATTGCAGGTGTTGGTTGTAGCGCTCGAATCGCCTCCTCGCCCAGTGCAGAAGAAGCAAATTCGAGCAGTTGTTGCTTTATTTTATCGAATTCTAAAATTGTTTCTACTTTTTTACTCATAATTTATAACCCCATGTAACGTTCTTATTTTGCGGAACGTTTATTTTTAATAAATGCTAGGAAATCCGCCTTGCTTCTTGTATTCAGCACATTTTCCTTTGCAAGCCAACCTTTTGTCGCAGCGCGAACACCGATTTCCATAAAATCTAAATGTTTGGTATCGTGCGCATCCGTATTGATAGCAATTGGCACATCACGTTCTTTAGCGAGCTCCAAATATTTCGCAGTTAAATCCAGTCGTTGCGGATTCGCGTTGAGCTCTAAAGCCGTCCCTGTCTCAGCCGCCAATTCAATCAATGCCTCGACATTTACATTATACCCATCACGCCGACCAATGACACGCCCAGTTGGGTGCGCGATTAAATGCACATACGGATTTTCACAAGCAGTCCGCAATCGCTTCATAATTTCTTCTTCCGATTGTGAAAAACTCGAATGAATCGATGCGATCACAAAATCCAAATCTTGCAACAAACTATCATCAAAATCAAGCGATCCGTCCGGCAAAATATCCATTTCAATACCAGACAAAATCTCAATTTCGGCGTATTGCGCGTTTAAGGCACGAATCTCCTCCTGCTGTTTCCTGATACGCTCCTCCGTCAAACCATTGGCTACCTTCAAAAATTGCCCATGATCCGTGATAACCATGTACTCGTAACCCTTGGCAATACAAGCCTCTACCATTTCTGAAAGCGAATATGCACCATCTGACCAAGTCGTATGCATGTGCAAATCGCCCTTAATATCTGCCAACTGAACAAATGCAGTATCCTTTGAAATCCGATCAATCTCTGTCCCATCACGTCTTACTTCTGGAGGTAAGAACGGAATATTAAAATGCGCAAAGAAGTCTTCTTCTGAATCGAACTGTTTCACATTTCCAGCCTCATCTTCGACACCGTACTCATTAATCTTCTCCGATTGTTGCTTAGCAATCTGACGCATCCGAATATTATGGTTTTTAGAGCCTGTAAAATGATGTAATGTACTCACAAATTCACCCGGCGCAACCATTCGAAAATCCACAGAAATCTTAATACCATCATCCAGCTCAACAGAAACTTTCGTGTCTCCTGCCGCAATGACTTGATCAATCGTCTCAATCGCGAGCAATTGTTTAGCAACCGCTTCAGGATTACTTGTCGCAATCACAAAGTCCAAATCCTTCACCGTTTCACGTAAACGTCTAAAACTACCCGCATGCGAAAAACGTTCAATTTCTTTTATCCCAGCTAAATAACCCTCTAATTCTTTGGCAACTGGCAGTACATCATTTAGCGGATACCTGTCTGGGCGGTCTCCCATTTCTTGAACCGCTTCCACCATTTTATCCACTGACTTCTGCCCGAAACCTTTGAGTGCCGAAATGCTTCCATCTTCGGCTTTAGCAAGTAGTGAATCTTTGTCTACAACGCCCAGCTCTTGATACAAACGTGACAATTTCTTCCCACCTAATCCAGGCGCTTTCAAAAGCGGCACCAGTCCTTCCGGTACTTCCTTTTTAAGCAAATCGAGTTCTTCTGATTCACCTGTTTCAATGAAATTCTGAATAATAACAGCGGTTGATTTTCCAATCCCACTTATTTTTGTAAAATCTTCTATTTCTGAAAAGCTACGTTCATCCTGCTCTAACGCAAGTGCTGCCTTCCGAAAAGCCGATATTTTGAACGGATTTTCACCCTTTAGCTCCATATATAAAGCAATTGTCTCTAATAAGTTAATAATTTTCTTTTTATTCATCATTCCGCACTCCCCCTTTAAAACAAGCAGAAAAGCTGGAACTGAGCAGCCCCAGCTTTTCGCTGACATCTAAAAATTCTATGGTAACATGCTAGTCATCCATTTATAAAACGATTCCGATAGCCACGGCGTATTCTTCAATATCCATTCCGCTACAGACGAACCAGTAATCGCGTTCTGTGCCCACTCTGCTGGGAAAATTGCCCCAACATATAAAACTAAGAAAATCAGTAAATACGTCGTTAACACACCTAAAAGGGCTCCAATCAAGCCATTCACTTGACGTAAAACCGGCACTTTCGTCACACCTTTAAACAGCGAAGCAATCATGTGTACAATAATAGTTGCCACGATGAAAATCATCAGAAAAGCAATACTATTATAGTAAGCATTCTCAGTATGAAGCGATTCTAATAACACATAAAAATCATTCGCCTTATCCAATTCTGGATATGGAATAAACGTAAGATGCGGCGCCAACATTTCATAATATTTATACGCTACAAAATAAGACAACAAATAACCAATTGTAATGATTAATTGCCGTAAAACACCGTTTCGATAACCATTAAAGAATCCACCAACTAAAAAAATTATTATTATAACATTTAAGATCATCTATTCTCTTCCTTTAAGCCGAGCCAGCTCTTTCTCCAGCTCTTGATATTTTTCCTCAAGTTTCAGATAATCATGTGTGGCGTTAACAGCAGTCAAAACAGCTAATCTTCCACTGTCCAAAGACCGATTTTGCGAACCGATTTCATGCATTTTTTCATCCACGAGACGCGCAACATGGCGAAGGTGGTCTATTGTTTCGACACCAACAATTATATATTCTCTACCATAGATTGTTGTTGTCAGCTTATTTCTAGTATTATCTGCCATCTGTCTTCCTCCTCATTTAAACACAATATCCTACATGTACCTCATCTTATCATGAATTCCAAACGAAGAAAAGCGCAAATGTTCTAATCGGCAATGATTTCAGCCTTAAGTATGAAACAATGCACCCAATTGTGGTAAAATAACAATGAAACTTTAGAGAAAGAAGATGATCCCAATCGCAAATACCGTAATTCAAGCTACACCAAGCCAAATCGATGCCATGCAGAAAGCCTACTTATCTTGCATGTCCGATAAAATACCACCCGGTGCCATCTTTGCCGCAAAAAAAACAGGTCTTTCCATCACGGCTTATAAATCTGGAAAAGTGATGTTCCAAGGCGCAAAAGGCGAAATGGAAGCCGCAAAATGGGGCAGCCCCACAGTACCAAAAGTAAAATCGAGCAGTTCCAAATCAACATCCGTGCTTCCAGTTGGTTTCGCAAATAAAAACGTTGTTGGTTCCGATGAAGTAGGCACTGGCGATTATTTCGGACCTATGATAGTTGCAGCGTGCTATGTCGATCAAGCAATGATGCCTCTACTCAAACAACTCGGCGTCAAAGATTCGAAGGCGATGACTGACCCAGAAATTTGTGACATCGCGAAAAAAATTATTCCCGTTGTGTCACATAGCCTCTTACTTCTGCCAAATCCCAAGTATAACGTCCTTCAAGCCAAAGGGATGAATCAAGGGCAAATGAAAGCAATCCTCCATAATCGTGCGTTAGAAAACGTCCTTGCTAAAATACAGCCGATTAAACCAGATGCCATCCTGATTGACCAATTTGCAGAGAAAAATACATATTATCGCTATTTAGCAAAAGAACCTTCCATTGTTCGCGAAGACGTCTTTTTCGCTACAAAAGCAGAAGGACTTCATCTTTCTGTTGCAGCTGCATCTATCATTGCTCGCTCACGATTTGTCGAAGCTTTCCACGAAATGGAGCGTGAACTTGGCATATCTATTCCAAAAGGCGCAAGCTCTAAAGTGGACCAAATCGCAGCCAACATTATCGATACAAAAGGGCTTGTGACGCTTCAACAATATGTAAAATGGCATTTTGCAAACACAGATAAAGCTAAGCGATTATCGCATACATCTAATTAACCCGTTCTTAATATGAGAGTCGAATCATGCCCACTAGTGATTCGACTTTTTTGCGCTCTCACACGTTGGAGATTTGCCAAGAAACCGGAGAAACCCCATTATCTTCTAAATATTTATTGCTTGTCGAAAAATGACGGCACCCCATGAATCCGCGATTTGCTGACAATGGACTTGGATGTACCGAAGTCAGAACTAAGTGATTTGGGTTTTGTAGTAGTTTCTGTTTCGATTTCGCATTATTTCCCCATAACAAGAAAACTACGGGTTCTGGCTTTTGCCCAATAAGCGAAATAATGGTATCGGTTAACTGCTCCCACCCCCTATTTGCATGGGAATTGGGTTGCCCTTCCCGAACTGTCAAGACCGTGTTTAATAACAGTACACCTTGTTGAGCCCACGGTAATAAATAGCCATTGTTCGGTATTTGCAAACCTAGATCATCTGCTAATTCTTTATATATATTCACTAATGAAGGCGGCGTCCGAATGCCTTTCTTCACTGAAAAAGACATCCCATGTGCCTGATTTGCGCCATGATACGGATCTTGTCCTAAAATAACTACTTTTACATCTTTATACGCCGTGTATTTCAAACCGTTAAAAATATCATACATATCTGGGTACACTTTCTGATTGCCATATTCCACTTTCAGAAATTCTCGTAATTGCAAATAATAGTCTTTGGTAAACTCATCTTGTAAAAGTGTATCCCAATCATTTCCTAATTGAATCATGTTGTCGCCCCCACTTATTCTCGATACTACAATTATACATGTATCTGGCGAATAAATGAACCGATTTCAAACTGTTTTTCCAAAAATTGAATACTTTCTTGTGCTTCTTTATTTATTGTAGAGATGGGTACAACTCCCCGTTCTGTAAGTACCAACGGGTCAACAACACGTGTTTTGCCTGTCATATAAAAATCATATGTTTGATTGTTTATTTCAACCGCTATATCTGGATGTAGCGTCGCGAGTTCTCTTTGTAAATGTGTATCGTGTATTCCTTGCAGATGCGCAATAATGTTATTATCTGTACTTTGTTTTAGCAAATCTAGTTCTATATAGTGTTTTTGCATCGCATAGCGTAGTATTTCGGACATTTTCCAAGCGCTGTACACATTCTTTGGCTTTAGTAAAACGAACGAAACATAGCGTTCATAGTTCCGAATATACCATAACGCCATTTCTTCTGATGTTATAACAAAACGTCCATCGACTACGCAAAGCGCTTCTAAAAAAGCATCTACTTCACAGCGACTTATGTGTCCATAAACCAACATATCTCTCAAAAAATAATCAATCCGATCCGCACACAACAGAGGGCTAGGCTGCTCCAGCAACGTGTATCGAGTCAAATCATCTAAACCTAGCGACTCCACATCAACCATTGCGGTTATCCCATTCTTTTCTAATGTCTCTAGAAAAATACTATCATGATATCCTTCTTCTTTATCTTGCATCAAATAATCAACAACATGCGAAAAACTTGTGTGTGATATATCATGTAACAATGCCGCAATTTGTTCGTCTAGCTTTGCACCAAACTTCTTAACTAGTAACATGACGCCAACTGAATGTTCTAGCCGATTAACCGTCCAATTCTTCTGAACCAAATAGGCTGCTCCCGCTTGATGAACTCCTGCTAAACGTTGCATTGCATCTGATTTGAATAATCTTTCAAGCACACCATCTATCTCAAGCTCTCCATATAGAACATCAGTATATTTCATTTCCATTCACCTCTTGACAGAACTTATGTTCGTATTTTATAATAAATTATCTTCCCTGTCAAACAATTGCAACTAAAAAAATTGGACAGTCGTTAAACCGCCCAATCGTCTTTATTTTTGTGGATGTTTTGGTTTTACATTTTCTTGATGATCATTTTTGCGAGTGATGAATGGCCACCAATTGGCTTGACCGAATAGCCGAACCATGACTGGAACGAATAGCGGCAAGACGACAAACGCGTAAAGCAGTAATCCGATGAGTACAACCGTGGCGATTTCTAGTAGTGACAGTACCCCAGCCGGCATCATCGCTGCAAAAGTTCCTCCTAAAATAAGAACTGCTGAGAAAATAACGCCACCCATATTTTTCATCGTTAATATCATCCGTTCGCGAATTGGCATTCCGTGGTACTCATTGAATCGTGTCATCAAGAAGATGGAGTAGTCGATTCCTAGCGCCACCAGAACAACAAATCCAAAGAACGGTGTCGCCCAAGTTAATCCATCATAGCCAAGGAATCTAGCAAAAATAATCTCTGCAATCCCAATAGATGCGAAATAAGTGAGTACTAGAGAAGCTATCAAGTATAGCGGCATCACTAGGGAGCGCAATACGATTACTAAGACAATGAACACACCTGTAAGTACAAACATGAGTACAAGGTGATAATCAGCGCTTGACATATCACGAGTATCATAGTTAATACTTGTCATACCGCCAATTCCGATATTCGCATTCTCCAATTTTGTTCCTTGTAAACTTGATTTTAGCTGATCGTTTATACCATCAATCGCATCCATGGCTTCATCGGAATATGGATTCTTCGTTAATACAAGATTTAGTGTAGCCAATTTACCATCCGATGACATATACTGATCTAACACTTTTTGATAATCTGCATTATTTACTAATTGGTCTGGAACATAAATACCTGATTCGTCATATGGGACAGTGGACCAATTCTTAACAAAATCATTAGCCCCTGTAATACCTGACTGAATTTGACCTAAACCATCAGCACTTTGTTTTAAGCCGTTTGTTAGTTCGCCAATTTGACCTGTCATCGCTGAAAATCCGCTTTGTAATTGGCCTTGTCCTGCGGCTAATTGCGCTAATGCAGAGGATATTTCAGGCATCTTAGTTACTACTTGGTCTTGTCCTGTAGCTGCTTGATTTAGGCCTGTTTCAAGTTGTGTTAGCCCTGTATCAATTTGACCTAGTCCGCTGTTAAATGCAGTCAAACCTTGTGTTATTTGTGCATTTTTTTCGTTGAGTTGTGACATTGTAGAAGCTAGTGTTTGAATACCTTGATTTAAAGCTGTCATTTGTTGTTTAGCTTTGGCCATTTCTTGCTCGATTTGTGCCTCTATTTGTGGTTGAAGCGCTCCTGTTGCTTGTTTTAGTTTCTCAAAATTACGGATGATTGCGGTAAATTGTGGGTCTACAGGATGATTGGATTTATACGTATTAATCGCATTTTCCATATCGCTAATCATCGTATTTAATGCTGAAGTATCTATGGCTGGTTTGGCTGGGTTTTTGAACTGGGCGGTTTGATCAGCTACTTTTTGAAGTGCTGTGCCGACTTGTTCGTAACCAGATTGGATTTGTTTCTGTCCGTTTTGCAAGGTTGTCAGTTGTTCACGTGCTGTTTTAACACCCTGTTCTAAATCTCCTGCGCCAGATGCACCCGCCTTGATTCCGGTTGAGATTTGCGTTAATGCGGCTTGTAGTTGGTCTACACCTTCTTTTGTTGCAGTCGTTCCCGATTGAAGTTCGCCGACGCTTTTCACTGCTTCATTTAATTGTGGTTCGGATTTCGCCATTTCGGTGCTGGCTTCGGACAGTCCTTTTTGGATAGTACCAATGCCATTCCCGGCTTCATCTAGCCCGTCACCTACTTTTTTGCTCTGATCCTTGACATAGATATCGTCAAGTCGCTTACCTGTAGGCCTTGTAGCGCTTAACACCATATCGACGCCTTTTACATGTGAAAGATCTGTCGACACTTCTTCTAGCAACGCCAAATATTCGCTTGTTTTCATCGGGTCATCGTTTTCTAAATAAACAGTTGTTGGTGCAACTTGACCAGCTCCAAAACTGTCTGAAACTACGTCAAAACCCTTCTTAGATGGGTATTTATCGCTTATTTCGTCTAGTGAGTTAAACGATAAATTTCCTGTATATAGGATAATCGGTGGAACTGTAATAGCCGCAACAATTAACAATGCTAAAAACGGTCTTGCGAAAGTGAATTTACCGGCGGCACCCCATAGTTTATTTTCTTTATGGGAAACATTTTTGTTGAGTGGCCAGAATAGCTTGGTTCCTAGAGTTGCCATGAAAAACGGAACAATAGTGAAAAGAGCCACTAGAAGTACAACAATTCCGACGGCAACGGCTACTGCAGAGCGATAAAGTTCGAATTGCACAAAGCTTAAAGAGGCGAAGGCAACCAACACTGCAATACCACTGTAAATGACTGTTTTTCCTGCTGTGCGATAGGTTGCAAATACGGCTTCTTTTCCAGATAAGCCACTGCCTACTTCTTCTTTAAAACGACTCATCAGCAAAATACAGTAGTCCGTGCCTATTCCGAATAGGATACATACCATAAATATCTGTGTGTATGTCGAGACTGGGAAATCCCACTTGTCGACGAGAAACGATACTACTGCTTGGCTGGTTAAGTAACTTATACCAACTGTTAACAGTGGAATAAATGGTGCTACAGCAGAACGGAATACAAGCACTAATACGACTAAAATAAAGACGATTGTGATACCTTCTGTTTTATGTACACCATCTTCAGAGCTTTGTACGACATCTTCTTGAATTAAAGCATTTCCGGTTAAATATGTGTCCACACCTTTAATATCCATTTTTTTATCGATGTCATTACGAATTTCTTTTACTGGAGTTTCACCTGCCACAACATTTAGTGTTGCCACCATTGTTTTGCCGTCTTTGGATAGGAATTTGTCTTTTAATTCTGGTTGGTTAAAACTATCAACGACACTGGTAATGTGTAGGGATTTCTTATTTTTTTCAATGGAAGATAGTGAGTCTTCGATATTGCTTAAGTCTGTATTCGTTAATTTTTTATCGGATGTGTAAACGGCGATATAAGCTTGCCCCTGTTTGTCTGGGTTGTGTTTTTTCTCCATTTCGGTAGCCAGTGAAGATGGATAGCCATCAGGAAGCTTAATTTCTCCTTTTTCACGGACTAAATCAGCCATATTTGGTGCTGTAAAGAGAAGGACAGCCATGACTACTAGCCATGCTGCGACAATTGTCCATCTAAATTTTACAATCCATTTCATTTTTTACTCCCCCTTTGTTTTTTGGATGACTGACTCAGATATCTTTTTATACAGTGTTAAAAATTGTTCGCTATCTTCTTCGCCTAGAATTTCTAGCCAATTGGATACGAGATTTTCTAGTTTTTGCTCACACGCCTGATATACCTTTTCCCCATTTTCTGTAACTGTTAACACAAAAACGCGCTGATCTTTATGGTTTTTTTCACGGTGAATAAGATTTTTTTCTAGTAACCGATTTATTTTGGAGGAAATGGCGCTTTTATGGACACTTAGTACTGTTGCTAAATGATTTGGACTGCAGGCTCCATGTTCCGCTAAATAACGCAACACTAGAAATTGTTCAAAAGAGATACCTTGCTTGCCTAGAATTTGTTCGGCAATCGCGTCATGAAGCTGTCGTGTTGCAAATATGTAGGTTTCTTCGTAGCTTTTTATGAGTTGCTTAACTTTCTTGCTTTCCAAAACAAGTTCACCCCCTAAACTATTTATTTAATATACCTTATTTTTCATGGTAGCGCAAAAAAACTGCTCTTTTCTAACGCGAAAAGAACAGTTTTGGAACACGTATTAACGAATCACTGCATCAAATTTAGATTCTAATGCCGATACGATAGCTTGGTTTGCTTTTGTCACTTCTTCATCTGTGAGTGTACGCTCTGGATCAAGGAATGTTAATGTGTAGGCCATTGATTTCTTGTCTGCACCCAATTTCTCGCCTTCGAAAATATCGAATAATTGAATGTTATGAAGGAGCTTGCCTGCTTGGGACTTAATTTCATTTTCTAATGCAGCTTGGCTAACTTCTTTGTTCACTAATAATGCGATATCACGTGTCATAGCTGGGTATCTTGGGATTGTATGGTATGTGACAGCCGTTTTCGGTGCTGCTAATAGCTCTGCTGCGCTTAGTTCAAAGACGTATGTTTCTTTTAAATCTAGTTCTGCAGCAAGTGATGGATGAACTTGGGCTACGTAACCAATTTCTTTATCCGCGAGCCAGATGGAAGCAGTTCTTCCTGGGTGTAAGTCTTGTTTTTCAGCTTGCTTCCATTCTAGTTGGTCTGTCAAGCCAAGTTTAGTTACTACGCCTTCAATGATACCTTTTAACACGAAAAAGTCGACTTTTTTCACTTGTTTTTGCCAGTCATTTTCTTGCCAATTACCAGTGATAAGACCTGCTAAATGCTCTGTTTCACGTGGTAAATTATCGCCTTCTGTTGCGTAAAATACAGTGCCTAGTTCGTAAAGCGCTACGCTATTGTTATTTCTTGCTACATTATAGCTCGCTGCTTTTAGAAGTTGTGGGACAATGCTTGTGCGCAGGTGGCTATGTTCTTCACTCATCGGCATGGACAATGCTACCGCTGTTTCTGTCGATAGAGCTAGTTGTGTTGCGGCTTCTTTACTTGTTAATGAGTACGTCAATGCTTGGTTTAGCCCCGCACCTTCTAGGTATCTGCGGATTGTTCTACGCGCTGCTTGTTCTGTTGTTAAATGACCTGCCGAAATACTGATTGGCAATGTAGACGGGATTTTATCATAGCCATAAATACGCGCGACTTCTTCAAAAATATCTGCTTCAATCGTGATATCCCAACGACGGGACGGTACAGTTATTGCTAATTCATCGCCACTTACTTCTAAATCAAATTGCAATTTAGCAAAAATAGATACGATTTCAGCATCGCTTATTTCCGTTCCTAAAACACGATTGATGCGTGTTAATGTGGTTTCAATTTTGTTGGCTACTTTTTCGCGGTTATCAACACTTGCTACGCCACCGACTAAGGTTCCGCCAGTTAGTTCGGCGATAAGTGCTGCGCCGTGTTGCAACGCTTGTTCTACTTTCCATGCATCGCTTCCTTTATCGTAGCGAATGCTTGCTTCGGTTCTCAAATTAAGCTCACGTGATGCTTTCCCAACGTAACTGCTTGCAAAAATGGCACCTTCAAGCGCAACCGTCGTTGTTGTTTCGATAACTTCGGAAGATTCGCCGCCCATCACACCTGCAATAGCAATTGGTGCTGATCCGTTTGTGATTATCGTATGACCGGCGCTTAGTTTGCGTGTTTCGCCATCTAATGTCACAATTTCTTCGCCATCCGTAGCTAAACGAACAACGATTTCTTTGCTACCAATGCGTGCATAGTCGAATGCATGGAGCGGTTGTCCATATTTCAAACAAATATAATTCGTAATGTCTACCACGTTGTTATGCGGACGAATACCAGCTTTCATCAACTTGGTTTGTAGCCATAATGGTGATGTTCCAATCGTAACATCCTTGATTACTTGCATACCGTAAAATGGTGTTGTGTCTGTATCTTGTACACGAACTGCCACATAATCAGTCACATCGCCTTGTGTTTCAGGAGCTGGGATAGCTTTTAATTCAGGTTTTTGATCAACAATCGCGCCAACTTCATAGGCTACACCAATCATGCTTAGCGCATCTGCGCGGTTTGGGGTAATCGCCATATCTAGAATCGCGTCGTCTAAGCCTAGCAATTCACTAGCATCAGAACCAACGACAACTTCTTCTGGTAATACGAAGATTCCGTCGGCAACTGCTTTAGGAATTGTTTTTCCTTCAAAGCCTAGTTCTTGCAAAGAGCAAATCATACCTTCTGATACTTCACCGCGTAATTTTGCACGTTTAATTTTAATACCGCCTGGAAGTTTGGCACCAACTCGTGCTACGACTACTTTTTGGCCAGCTGCAACGTTAGGCGCGCCACAGATTATTTGTACTGGTTCTGCTTCACCGACACCCACTGTGCATTTATTTAATGTATCTGCATTCGGATGTTTTTCGCATGTTAACACTTCGCCGACAACGATGCCTGATAGTTCTGCGTCTAAATGTTCAACACCTTCTATTTCAATCCCACCGCGTGTAATGCGTTCTCCTAGCTCTTCTGCTGAAACCGCTAAGTTTGGGAAATATTCTTTGACCCACTGATATGATACTAACATCGATCTGTCGCCTCCTTATTCTTTCACCGAAAATTGTTTTGTAAAACGTAAATCATTCGTGTATAGATGGCGAATATCGTCCACCGCATATTTCAACATGGCAACCCGCTCAGGTCCCATACCAAACGCAAAGCCGCTATATTTTTTCGAATCAATGCCTGACATTTCTAATACGTTTGGGTGAACCATACCAGAACCAAGAATTTCAATCCAACCTGTTCCTTTACAAACGCGACAACCTTCTCCGCCGCATTTAAAACAAGAAATATCCATCTCAACAGAAGGTTCGGTGAATGGGAAGAAACTTGGACGCAATCTTACTTCGCGCTCTTCGCCAAACATTTTCTTCGCAAGAACGGTTAATGTTCCTTTTAAATCGGCAAGCGTGATGTTTTCGTCAACAACAAGCCCCTCGATTTGCGTGAACTGATGGGAATGTGTCGCGTCATCGTTATCCCGACGGTACACTTTACCTGGACAAATAATTTTAATCGGGCCATTGGCAAAATCATGTTGTTCCATAACGCGTGCTTGTACTGGCGATGTTTGCGTGCGTAGTAATGTGTTTTCTGTAATATAGAAACTGTCCTGCATATCGCGTGCTGGGTGATCTTTTGGCAAATTGAGTGCTTCGAAATTATAATAATCTTTTTCTACTTCTGGACCTTCTGCAATCGTGTAGCCCATACCGATGAACAAATCTTCAATTTCTTCCACAACTTGCGTCAACAAATGCGCTGTGCCCTCGCGCACCAAAGTTCCTGGTAGTGTGACATCAATCGTTTCGCCAGCTAATTGTTTTTTGATTTCTTCGGCTTGAAGCCCGTCTTGTTTTTCTTGAATAGCATTCGTTAGTTGTTCGCGTACTTCATTTGCCACTGCGCCAACTTTTGGACGTTCTTCTGCGGATAGTTTGCCCATTTGTTTCATGATTTCTGTCATTGGACCTTTTTTACCTAAATATTTTACGCGTAGGTCATTTAATGTTCCTAAGTCTGTAGCTGCTGTAATTTGTGCCACAGCTTCTTGTTTCAGTTGTTCTAATTGATCTAACACACTACTTCACTCCTTCTTTTTAGCCAAAATAAAAAACCCCATCCACAAAGGGACGAGGTTATAATCACGCGGTACCACCCTAATAGACAGCTAAATAAGCTATCCACTTCATTCCAATAACGGCTTCACACCGATCTGTCTTTCATTATACAAAATCCCGACAGCGACTCCAGAGCTGAAATGTTCGCATTACGTATCACTAAGGTTACTTGCAGTCTAAGGTAACCTCTCCCTAACAATGACTTGGTAACGTTACTTGTCTCCTTCAACGTCTTTATCCATATTTGGTTGCTTGCATTTCATTATAGTATGTTTCTAGTGACATTTCAAGTTAATTTACTGTTTCCGGTTCTAACTCGATCCAAGTTTCGGCCCAGTCTTGTACTTGTAGCATCACTTTCTCAAGGCCTTTCCCTTTCTCAGTTAAAACATATTCAATCCGCACGGGTGTTTCGGGATATACCTCGCGTACGACAATTCCGGATTCTTCTAGCTCTTTCAAACGTTCAGCTAGGACACGATCACTCATTTGGGTAATCTCACCTGCGATTTCTTTAAAGCGTTTCGGCCCATCCAGTAATACGTTAATAATTAGACCTGTCCAACGCTTTCCTAAAAGCGAGAAAGCATTCTCAAACTTCGGACACATAGTATGCGTTTCTTCTTTCATAGTTCTCACCTCTGCTTACATTGTACCACATTCCGAGCTAGAAAGTAACTAATTTAACTTCCGTGACTTAC
Source organism: Listeria booriae (assembly GCF_000766865.1). Classification (GTDB taxonomy): domain Bacteria; phylum Bacillota; class Bacilli; order Lactobacillales; family Listeriaceae; genus Listeria_A; species Listeria_A booriae. The sequence continues at coordinate 339,938 of NZ_JNFA01000019.1, forward strand.
AATTAATAAGCGAGGAATAATATTGAAAATTACTCCCATCTGGCGTAAAATAAAAGTAACAAAAACAGCCATCCAAAAAAGTGTATTGGAGGGATATTCATGGCACAATCAAGATATGTCGTACAAGGTAATGTTGCCGAAACGATGGACTTAATCAAATTCTCCCAGTCTTCCAACGAACTTGTCTTCGAAGAGCTACGCCAATTCGGAGATTTTTCACAAGGTATGTTAACGTATGAGCGAGCTAATTTTCACGCAAGTAATCCTGCTGCTTTATTTATCGTTGTGCACGATTTCAACCATGTCACAGAAGTCACGATGATTTCTATTGACGGTTCTAGTAACACATTGCTAAATAAGCTCGACTGGGGTGCAAAAAGCTTCATCGGCGGCGTGAAATCAGCATTAAAACCTGTATTAATTGAAGAAGTGAAATTACCCGATTAACTGACAAAACAGCACAAGCTAGGAATCAAGATTCTAGTTTGTGCTGTATTTTATTTTCTCAAGCCGTACATTAAAATTCCAGCTGCTACCGCAACGTTTAGTGACTCGCTTGAACCGTAAATTGGAATATAAACTTTGTGCGCGATTCGTGTTTGTAGCTCTTCGCGTATGCCGTTGCCTTCGTTGCCCACCATGAGGGCCAATGATTCTCGCGGCTCCACATCTTGTAGCTTCGTTGCTTCTTTATCTAACACAGCACCATAAATTGGCACGCCCTCTTCTTCTAGGCGTTCAATCCAGTGCAATAAATTCGCCTGTAAAACTGGGATATGAAAATGGCTTCCTTGTGTGGAGCGAATCACTTTTGGATTATACAAGTCTGCACTTCCGTGACCAAGAATAACCGCGTCGTATCCAGCAGCATCTGCAGTCCGAATTAAGGTTCCGACATTTCCTGGATCTTGTACGCCATCTAGAAGGAGAAATTTCTTGCCGAACAACATCATAATCTCGGGGTCTTCCATTTGGACTACCGCGAAAATACCTTGGTCCGTTTTTGTTTCGCTAATGCTTGTTGCGACTTCTTTGTTAACTTCAAACATCGGGATGTTCGCTGTATTCCAGTTTTCAGGAATTTTGACGTTTGGTGCTACGATGAGCTCTGTTACGAGGCCATCTTGACGTAGCGCTTCTTCTACTAAGTGAAATCCTTCTACTAAATATGAAAACGCTTGTTGACGCCCTTTTTTTGTTTGTAGTTTGCGCCAATTTTTTACGCGTTCGTTTTTTGTTGATTTGATCATTTCCACGATTACCACACTCCCATTCCTTCTCATTATAGCATAGTCATCGTATTTAAATAGCATCTTTTTTGGAATTGTGGTTGTGGTGGTGTAGGAAAAACTGGTATAATACTTTAAAGATGAAACGTGTTAAAGGGGAGAAAGAAATAATATGCAGACAAATCGGGAACAATGGACTTCAAAACTTGGCTTTATTTTATCGGCGGCGGGGTCGGCAATCGGACTTGGTGCTTTGTGGAAAATGCCTTATGTGACGGCGAATGCTGGTGGCGGTGCTTTCTTTTTAATTTTTGCAATCTTTACGATTTTTATTGGACTACCAGTGTTGCTTGGGGAATTTGTGATTGGGCGGCGGACGCAGAGCGGGACGATTCTGGCGTATCAAAAATTGGCGCCGAATACGAAATGGAGTTGGACTGGGCGTATTGGCGTCGTGACGTGTTTCTTTATTCTCGCATTTTATTGTGTGGTTGGTGGCTGGGCGTTGCTTTATATTTGGAAAGCCGTGACGGGTGCGCTTAGTGGTCTTTCTGTGGACGGGTTGGCAGCTTTGTTTGGGGAGACGTCGAACGATCCTTTGCAAGTGATTGTGGCGACGGTAATTTTTATTGCGATTAACTGGTTTGTGTTGTCGAATGGGATTACTGCTGGGATTGAACGGGCGAATCGGTGGATGATGCCGGTCTTGTTTTTGTTCTTATTGATTTTGATTGTGTATTCGTTGACGTTGCCGAATGCGATGGATGGGGTTGTTTATTTTTTAGAGCCTAAATTTGCGGATTTATCTGCGGATGCGATTTTGCAAGCGTTGGGACAGAGTTTCTTTTCGCTAGCGGTCGGAGTTGGTGGCATGATTACATACGCATCCTATTTGAAACGGGATGTTTTCTTGCCAAGTAGCGCGCTCACCATTGCGTTGATGAATTTATTGATTTCGTTATTTGCAGGATTGGCGATTTTTCCAGCGGCCTTTTCTTTCGGGATTGAACCACAAGCTGGTCCTGGTTTACTGTTTGTTGTTTTGCCGGCGATTTTTAATCAGGTACCGTTTGGAATTGTGTTTTTACTCTTATTTTTAGTGTTATTCTTGTTTGCCGCGCTGACTTCGAGTTTTTCGTTGTTTGAAGTTCCTGTGACGGCGTTTGTTGAGAATCGACCGGAATTGCGAAAACGAGTGCTATTCATCGTTGTTATCATTGTAACGGCAATGGCTGTGCCAACTTCGCTTAGCACTGGAGTTTTAGCAGATGTGACGCTTTTTGGTAAAGATTTGTTTGGCATTGCTGATTATGTCGCGTCAAATATTTTACTGCCAATTGGTGCCTTTTTAATCGCGATTTTCGTTGGCTTCCGAATGCCGCGCCAAGTGTTATGGGATGAGATAACATCAGATGGAGCCTTTGGTTTCCGACTATTCGCCGCGTGGTTGCTCGTGCTGAAATATGTTTGCCCAATCGCGATTTTCTTCGTATTTTTACAGCAACTCGGAATTTTATAGAAAAAAAGATGATGTCCGCGAAATGGGGCATCATCTTTTTGCTTATTATAGGCTTTGAAAAACTTCTTGTATTGCTAGTTCGACATTATCTGCGTGGTAATCTAGCGCATCCAAGGCTTCAATCGGATGGACATAGAGAGCCCTTGTTAGTAGTTCGGTGTAGGCAATTGGCTCAAGCCCGGCCTCTTTGCCTTGCAGTTCATTTAAATACGCTTCTTTGCGGGCCAATGTTTGCATTTCTTTTTTAGATAGTGTTTTGATTTCAATATCTGTTGCCAAAACGCGCCTTGCTTGGATTAGGAAGGCTTCGTTGGACATGTTGCGCCAGCCTAATGTGAAGCTTTTTGATGGGATGGCATCATTTGCGGCTCCGACCAAGGCTTCGGCTACTTGTTTTGCGGTCATGTAACATGAGCCACCAGTCGCTTTGTTATGATGATCGACATATAGCGGAAATTCCGAACGATGTAAGCGCTCTGCGTAGTTTTTCCAAGCGGATACTTTGTTTGGAACCACACCGACCACATAAGGCAAGCGCAGAGCAACGGTTGTTAAGCCATTCCCGTTCTCTGCAAGCAAGCGCATTTCTTGTTCGACACTCGCATAAATATACGGGTGCATCTCTGTCAATTGCAGTTCTGGCCAAGACGCATGAAAATAATTATAAAACGATGTGCATAATAGAAAACGTGACATTCCTGCCTGTCTCGCAAGTTGCGCTAAGTGTTGCACGGGCTCCACATTTGCCTGAAAGAAGAACTCTTTCGCCGGCTTATTAGGAATAAAGTGCGAATTAACGCCACCTGCAAAAACAAAGATATCCTGCCCTTTTAACAATTTTACGATTTCTGCATCTGACATGTCGTTCATATTGCCAAAATGATGTTTTGCGCGCGGGTCTAGCACGCCCTCTTCTGGTACGGGAGGAAGCGATAATGTCGTTACCCGATACTCCTCTGTGTCTAAAAATGCTTTTGTCGCGGCATAACCGATTAGACCGGTTCCACCAAGAATAAATACGGATTTCAATGCTGGCGACCCTCCTTGTTAGTTAAAACAATTATGTGATTAGCCGAGACGGATTTCGCTTACTTTATCGGCATCTAAACGTTTGACAACTTCGGTAATTAATTTTACAGCATTGGTAAAATCATCGCGGTGAAGCATCGATGTATGGGAATGAATGTAGCGTGTTGCGATAGTGATGGATAGCGACGGAATACCGTTTCCTGTTAAGTGGATGGCCCCTGAATCTGTCCCACCTGCAGCAATCGCTTCGAATTGATACGGGATTTCTAATTCATCTGCAACGTCCGTTACAAAATTACGCAACGGGGCATGGCTAATCATAGACGCGTCATAAATAATGATTTGCGGGCCTTCTCCCATTTTGCTGACTGCTTCTTTTGCTGTTACGCCTGGTGTGTCTCCTGCGATTCCTACGTCGACGCCGAATGCGATGTCAGGCATGATTTGATGAGCCGATGTTTTCGCACCGCGCAAGCCTACTTCTTCTTGCACTGTTCCAACGCCGTACACGATATTTGGGTGGTTTTCGACTTTTAAATTGCGTAAAACTTCGATCGCAATCGCCAAACCAATGCGGTTATCCCAAGCTTTTGCTAATAGGTATTTCTCGTTTTTCATAACAGTGAATTCAAATGCTGGCACGATCATGTCGCCTGGTTTAATGCCCCAGCTTACGACTTCTTCTTTGTTTGCTGCACCGACATCGATGAACATATCTTTAATATCAAATGCTTTTTGACGTTCTGCTGCTGTCATTAAATGTGGTGGTTTAGAACCGATAACACCTGTGATTTCCTCGCCAGAACGTGTAACGATTGTCACGCGCTGTGCTAACATAACGGAGCTAACCCAGCCGCCGATGGTTTGGAATTTAATAAAACCGTTCTCATCGATTTGCGTTACCATAAAACCAACTTCGTCTAAATGGCCTGCGATCATTACTTTAGGACCGTTGGCGTCTCCTGTTTTCGTTGCGATAGCACTGCCTAAGCCATCTGTTTCAAATGTATCTGCTAGTGGCTCTATGTATTGTTTGAAAACCTCACGGACCGCGCGTTCGTTTCCTGAAATCCCTTTAGCGTCAGTTAGTTCTTTGAGCATTTGTAACTGTTTATCCATTCGTTATTCCTCCCTAATTCTTCAATTTCCATCTACAAGTATACGACAAAATCACGGACAACGCAAAAACAGACAACGATTGAGAAATAGTTCCTCGTTCGTTGTCTGTTAATATCTTATTTCGCTAAAGCGTCTTTAGCTTGTGTTGCGATTTGAGAGAATGCTGCTTCGTCATGTACTGCTAAGTCAGCAAGCATTTTGCGGTTCATGTCGATACCAGCAAGTTTCAAACCGTGCATGAATTTGCTGTAAGAAAGATCGTTCATACGAGCTGCCGCATTGATACGTGCAATCCATAATTTACGGAAATCACGTTTCTTTTGACGACGATCACGGTAAGCATATTGGTAAGATTTCATTACCGCTTGGTTTGCTACTTTATATAGTGTGTGCTTCGAGCCATAATAGCCCTTCGCTAATTTAATTATCTTTTTACGACGTTTGCGTGTTACTGTTCCGCCTTTTACGCGTGGCATATAAATTACCTCCTAATGGGTTTTCACAAAAATAGATTCTGTGTGAGTTTTTCGAATTAAAACTGGCTTATTTCATTTTAGCGACCATTTGACGAATACGTCTGAAGTCACCTTTTGAAACTAACGCACTTTTACGTAGTTTACGTTTTTGTTTTTGAGATTTATTTGCGAACATATGACTTGTGTAACCGTGCGAACGTTTTAATTTACCAGAACCTGTTCTTTTGAAACGCTTAGCAGAGCCACGGTGAGTTTTCATTTTTGGCATGAATATTTCCTCCTCTAGAACTTTACTTTTCTTGAATTGGCGCTAGGACTAAGAACATTGAGCGTCCGTCCATTTTTGGTCTTTGCTCAATTGTACAAAGGTCTTCGCACTCTTTCGCAAAACGGTCAAGCACCTTCTGACCGATTTCTTTATGGGTAATCGCACGTCCTTTAAAGCGGATAGAGCATTTTACTTTATCGCCTTTCTCAAGGAACTTGCGCGCATTACGTAGTTTCGTATCGAAATCGTGTTCGTCAATCGTTGGACTTAAACGAACTTCTTTCATTACGATGATTTTTTGATTTTTGCGAGCTTCTTTGTCTTTCTTCTGTTGCTCGAAGCGGAATTTACCATAGTCCATAATACGGGCTACTGGCGGTTTCGCAGTCGGGGCAACTAGAACAACGTCTAAATTGGCTTTCTCCGCAATTTCAAGCGCTTCTGCTTTGGTTTTAACACCAAGCTGTTCGCCGTCTTGATCAATCAATCTAAGTTCACGTGCACGAATCCCATCATTTACTAACATGTCTTTGCTAATGGTGAGCCACCTCCATAATTTATTACTCATAACAAGTGCGAGCGCATGAAAAAAGCGCCGGTTTCGTTACAAACCCGCACATCAGAAAATTCACATAAGTGAACCATAATTCCAATTCTTTGCCTGCAAAAATAGATTTCACGAGGCGAGAAGCGGGATGCTCCTTCTTTCTTGTCATTTCATTAACCAGAAGTTATTGTACCATGGCTAGACTGTAGATGTCAAATCACCTACTCATTTGACCACGAGATTTATCATACCAGAGTTTTCAAACCTTTTCAAGACTTTTCATGAAAAAATGTTTCGTCGAAAAGAATTTTGAATGGGCTGTGGATGGTTTGTTGCATGATGGCCGTCATGATTTGTTCTTTCTCTAGTTGAGAGATTGGCGTGATTTCCGTGTTTTTGTGCCATGATTGGATGGCGTCTGGGTTCGCGATGAAGCCGCCTTTGGTGAGGTTGCCGGTTAAGTGAAAATACTGGCCGTGTGCATTCTCAACAACAATCGAGTCCTCACGACCAGTAAGAATTAGTTTCGCGTCATCTGTCATTTCTCCCAATTAAGTTCCCAACTAAAGTCAAACTTATCTATTACTTTGGCATGTACGGCGCCCCAAAACGCTTCTTGTAGCTCCATTTCAATCGAACCTTCTTCTGCCAACGCTTTGTAGACTTTCGTAATTTCTGCTTCAGAATCGAACTCTAAGCCTAGAATCACGCTATTTCCTTCTGCTACCGGTGTTTGGAAAATATCATTGAGGTACAGCGTAATCTGTTCGTTCACAACGATTTCGGCATGCAAAACCTTGTTCGGATATTCCTCAAAACCTGGAATACCATCCGACATCTGGAAATTCTTGATTTCCCCTCCAAAAATAGCGTGATAATAGTCCACCGCTTCCTTACAATGATCGGTTGTTAAATACGGAATTAATTGCTTCATCATAAAACTTCCTTTCATTTACTTGATATTGCTAGAATACGCGATTCTCTGCTAATTTGCAAGAAAAGCCTAGAACAACATGAATAGCTTGTTCTAGGCTTTATTTAAATACCATGTATTTGTAAATAGTCATCGAAATTATGAAAATTGTAATCTTTGTTGTTCGGGTTTAAAACATAGTCCTTGTAGTCATCAATCATGTTTACTAACTCTGGAATATTGCTATGTTTCAGAATCCCTGTTTCTTTCAAATCTTCCTCGTCTTTTTGCCTTGTGCTGAATAGTTTCGAAAGCGCAAAGTATTCGATTGTTGGTATGTGTACGTTTAAGTTCGAAAAACGCAAGGTTTCAGCGAACTTTATCTCCTCGGGCGGCGGAATTTCAATTACGGTCACCTCGTCAATATAGAATTTCGCCAATACTTTTCGAAACGAGCTGTCATTCACAACTTCCTTAACCATAAAATCGATATCGATTGTTTCTCTAAATTCATCTTTTAAAAGATATTTTCCTAATAAGCCGCCAATCAAAATAACATCTGCATAAACATTGTTTTCAGCCATTTCTGCATTTAGTTCTTCTAAAATGATAGTTAAAAAGTCAACATCTTGGTCTAAAATCAAGTAGCTAGTTTCTCTTTCGCTAATTTATATAAGCGGTCGCTTTGAACGGTCATGTTTAAATGGTTGATGTATTTGTTTAGCCAGTCTTTCTCGCGGTCTTGTTTCTTCATTGTCAATAATTTGGATGGATGCAGTAGTAAATTACGCAAAACTTGTACTTGCTCGCGATAACGAACCGTATTCTTGGTCGCGCCGTTTTTTAAATATTGCACTTGTTTATACTGAATAACAAGCTTTCTGTATGGGTATACGAACACGTTCATTACTGATCATCCTTTCCTCATTTGATTACACATATTATAACATGGAAGCTTGGAGTGAGCAATATAATGCCAAATGAAAAAGGTGGCTAGCACGAGGCCAACCACCTTCATAAGGATTGCGTTATCCTTAACGAATTTCTTTAATACGAGCTGCTTTACCACGTAGTTCACGTAGGTAGTAAAGTTTAGCGCGACGTACTTTACCACGACGTAATACTTCTAATTTAGCGATACGTGGAGTGTGTACAGGGAATGTACGCTCAACACCAACGCTGTAAGAAATTTTACGAACTGTGAAAGTTTCGCTGATTCCTGATCCGCGGCGTTTAATAACAACACCTTCAAAAAGCTGAATACGTTCGCGAGTTCCCTCGACAACCTTCACGTGAAGGCGAACTGTATCTCCCGGACGGAAGCTAGGTACATCTGATTTTAACTGATCTTTAGTAATTTCATTGATTAACAAATTCATTACTCTTCATCTCCTTCCAACAGACATTCTTTCATTATGTAAATGAAGCGGAACATCGTTATAAAACTGGTTTTGTCCAGTTACTAATCTAATTTATCACATTTCGGATGGTGTGTAAAGGGTTTTTTCTTGATGGCTAAAATATGATATGATAGGCTTGACGAACAGGCAGAAGAAGAAAGGATGAAACAAATGACGCAAAACTTTCTTACGCAATTGACCACATTGCCCGCTTTATTTCCAGTCAACTATTATTTAGTGCAGGAAAAAGACGGCTTAACACTTATTGATACAGGCTTGTCGATGAGTCGCACCAATATATTACAAAACATCGCTGCCACAGGTTTACCCCTTCATTCGATTGTACTAACACATGCACACGGTGATCACATCGGTTCGCTAAAAGCTGTAAAAGACGCACATCCAGATGCTCAAGTTTGCATATCTGCGCGTGAATTAGAATTATTAAAAAATCCAGAACCTTACGCATTTGAAGCGCAAAAACCAATCAAAGGCTCATACCCCGAAAAACTACCTGTCAACGTTGATAAAGTCCTACAAGAAGGGGACATGGTCGGCTCCTTATCCGTTCTAGAAACACCAGGTCATACGCCAGGATCTATCTCACTTTTTGATAATCGTTCGAAAATGATGATTGTTGGAGACACATTACAGACTCGAGGCGGCTTAGCGGTTGCTGGCGATACGCGACCTCTTTTCCCATTCCCAACGATGGGGACATGGGATTTAGAAACTGGCATCGCATCAGCCCAGAAAATTCTGCAATACAAACCGAGCGCCTTGGCTCCAGGACATGGAAGAATCCTCCCCGATCCATTACCTTCCCTCGAAAAAGTCATCGAGCGTGCTAAAAGGAAAATACGATAAAAAATGGAGAACCGCGAAATTGGACGGTTCTCCATTTTTTTAAAAACGAGTAATCTTAGTCATGACTACCGTGCCATAGCCTACTTGACTGAAAAGCAATTTGCCGTCTTCTTCTTTTATAAAATGTTCATCGAAGTGGCAGTTTAACACAGCATCTCCGCCAAGTTCATGTGCCTGTTCTTGCAATCCTCGAACTAAACCGGAGAAATCAGACGTTGCTTGCCAGCCTGCTTTTGGTTCCACTTGAATATAATTTCGGACGAAAACGACTTGCACAATATCATGATTGACCGCTGTTGGTCCGGTCGAGACTGTGATGGATGCTACGTCACGATTTAGTACATCGTCGCGGTTTTCTTCTTCATTTTTAAAGATACTCATGTTTACTCCACTCCTCTTTTTATCTCATCTAACCATTTTTGTTGCTGGTCGGATAATGTGTAATTGTCGAGTAAGTCTGGTCGGCGTTCCCATGTTCGGCGTAGTGACTCGCGTTCGCGCCATTCTTCAATAAGCTTATGATTGCCGTTTAATAGCACTTCTGGCACGTCCATATCGCGAAATTGTGCGGGTCGTGTATAATGTGGATGCTCTAACAGCCCTGTCGAAAAGGAATCTGTGACGGCTGAATCGGCATTTCCTAGCGCTCCTGGAAGCAAACGAATCACACTGTCCATCATCGCCATGGCCCCAATTTCACCGCCAGTTAAAATATAATCCCCAATCGAAACCTCATCTGTCACTAAAAATTCGCGAATGCGCTCATCGTAACCTTCATAATGTCCACAAATAAAAATTAAATGTTCCTCTTGCGCAAATTCTTCCGCCATTTTCTGATCGAATCGTTTGCCAGCTGGGTCCATTAAAATCACGCGTGGCTTCGTATTTGGCGTGCGTTCCTGCAATGCTTCGACCGCCGAAAAAATCGGTTGGGCTTTTAGCAACATTCCTGCGCCACCTCCATAAGGGTAATCATCGACTGTTTGGTGCTTTCCTTCTGCATATTCCCGAAAGTCCGTAACAGAAACATCGACGAGTCCTTTTTCAATTGTTTTTTTGATGATGGAGTTGCCTGTCATGCCATCAAACATCGTCGGAAAAATCGACAGTACATCTATTTTCATCTAGTCAAACAATCCTTCCATGACTGAAATCGTGATTTTCTTGTCGCCAATGTTAACGGATGTGACAACGTCTGCGATATAGGGCACTAGCTTGTCTTTCTCGCCCTTTTGTTGCACTACCCAGACATCGTTTGCACCTGGTGTCAAAATCTCGCTAATCGTTCCTAACAGCTCGCCTTCTTCAGTGTAGACTTCGCAACCAATAATTTCGTGGAAGTAAAATTCATTTTCTTCTAAATCGCCAAGTTGAGATTCCGGCACTTTCAGCATGCCCTCTTTCATCCGCTCGACATTGTTAATCCCCACAATACCTTCAAACGTCAACAAATCGAAATTCTTATGTTTGCGATGTGTTTTGATGACTAGTTTCTCCGGTTTCTTACTATTCTTTGCAAATAAAAACAATTCATTTCCAGGGACAAAGCGCTCATCTGCGAAATCGGTTTGCGAGATTACGCGTACTTCTCCCATTAATCCGTGTGTATTCACGATTTTTCCTACATTAAACATCTGCTCCATACTTTCACCTCTAGCGTATTTCTATTACTACATCATCTTTCACAACAATCGTCTTCGCAAAAATACTATCGTTCCAAGTATCGCCTACCGCTACATCTAGAAGCGCTTCTAATTCTTGCTCCCTGATTTCACTTCCAAGCGGCAAAATTTCTAATTGTTCGACTTGAAATTCAATCAGCTTCAGCTTTTCTTGGCGTACTTCGATTTCCCGGCTAAAGTAATCATTGACCGAATCTTGATTATACTTATGTTTACGCTCCATCTTTTTTTGTTCAAAATGAAGTTGGTCGCTTTCTTTTTGCAATTGCTGACGTTGTTCTAAGTAAAAATGTAATAGTTTTTGTTTACTTTTTTCTGTTAATACTTGTTTGACAGTCACTTTTTGGATAATTTTCATGAAAAACGCTCCTTAATCGTGGCTTGTTTCTTCTATTGTAACAGGGTTTTTCGGGGAATACTATATATGTAGAGCGTGAAGAGAAAAACAAAACCACCCCACGATTGTGAGATGGCTATTCAATGATTTCGAGACGAACTTTCTTTTCGTTCCGATTGCCAGTTGCATAGACAAGTGTCCGAATCGATTTCGCAATCCGTCCTTGCTTGCCTATGACGCGGCCCATATCCTCTTTGTTTACAGATAACTTATAAAGAAGGCTTGTAGCGCTCTCTTCTACCGAGACAACAACGTCATCTTGGTGATCAACGAGAGGCTTTACGATGGTTAGAATTAAATCCTCCATAGCCATAACCTCTATTATTTACCTAGTTTTGAATTGTGGAATTTTTCCATAATGCCTTCTTTTGACAACAAGTTACGAACTGTGTCAGAAGGTTTCGCACCATTATGCAACCATTTTAAAACTGCTTCTTCGTCGATTTTCACTTCTGCTGGGTTCAATAGTGGATTGTATGTACCCACTGTTTCGATTGAACGGCCATCACGAGGAGAACGAGAATCTGCAACTTGAATACGGTAAAAAGGTTTCTTATTAGAACCCATACGTTTTAAACGAATTTTAACTGCCATTATATATACACCTCCATAAAGTCTTACACAAGTATATATATTACCAGTAAAGGATTTGTTTGTAAAGTGTTTTTTCTTTACAGTTGCATTTTTTCTTTTGTTTTGTTCGTTACGCCCTCTGTTATTCTGCTTAAATAACGGCAATACCCAGAAATATTGTGCTCCACATCGTCAATTCGGACGCGGAAAGAATGATGCCGAATGAAGAAACTATGCAAAATTCGCTTCGGATTTTTGTAGTACATCGCGAGTTCGGGATAAAATAAACCGTTGAGTTGGAAATCTGCGCGTTTTTCGATAGTCGTTTCTAATTTTTCGAGGTTGTAGTTTTTGAGTAAGTAGCCTTTGTTTGCAGCCTCGATGCGTTCGCACATATCGTGTGTGGCGACGGTTAGTTCGAGGAATGTTGGGAACGCTGTTTCGCGATGGTAAATAAAATCGAGACGTCCGAATGCGTTTTTCAAGCCAAATTCGAAGTAACGGTCTTCTGGTGCGTATTTTGTTATTTCATTTGTGCAATAGCTAAGCCAATGATCATGATTTTTCCAATAGGATTTCTCGATGAAGTAATCGAACGCTTTTTTTGCTGTATTTAGCCATGTTTCGTCTGGGTCAATGGCATATAAACGCATAATCGCGAGTACGGCCTCCCCATCGTAATAAATAATTCGGAACGAATCTTTAACTGCGAGCGTTGGATATTCTAACACGTGAATAAATTGCCCATTTTCTTGTTGTTGATCGCAAATCGCACGCGCTAAATTTTGACAAAGCGGTAAATATGCCATGTCTTGTGTTACTTGCATATATTTTGAAAAAGCTAAAATTGCCGCAGCGTTCGCGCCCAGCTTGATTTCATTCGTATCGCGTTCAATCACATACGCCCGGTCGCCTTGTTCGCGAATTAAGTCAATCGCTAGGAATCGTAATGCTCTTTTAGCTGCAGTGAGTATCGCTTCATCTCCAGAAACCTCATAAGACTCCATCATCGAATACGTGGAACTCGCGTGGCGCAAACTATTGTAATGCTTAATTTTCTTATCAAAACAAGCAAAATAGCCATAGACAAATTCGCCATCGACGCCTACCTGATCCGCCAAATAAGCGCCCGCCCGATGAATAACCCCCTCGATTTCCGTTGGTGTTAGCTCCATTATTCTCCTGCCGTTATTCAAATTATCGCTACGTAACTCCAACACATCATTCCTATCAAAATAATACCCAAACGTATCAAAAGTGATGATTTCAGAATCCGCCTCAATTTGCAATTTGCCATGCACTTTATTCGCCTGAACTAAATAACGATTCAAGTTCTCCAAATTCAGCGCAATACCTTCATCTTTCTGTTGTATCATCGCATTACCATTCACTTCCTGCTCTAACAAAGCCGTGTAGAAGCCTTTATCAAACGAGATTCCTTTGCGATAATAATTCTTCCTTGTATGTAACGTTACTTCGTTCCACTCTGAAAAAAGCACCGTTTCAAATCCATACGCAACATCAATTTTAAACGTTCTATTTTCTGCTTCCTGTTGCAGTTTTTTATGAATTTGTTTAAAAATATAATCGAGCGATGCATTGCTAAAATTATGCACAGTCGCACGCTTCGTTTCAAAATCGAGCGAAAGAAAGACCTTCCATTCACCTTTCCAATTGAGCGTCTTTTCTTGTTTCCCCTTTACTTCTATTTGATTTTTTATCATCGAAACCGCTTCTAAGCTTAGCATTTGCCCCACTCCTTCTTTTAAAATAACGGCCTCCTTACCTCCAAAAGTAAAGAGGCCGATTTTCGATATTTCTATTATTCTTGTGGTTTTCTGCGGAACAGTCTCAGTAAGAAGCCACCAGCAAGAAGTAGTAAACCGCCACCAAACCATTGAGCGGCTGTGGAATCCTCATCACCAGTCGAAGGTAATGCCGAATCCGAGGTCGAACCAGTCATTGTTGTAGCTGACGTAGAACCAGTTCCACCCGTACTAAGCGGCACAACTACCGAACCTGTGGAAGTAGTACCACCACCAGTTCCCGTTGTTCCAGTACCCGAGCCAGTTCCTCCAGTACTTGTATTAATCGGCGTTACAGGATCATTGTCACTATCAGAATCAGCGTCAGCATCCGCGTCGGCATCAGCATCGGCGTCGGCATCCGAGTCTGAATCCGCATCTGAATCCGCATCTGAATCTGCATCTGCATCGGCGTCAGCGTCGGCGTCAGTTTCATCGACAGCTGGGAGCACAGTAGTAGAAGCAACAGCCCCGACCTTCGTTTGATCACCACGTTGCGCAACTAGGTATGCAGTAATGATATCTCCAGCAACCAATGTGTGTCCAGTAATATTAGTAGAGTAAGTGCCATCAGGATTTATAACAATATTTCCAAGAATAGTACCATCAGGCAATTGCAAAATCAGTTTTAACGTAGTTCCCGCTGGCAAAGTCTTCGCAATCGCTTGTACACGTTGGACCAAAGCACTAACCGAACTAGCACTAGAATATCCAGTCTCACCCCGAATGAAAGTATCACCCGCATGTACCGGATTAATCAAAGGTCTGTCAACCGTAAAAGTAGGCCATCCTCCATCACCATCGGAATCTGAGTCAGCGTCAGCATCCGCATCAGCGTCGGCATCCGCATCAGCATCGGCGTCAGCATCAGCGTCGGCATCAGCGTCAGCATCCGCATCAGCGTCGGCATCCGCATCAGCATCCGCGTCAGCATCCGCATCGGCGTCGGCGTCGGCATCTGCATCAGCATCAGCATCAGCGTCGGCATCAGCGTCAGCATCCGCATCAGCGTCGGCATCCGCATCAGCGTCAGCATCCGCATCGGCGTCGGCGTCGGCATCTGCATCAGCATCAGCATCAGCATCAGCATCTGCATCTGCATCCGCATCGGCGTCAGCATCAGCATCGGCGTCAGCGTCAGCATCGGCATCCGCATCAGCGTCGGCATCTGCGTCGGCATCCGCGTCAGCATCAGCGTCGGCGTCAGCATCCGCATCCGCATCAGCGTCGGCATCTGCATCTGCGTCAGCATCGGCATCCGCATCAGCATCGGCATCTGCATCGGCGTCAGCGTCGGCATCCGCATCAGCATCGGCATCGGCATCTGCGTCGGCATCAGCGTCCGCATCGGCATCAGCATCAGCATCGGCATCCGCATCGGCATCCGCATCGGCATCGGCGTCGGCATCAGCATCCGCATCAGCATCCGCATCCGCATCTGCGTCCGCATCGGCATCTGCGTCGGCATCCGCATCAGCATCAGCATCGGCGTCGGCATCAGCGTCGGCATCCGCATCAGCATCCGCATCAGCATCCGCATCAGCATCGGCGTCCGCATCCGCATCAGCATCGGCGTCGGCATCAGCGTCAGCATCCGCATCTGCGTCAGCATCCGCATCGGCGTCAGCGTCAGCATCAGCATCAGCATCCGCGTCAGCATCAGCATCAGCGTCGGCATCTGCGTCGGCATCTGCGTCGGCGTCAGCATCAGCATCAGCGTCGGCGTCAGCATCCGCATCAGCATCAGCATCAGCGTCGGCATCTGCATCGGCGTCAGCATCGGCATCCGCATCAGCATCGGCATCTGCGTCGGCATCAGCGTCCGCATCGGCATCCGCATCAGCATCCGCATCTGCATCCGCATCAGCATCGGCATCCGCATCGGCATCAGCATCCGCATCAGCATCAGCGTCGGCATCCGCATCGGCATCTGCATCCGCATCAGCATCTGCATCAGCATCTGCATCCGCATCGGCATCAGCGTCGGCATCTGCGTCAGCGTCTGCATCAGCGTCTGCATCGGCATCAGCATCAGCGTCTGCATCAGCGTCTGCATCAGCATCTGCGTCGGCATCTGCGTCAGCATCCGCATCAGCATCGGCATCCGCATCGGCGTCAGCATCCGCATCGGCATCTGCATCCGCATCGGCATCCGCATCAGCGTCTGCATCTGCATCGGCGTCAGCGTCTGCATCAGCATCTGCGTCGGCATCTGCGTCGGCATCTGCGTCCGCATCCGCATCAGCATCGGCATCCGCATCGGCGTCAGCATCCGCATCGGCATCTGCATCCGCATCGGCGTCGGCATCCGCATCAGCGTCCGCATCGGCATCTGCGTCAGCGTCAGCATCGGCGTCAGCATCCGCATCGGCGTCAGCATCCGCATCGGCGTCGGCATCGGCGTCAGCATCCGCATCTGCGTCGGCATCGGCATCTGCGTCAGCATCAGCGTCCGCATCCGCATCGGCGTCCGCATCCGCATCGGCGTCCGCATCCGCATCGGCGTCAGCATCCGCATCAGCGTCCGCATCCGCATCGGCGTCGGCATCCGCGTCGGCATCAGCATCGGCGTCGGCATCAGCATCAGCGTCCGCATCCGCATCAGCATCGGCATCCGCATCGGCGTCAGCATCCGCATCGGCGTCGGCATCTGCGTCAGCGTCAGCATCTGCGTCAGCATCCGCATCGGCGTCCGCATCCGCATCGGCGTCAGCATCCGCATCGGCGTCGGCATCGGCATCAGCGTCGGCATCTGCGTCAGCGTCAGCATCAGCGTCCGCATCGGCATCGGCGTCGGCATCCGCATCGGCGTCGGCATCCGCATCTGCATCTGCATCTGCATCGGCGTCAGCATCCGCATCGGCGTCAGCATCCGCATCAGCGTCCGCATCCGCATCGGCGTCGGCATCCGCGTCGGCATCCGCATCGGCGTCGGCATCTGCATCGGCGTCAGCATCAGCATCAGCGTCGGCATCCGCGTCAGCGTCAGCATCAGCGTCAGCATCGGCATCCGCTTCCGGAGCCTCAATAAACGTCCTAGCCCCACTATTATTCAACAAATCAACATCAATAAAGTTATCTCCAGCCATAGCATAGAAGTCCAACCGACCATCCCCAACACCAGAAGGCAAGGCAGCTACACCTAGAGCAGCTAAATCAATCGTCAAAGTAAACGTTGTTGAGCCAGCGACCGAAACACCTAACCCATGTGTCACATTCGCACCAATTGTTCCAGCCATTGGGTCAACAATTAAATTATTCCCCGTTACAGTCCCATTATCACTCAAGCTAGCACCAAGCACACCCAAATACGGAATACTATAATCAATTTTAGTATTTGCTTTCACATTTGGATTCGACAGTAACGATTTAAGTTCATCTGGTAATTTAAAATAAGGATAGTAATGCTGTAATAATCCGATATTTGCTATTTGCGTACCTACTAATTTAATAACAAGTTTCCCGTTCACATAACTAGCATCCAACGTAGAATTACCCAATAAACTAATCGTCGCCGCATCAACTTGTGAATTTCCTACAATAAGACCTCTTCCTAAATCATCATAGTGTAACGTAATCGGTGATGACACAATTGTCGCAGCAGTAAAAAGTGTGGCTATCATTTTTGCCTTTTGGTTACTTTTACGATTCATTCTGCCCTTATAATCTACTTGCCTTTTCCCCATTATTTTTCCCCCTCATTGCTTCGGTTCCCCGAGCCGCAATTACTAATAACAAACGAACTACGATACATCCCTCCAACATTTTTATTCTCCATAAATTCTGTTTTTTGCATCACCTACTTTCATAAACAAAGAAAATACTGCTTAATATACATTAGGTATCATTTTTACATATGTTAAATAAACATTTTTTTATAAATAAGTTATATGTACACATAATATACACGTCAATAGGCGCATAAAAACACTATACCCATTACCTTTATAAATTATACAAAAAAAGTAAAAGTAACTATATTAGAATATTAATCCAAGAAATATCACTAAATTAGCTAAAAATGACCTAAAAAAGATACATTAATAATAAAATAAAATATAACGCACTGAAATACTTGGTTTTAAGCATAATAAAAACAGCTTGTATCAACTACTTTCTTGTTTATTAATTTACAAACCTATTTTACGTAAAAAGGTAATATATAACTAATTGGGAAAAACTGCACAATAAAAACCGATAAAAAAGCATGGCATATACCACGCAATTTTATCGGTTTTTATTTGTATATTTTATTAAAATGGTAGTTTGAAGTTACCGAATCCGCCACCACGTTTTTTCTTCCCTTTTCCAGTTCCACCCATTCCAGACATTTGTTTCATCATTTTCTTCATTTCGTTAAACTGTTTTAATAAACGGTTCACTTCTTGAATTGGGCGTCCAGAACCACGAGCAATACGCTTGCGGCGGTTGGCGTTGATAATATCAGGATGGTCTTTCTCCGCTTTGGTCATCGATTTGATAATCGCTTCGATATGCGTTAACTGCTTCTCATCGACTTGCATGCTGTCTAAGCCCTTCATTTTGTTAGCGCCAGGCATCATTTTAAGCAGTTCATCAAGTGGCCCCATTTGGCGAACTTGTTGTAGTTGTTCTAGGAAATCATCCAGCGTCATCGACATATCTTTTACTTTTTGTTCTAGCTCGCGTGCTTTGTCTTCATCCACGGTCACTTGTGCTTTCTCGATAAGTGATAACACATCGCCCATCCCAAGAATACGGGAAGCCATACGATCTGGGTGGAAGCTTTCTAGCGCCTCCATTTTCTCGCCCATACCGACGAACTTAATTGGTTTTTCCGTAACGGAACGGATAGAAAGTGCGGCACCACCACGTGTGTCGCCGTCTAATTTCGTTAGGACAACACCTGTAATATCGAGTTGGTTATTGAAGCTTTCTGCTACATTGACAGCATCTTGCCCTGTCATCGAGTCGACAACGAGCAGGATTTCAGATGGATTAGCGATTTCTTTCACAGCAACCAATTCGTCCATTAACTCTGTATCAATATGCAAACGACCCGCTGTATCAATTAAAACATAATCCAGATGGTCTTCTTTTGCTTTAGCAATCGCTTGTTTGGCAATTTCCACTGGGCTTACTTGATCTCCCAATGAGAAAACGGGCATGTCCAGTTGCTTACCTAATGTTTCTAACTGCTTAATCGCGGCAGGACGATAAATATCCGCAGCAACAAGGAGTGGTTTACGATTATATTTCTTGCGCAGTAAGTTGGCTAGTTTTCCGGTTGTGGTTGTTTTACCAGCACCTTGGAGACCTACCATCATGACAACAGTCGGTGGTTTGTCCGCTACAGCTATCTTGCTTTCTTCGCCACCCATTAATGTTGTTAGTTCTTCTTGTACGATTTTAATGACTTGCTGACCTGGTGTAAGGCTCTTCATAACCTCACTACCAACCGCACGCTCGCTCACCGTTTTAATAAATTGTTTGACTACTTTAAAGTTAACATCGGCTTCTAGCAATGCAAGCCGTACTTCGCGCATCATTTCTTTAACGTCCGCTTCATTGACTTTCCCTTTACCACGGATTTTATTCATCGTTTCTTGTAAGCGGCCGGCTAATCCTTCAAATGCCATATGCGTCGCCTCCTAATCCATATTTTTAAGTTGTTGAAGTAGTGCTGCTACTCCATCATCTAATTGTTTATGTTGCGTTAAATGCTGTTCGATTTGTTCAATCAATTGTTCGCGTTCTTGGTATTTCTGCAAAACACCCAGCTTCGTCTCGTAATTCTCTAAGACCGCTTCTGTGCGCTTAATGTTGTCATACACCGCTTGTCTGCTCACTTCGAACTCCTCAGCAATCTCGCCAAGCGACAAATCCTCCAAATAATAAAGCGAAACATAGGACTTCTGTTTCTCTGTTAAGAGCGATTCATAAATATCAATCAAAAAATTCATTCGCGTCGTCTTCTCAAACACCCGCACATCACCCTTTCCTACAAGTTCGCTGTTACCTTCAAGGATACGCATATTAACAAGGCTTGTCAAGCGCTTTAAGACTGAAAAATCATGTGTAAAAGGAAGGCCAAACACTCCGGCTCAGCCTTCCCATTCGCTATTTATGCTTTCGCCTCATCAATCACATCAGCGAACAGCCCATAAACATATTCATTCGCGTCAAACGCCTGCAAATCATCCATTTTCTCACCTAGACCGACAAATTTAACCGGAATATGCAACTCATTGCGAATCGCAATAACAATACCGCCTTTTGCCGTTCCATCTAGTTTTGTTAAGACAATGCCACTCACATCTGTCGCTTCTTTGAATTGTTTCGCTTGCACAAAAGCATTTTGCCCTGTTGTCGCGTCTAAAACTAGCAATACTTCATGTGGCGCATTTGGAACTTCGCGGGTAATGACACGTTTTACTTTTTCTAACTCGTTCATCAGGTTGACTTTATTTTGCAAACGTCCAGCTGTATCGCACAGCAATACGTCGACACCGCGGGCTTTCGCAGCTTGAACCGCGTCAAACATCACTGCAGCAGGATCACTGCCTTCTGCTTGTTTAATCACATCCACGCCAACACGCTCGCCCCACACGTCTAATTGGTCGATGGCGCCTGCTCGGAACGTATCACCTGCAGCAAGCAAGACATTCTTACCTTCTGATTTGAGATGATGTGCGAGTTTACCAATGGTTGTTGTTTTACCAACGCCGTTAACACCAACGAATAGAATAACCGTCAGGCCTTCTGATTGTATGTTTAGCTCTGGCAGTTCCTCGTCTTCACCTTGATAAATTGCTACCAATTTCTCGACAATCACTTCTTGTACTTCTTTCGGGTCTTGGATATTGCGCAATTTCACTTCCTCACGAAGCTGCTCGACAAGTTCCATCACCGTTTCAAAACCAACGTCGGCCTGAATCAGAATCTCTTCTAGCTCTTCAAAAAACTCTTCGTCGACTTTGCGATAACGCGCCACAAGCTCATTCATTTTCCCTGAAAAATTGTCACGCGTTTTGGATAAGCCGTCTTTGAATTTTTCTGTCACAGCATCCGTTTGTTGGGTTAACTTATCTTTAATCTTTTTAAAAAATGTCATCGGATTTGCACTCCTTATTTGATTAGTTCTGCGGTTTCTTCTAAGCGCACGGAAACGAGCTTGGAGACACCTGATTCCTGCATGGTTACACCGTATAAGACGTCTGCTTCTTCCATCGTGCCTTTACGGTGGGTAATAACGATAAATTGAATATTCGTTTCAAACTTTTTCAAATAACGACTAAAGCGCGTCACGTTGGCTTCATCAAGCGCGGCCTCGACTTCATCCAAAATACAAAACGGCATCGGGCGAACACGAATAATCGCAAATAGTAAAGCAATGGCTGTCAGCGCCCGTTCTCCGCCGGAAAGCAAGCTTAAGTTTTGCAGTTTCTTGCCTGGTGGTTGTGCTTCAATATCCACACCGGTCGTTAAAACTTCTTCGGGATTATGAAGGATCAGTCGCGCTTGCCCGCCGCCGAATAGTTCTGGGAACACAATCGCGAACTCCGTTTGAATCGCCGTGAAAGATTCCTCAAACCGTTTCTTCATTTCCTCGTCCATTTCATCCATGACTTGGAATAAAGTTGACTTCGCTTCTAATAAGTCCTCTTGTTGGCCGTTTAGGAATTCAAAACGTTCTTTAATCCGCTCGAATTCGTCGATAGCACCAATGTTAACAACACCGAGTTCGTCGATGGAGCGTTTTAGTAGGCGGACTTTAGAGCGTGCCTGGTCAATATCCATTTCAGCGATGGCACGTTCTTTAGCCGCTTCAAAAGTTAAGACGTAAGCTTCTGATAGGCGGTCCAAACGATTTCCCACATCTGCGTCTAGACGGCTCATGCTGACTTCTGCCGCTGTTTTTTGCTCCATATAAAAGCTTGCTTGGTTATGTTTTTGTTGCAAAACTTCTTCTTGAACAGTTAAGCTTTCTTGTAATTCCACACGTTTTTCGCGAAGCTGGTCGCGGTTTGTCGTCGTTGTTTCTTTTTCCTCGCGAGTGTTGTTGATCGTTGTCGCTAGTTCTTCCGTGCTAGAATGTACCGTTTCGATGTTGGTTTTTAGCATGGAGAGCTTCGATGTGATGGCTTCTTTTTCGACATAGTATTCGCTAATATCGGCTTCAACGCTTGCCAGTGCTTGTTCTGCGGTTTGCAGTTGTTCGCGACTGACGGCCACGCGTGATTTCAGCGTCGAGTAGCTTTCTTGATCGCTTGCTCGGTTATGTTCTTGTTCTTTGCTTTGCTCGGTCATTTGCTGAATAAGCGCGTCTTTATCAGTAATTTCAATGGCTAGTGTCGCCAATTCTTGTTGCAATTTCGCTTTTCGTTCTGTTAAAAGTTCGACTTCGGAGTTGCCTTCTTCTTTTTCCATATCATAAATTTGCAACTGCTTGTTCGCCGCTGTTAGACGTTCTTCTGCGCGTTCTTTTTTACCGAGTAATTCGGTTTCTTGCAGGCGTAGTGTTTCACCGACAGAACGTGCT
Organism: Listeria booriae; assembly: GCF_000766865.1. Lineage (GTDB taxonomy): Bacteria > Bacillota > Bacilli > Lactobacillales > Listeriaceae > Listeria_A > Listeria_A booriae. The sequence goes on from NZ_JNFA01000019.1 coordinate 362,283, forward strand.
TCTTCTAGCTGTTCGCGTTTTAGTTGCACTTCTTCTTTTAGTTTCGTAAATTGTTTCTCTGTTTGCTCCACGGTTTGCGTCATTTGGGCAATCGTTTTGCTTAAGTTTTCTAGTTCATGCTTTCGTGTCATAATGGACGACTTGCCTTGCGCTGTTGCCCCACCGGTCATCGAACCACCGGCATTCACGACATCGCCTTCCAGCGTCACAACACGGTAACGGAAATTGACTAGTTTGGCAAGTGTGTTCGCGCCTTTTAAATCTTTCGCCAAAATCGTCGTACCTAACGCGTTTAAAATAACGTTCTCCACTTGGGCATCATACGACAACACATCGCTCGCGAGTGCCACGAAGGCTGGCTGTTGCTCCAATGCGTTTTTAGTCGCCACTGGAATTTGGCGTGGTTGAATCGTCGACAATGGCAAAAATGTCGCCCGTCCCGCTCGTGTTTGCTTCAAATAACTAATCGCATCGCGCGCCGCTTGGTCATCGCGTACAATAATGTGCTGCGCATTCGCACCGAGCGCTATCTCAAGCGCCTTCTGATAATGTTCCGGAATGTCCACCAGCTCCACAAACGCGCCTAGAATCCCGTTTAGCTTCTTCTTCGCCTTCAGGACCTCACGCACACCTTGGAAAAATCCAGCGTAATCATCCGCCAGTTCCGCGAGTGTTTCCTTCCGCGACTTCGCTTGCTGAATCGCTTCATACTGCCGGTACATTTCCCGTTCCTGCTTCGTGAAAATCGCCTCATGTTTCGCCAATTCCTGCTGAATCGCCTGGTAATGCGCCACTTGCTCCGCCAACTTCTCCTGCATCTGCGTCGCGTGCTCCGTCAGACTCTCCACCGTCGCAATAATCTCATTACGCTCCGAAATATGTTGCTGATTCTCATGATCCAACTTGTCCGAGCGTCCTTGCATCTGCGCCAACTGCCGTTCCAAATACCCAATATCATTGCGCATCGTCGTCTGCATGTGGCGTAGCTCAATATAATCGCTCTTCATGCTCTCGATTTTTTCTTCCGAAAGATTATCATACTCGGCTAGTTTCGCCTCGAGCGCTTTCTTCTCCTTCATGAAAACTTCGAGTGCCGTCTCTTTTTCTAGTTTCTCTTGGAGCAATGTCTGTTTTTGCGTCTCGAGTGTTGTAATTCGCGACTCGATTTGCTGCAAGTTTTCATGTAATGCCTGCTCGTTCTCATTGCTGTGTTTCTTGCGTTCTAGCGCCACATTCCTTTGCCCTTCCAGTTGCTCCAGGCGTTCCGTGACTTCAAGCAAAGCCGCTTGCGTCACTTCCATTTCGTGGTCAATCGTTGCCAGCGCTTGTTTTTGCGTATAGATTTGCGTTTCTTCTTGCTTAATTTCTGCTTGCAATCCCGCCAAAATTTCTTCATTCTTTGCGAAATCGGCTTTTTGCAATGCCATTTTTTCTTTTGCGGCTTCAATTTCCGCGACGAGTAGCGATACTTCGAATTTCTCTAGCTCCTCTTGTTGGAACAAATAATCCTTCGCCACACTCGCCTGCATTTCTAACGGCTCTAACTGGCCTTCTAGCTCATACAAAATATCCTGCACGCGGTTCAAGTTCTCCTCGGTTTCGAAAAGCTTGTTTTCCGCCTGCTTCTTGCGATGTTTATATTTCAACACGCCCGCCGCTTCTTCAAAAATCGACCGCCGTTCTTCAGGTTTACTATTTAGAATCTCATCAATTTTTCCTTGGCTAATAATCGAAAATGATTCGCGCCCAAGTCCTGAATCCATAAACAAATCCACAATGTCCTTCAGTCGACACGATTGCTTATTAATTAAAAACTCGCTATCCCCATTTCGAAAAATTCGCCGCGTCACCGACACTTCACTATAATCTAGCGGCAAAAACCGATCTTCGTTCTCAAAAATCAAGGAAACTTCCGCAAAATTAATCGGCTTTCGCGTATCACTTCCCGCAAAAATAACATCACCCATCCGACCACCGCGCAGGCTCTTAGCTGATTGCTCGCCAAGTACCCAACGAATCGCCTCGGTGATATTACTTTTTCCACTTCCATTTGGCCCTACAATCGCAGTAGTGCCCGGCACAAAATCAATTACCATCTTATCTGCAAATGATTTAAAGCCATTCATTTCTAGCTTCTTTAATAACATGTCCGGACTCCTTTACCGCTTAGTTTTCGCGCAGTGCTTGGATGGCACTTTTTGCTGCATTTTGTTCTGCTTGTTTCTTCGTTTTGCCACTTCCCGCACCGCGTTTCTCGTTATTAATCGCAACGACAGCTTCGAACGCTTTGCTATGCGCTGGTCCTTTTTCATCGAGAATTGTGTACGTAATAACGACATCGCGGTCTTTTTGAACGATTTCTTGCAATTGTGTTTTGTAATCCACGGTTTGCTCGAAATGCCCGGCATCGATTTTCGGGAAAACAACGCGCTCTAAGAACCGCACCACTTTGTCCATCCCTTGATCGAGGAACAATGCGCCGATGAAAGATTCGAATACGTCGGCAAGTAAGGCTGGACGGGTTCTTCCGCCTGCTCGTTCTTCGCCACGGCCAAGTCGGACATAACGCGAGAAATTAACCACCTCAGCAAATGCCACAAGCGAAGGTTCACACACGATCGCCGCCCGCATTTTTGTCATTTGTCCTTCTGCCATGTTTGGAAATTTCTTGAACAAATAGTGGGAAACCGTTACTTCTAACACCGCGTCCCCTAGAAACTCCAAACGTTCATTGTCTTCAATTTTTTCTTTGCGATGCTCATTGACATACGACGAGTGCGTAAAAGCCGTTTTTAGTAGCGTAATATCCGAAAAAGTAAAGCCGACACTCTCTTGCAATTCTTCCCAAAGATTCATACGTAAAGCCTCCATTTCATTTTAGAAACACATCATAGCTTTATTTTCTAAACACCTAAAAAAGACTGCTTAGAAAATAAACTTTAATGTGGAAAAAGAGGATGCCTGTCGTGCGCAGAATTTTTAACCGGATAACCCGTCTAAAACAGTCTGTGCTACCTAGACACCCTCGTTCATTTGATTAAAACAAGTCGGATTTATGCGTTACTTTCTATGTACTTCACTGCATCCCCAACTGTTCCGATGTGTTCTGCATCTTCATCAGAAATTTCTACACCAAACTCATCTTCAAGTTCCATAACCAATTCAACAACATCTAGTGAATCTGCACCTAGATCGTCTTTGAAGGAAGCTTCCAAAGTAACTTTAGATTCCTCAACGCCTAAACGGTCAACGATAATCTTAGTCACTTTCTCTAATACTTCTGCCATTGTTTACTTCACCTCCCTCCAAGTATTATATAGGATTTCTTCGCATTCGTAAACTATTAATTAAAAAAACCTAAGAAACCCAGCCCCACCAACAAAAAATCCAAGCACAAAAAATCATGTTTTAACGCCATTCAAACTCCGTGTCACCACACCAGCGCGAGCGAGAACAGCTTAGATCCTAGGCAAAGCCGAGCACCGGAGCGGAATGTACGATTTGTACATGAGCACCGGAGCACAGGCTTTAACGACGGAGATGAGCTGTTCTCGCTCGCGCTGCCTACATTGTCATGCCGCCGTCAATTGCAACAGTCTGCCCTGTCATATACGACGAAACATCACTAGCCAAGAATAACACAGCGTTTGCCACGTCTTCCACGCTACCGTATTTGCCTAGTGGGATTTGTGCCAGCATCGCTTCTTTTGTTGTCTCATCTAGCTCGTCAGTCATTTCCGTTGCGATAAAACCTGGAGCAACCGCATTAACATTAATGCCACGCGTTGCTAATTCACGTGCCGTTGTTTTTGTTAATCCAATCACGCCAGCTTTACTTGCAACATAGTTAGCTTGCCCTGCATTCCCAGTAATCCCAACTACCGATGTAATATTGATAATTTTGCCGTAGCGTTGTTTCATCATTGTCCGTGAAACAGCTTTTGAGCATAGGAAAACACCTTTTAAGTTCGTGTCGATTACAGCGTCCCATTCGTCGACTTTCATGCGCATTAAAAGGTTGTCGCGCGTGATACCAGCATTGTTTACCAAAATATCAATACGACCGTATTTGTCTACTGCTTCTTTAAATAACGCTTGCACGTCTTCTTCAACAGCGACATTTGCCTTCATTGCGGAAGCTTCCCCGCCTGCTGCTACAATCTCACTTACAATTGCTTCAGCGGCTTCTTGAGAACCATTGTAGTTAAAAAATACTTTGGCGCCTTGTTTGGCGAGTGTCATAACGATTTCGCGTCCAATACCGCGTGATCCGCCTGTGACAACGGCTACTTTATCTGTTAACGTCATTATTTTGCCTCCTTTAATTGTTCTGCTACTTCTTGAACGGAAGCAACGTCACCTGCTGCTAGGATGGTTACATCACGATTAATTTTTTTAATAAGTCCGGAAAGCACTTTGCCTGATCCGATTTCTACGAATGTGTCTACGCCTTGTTCGATAAGGTTGGCAACAATGTCCTCCCATAAAACTGGCGAATAGATTTGTTGTACGAGTTTTTCTGGAATCGCTGTTTTATCTGTTGTTGCTTGGGCGTCGACGTTTTGTACGACTGGAATCGCGCCGTCTTGGAATGTGACTTGCGCTAGTTCTGCACGGAAATCTTCGGCAGCTGGAGCCATTAGTTTGGAATGGAACGGACCGCTGACTGCAAGTGGCATGACGCGTTTTGCGCCTGCTTCTTTTGCTTGTTCGCCTGCTTTTTCAACGCCTGCTACTGTTCCTGAAATAACGATTTGGCCTGGGCAATTTAGGTTGGCAAGTTGCACGTCATCACCTGCTGCTGTAACGCTTTGCGTGATTTTGCCTAATGCTTCACGGTCAAGTCCTAAAACGGCTGCCATGGCGCCTTGGCCATTTGGTACGGCTGCTTCCATTAGTTTGCCGCGGCGATGCACTAAATGAATAGCGTCTTCGGCCATCAAGTAGCCGCCTGCAACTAGCGCGCTGTATTCGCCTAAGCTATGTCCTGCGACAAAATCTGCTTTGACGCCATGAGTTTCTAAGGCGCGCAAAATAGCGACACTCGTAGATACAAGGGCAGGTTGCGCGTTTTCGGATTTCGTTAATAACTCAATAGGACCATCCTTAATGATATCTGTGATGGCATAACCTAATTTAGCGTCTGCTGCTGTGTAAACGGCTTGCGCTTCTTTGTATTCTGCTGCTACATCTTGTCCCATGCCTACTTTTTGTGAACCTTGACCTGGGAAAACGAATGCGATTTTACTCATTGTTTGTTCCTCCTTGATTTGCTTCTTCTGCTTCTGCGCGTAAATGACCGCTTGCCACTTCGCTCTTAATTGTTTCTACGACTTGTTTCTCAACCATGTCACGAGCTTGGCGGATAGTTGTAAAAATACCGTTGGCGTTTGATGAGCCATGGGCTTTAATGACTGGGGCTTGGACGCCGAATAGGCAAGCTCCGCCGTATTCGCTGTAGTCCATTTTTGCTTTTAGTTCCATCAAATCTTTTTTCAGGAAAGAGGCAGCGATTTTATTTTTGAAGCCGTTTAAAAGGCTCATTTTCATAAGGCTAAAGAAGGCTCCGGCTGTTCCTTCGATGGATTTGAGTACCATGTTGCCAGTGAAACCGTCTGTAACAATGACATCTGCTACGTCCATCATTAAATCGCGAGCTTCGACATTACCGACAAAATGGTATGCTTTCTGATTTTTCATTAGTTCGAAAGCGCGTTTCGTCAGGTCATTTCCTTTTGCTTCTTCGGTTCCGATGTTTAGTAAGGCAACGCGAGGTTTCTCGATTTTACGAACGTTTTCTGCGTAAACCGAACCCATTAAGCCAAATTGTAGTAAATGTTCGGGTTTCGCATCGGAATTGGCACCTAAATCCAGCATAACAAAGCCTTTTCCTGTTACGGTTGGCAAGGTTGGAGCGAGCGCTGGACGGTCAATGCCTTTGATACGGCCAACAACGAACAGTCCCGTGGCCATTAATGCACCAGTGTTTCCAGCTGAAATACACGCGTCTGCTTCGCCATCTTTCACTGCTTGTGCGGCTAAAACCATGGATGCTCTTTTTTTACGTTTTACGGCACGGACTGGCTCATCGTCGCTTTCGATTTTTTCGTCTGTATGTACGATTGTGATGCGGGTTTTGTCAGCCAGGTATTCATTGATTTTTACTTCATCACCAAAAAGCAGGAATTCTACATCTTTATATTGTGCAGCGGCTTTCATGACACCTAATACGATTTCTTTTGGTGCGTTGTCGCCGCCCATTGCATCTATTGCAATTTTCATTTCACTTCAGTCCTTTTACTTTTTTCCGTCGTGTGGTACATTTCGAATTTACCTTTTAGTACCACTTCATCGCCGACGTAGCTGTTTACATCTACTATTGTAATCGATCTACTATCTCGTTGGTCGCGCACTTTGGCTTTGGCTATGACGCGCTCGCCTTCTTTAACAGAATGAATAAACCGTACCGTGGCTTGTGTCGTCAGTGCCAAATCGTTTGGAATAATAGCAGTGGCCAGTGAGTTCGCTTGGGCAAACAAATGATGTCCACGGGCAATTTTATTCCGTTGAAAAACATGCTCTGGTCCAACTTCAAAAATCGAAATGGCGCCTTTGTTTAATTCAATATCAATGATTTCTCCGATAACTTCTTCGATTGGAAGAGAGCGAACTGCATCGGCATAGTTTTCGGAGGCAACGTGTTTGATTCGCTCGCGTAGTTCGGGAATTGCTAATGCAACGCGGTCTAGGCGCACCGTTTGAACGCTGACTTGGAATTTCTGGGCCAGTTGTTCGTCGGTGATAAACGGGTTCTCTTCAATCGCTTGAACTAATCGCGTCTGCCTTTCTTTTTTAGGGTACTTTTTCATCCGAATTCCTCTCGCTTCCACTCATTGTTTTAATACCAGATACTAAGAGTAATATATAAAAAATGCTAACAATATGCAAGTTATACGGCTGTGGTTAGTCTAATTTCTGTTCGCCAAAAACGCCATTTGCTTCTAAAAAAGCGCGTAATGGAGCGTATTCTTCTGTTTCTAGGAAGCCTTCGTGGTAAATGATGTCGACAGCGTCTTGCCTTGCGATTTCTAACACGCGGTAATCGTGCACCATGTCGGCCACTTTGAATTCTGGGATACCGCTTTGTTTTTTGCCGAAAAAGTCACCTGGGCCACGCAATTCTAAATCGCGCTCGCTAACAACGAAGCCGTCATTGGTCTCGGTCATAATGGTCATGCGTTCTTTACCGACTTCTGTTTTCGGATCAGCGATGAGGACGCAGTAAGATTGTTCGGCGCCACGCCCGACACGGCCGCGAAGTTGGTGCAGTTGTGCTAAACCGAAACGATCCGCGTCATAAATAACCATCATGGTCGCATTTGGCACATTTACGCCAACTTCTACAACGGTTGTGGAGACGAGACAATCGATTTTGTGGTCGTTGAAGTCACGCATAATTTGGTCTTTATCTGCGGGTAACAATTTGCCGTGCATGAGGCCCGCGGAGTGTTTGCCGTTCCATTTGCCGTTTAGAATATTGTAGACATCGATGGCGTTTTGGACATCTAGTTTTTCTGATTCTTCGATGAGCGGGCAAATAACGTAGGCTTGTCGTCCTTTTAGGATTTCTTGTTCGATGAAACCGATGACGCGGTCTAACATTTGGTGTTTCACCCAGTACGTCTCGATTTGTTTACGCCCAGCCGGCAATTCATCAATGATAGACACGTCCATTTCGCCAAAAGCAGTGATGGCAAGTGTCCGCGGAATCGGTGTGGCTGTCATGAAAAGGACGTCTGGATAGGTGCCTTTTTCTCGTAACACGCGACGTTGTTCGACGCCGAAGCGGTGTTGTTCGTCGGTGATGACGAGGCCGAGCTTTTGAAACACGACTTCTTCTTGAATGAGGGCGTGTGTGCCGACGAGGACATCGATTTGCCCGTCTGCAAGAAGGGCTAGCATTTCGCGACGGCGTTTTCCTTTGACGCTACTGGTAAGCAATCCGACGGTGACATCGAATGGTTGGAGTAAGTCGACAAGCGAGTTGGCGTGCTGCTCGGCTAGGATTTCGGTCGGGACCATCAAGGCGCCTTGGAAGCCGCTTTTGGCTGCTGCGTATAGTGCGATGGAGGCCACGACGGTTTTTCCTGATCCAACGTCGCCTTGTAATAGCCGATTCATATGGAAATGCGATTTCATGTCGCCGCATATTTCGTTGACTACGCGTTTTTGTGCGTCGGTTAGCGGGAATGGCAGGCTTTCGATGTAGTGACGCAGATCATTCACGTCGTAGTCGATTGAGACGCCACCTGAGCGCTCGCGTTCAATTTTTCGGAATAGCTGCATCTTGAGTTGGAATAGCAGGAATTCTTCGTACACCATGCGACGCCGTGCTTGTTTCAGATCTTCTGGGTTTTTTGGAAAGTGTAAGAACTGGACGGCTTCTTTGCGCGAAATCAGTTGGTATTTTTGCAACCATTTTTCTGGCAAAATTTCAACGATGTCATCGCCGTATGTATCGAATGCCGCGACGGTGAATTTAAGAAGTGTTTTATTGCGGATGGTGCCTTTGAGACGGTATACGCCTTCTAGTGCTTCTTCTGCGGTTTGGTGGCCTTTTTTGTATTTGCTAGCTGTAATTTGGGCGCGGCCTTTATCCCATTTCCCAGAAATAGTTACTTCGTCGCCAACTGCCAATTTTCCTTTTATGTATGGTTGGTTAAAAAAATCGACTTTGACGACTTGATGACCGGAGGCAACGCGAAAAGACAGCTTGGATTTCTTTCTTCCGTAATAGGCTAAAGTAGGCTCGGTCAGGACTTCTCCTTGCACCGTCACCCGTTCTTCATGCGCTACTTCGGACAAATCCCGCAAGCGATAATCTTCATATCGATACGGGAAATTAAAAAGTAAATCGGCAACTGTCTCTATATCTAATTCTTTTAATGTTTTCGCGGTTTCAGCACCGACGCCTTTAACATCAGTGACTGGAATTTCATTCAGATTCTTCACGTTCTTCTTGCGGCGACAAACCAAAGATCTTTCTTTGTACTGCCCTACCAGTAGGTGTTGCCGCTAGACCCCCTTCGCCAGTTTCACGCAATGAACTAGGCATTTGTAACCCAACGCGGTACATCGCCTCTATTACTTCATCACATGGAATTCTACTTTTTATGCCTGCTAATGCCATATCTGCTGAAATCATCGCCTGTGAAGCTCCTAGCGCGTTACGTTTGACGCAAGGGACTTCCACGAGACCAGCAACTGGATCGCATACAAGACCTAACATATTTTTCATCGTCATTGCCATCGCTTCGGCCGATTGTTCTGGTGTGCCTCCTGCTGCTTCTACAATGGCCGCTGATGCCATCGCGCTAGCAGAACCAATTTCCGCTTGGCAACCACCTGCTGCCCCAGAAATAAACGCTTTATTGGCAACAACAAAACCGAATGCGCCTGCTGTGAATAAGAAGCGCAACATCGCTTCACGAGACATGTCTAAACGGTCTTTCACCGCATATAAAACACCAGGAACAACACCCGCACTACCAGCAGTTGGCGTCGCGCAAATGACACCCATCGCGGCATTTACTTCGTTTGTAGCAATGGCTTTCGCTACAGCATCTAGAATCACTTCACCAGAAAGCATGTTTCCTTTTGCGATATAGTCACGCATTAAAACCGCATCTCCGCCAGTAAGGCCAGTCGTTGATTCCACGCCATCTTCCCCGCGCTTAATCGCCTCTTCCATCACTGTTAAATTACGATCCATTACTTCCAAAATAGTTTCCCGCGAACTTCCAGTAACATGCATTTCGCGCTCAATCATGATTTCCGAAATCGGCTTACTTTCGCGATTCGCGATGTCAATTAATTCTGCAACTGTGTGGAACATTTTATTACCTCCTACTTCTCATGTTACATACAAGAAAAATGGAGCATAACCGCACCACTTTTCTATAAAACAAAACTCGCCACTTGATAAATGTCTGGCAACTGCTTAATTTCATCCAAAACCGACTGTTCAACACGCTGATCGACTTCCAGAACCATTAAGGCTTCGTCACCTTTTACTTTGCGAGACACTTTCATTTGACCAATATTAATTTCATGTTTCGCAAAAATGCCTGATACAGCAGCAATCGCGCCAAACCGGTCTTTATGCAAAACTAAAACGGCCGGTGACATTCCTGTAAACTCTAACTCAAATTCGTTAAGACGCACAATTTCAATTTTGCCACCACCGATGGATGCGCCGACTAATGTCGTTTGTTGCATACCGTTTTTCAGTACAAGTTTTACCGTGTTGGGGTGGGAAGCTTCTTCTACTTCCTCAATGAAATTAATATGCATTCCCCATTCTTCGGCAAGCTTCATCGCATCAGGCATCCGCTCGTCATCTGTTTCAAAACCAAGCAAGCCGCCAATTAAAGCGACATCTGTTCCGTGACCTTTATACGTCTTGGCAAAAGAACCGTACAAATGAATGTCCACTTGCATCGGCATTTCATTAAACACACTACGCGCAACGGCTCCAATCCGACAAGCTCCGGCTGTGTGAGAACTTGAAGGTCCAATCATTACCGGTCCAATAATATCAAATACACTATTAAATTTCATCATGCCTCGCCCCTTCATGATTTCATAAAACGCTCTTTATTGCTATGTCTATAATAACTAAAAAATGAAATGTACGGCGCGATAATTGTTAGTTTGCCACGCCGCAACACTTTATTCTACTGAAAAAATATACGGGTAAACAGGTTGTCCGCCAGAATGAATTTCGAATTCGATATCTGGGAATTGATTCGATACTTCTTCGGCAATTTTTTCTGCGTCTGCTTCTGTGACATCCGCTCCATAAAGCAATGTCACGATTTCGCTGTAGTCATCCACCATTTTTGTTAGTGTAGCTACCGTTGTTGCTTCTAAGCTTGGATTGCTGATTTTAATATCGCCCTCTACGATACCGATGTAGTCGTCTTTTTTGATTGTTACGCCTTCTACGGTTGTATCGCGTACGGCTGTTGTTACTTGACCGCTTGATACGTCTTGGATAGCTGCAATCATTTCGTTCGCGTTATTTTCAAATGATTCTTCTGCTTGGAAAACAAGTAATGCCGCCAAACCTTGAGGAATCGTTTTTGTTGGAATGATTTTCACTTTATCGTCGCCCAGAATTAGTGCTGCTTGATCCGCTGCCATTTGGATGTTTTTGTTATTTGGTAAAACAAAAACTTGTTCGGCGTTTGCGGATTCGATCGCCTTCACGATATCTTCTGTGCTCGGATTCATCGTTTGTCCACCGGAAAGTACGACTGTTGCGCCAACGCTTTCGAATAAACGTTTGATGCCATCGCCGACGGAAACAGTCACAATGCCGTATGGCGCTTTTTCAGAGACTTCTTCTGGTTTATCTTTAACGACTTCGCGATGCTGTTCGCGCATGTTTTCGATTTTTAGTTTGATTAGGCTTCCGTATTGTTGGCCGTAGTTCAAGACTTTTCCTGGGTACTCGGTATGCACATGTACTTTGGCTACTTCGTCATCGGCAACGACTAGTAAGGAGTCGCCCATTTCGGCAAGGTCGTCGCGGAACTGTTCTTCGTTAAATTTCTTTTGACCTGTCTTGTTTTCGTTAATTTGCACCATGATTTCTGTACAATAGCCGTAAACAATGTCTTCTGTTGACATGAAATCTTGGACGTGACGATGATGTTCTGCGTTGATAAGTTCGCCCATGGACGCTGTGTAGTTCGTCATGCCTTCTTCTTTTCCAGTTAACGCTGCGTAGAATCCTTCGTAAATAATGATTAAACCTTGCCCACCGCTATCAACAACGCCAACTTCTTTTAGAACTGGTAGCATTTCTTGCGTTTTTGCAAGGACGATTTTACCTTTTTCTAAAATTTGTTGCATCACAAACTCGATGTCTTCGGATTCGTTTGCCGCGATAGCCCCTGCTTTGGCTGCTTCACGCGCAACAGTCAGAATGGTGCCTTCGACTGGTTTCATAACCGCTTTATAAGCCGTCTCAACGCCTGCTGTGAATGCTGCAGCGAATTCTTTTGTATTTAGTTCTGTTTTACCTTCAATGGCTTTTGAAAAACCGCGAAACAGTTGGGATAAAATAACGCCCGAGTTACCACGTGCCCCCATAAGTAAACCTTTAGCTAGACTTGCCCCGACAGTACCTACCGTTGTTAAACTATTACGTCCAACTTCTTGGGCACCGCTTGTCATTGATAAATTCATATTTGTTCCCGTATCGCCATCTGGCACCGGAAATACATTTAATGAATCGACAAAGTCAGCATTTTTTGCTAAGTTTTCTGCTCCTGCTGCGATCATTGCCGCTAATTTCTCTCCATTTAACTGATACATCACCACGATTACGTATCCTCCTTATGCTTCGTTCGTCACACGGACACCCTGGACATAGATATTCACAGAATCCACTGTGATGCCCAACGTTTTTTCTAATGTATACTTCACGCGCTCTTGTACGTTATGCGCAACTTCTGAGATTTTAGTGCCAAAACCGACGATAATATACATATCAATATTCAAACCGTCGTCTTCTTGACGAACAATAACACCTTTCGTATAGTTCTCGCGGCGTAAAATATCGGTCAAGCCGTCGCGAATTTGGTGCTGACTCGCCATGCCTACAATACCAAAATTCTCTTCCGCTGCCCCGCCTGCGAGTGTGGCGATTACATCTGTCGTAATGTCAATTTTGCCAAGTTTTGTTTCCATTTCAATTGTCATCTTTATAGTTCCTCCTTAATTAAGTAAGGTTGGTAAAAGTGCTTCGCGAAAAACGAGCGCTTTAGTTTGCTATTAAAATTATACTTACATTGCTGTACTTCTCTATTCTACTATATTAATGGGGGGTTGGGAAGGAGTTTGTTGCAGCACTTACGAAGTGCTCGGACTGAGTTAGAGCTGCAATATGCATGTGAGCGGAGCGAGGATGTAATCCTTTGGGTTGAGATGACGGGGAATTTGGATAAATGGAGGATTGGACGGAGAGCTTTTTTAGTGGGGACGCATGCTTGCTTGTTTGCTGAATTAGAGTCTCAATATGCATAGGAGCGAGAGCGAGTATGTAATCCTTTGGTTGGTAGGTGACGGGAAACTTGAACTAGCAGGAAATGGAATGGGGATTTTTTTTCTAACGTTTACGTTCGCTATGCCTGACTGAGTTAGAGCTGCAATATGCATGTGAACGGAGTGAGGATGTAATCCTTTGGGGTTGAGGTGACGGGGATTTGGATAAATGGAGGATTGGACGGGGGGCTTTTTTTAGCGGAGGTGTCTGCTTTCCTTGTTTGCTGGGTTTGGACTTTCTGGAGACATGGCTACCGTCATGTTTTTACTTATGACTAGTTTTCCATCTTGGGTAGCCCGTCTAATTTGGTGTCTAGCCTCACGGGCTAGCTCCTCGAAAACTTCACAGCCTCCATAAAAAGCAAGAGCAGCTTTTTACTGCGCCTGCTCCAGTTTTTGTCGGAGCTGGGCGAGCCCGTTCGGCTTTTCGGGGTTGTCCAGCCTCACACGCCAACTCCTCGAAAACTTCACAGCCTCCATAAAAAGCAAGAGCGGCTTTTTACTGCGGCCGCTCCAGTTTTTGTCGGAGTTAACGGGCGTGTTCGGCTTTTCGGGCTGTCAAGTAAAAATTCTTTGCAGGTTTTTCGCTTAAGAGGTTGCAATTGGGGTTTGTTTATGATAAATTATTGTAGTGTATGAAAAACAAAAAGCTATTTTTTATGCGATAGATGATAAGCAGCTTTTTTGAAGTAGCTCTGTAAGGAGGGAAATAACGATGGCAAAAGAATGTGTAATTACAGGCCGTAAATCTCGTTCTGGTAACAAACGTTCCCATGCGATGAATGCGAGTAAACGTACTTGGAAAGCAAACTTGCAAAAGGTTCGTATTTTAGTAAATGGCAAACCTAAAAAAGTTTGGGTTTCTGCTCGTGCGCTTAAATCTGGTAAAGTTGAACGCGTTTAATAAGAAAATGGATGCAGTGTCTTCGGGCAACTGCATTTTTTCTTGTCTTCATAAATCAAAACAAGCAGGCAATCGTGTCTCCTCCGCAAAGGGCTCACGATTGCCTGCTTATTTTATGTGAATTAACTCCTAAATCTAAATACGCATAAATGTTGCGCCACGGTTGAAAATGCGGATATTATCGCCTGTTCCCTTGCCGATTTTGTTGTAAATATCTTTTTCGGTTAGGTCTGTACCTTTTGTTTTCCATGGATTCAGCGCGGTTAGTTGCCAGCTGTTATCGATTTTTTCGAGGGTTAGTTCTAACTTTTCTGGAGTCTCTTTGTCGATGAATGTGAAAAGGTAGTGAATCTTGTCTTTTTGGTAGTAGGCGCCGTACAGATAGTCTTTGCCGTCGATAATGTCTTGGTAGCTGCTCTGGTATTTCGGCAGACTAGACCCTTTTAGCGGCAGTTCTTTTTTTGCAAAAACATCTTGGATGAGGCTGGTTGCAAGTTCGTCAGCTTGTTTGTCTGGGCTTGCACTTTTGTTATCATTGAGGCCATTTGGTGCCGTTGAACATGCGCCTAACAGAAAAATAAGACACAGTGAAAAAGTGATGAGTAGTTTTTTCGTCATTTAGCGTTCGCCCTTTTCAAGCTTGTCCACGTTAGATGTGATGACACCGCCGACTAAAATCGCGATTCCAGGGAACGGATTGACAAAAATCGCGCAGGCAATTCCAGTTATTGTCAGGGTTAACCCTGCTTTGTAGTAACTTTTACGAATCAGAAAAATAAGACCGATGATTGCGATTAGCATGAAGAAAATCCCGATATACGTCATACTCATCATGGCGCCGTGGATTGGGTTGTCTGCATTCTTGCCGAGGTTGATGAATGTCTGGATTTGGACAAGTACGCCTAAAGCAAGACCGATAATGGTTACGATTAAGGCTATTTTGGATCGTTTTGCAATTAATACACTGTTATCTTTCATTGAAATCTCCTTCTAGTCGTTACTTTGAATAAATAAAATTAAACCTGTTTGGAATGAAAAATTGCCTGTTTCTGCGATGAATTCATTGCTTGACAAGGCTGCGCCAAACGGGTATTTTGCGTTGGTTAAAGGATATTTGAAACCGGTTAAAGTTAAGCCTTCGACATTCGCCATGGTTGTGAACGCAACGTATTTCTTGTCAGGCAGACGCGAAACGGTATATTCGCCAGGGGTGTACATTTTGATGTAGTTATAGCGATCGATGAGTTCAATTTTCGCGATATCTGGTAAAAAACGTGGCTGCATGAGCATCATTAAATTGGCGAGTAAATGGTCGAGCCGCCCTCCTGTTGCGCCAAAAATACGAATCGTGTCTGGGTTCTGTTTGAGCGCCCATTGAAGGCCTATTTCCGTGTCGGTTTCGTCTTTTTCGGCTGGAAATTCGGTGACGGTTGTGATGGTTTTTAAGTGTTCGAGTTCCGTCTTGGATAGCGAATCGAAGTCTCCCATCGCGCTGATTGGAGTGATACCTCGTTCGATTAGGCGGATGGCACCACGGTCTACGCCAATCCAAGGAATGGTTTTGTCGTAGGTTGTGATGTCGGGAAGTTCGGATTCAGGTCCGCCGACCATGATATGTATCGTTTTCATTGGGTGGCTCCTTTCTTTGTGTATCGTGAATAAGCATTGTCGTGGCGTAACTTCAAATTTACAACGGCCAACCCTTTGGAGCACAAAGGGCTAAACTGGCCGTTATTACTTTTATATTAGTCCCCAACAACTTCTCTTAGCTTGTCCATTGCCTTCTCACGGTTTTTGTTCCCATAAATATAAGAACCCGCGACGAAGACATTGGCGCCTGCTGCGACGCATAATGGGGCTGTTTTATCATCTACTCCGCCATCTACTTCGATTTCGATGTTGAGATTTTTCTCATCGATTATAGCTTTTGTTGCTTCGATTTTTGGTAGGACTTCTTTGATGAAGCTTTGGCCGCCGAATCCTGGGTTGACGGTCATAAATAGGATTAGGTCGACTTCTTCTAGTACGTGTTTAATCATTTCAATCGGCGTCGCTGGGTTTAAAACAACGCCCGCTTTGACGTCAAATGAACGAATAAGTTGTAGTGTTCGATGCAAATGCGGGCATGCTTCAACGTGTACGGAAATATAGTCGGCGCCCGCTTTTGCGAAGTCTGGAATGTAACGGTCTGGGTTTTCAATCATTAGATGGACGTCTAGTGGTAATTTCGTGACTGGGCGGATTGCTTTGACAACGCTTGGTCCGAATGTGATGTTTGGTACGAAATGACCGTCCATAACGTCTACGTGAATGTAGTCCGCGCCGTAGCTTTCTACTTCTTTAATATCTGCTGCAAGGTTTGCAAAATCTGCGCTAAGTATTGATGGAGCGATTTTTCCCATGATTAATACCTCTCTTTTTTGTTTTTTACTTCTGTTAAAATTTGCAAGTAATGCTTATAGCGGAATGCGGCGATGTCTCCTGCTTCCACAGCGTCTTTTACGGCGCATTTCGGTTCGTTTTCATGACTGCAGCCGCGGAATTTGCATTCGCCACGGCGACGGTCGATTTCTGGAAAGCAAAATTGAAGGTTTTCCGTTGTTAATTCGTCCATTTCGATGGAGCTAAAGCCTGGTGTGTCAGCGATAAAGCCATCACCTATCGTCATTAGTTCCACGTGACGCGTCGTATGTTTTCCGCGTCCCAACACCATCGAAATCACGCCTGTTTCAATGTCTAACTGCGGATTTAATGCGTTTAGCAAGGTCGATTTCCCAACACCTGACTGGCCTGCGATCACTGCAATTTTCCCAGCGATAACGTCAAAAATAGCGTTTTTATCGAGTTCGGTATTCGTTAATAACACACGGTAGCCTGCTTCTTCGTAGATTGCCTTATATTCTTCTATCTCTGCTTTTCGGGCGTCATCTGCCAAATCCATTTTGCTAATACAAATGACTGGTTCAACGTCTTCTAATTCGATTGCCACCAAAAATCGGTCTGCTAAGTTCGTTGAAAAATCGGGTTCGACAGCAGAAAACACGAGCAATGCTAAGTCCACATTGGCAATTGGCGGGCGCACTAAAGCATTTTTGCGGGGCAGAAGTTCTAACACATAGCCTTCTTTTAAATTGTCCGCCTGAAATTCGACGTGATCGCCAACAAGCGGGGTCAATCCGCGTTTTCTAAAGTTTCCTCGCGCCCGACATTGATAGGTTTTGCCATCTGAATATACGTAATAAAAACCGCTTAAAGCCTTCATAATTTGTCCTTCCAGAAAAGTCACCTTCATTTCTTAAGAATTTGGATAATCAATCGTTTCTTCTAAAATTACTGTGTTATCGCGAACGACTTTGTAACCGCCTTGTGTGCCTTCTTCAATGTCAAAACTTAGCGTTTCTGTCGTGTCTTTCGTAATATCCATTTCTTTATACGCCGTTGTCATGCTGTTGTTCTTGTCTTGAATATAGATTTGAATATGCTGTGGTACGAGTGGATCTGCGTTCGGATCTTCCGGTTCGTACGGAATGTTAATCGTCCGTTTCACCGTCTTCACTTCTTTTTCTTTCGGTCCTTTACTCATGACAACTTCTACTTTATCGCCTTTGTTCAGCGAAGCGCCAGCTTTTGGATTTTGCGAGATAACTTGACCTGCGCCAACGGTATCCGAGTATTCTTCTTTGCTTACTGTAATATCAATACCATTTGAGCTAGCGTAATCATCCAAGCCAACTTGATTGAAGCCTGACAAGTCTTTTAGCGTCATCGGTTGCGGACCTTTACTTACTGTAAAACTTATTTCGGTATCTGCTGCGACTACTTCGCTTCCTGCTGTTGGATCTTGCGAAATAATTGTTCCTGAATCAACGCTATCACTATATTCTTCTGTGTAGCTGACTTTTTTGTAGCCTTGCTGATCTAATACTTGCTTCACGCTGTCGTAGGATTTACCAGTATAGTCTTCAACGGTGATTTTCTTGGCGCCAATGCTGATGTATAAGTTAACCGTGGCACCTTTTTCTTCTGCTGCGCCAATTTCTGGATCGGTTTCGATGATGTTTCCTTCGTCAATCTTGTCACTGTTTTTCTCGAACGTTTCTCCGACGACAAAGCCTGCATCTTGCAATTTCTGAACGGCGGTTTCTTTCGTGTCATTAGCAACATTAGGAATCTTCACGGTTGCCGGTGGTCTACCCATCAGCCATAATGCGACGATAATAATCGCAAAAAGGAAAACGACCGCTGAGATAATCCAAATTTTCTTCTTGTTGCTCTTTTTCTTTTTGACCGGCTTTTCTTCAACGGCTGGTTTTTCTTCGGCCGCTGCAGCTACGACGGTTTCATCTAAATTTTGCATCGCGTTTTTCGTTGCGATGATTGGAATGGTTTTTGTATCGCCATCTTCCATTGGAAAAACGTATTTTGCTTCGTTTTGCCGTTCTGGATTTAGCGCCGTTTTTAAATCAGCTTCCATTTCTTCTGCGGTTTGGTAGCGCAAAAATGGATCTTTGGCTGTCGCGCGAATCACGATGTTTTCCAAGCTTTGTGGAATCTGTGGGTTCTGATCGCGAATTGACGGAATGCTAGCTTGTAAATGCTTGATAGCGATGGAAACGGCTGATTCGCCGTCATGTGGGACTTTTCCGGTGAGCAATTCATAGAGGACGATGCCGAGGGAATAGATGTCTGATTTTTGTGTGGCCATTCCGCCGCGTGCTTGTTCTGGTGACAAATAATGCACAGAACCTAATAATGAGTTTGTTTGTGTAATCGATGTTTCGGAAAGTGCCATCGCGATACCGAAATCCGTAATTTTGACTACGCCATCATGATCAATTAAGATGTTTTGCGGTTTTAAATCGCGATGAACGATATGTGCACTGTGTGCTACAGATACTGCCGATACAATTTGTAGCATAATAGCCACAGCTTTTTCGAATGGGATTGGGTGATTTTCATTGATGTATTGCTTTAAATCCATTCCTTCTACGTATTCCATTACGATGTAGTGCAAGTCATTTTCCTCGCCTACATCGTAAATGCTAACAATGTTCGGATGCACTAAGCTCGTTGCCGACTGTGCTTCGCGCTGGAAACGACGTATCAAGTTGCTTTCGTCCGCTAAATCAATGCGTAAGACTTTTACCGCTACGTCGCGATCAAGAATCATGTCATGTGCAAGAAAAACATTGGCCATTCCGCCGCCACCGATTGCGCTGACTACTTTATAACGGTCATTTATTCGCTTGCCAATCATCATGATGCATCCCTACCCTTCTCCCCTAAATTCCGCTCTAAAAGCAAGACCGTAATATTGTCTTCTCCGCCGTTCGCATTGGCTTTGGAGATGAAAATATCGGCCTTTTCTGCCAACGTTCGCTTGCTCGTCAAAATAGCTTCGATTTCTTGTTCGGTCAACATGTTGGAAAGCCCGTCAGAACAAAGCAATAATTGGTCTTTTGGTTGAAATGGCAAAATAAAGACATCGGTTTCGACGTTGCCTTCAATGCCTAGTGCGCGAAGTAAAATGTTTTTACGCGGATGATTTTGCGCAGCTTCTTTTGAAATTTCGCCTTTGCGGACGAGTTCATTCACAAGCGAGTGATCTTCGGTTAACTGTTCTAATACACCATTTTTCATTAAATAACCACGACTATCGCCAACGTTCGCAACGATGATTTGACTATTTGAAAAAATGGCAGCAACAAGCGTCGTACCCATTCCTTGTAATGTAGCTTCTTGTTTTGCGTGGGCTACGATTTCGGCATTGACTGCTTGAATCGCCTCGCGAAACCAAACTTCGATTTGAGCCGCTGTTTGCATCTCGGAAACCTCTTGCCACATTTCGCTAAGCAATCGCACAGCCATTTCGCTTGCAACGTCCCCAGCGCGGTGTCCTCCCATGCCATCAGCGACAATAACGAGCGGATTTCCTAATTTGTTCTCGAAAATACCACCGTTGTCTTCGTTATGATTTCTTATTTTTCCTCTGTCTGTTCTAAATTCTGCATGCATCTGCATTACACCTCACAAAATGCCAGAATAGGCGTGGAAATAGCCATTCTATAGCTTATTTAATTCGTTTTTTTACGAAACGATGCGATGAAAAAGCCATCACTTCCAATGTCAGTTGGCACTAATTCCAAGTAATCTGCTTTTACGTAAGCTTGCATTTTCTCTGGAAGTTGTACGCGTTCTAACTGGAATTCGGGATGTGTTTGTAAGAAAGCTTCGACAACACCACGATTTTCCTGTTGATCGATCGTACACGTGCTATATACTAATATACCATTTTCTTTAAGCAAAGTGCTAACCTCGGCTAAAATTGCTTCTTGAATTCGTGCCAAATTCACGACATCTGCTTCGGTTTTGCTATATTTAATGTCCGGTTTACGGCGCAAAACACCAAAGCCAGAACACGGCGCATCTACTAAAACACGGTCAAAACTCGCCGCTTCGAATTGTTCGGTCGCTTTTCTTGCGTCTAGCACTTCGGTTGTGATGTTTGTTAAGTCGAGACGTTTCGCGGCTTTGTTCACGAGTTTTGTTTTGTGTGGATGAATGTCTAATGCGATAATTTCGCCGGTGTTATGCATTTTTTCGCCGATATGCGTTGTTTTACCGCCAGGTGCGGAACATGCGTCTAGAACACGTAAGCCGTCTTCGAGTTGCAGCGCGTGAGCAACGAGCATGGAGCTTTCGTCTTGAATTGTGCAACGGCCGTTATGATAGGCTTGCGTTTCAGCGATGGAGCCTTTTTCCATCATGAGCGCTTCTGGAATGTATGGATTTTGCTCGGTTTCGATGCCTTGTGCGGAAAGTTCAGCTTGGAGTTCGGCGACGGTCACTTTGTTTTCGTTGACACGCACGCTTTGTGATGGTGCTTCCATGAAAGAAAGCCCGATTTCGCGTGTTTTTTCAGCACCAAATTGTGCAATCCAGCGTTTTGCAAGCCATGTTGGTAAACTCGTTTCGACCGCGATGCGTGTTGTTTCGTCGGTAATATCCTCGATTTTTGGTACACCTTTACGGATGACATTACGCAAAACACCGTTGACGAACTTAGTTACGCCTTCGTGTCCGCGGTCTCGCGCGATTTCGCCTGCTTCATGCAAAATGGCATGCTCTGGTACTTTGTCTAAAAAAGTTAATTGATACACGGAAAGGCGCAGTAAATTAAGCACCCAGTTTTCCGGTGTTTTTTTCAAGAATGGTGCTAAGTAGAAATCAAGCGTGATGCGGCGTTGGGTCGTGCCGTAAACAAGCTCGGTTAATAACGCGCGGTCCATTGGGTTTAAGTCGCTTTTTTTCAGTGCGTCATTGATTAGTAGATGACTAAATGATTGATTGTTCTCGATTTTTTCAATTAAGTCTAGTGCAATTTCGCGCACTGTTTCTGGTTTTTTCATAAGTCACCGAACCTTGTTTCTGTATTTAACTGCTGCCCGGCTCCCGCCATATAGTCAGCCACAGCCATTTTTTGTTTTCCTGCTGGTTGGACGATTTCTGGAACAATCACGGTTTTATCGCCTGTTGCAATGGCAAAATCGTGTTTTGTTGTCCGCGCCACTTGTCCTGCTGGTAAAACGGTATCCGTTTCTTCCAAATGTGCCTGCCAAATTTTAAAATTATTTCCGTCAAGCGTGGTATAAGCCACTGGCCACGGCGAAAGTCCGCGAATATGATTGAAAATCGCGCGTCCATCTCGTGTCCAATCAATTTTTTCTTGCTCGCGTTTAATATTCGGCGCAAACGTTACGTTTTCTGGATTTTGCGGTTCCGGTGTAATTTTCCCAGCTAGAAGATCTGGCAATGTGTCCATCAAAAGCGACGCACCAACCTCACTCAGCTTCTCAAACATCGTTCCCACATTATCCTCATCCGTAATCGGAATGCTGCGTCGCGCTAACATATCGCCTGCGTCCAGCTTCTCCACCATGTACATAATCGTAACGCCCGTCTCCGTTTTCCCATCCAAAATCGCATAATGCACCGGCGCACCACCACGATATTCCGGCAGAAGCGAGGCGTGCACGTTAATACAGCCATGTTTCGGCGCTTCCAACAACACATTCGGCAAAATCTGCCCATAAGCCGCCGTCACGATCAAATCCGCACCAAGACCAATCAATGTCGCAAGCTCCTCCGAGTCCCGCAACTTCTCCGGTTGATACACAGGAATCCCTCGCGCCACAGCTGCCTCCTTCACTGGTGGCGGCGTCAACACACGCTTACGCCCCACCGCACGATCCGGCTGCGTCACAACCGCAATCACCTCATATTGATCCGCCACTTCATTTAAAACAGGCACCGAAAAAGCCGGCGTTCCCATAAAAATTATTTTCGTCATGCTCCTATCTCCTTTACATCATCACAAACGGCTGTACATCCATCGTGATCGTCAGTCCTTTGACTTGCTCTTTTTGATAGTGTTGCAAAATATTTTTAAGTTCCGCGTTTAGTTGCGGCTCCACTTTATATTTAATAATGCATTGATAGCGATATTTATTCTTAATCCGCGCAATCGAACTTGGCACAGGCCCTAAAATAATCGCATCAGGCCCCAACTTTCCTTGCAAAAATTGCGTGATTTCCTGAATCGTCCGCACGGCTTTCATCTCATTTTCATCGCTCACATTAATCAGCGTCAAATAATAAAATGGCGGATACGATCCCATTTTGCGAACACGCATTTCATGATGGTAAAACCCTAAATAATCATGCATTTTCGCGTATTGAATACTGTAATGTTCCGGATTGTAACTCTGCACAATCACTTCCCCAGTCAACAGATGCCGTCCAGCTCGCCCACTTACCTGCGTCAACAACTGAAACGTTTTTTCCGAAGCTCGAAAATCCGGCAGATGCAACATCGTGTCTGCATTTAACACACCGACCAACGTAATATCCGGGAAATCAAGCCCTTTGGCAATCATTTGCGTCCCGAGTAACACATCGGCTTCTTTATCACGAAACTGATTTAACAGTTTTTCATGCGAACCTTTTTTCGACGTCGTATCGACATCCATCCGAATCACGCGTGCCTCCGGAATTAATTTGGCGAGACTTTCTTGTACTTTTTGCGTTCCTGTTCCGAAATAACGAATTTGCTCGCTCTCACAACTCGGACAATGGTGTGGCACCGCTTCTTGATAGCCGCAATAGTGGCATTTCATCTGATTATGCGCCTGATGATACGTCAGCGAAATACTGCAATTCGGGCATTCCACCACATAACCACAATCGCGACACATCACAAACGACGAGTACCCGCGCCGATTCAGCAACAATACAACTTGTTCTTTCTTCGCCAAACGCTCCTTGATTTTCTCCAACAATACCGCAGAAAACTCCGTCCGATTCTCGTTTCGCAATTCCTCACTCATATCGACAACCGTAACTTCTGGAAGCGCCGAATCATTCACACGCGTCGGCAATTCCAGCAATGTATACCGCTTTTTCCCAGCTCGCGCAAATGACTCCAAAGACGGCGTCGCACTACCAAGCACAACTGGACAACCATGTCGCTTCGCCCGCTCAATCGCCACGTCCCGCGCATGATACCGCGGATTATCTTCTTGTTTATAGCTCGTTTCATGCTCTTCATCAATAATAATAATACCTAAATTCATAAACGGGGCAAAAACCGCAGAACGCGCCCCAACAACGACTTTGGCTTTTCCTTGCTCAATTTTGCGCCATTCATCGTATTTCTCGCCCGCCGAAAGCGCACTGTGAAGCACCGCAACTTGTTTACCAAAACGACTCTTAAATCGCTCCACCATCTGCGGCGTCAGTGCAATCTCAGGCACGAGTACAATCGCTTCTTTCCCTTCCGCCAAAACAGCTTCAATCGACTGCAAATAAATCTCTGTTTTTCCGCTTCCGGTCACGCCGTACAAAAGAAATGTCTCCTGATTCCCCGTTTGCGCAGAATTCACAATCGCATCCCGAGCTGCCTGCTGATCCGGCAACAACGGCAACGGCTTACTCGCCTCAAAATCATGATTCTCATAGGGATCACGCGACACATGCTGATCGAAAATTTCAATCAAACCAAGCGAAGCCACCTTCTGAATCGTGGCATCCGTTGTCTGCACACGTTCCCGCAATTCTTTCACCGTAATGTAATCCCCATCAAACACTTGGAAAAACTGCAAAATCTTAATCTGCGCTTTGGCCGATTTCGAAAGTCCCGCGATGGCATCCTCTAATTGTTGCACCGAACAAAGCGAGCGCACAGCGCGCATCGTCTTTTTCGTCACTTTCGTTTTCACTTGATACACAAGATCCACCGTGCCGTTTTTGAGCCATTTTTGCAAAGTTGGTAAAGCGCCGAGCTGTTCTGCTTTTTTCCAATCCATCGTTTCATAGCCTTCAAAAAGCCGTTCTGCCTCATCGTTCGCCGTATCTAGCAACACAAAATACTTCTCATATTTCGCCCGCAACGCAGCAGGTAACATCGCCTGATACGCCGTAATGCGGTAAGCTAGCGTTTCTTCGGCAATCCAATCTCCAAGCGACAACAATTCCTCATTAATCACCGGCGCCAAATCCATCATTTCCCGAATCTCTTTTAATTTCGAGAACTCGCTCGAATCAGACGTCCCCACGACAAATCCTTGCAACGCCCGATTTCCAAAAGGAACCGATACCCGCATACCAGGACAAACAATATCGCGCCAAGCTTCGGGAATCAAGTAATCAAATGGGCGGTCAACTTGCATCGCTGGCACATCCACAATAACTTGGGCTATTTTTTGCATATTACTTTTCCTCCAAAAAACGCGCGGCTTGTTCTATAATTTCGCGCGCTACCTCTTGTTTTGACAATAACGGGAAAACTGTCTCGGCATCATCATGGCCGTAAAAAGTCACCTGATTCGTATCCACACCAAAACCAGCACCTATTTGCGCCACATTATTTGCTACAATCATGTCTGCGTTTTTGCTATGCAGTTTTTTCAGCGCATTCTCTTTTACATTTTGCGTTTCTGCGGCAAAGCCAATCACGACTTGCGTGTCACGCTTATTCTGCCCGATTTCCGCCAAAATATCTTTCGTGCGTACCATCTCAATCGCGAAATCGCCCGGTTGCTTCTTGATTTTATGTTCATGAATCACTTTTGGCGTATAATCTGCCACTGCGGCACTCATCACAAAAATGTCCGCCGAATCTTGATGTTTCATCACCTCATCGTACATTTCCTGCGCCGTCTCGATATAATGCACCGCGACACCGTGTGGCACTGGCAACTTCGTCGATGACGTCACCAACACGACCTCCGCGCCATAACGCGCCGCTGTTTCCGCAACCGCAAAGCCCATTTTGCCCGTCGAATGATTCGTAAAATAACGCACCGGATCAAGCTTTTCAATCG
Source organism: Listeria booriae (assembly GCF_000766865.1). Classification (GTDB taxonomy): domain Bacteria; phylum Bacillota; class Bacilli; order Lactobacillales; family Listeriaceae; genus Listeria_A; species Listeria_A booriae. Next base: position 387,681 of record NZ_JNFA01000019.1, read on the forward strand.
TTGCTCCCGCTGTAATCACGACTTTCCGTCCAGCAAGCGTCGTATTCTTCTCCGTAAAATAAGCCGTCAAGTGCCCAACAATCCGTTCAGGCTCTTCCAAACGCCCGCGTCCAACGTAACCGCAAGCCAAATAACCCTCGCTCGGCTCAATAAAACGAACCCCGTCCGCGTACAGCTGGTTAATATTCCGAACTACCGCTGGATGCGCAATCATATGCACATTCATCGCTGGCGCCACCCAAATCGGCGCTTCTGTCGCAAGCAACGTCGTCGTCACCATATCATCCGCAATCCCGTTCGCCATTTTGCCAATCACATTCGCCGTCGCTGGCGCCACAATCACTAAATCCGCCCAGTCCGCCAAATTGATATGCGCCACAACGCCAGAATCCTTCTCATCAAAAGTATCTGTGTACACATCATTGCGCGACAATACTTGAAACGATAACGGCGGCACAAACTCCTGCGCACTCTTCGTCATCATCACTTTCACATTCGCGCCTGCCTGCGTCAATTTACTCGTAAGCGCGACAGCTTTATAAACAGCGATTCCACCCGAAACCGCGAGTAAGATATTTTTTCCATTCAACATCTCGGTCACCTCTTTCACCTTCCCGTTAATTATACCGTTTTAATGCTTGAAAAAACAGTGTTGTGAGTTAGAAAGATAAAGAAAAAGCTAGGGATCAGGTTTTTGCTTCACCGATTCCTAGCTTTGCTTATCATTTTTCTTTAGAATATATCCTATTTTTACATCGTAACCGCAGTCCGCATCATTTCAATATCGCCCATTTTCCATGACTTATCGAAATACTGCTCTGTTGGCCCGTACAAACGCAAATACGTGAACCAATGGGCATCTTTATTTGTCTGTACCCAATTCGATTCGTGGCCAATCGGTGCTTCTGGTCCGAAATAAATATCAACAGAACCATCCGCATTAACTTCAATCGCTTTACGTGATGAAATATCTGCATTTTTTTGCTCATTTTGTATTAAACAGCGCGTCGCAGAATCATATACCGTAATCGACCAGAAGTTGACTGCTGGAGGATTCGCCGGAATGCGTAACGTATAGTTTTTGCTACCATCAAGCCAGTTCTCATCACTATCCGTATACGTTCCCAAATACGCTTGCCCAACATTTGGTGTTTTCGAAATCATCGCTTTGGAGTAAGTTACCGCCTCATAAAAATAAGAAGTTCGCTCAAAGAAATAATCAAAGTTCTCACCTCGTTGCGACGATGCCGGGATAATCATGACATAATCCCAATGCTTGTCTTCCCAATGACGCGCCCCAGCAATGCGTTTCGCAAAAGAATTCGACTGTGCCATCAACTCGCCTTTTTCTACAGCTGCTGTCAAAATTGCTACTTGGCGTGGCGTCGGATCAAAAACGTTTTTACGAACCCCTAAATTATCTAACCACTGCGCAAAAATACGATCGCGATCTTCTACCGTTTCTCTTGCAATCATACTTTGTAGCCGTTCCCAATACAGGATTCCTTTTGGCGGACCAGCAAAATATTTCTTACCCGCTGGAGACAAAATACGTGTCGGCGGAATCGCATCTTTTTTCGCGTATGGATATATTTTCACTTCTTCTACCAAGGCTTTGCAAACGTTCGGATCAGGATCAAGCGTTCTTAAACCAAAGAAAGCATTCATCATCTTACTATGAATTTGATGATACCCTTGTGCCGCATACACCTCACTATCGTCCATCCCCGGAGGAAGCAAAATATACTTACCGCCTTGCCCTTTATCCGGTCCCATCTCTCCAACCGCGGCCACTTCACGCTGCCAAAAATCTGAAAAACCACCAGCAATATGTCCTTTCGGTATTTCAATCACCATTGGCCCTGTTTTCGCTAAATCAATAAAGCCCATTGTGTATGGGGTCGTTGCGTTCGCCGTAATAATTCCCGCTAAATCTTCGTACCCAACATACGTAACTAAGTCCCCACTCGTTGCCCCAAATTCTTCTTCATGGATTCGTTGCCATTCCGCAAATGTGACAAGTGGCAGTCCCCATAAATAAAGCTGTGTTGCTTGATAAAAATCCATTTCTGTAAACAATGTCGCGATAGAATTCCTCGTTGGAAGTTCCCCAATTGTTTGAATACCTTGCAATGTATCAAATTTTGACTGTTCCATCCTGCTTCCTCCTGTTGATTCATTTTTTGTTATTCACTTTTAAAAATGCTCATCAAACCGCCGATAATTAATAAAATACCCGATACGACCCAAGCTGTGCCAATAAAGAAAAACATCAAAACACCAATCACTAAAATAAGAAGTCCCCAAGCCATTGGACGTTTCGGAAGAGATAGCCCAGCTACTAACGCTAATGCTGAAAAAACAATGGTAATCCAACCTAGCGTCTCTAATTGATCGCCTACAACTCCACTAAAATACGTAAATGTTTGGATATAATCATTCCAGTTATCGCCTGAAACCACGAGCCAAATCCCCACAATCAAACCAATAATTGCTCCTATACTACTAGTGATAACTGCTCCTTTTCTTGCCATACTACTCTCCCCTGACCTATTTAAAATGAATTACACTTTCTTGATTGCTGGGAAGTGATATTCCCGAGCGATCACACTTTTATCCGGTTGGTACATTCGCATAACAGGGCGGAAATCACCTGCTGGCGTTGGCAACCAATTCGCCCGCTTTTTCGAATCTGTAGGCTCTTTTACAGACATATAAACCGTTAGCGAACCATCTTCTTCGTATTGAATGCCCGGCGTTCTATCGCCAATAGAATAGCGCTGAATTGGGTTATCAACTAAATAAAAATCAGGCGCATCATACATTGTGATCGACCAAAAGGCATCAACAGGCGGAACCGGATTTAGTGTTAATGTATAATCATTAGCACCGTTCAATGTTTTTTCCTCCGCATCCGTCCACGTAGCAACGTACGCCGCTTCATATCCGTGATTTCCCCATAAACCGCCCATTGCCGCAATCGCACGCTCCACAATGGCTACTTTACGGTCAGCTATAATCCACTCAGGACTATTGATTGTCCCAACTTCGAAAAAATCCGCGTTGTAATCAAAAGAATGGAACGTAATTCGCCAACCGTTTTCACTTTCTGCAACACCTGATAACAATGTTTTCTTAATCGTCGCAAGCCCCATCACTTGGCCATTTTTCAGTGCGTCGTATACCGCTTTTTCTACATGTAACAACGGCGACTTATCACCGTCTGCAAGCCCTAACGGTAAAAACGTATTTTGCAAGGTGATATCTTGCTGTGAAGGGACTAAATCATGCATGGCAACACGTAATTTTTCATAAAACTGAATTTCTGCTGGGACGGTTTCGGTGACTTCGGGGAAACCTAGTGGCGCTTTATCCGTGTCAATCACAGTCAATGTCGTCAACTCTTGAAGTGCAGACACATTTGGAATATCCGCTTCACCATCGCATACCCAACGCCCAACAATCGACGCAAGCCGTGTAGGCACTTTGATTTGCTGCATGTTCTCAGGCACCGTTCCACTCCATCCGGGTGGCGTAAGATAAAAATCACCCGCTTTTGTTCCAGTTCCTCTTTTCCCAACATACGCAAAATTGTTCGTCCACGCATCTACAAATTGCAAAACATAGTAGCGGTCACCAACATCAGGGACATGAAGCACAATCGGTCCCACACTTAAATCAAGTTGCGCCATCGAATAAATCGTATCATTATTAATCGTAACAAATGTATCTTCTGGAGTCGCTAGCGTCTTAGCATGACTAAAATGGTTAAAGGGAGTTGCCAAATTCGCGCCAATACCTTCTTCAACATAACGTTTCATCTGTTCCAAATTAAATAGTAACGGAAAACCATAAATATAGGCATCAATTGCAAGTTTTTCAGTCGTGTTTAATTGTTTTTGTATCATGAGTAAAGCCTCCAGTATTTTTATAATGTATTTTGATAACTTTGAAGCGCATCCTGTATCGTTTTCTTCGTTTTACCATCCTCGATTAGAAAATCTAACTTATGCTTTTTAAAATTGGTTTTCAAATTGCCAGTCACATTAGCAAAGTAATATGTTACCGCTTGGTCATCCAGCCAATCGAGCAGTTCTTTTAACGTGGCAGATGCAGTCATATCAATTGTTACAATCGCACTAGCATCCACGATAACCACTTTTGTATCGCTCTTCATTAATTTTTTAAGTCCGCTTGTAAATACATCAATATTACCAAAGAAAAGTGAGCCGCTATATCTGTAAATGACGGTTTCAGGAATCCGATGGACAGCAGCACCCCGATTCAAATCAAAGTAGCCATCACGTCCATCCATAACTCCAAGTTCCGCAGCCGGTGCCGCCATCGAACGTAAAATCACATTTACAAACGATAAGACAAGCCCGAGCAACACACCCCAGATAACACCGAGGAAAAGCGTCCCAACAGCGGAAATAATCCAAACATAAGCTTCCCGACGCGCACCACCAAACAAATGACGCAAAATAGAAATATCTACAATACCAATCAGCGCAGCAAACACAATCCCCGAGAGCACCGGTTGCGGCATATAATAAAGCAATCCACTAAAAAATGCCACGACAAGCGCAATAATCGTTGCAGCTACAATAGATACGAGCTGCGTCTTCCCATGAAATTGTTCATTTGCCGCTGTTCGAGAAACACTGGCACTCGTAGGCGGACATCCAGATAAGGAAGCCACAAAATTCGACACGCCATACGCAAACAATTCGCGATTCCCATTAATCTTATACTTATTTCGCATCGCAAAACTTTCGCTTGGAAGTAGCGAACCTGCAAAACAAGCAATCGCTGAAACAAGTCCGCCAACTATGCTAATCCCCCACGTCGTAGCAGAAAAGTCTGGCAAACGAAGCGATGGAAAGCCTGACGGAACACTACCAACTATGTCCACGCCATACTGATGCAGCGCCATAAAATACGATAACATGGTCCCTAAAATAAGCACGATAAGCGCTGTTGGCCATTTCGGTAATAATTTTTTCCCAAAGATGATGAGGATGATTGCTACCGTTCCAAGCACCAGCGAGACGACATTTACGTTCGGTAGATGCGTCACAATGTTTGTCACATCCGAAACGACACCATCGCCGCTTGACTTTATGCCAATTATTTTTGGGATTTGGCTTATCATGATGGAGACACTTAACCCCGAAATAAAGCCACTTAGCACAGGCTCCGAAATATATTTTGCGAACCTTCCAAGTTTGAGTACGGAGAACAATACTAAAAACAAAGCGCAGAAGAAAGCCAAAATCGGCGCCAAAGTTATCGCTTCTTTTGAACCAGCTGTAAGTCCAACTGTACCAATAATAATCGAACCAGTAATCGCACTTGCCGTAGCATCGATACCATAAATCAATTGCGGGGAACTGGCAAAAATAACATAAGCAAGGACCGGTAAAAATGATGCATACAGTCCGTAAATCGCTGGAAGACCGGCAACTTGCGCATAACCCATCGCAACAGGAATGCTAAGCGCCGCCACGCCAATCCCCGAAATAATATCATTCCGTAAATAGGATGCTTTATAACCTCCCAACGATAATAAAATATATTTGAACATATCCATTCCCCTTTTTTCAGTAACATTCTTTCGTTATGATTTTCTAGTCAGTGCGACTTTTTCACCGGTCACATGTTTCAAAATAAGTGCCACCGGAATACAAGCGATCATCATTACAATCGCATACGTCATCATCGCTGGTATAATATCGTAAGACGCAAACGCTGCTGTTGCAACAGAAAGCGCTACACCGAAATTTTTCGACATGGATAACAAGGACACTGTTTTTTTATCTTGAATCGTTCCCACCGTACAAAAATAGGTAATAAAGAAATTAGCTAATACGATAATCCCAAAAACAGACAAAGCATATAATCCTGTATCAAAAACGCTTTGCAAGTTCGGCAACATGAAGCATACCAATACTAAAATCATACTGATTGATGATATTTCGTTCACGCTTTTCAAAGCTTTTTTAGCAATATTCGGTTTCACAGAATTAAGCGTCAAACCGATACCAAGCGGAATAACTACTAAAATAATCAATGTCCAGACAATCTTGGCAACAGGAATCGTCACATCCCCAGGCAAGAACAACGGCGCTGTAAATGGTGTAAAAATAACAACCGCAATAGAAAGCAATGTCAACATAGCTACCGCGCTCGCCCCATCACCGCCACCTAACTGCACATTTTTCATGCCAGCAGGCGCACCAGCGAACAAGTTGATAAGGACAGCAGCAATGATAATCGTCGTTGCTTCCGCCTTGCTACCAAATGATGCCGCCAACCCATTCGTTATTAGAGACGCAATCAAGGGCGCCACAATAATATTAAAAAGAAGACACAAAATCAGCGGTAACGGTCGCTTAAAAGATACAACTAATTGTTTTATCGTAATCGTAAAGCCAATCGCAATCATTGTTGCATACACAAAAATCAACAGAACATAAGGTTGAACTGCTACTAAGATTTGATTTACTTGTTCCATTATCGCCCTCTTTTCTACATGTCAGTCATGTTCGTAAAATATTCCATAGACGGCCTATCCATTTCCTTCAATTGTTGAGCTTTTTAAATCGATAAATGTCAGCAAAAGTAACGAAAAGTAATATTAATTACTATTATAAAGTTCTAATGATTCCGAAAATATATTATATAGTAATATATATCACATAAATAGCTATATACCAACATTTATAATAAATAAAACCCCGTGCACCAATTACTTTAAACTATATTATAAGCTTATTTTTTTGTCAAATGTAATTTTTATAACGTTAATTTTTATAACTATACGGTTTTACTTGAATGGACCGATTTTATTCTGTGACTATTAAAAATACGCCGTGCATCCTGATTGCTTTACATCGGCGTGTTTGAAGGAATATAGAGGATATATTTATTTTTTGTGATGTATTTTACTTTTTTATTTTTTAAGATGTGTTGGTGAATCAGATTAAAATAGGCTGGCTTGAGTCTGGTAAAATACCATCTTCAGGCCAGCCGAGAAATTTAATTAACTTGAGTTCAACTTTTGCGTGTTGGTGAAACACTAATGTTAAAAAGGTAAATGATTCTTTGGTATCGTATACGCAAATAGACGCGTAGCTTCATCGGAGCTCACCGAATCCCCACTGATCACATAATCACCGTATACCTTATCAGGATTTTTATAATATGCAAAATTATATTTAAGCTCACAATTCGTTTTTGTATCTAATTTACTTTCGTTTTTACTTGTTAGTTTGTCTCCGTTAAAAAAATGTTGTTGCTCTTTCACTGTTTTTTTCCAGTTTTCATAGTCTTTTTCTGTCGTTATTTCTTTTGTCCACCACTCGTCGCTTAGCACTTTTTGATTGTATTTTGTTTTCTCAATGACGATTATTCCATTTTCAGGGATACCTGCTTCTTCTATAATACGGTTTATCTGATTATCCGCTTGCTTCGTATTAATATGAACGTAAAGCATATATCCGCCAACAGCTAAAATAATGACCAGTAATAGACTTCCTAAAATAATCTGCCATTTTTTCATATGTCACACTCCTCTGGTGTTGTTATTATTCAAATATGTATACTTTCCTTTTGTCTCATAACATGGAATGACTTCAAAATGAAACTACAATACTTTTATATTATCATCCCAACTTTATTTTGTAAATCAATATGTGAATTATGTTCATTGAATGAAAATAAAATAGCCTGATTCCCATCAACCGCGAGAATCAGACTATATCTTGACCTATCTTTACTTCCAAAAAACCGTATCTTCCGTACTCAAACGATATGAACCATACCCAGTATCTTTTGCTTTACCAATCGACACAATCATCACTGGTACGTAGCGTTCTGTGTCCATATCAAAAGCCTCTGCTACTTCTTTGCGTTCAAATCCACCAATCGGATTCGTATCATAACCGTAAGCACGCGCTACGAGCATCAATTGCATGGCAACAAGGCTTCCGTCAATAATGCTTACACGTTCTAATTCCTCGCGTGGTGAATTCGCATAATACGGTGTCAAAGCCGCCATTTGCTTATCTTTCACGTCTTGTGGCATCAAACCTTGTTCCACTGCACTACTAAAAATTTTCTCACCATTTTCAAAGCTATTCGTATCCCCGAAAATCACAACCATCGCGGCAGACGTGTCATTTTGTTGAGTATTGAAACGAATAAGCGGACGCAATTTTTCTTTGCCTTCAGGGCTTTCAACAACGACGAATCGCCATGGTTGCATGTTCACGGAAGACGGAGCACGCATCGCGTCAGTTAGAATGGCTTCCATTTCTTCTTTGCTAATTTTTACGTCCGCATCATATGTACGGATTGAGCGGCGGTTTTTGATGATATCTTCAAAATCATTATTTTTAAACATGGTATTACTTCCCTTCTATTGTGCTTAATACTTGAATGCGTGGCGCGCTTGAGAGCATTGTTCCCACGCTTGCTTGAAAGTCTTGGAAATGCTTGCTTTTATTATGTGCATCAATGGCTGCTAAGTCTTCCCATTCTTCTAACATGTAATATTCTGTCGTGTTTTCTACAGAACAGGTCAGATTGTAACTTACATTGCCTGTTTCTGCGCGTGATGCTTCTATTAACGGCTGGACCGCTTCAAGAAACGCCTCGATTTGACCTTCTTGCACTTCTAATTTCGCCTGAATGACTAACATCTCGTTTGCCCTTCTTCCTTTTTTAGCTTGTTCGATTTTTTTCGAACTACAATACTTTAACATAATCCATTTTGATAGGCAAATAATAATCCTTATGCTATGATATTTTTATGAAAAAAGTGAATCTAAAAACCGACCAATTATTGTTATTATTTCAAGCACTTGGCGACCCAATTCGTCTCGATATTTTTCTTTGCTTATTGCAAAAAGGCGAGCGACGCGTTGTCTGTGATAGTTATGATATTTCTAAATCGACCATGTCCCACCATATTAAATTGTTGCGCGAAGCTGATTTAATTACCGTCCGGAAAGAAGGTACATCGCACATTTATTCGGTGAATCATGTGCTGTTGGAGAAGTATCCTGCGTTTTTTTCTGTTTTTCAGTAAAATAACGCATAAAGAAACCGCGATTTTTAATCGATTATTTCGATTGGATGTCGCGGTTTTTTTATCGGTTAGATGCCTAGCGTTTTAGTTATCACTTGCGCTAGGAATTGGCTTGCCGTATTTTGGAATAAATCCGATACAAAGGCTAATTTGTTTCGTTTCACTACTGCTTCGAAATGATGTGTATCTTGTTTCCTAGCGGCATCTAATGCTTCGATAGAGGCTTCTTTTAAAGGTGTTTCAATCTTTATAGAGGCAATGAGCGATGCTAACTCTGCTTTTATCGCGTCCCAATCATAGCCATGTTCATCGCTACGAACGTTCGCCGTACTATCATTCCATCTGTATTAAGATGGTCTACTTGGCAGCATCGGTACTTCTTGTTCTTTTTGTAATATATCCGTGGCGCGGTCGTAGATTTTAGCTGTAATTTGACTAGTAGCGCTTGGCACCCGTCCAGCCATGTTGATGGTGAAGGTACCGCTACCTTCTAGCACCGTGTAATTATTTTTGCGCACACCATCGACACA
>NZ_JNFA01000020.1 GCF_000766865.1 Listeria booriae
TCGTTCCTTTCAAGGCGTTGGATTGGATACGAAATGTCCGTGTCGCTGGATTGATGCGGGTATAGGTATTGGCGACCGCTTGTTGACTGTTGGCTAACACATCGGAACGGCTGCCTTGATGGATTTCGACTGTCCCCACCTGATTGCCGACATTTCCTGTCACCATGCCTGTTTTGCCATCCCATTGGACATTGGTGATCGCATAACTATACTGATCTTGTTGGCGCGTCGCATTGTCTTTCGGATCCTCCCATTGATTGGTGGTCAACCCTTCCAGATGCATGTCGGAACGGATGCCGTATTTATCGTCTTGGACCATGACGGCGTTCTGGTTGGCCATGATATTGTGTTGAAATGTCATCATGTTCGCTCTTTCTCGTAATGTGATGGGGGCGTGCGTGAACTTGCCGAAAACGGCTTGGGCTGCGGGGCTACTACTGCCAATCACTCCGATGTGGTTGGCGGCAAGGGTGGTATTGCGCGTACTACCCGCAGAACTGATGCCTGCTAATTGGACGGAGTTGGCGGCAGCTTTTCCGATGATATTTTGTGCGACCAGCATGCCTTGGGGCTGTGCTTCGTTTTCCGTGCCTGCTTTGTTACCGACCATTTTCAGCGCGATGGCACCGTAATGGGTCGTAATCGAACTTCTTGGCTCAATAGCATCGATGGCATTGCCTTGAACTACGCCATTCGTATAGCCAGTGACTCTAGGACCAGGGGCAAGGTGGGTCGTTCCCCATACGGCGATTCCTACTTGGCTTTTGGCTTG
>NZ_JNFA01000021.1 GCF_000766865.1 Listeria booriae
TCGTTCCTTTCAAGGCGTTGGATTGGATACGAAATGTCCGTGTCGCTGGATTGATGCGGGTATAGGTATTGGCGACCACTTGTTGGTTGTTGGCTAACACCTCGGAACGGCTGCCTTGATGGACTTCGACCGTCCCCACCTGATTGCCGACATTCCCTGTCACCGTGCCTGTTTCGCCATCCCATTGGACATTGGTGATCGCATAACTATACTGATCTTGTTGGCGCGTCACATTGTCTTTCGGGTCCTCCCATTGATTGGTGGCCAGCCCTTCCAGATGCATGTCGGAACGGATGCCATATTTATCGTCTTGGACCATGACCGCGTTCTGGTTGGCCACGATGTTGTGCTGAAATGTCATCATGCTCGCTCTTTCTCGTAACGTGATGGGGGCGTGCGTAAGCTTGCCGATAACGGCTTGGGCTGCAGGGCTACTACTGCCAATCACTCCGATGTGGTTGGCGGCAAGGGTGGTATTGCGCGTACTCCCCGCAGAACTGATACCCGCTAATTGGACGGAGTTGACAGCAGCTTTTCCGATAGTATTTTGTGTGACCAACATGCCTTGTGGCTGTGCTTCGTTTTCGGTTCCTGCTTTGTTGCCAACTAGCTTCAGCGCGATGGCACCATAGTGGGTCGTAATCGAACGGCTTGGCTCAATGGCATCGATGGCATTACCTTGGACTACGCCATTTGTATAGCCAGTGACTCTAGGACCAGGGGCAAGGTGGGTCGTTCCCCATACGGCGATTCCTACTTGGCTTTTGGCTTG
>NZ_JNFA01000022.1 GCF_000766865.1 Listeria booriae
CCTTTTGTGTCGTTGATTTCTAGTGCTAGTTCTGGAGAAATGCCGTTGATTTGGAGTTCTGTGATTTTAAGTTGTTGTAAATTGCTTCTTTGACCAGTTGATCCAACAAAACCAAAAAATACTTCATTTCCACCAAATGTGTCTTGTAAACTTTGAACTTGATAACTTCCAGTGTAACCACGGTAGTTATAACTTAATGTTCTAGTGGCCGCATTCCAATCAAATGATACTTCATGGAATTCGCTATCTTCAAAATACGTGCCATTTGGTAAAACATTGAGTGCATTGTGTTCAATGATTGGTCCTACTCCTGGTACTGTAATTGCGATATGTTCATTCTTAGGTTTTACGTCATAATCCCACTTCTCAGCAAACTCAGTTCCGTCATTAATATACGTATCAATCTCTACGGCTAATGCGTTCTTGATATAGGAATCACCATAAAGACCCATTGCACCACCGTTTCCTGCAATAGCTTTATTTCCTCTAGGATCATTCTGCATAACAAATGCCATTCCGTCAGCACCATTACTATCTGTACCCATAAACAGATCAGCTTTCAAATGGAAGTTTTTTGTTAAATCCACTTTATTCGAAGCATCCGACCATAGTCCACCTGCTTGACTTGGTCTATTCGGAGTAATTGTAACTATATTCTTTTCAATACTCGATGATTTCCCAGGCACCACGGAGAAATAATCCGTAACATCCGAAAAAGACCCCTGACCTTCTTCTTGACTACTTTTCAATTTACTTTCTGCTTTTGTTGC
>NZ_JNFA01000023.1 GCF_000766865.1 Listeria booriae
GGACAACATTGTGCTGGAAGGTCACATCTCGACTATTAGGATAACGAACATAATAAGCCAGACCTGGGTCAGGGTGCCCCATTTTGCGCATCGTAGCGCATATATTGTAATTTTTCCCATCAACCCCATTGATATTATGTCCAATGGTTCTTGTGAGTGTGTTTTCTACTCGCATATTTTCCACTGAGTAACCAATAATACCATCATTCTTCACATTCTCGACCTTCATCGCATGATTAGGCGCAGTAACAGCCGTTGTGCCACGAATCGTGACGTTTTTAGCCAGATCGATTGTTATCCCGCTTCCAGCCATATTTTGGATAGCCACGTCTTCAATGGTCAAATTCTGAAGATAATCCTTCGCTGTTGGTGCTTGGGGATTCGGACCTTCGCCATAGTTTCCTTTGGCTGTGATACCATTTTGGTGGAAAATCATACTAGCTTCTGGGGCTCGAAGCCCATCTAAGGTTAAATTACGTACCACCGTATCATTTGCCATATCAATCATGGCATCATAATACTGTACCTGATCTACAGTTGAAATTGACGTTTTAGCGAAATCACCGATAGCCCGATACAGTGTAGTTTTTCCTTGTCCCTCAAATGTTACCCCATCTATTAACTTTATTTTTTGTTTTAAATACCACTCCCCTGAAGGCAAGCGGATAGTACCACGATGTTGATTTATATCGGGAACTAATTCGCTTACCTTTTCAAGTGCTGCTTCGATGGATGCTTTGTTCACGTCCTTCGCGGCATCTGAATCCCCTGCCATCATTACACAGGAATCCTGTTTTATCAATTCACCTTTGGCATTTAAGATAGAAATAGGCTGTACATTGGCGGATAACACACTTCTGACTTGTTTCGTGACTAACTTCTCTCCTACTACGTTCTGCTGCAAAAATGCCACAATCTGCGTTTCACTGTCACGGTATTGCACCATTTGGTCGCCAGGCTGGAGCCATTTCACCGTGTTTCCTGCTTGTACCTCCCCTTGCGAGCTGGCCACATTCGCGGCGATTTGCTCCCCTTCGGGGGTGTATACCACCAATTGACTCGTTTCTCCCGTTGTCTTTGTCTCTTCTGCCTGAATCGTTTGGGCGAGTGCTTCAAAATGCGCTGTATCCTTTGCCTGTACAGCTGGTATCTCCTCTAATGGCCGAAAATCGGTCACTTGGTTCCCTGTCAGCCGTAGTGTTTGTAATTGCGTCAACCCTTGTAACGCTTGCACCGATGTAATCCGATTCATGGAGAGATCCAAGCTCTGTAACTGCGTGAGCTTCGCTAAGGGGTTAGGTCTTGGATGAATTCGTTTCGCAAGGTCAAATGCTCTAAGTTTTTCATCGATGCCAATGGTTCTAGCTGTTGAATCCGCCCCCCTTCATCCCCTTCCGCATGCAGGGTTTTTAAGTGGGACAACTGTTGAATGCCCGTCAAATCTGTTATCGGCCTTTCGGGGGTATCTACTAAGATGGTGATCGTCGCTAATTGCTCCGCAGACACAGGCGATTCTAAGTTGACTCGTTCGGGAAATAATGTTTTTTCTGGATATAACTCTAGATACACAGCGTGTGCCAAGTTTGGATCTGGAAATCGCTCCTGAAAGGTCATCCCTACCTCCGCTTGCGTCACTGCCTCGATGGGGTGCTGATCTTCTAGCCAGCTCTCTGCTGGGCTGAATAATAAGGTCCCGAGGCACATACCATAACTTGCTTTTTGGATCCATGTTCTTTTCTTTGACATACATTTAGCTCCTTTTACGCTTGCTTGATGGATAACGAAGGAGTAGCCAAGTGCCTACTAGCAACAAGGTGAATCCCCATCCGATGGAATGCGTGGTGCGCTCTCCTAACGAGGGCAGGGTCGGTCCTGGCACCACCGGCACCACCGATGGACTTGCTTCGGAGGACACTTGCGTCGGTAAAGGAACAGATGGTGTTCTTGTATCCTCTGTCACGGGAGATGGTAGGGAAGGCTTCGGTGGTGTGGTGGGCTCCTCCTCTACTGGATCCATCGCTTCGATGGGCTCGTCTGGGGCATAGACAAAGCACACCGTTTGCGCGGATGGACCGAAGATTCCCGTTGCGTTCGCTGGGTGTTCGGAGACATGGTAACCTGAAATCACTTTGGCTTTCGCGTGGTACGTATCCCCTGCGTTCCCATACAGGAGATCTTCTTCCGCTATGGCTTTCCCTTGTGCATCCACATGTTGTACCGTGACGGGTTGTGCTACTGGCAACGCTTGTTTGGTATAGATAAAACGGACGGTTTGCGCCACGGCTTGGAAAGTCCCTGCGTGATTGCTTGGCAGGTTCGTCAGTTGATAGCCTGGAATTGTTTTAGCTTCGGCTTGATATGGAGCACCAAATACCCCGGTCAGGGTTTCCTCTTGTGTTAAGGCTTGCCCTTGGTCATCGACATACTGTACCGTGACGGGTTGCGCCATAGGTGGGGCTGTCTCTTGCGCATAGATAAAGGTTACCGTTTGCGCTTCTGTACCAAAAGTGCCCGTTTGGTTGGCTGGTGTCGTGACAAGGCGGTATCCTGCAATAGCCTTGGCTTGGGCTTCATACGTATCCCCTATAGCTCCTCTTAATACTTCTTCCGGTGCTACGACCTTCCCTTCGATATCTAGATGACGCACTGTGACCGCTTGGCTGACAGGGACAGCTTCCTTGGTGTAGACAAACGTCACCGTTTGCGCTTCGGTGCTGAAAGTCCCCACCCGATTCGCTGGTTCTTCGGTGAGTTGATAGCCGTTAATCGTTTTGGCTTGGGCTTCATACGCTTCGCCCAGTACTCCCGTTAGACGTTCCTCTGGCGCTAAAACTTCGCCTTGATCATCCACATAACGGACGGTGACGGGTTGAACGGTTGCTTTGGCAGGAAGCACTCGCTGCTTAAAGTCTACTCTTATATAACGACTATAATCAGTGGCTCCTACAGGCCGCTGTGTAAAGGTCACACTTCCAACTGTACCCTGTTTTGTCCAAATAACATGATTATTTTGGTATGCGTCCAATCCCTGCCATTTATCATCCAAGTAAACAGAACCATATGCCACCTGCTGTCCAGTAGGATCAAACGCCTGCATAAAGACCGGTTCCCCGACATAGGCATCCGGGAGTTGCACTTCTCCTCGTAATTCCCATGTATTACTTGCATCCTGAATTAGCGGTAAGTGTTGCAACGGTCTAAAATCACTGACACTCGCATTCAAATACAACTTCTTGAGGTTCGTCAGCTGACGAAAAGGAGCCAAACTCTGAATGTTATTTCCCGAATCCAAACTGATATATTCCAGTTTGGTTAATCCCGCAATCGGACTCGCATCTGTGATGTTGTTGTCACTTAAATATAAATACCTGAGATTGGTTAAGTTTGTTATTCCCGAAATATCTTGCACTTTACTCCTTACGATGGAGAGCTCTTCTAGTTTATCTAGACCGGCTAATAAATCTAGATTTTCTACGAAACCGCTCCATACACCATCTCCAATGTATAGCCGCTTTAAATTGTGCAGGTATTGGACACCTTCAATCTTTCGCATCGGATTCTCTGTAATACCCCAATTTTCCGTGATTTTCGTCACCTGATTGAGCTTTTCTTGCGTCACTGGACGATCTAACGAATAATCATCTAGATTTAGTAACCACGCACTCCAATCGAAATCTCCTGTCTCTGCAGCGACCGTCATTGCTAATTTTGAATCTGGAAAAAGCGAACGATAGGTACTATTGGCTGGAATGGTTGGTTTTGTATTTGTTGCTTTGGGTGTCGTCAGCGTCTTGGCTTCTACGGTATATGCGGACGAATTTTTGGGAACGTATGTGACAATGCCACTCCCTAACAACACGCCTGTCAGCCCTATGTGAACCCACCTTCGGTATTGCTTTCTTCTTTGATATGCTAGCATAGTATGATTTCCTCCTTTTATTGGTGATGAAAATATCCTCATCCCGATTCTGCTTCATTATTGTATCTGTTTTCACATGTAATTGCTGTATATAAAATATGACATTCCTTCTCAAAAAGCCAACAAAGAGAGCGCTATCATTTAATTCGTTTGGTGCAAACTGGCCAAAGTGGCTTTTTTAAGGAAATCGGCCACCACATCCCCAACAAAAAAAGACACAAGTTGTGTGCCTCTTTTTTCGTTTATGCGAATAATATGTAACGAGAATATACCACAATGCCATTGTGTCAGATTCGTTAAATGTGCCTTTACGATAATTTCAGATAAAAGATAATCAAAATATCTCAGAGATTCTTAAACGCTCTTCGATGAGTAACTTATGTATTAAATTCTTCTCTTTTACTTTATTATCAATCGATTCTCCATAGATGTGTAGCATTTTTTGCACAGCTATCGATTGAACGTATACTAATAAAGTAGACAGTAAAGTTAAATGTTATGCTGTTTTCAAGTAGACACAAAAACGAAAGGAAGTGGAACGATGTCTGGTTACAAAAATCTAGATAACCATCTAATCAGTTTTCACTGAAATGAATGGCTATCTAGACTACTTTTAGAACTTATTTCACCAATACCCAGACAATCGAAGCATCCGGGCGTTCGCCGCGAATCCACCATTTAGCTTGGTAGTTTTTTCCGTTATATGTGACTTTGTCGCCACCGTTGTAAGCTTTTGTGCTGTTCCAGTCGGCAATGCCTCCGCCGATTTGTTCCCACGCGTCGCTTTCGCTTGGTTTATTGCCAAGTGTCCACCATTTCGCACGGTATTGTTGGTTGTCGTAAGTCACCATGTCGCCAGCCACATAAATGCGTGTGGATGACCATGTGCCTGTTGGGATGACTTCTGCTGGTTTTGTTTTGGCTGCTAGTAAATTACTTGCGTCAGAACGGTTGCCGGATGTGTCTACGGCATAAACAAGATAGTTATATGTTGTATCGCTCTTTAGGCTGATATCTTGGAACATAACGCCTGTTTGTGTTTTGATTTTGACACCATCTCGGTAAATTTCGTAATAGGCTACGCCGATATTATCTGATGAGGCTTGCCAGCAAAGGTCAATCGTATTAGATGATTGAGCATGAGTCATCAGCATTTTTGGTGCGGTTGGTTTTTCTGTGTCAGCTGCTGGTTTGACTGCTGTTTTTGCTTGAATGCTGTTGCTCCATTCCGAGCGGTTGCCTGCAAAATCTTTGGCACGAACGGTATAAGTGTATGTCGTGTTTTCTGCTAAGTTCGTGTCTTGGTAGGTTGGTGTTGTTGATTCGCCGATAAATTTGCCATCGCGGTAGATTTCGTAAGATGAGACGCCTTTATTGTCTGTTGATGCTTGCCATTTTAGAGATACAGAGTTAAATGTTTGTGCGGTTGTTTCTAGTTGTGCTGGTTTTGTCGGTGCTTCTGTATCGGGAACGGAACTTCCGCCGCTAATATTCGCATCGATTACTTGGTAGAATGCGTTGCCAGTATCGGCAATTTCCCATACGCCTAAAATAACATGGTAGCCTGTGTGGTCAGCTGGAATTGTGATTTCTTGGGATGTTTTTGCTGCTGGTGCTGTGCCATCTGCTTGAATTTTAGTGATGAGTTGTAGCTGGTCACGTGTGAGTGGTTTGTTAGGGTCCCAACCGTTTTTCGTGATGTAGTAGCTCCAACTGCTTGTTTTATGTGGTGCTGTTAGTGTCCATTCGATGGTTGTTTTGCCACTTTGAATGTCGACTTTTGACCAGCGATTTTGTGTTTGTTCGTCTAGTAGGCTGTATTTGCCGCCACCTGCGATTTGACCGTCAAGTGGTCCTTTTTCTGGGAAACCTTTTGGTGCTTCGATGCTTTGTGGTTCCCATTGTGCTGATCCTACGTTTGTGTTAATGCCTTGATTTGCTAAATAAACACGGCTTGCTGGCTTTGAGATATAGCCGTGCGCTGACGCTTGTCCTTGAAAAACAAGCATCGAAATAGCTACTGTTGACGCAAAACCTGCGACTTTAATCCAATTTTTCATATATGTTACCTCCATTATTTTTTCTCCCCCATGGCTCTATTGTACTGGAAATTAGCCAATTTGAGTAGCTGGATAATCGCAAAAAAACACGGGAAACGAGTCCTATCAAGGCTTTTCGATGATATATGTTATTTTGTTCACAGAGCTGTACAAAAAATCGCAAGTAAGCGTTATCATTTACTATTTGTACGCAAAAAAGAAGCTGCGCGAGGCAACTCCTTATTTATCTTTTCCCATTACTAAGTTTCCAGCGTAAATCTCTTCCAGGGCTTTCCCAACTTCTTTATGTGATTGGAAATCTTCTAGCGTGCCTGGATCGTGGTCTTTTTGCATTTGGCGGGCACGACGAGCGGCTACCGTTACTAATGAGTATTTTGAATCAATAACTAACAACAGATTATCAATTGATGGATATAACATTTATTCCAACTCCTCTAACATTTTTTCATACTTGTGAACAACGCGTTCGATTTTTAGGTGTTCTGTTTGGACGATTCCCTTAATTTTTTGAACGGCATTATCTACTATATCATTAACGACGGCATAATCATAGGAGTTCATCATTTCAATTTCTTTACGGGCCTCAGTCATGCGCTCTTCAACAACGTCCATCGACTCTGTGCCACGCCCAATAATGCGGTTTTTCAGCTCGCTTAAGTCTGGTGGGGTCAGGAAAATAAAGATTCCATCTGGCATTGCTTGACGCACTTGCAACGCGCCTTGAACCTCGATTTCTAAGAAAACATCTTTTCCGTCTGCCAAAATTTCTTCCACGTAATCTAGTGGTGTTCCGTAATAGTTGCCGACATATTGCGCGTATTCTAGCATTTTCCCATCTTGAATCGCTTGCTCGAATTGTTCTTTCGTGCGGAAATAATAGTCCACACCGTCCACTTCGCCTTCGCGGGGCTTTCTTGTTGTCATCGAAATGGAATATTCAAATGAAGTGGTTGGGTCGTCAAATACAGCTTTGCGCACTGTTCCCTTACCAACTCCAGAAGGACCAGATAAAACAATGAGAAGTCCTCGATCTGTCATGATTGCGTTCCTCTTTTCTAAATTAGCATACTGCTTGAAAAATCACTCTACATTTTGAATTTGTTCGCGCATTTTTTCAAGTGTTGTCTTTAATTCTACCACACGATTCGTAATTTCCAAATGGCTAGCCTTGGAACCGATCGTATTTACTTCGCGATTCATCTCCTGAATCAGAAAATCGAGCTTCCGACCAATTGGCTCGTTTCGTAAAATAATGTGTGAAAACTGCTTCATATGGCTTCCTAAACGTTCGATTTCTTCGTTAATATCGGATTTCTCTAGCATAATCGCGATTTCTGATAGCACAAGCGCCTTATCAAAATCTTCGCCGACATAACTTAGCAAGCGGTTCTCCAATTTCGTGCGATAGGTGGTTTCCATTTCTGGTATGTAGGTCTGGATGGCTTCTAAAAGCTCGGCTACGGTGTCTAAATGGTGTTTGAAGTGCAGTGCTAGTTCGTTGCCTTCTGCTTCACGCATTTCGTCTAGACGCTTCGTTGCAGCAAGTGTTGCTTCTAGTAGCAAATGTTCTAACTCCGAATCTGGCTCGCTACTTTCGACAATTTCTAAGAAACGCGGATCAAGGAGTAGTTCTTGAATATTTAACGCGTCTTCCATTTGGTAACGCTGCGTTGCTTGGCGCATAAAACGGATATATTCATCGGCCAAATCCCAATTGACGACCAGCTTTTCTTTTGTTGCTTTGTTGCCTTCAATCGTAATCGCGCATTCGACGCGTCCTCGTTTTATTTGTTCGGCAATGCTTTTTTTCAGTTTACTTTCTAAATAGGCAAATACCCGCGGCATCCGAAAAAGCGTCTCCAAATAGCGGTGATTTACGGCCTTTAATTCTACGGTTACTTTGAAATTCTCTGATTGCTTCCCTGCTCGCCCGAATCCAGTCATACTTTTTACCATCTCAACCAGCCTCTCGCATTACAATTTCACTTTTCCATTATATCAAAAAGTCGCAAAGAATACAGCTAAAATGAGGAATATAGCGCAAGTTTTATACTTCTTGTGGTACAATGAAAGAAAAAAGAGGAGAAATAGGTATATGAAGCGAAATGGAATGATTTTTGGGATTGTTTTTGTGGCTATTTTTGCGCTTTCTTTCTTGTTGCGATTCGTAGTGCCGACGCCAACAGAGGACTTCATAATTTCGGTCGATAATTATAGTGGGAGCAAGTCTTCGGAGATTACGGTGAGCAATGCTGGGACGACAATTGCAACGATTCCTGGGCTATCAAACGAGGAGTCAAAAGAGATTCGCAAAAAGCCGGTGGATTTGAAGCCTGGCGGATTAACGATCAGTTATGTGGACAAAAATGGGAAGAAACATGAGAGCAATATGGATTTACCTGATGTCGATTCGACGCTAAATAGCACGTTATATATTAGTTTTGAAAGTATTAAAAAAGACGGCACGATGAATATGGCTATTACGTATTCGCACGGCAATGTGTCTGTGAGTAGCCAAGAGTAAACTATTTTTTTAAAGGACTGAAACAAGCAAATGGCATTTGATACAATGTTTTTAAGAGCAATGACAGAAGAATTAACGGAGCAGTGCGAGACGGGGCGGATTATGAAAATTCACCAACCGTTTGCGCATGAATTAGTTTTGCATATTCGTAAAAATCGGGAGAATCAGCGGATTTTGATTTCGGCTCATCCGAGTTATGCGCGCATTCAGCTCACAAAAGAGACGATGGAAAACCCTGCGCAGCCGCCGATGTTTTGTATGTTATTACGCAAATACATGGAAGGTGCGATTATTGAGTCGATTCGCCAAGTCGAAAATGACCGGATTTTGATTTTTGGGGTTCGTGGGAAAGATGAGATTGGTGAGACGCGGTTTTGTGATTTGTATGTGGAAATTATGGGACGGCACAGTAATATCGTGTTGGTAGACCGTGAGAAAGAGACGATTGTGGATTGTATTAAGCACGTGTCGCCTGCTTTTAATAGTTACCGGACGCTGTTGCCTGGTGCGCCTTATATTTTACCGCCTTCTTCGGACAAATTAGATCCGTGGACGGTAACAGAAGATGCGTTACTAGCAAAATTAGATTTTAATGCTGGCAAAATGGCGAAGCAAGTCGTTGGCGCGGTGGCTGGTTTTAGTCCATTGTTAGCAAATGAAGTGATCGCGCGGGCCGGTATGGTAAATCGCGATACGTTGCCAAAAGCGTTTTTTAGTGTGATGGCGGATTGCGCGAAGCCTGCCGTACCTAATCTTTTTGTGAAAAATGCGAAGGAAGATTTTTATTTTATGCAGCTGGCGGATACGGAAATGACGGCGGAGTTGCCTTCGCTGAGCGCTTTGTTGGACCGATTTTATAGTGGGAAGGCGACGCGGGACCGAGTGCATCAGATTGCGCATGATTTGGAACGTTTGCTAGCCAATGAATTGGACCGGGATCGTTTGAAAATTGAGAAGTTGGAGCAGACGCTTGTTGATACGGAGCGCGCCGATGAATTTCGCATTTTTGGCGAGTTGCTAACGGCGAATTTGCATCTTGTTTCGCGTGGTATGACGGAGATTGCGGTGCAGAATTTTTACGATGAGGATATGGGAATGGTGACGATTCCGCTGGATATTCGTAAGTCCCCTGCCCAGAACGCGCAGTTTTTGTTTAATAAATATCAGAAATTGAAGAAAGCGGTTCGGTTTGTGGAGGAGCAAATGCGCTTGACGACGGAGGAAATTGCTTATTTGGAGACGGTGCAACAGCAATTAGAAGATGCTTCGCCGGAGGATGTCGAGGAAATTCGTGTGGAGCTTGCAGAACAAGGCTACATCAAGTATAAACAGAAAAAAGGAAGCCGAAAACCGAATCAAAATCCGACATTGGAAAAATATACGTCGAGCACAGGATTGCCAATTCTGGTCGGTAAAAATAATAAGCAAAATGATTATTTGACGAATAAATTCGCGCGAAATTCGGATCTTTGGTTCCATGTGAAAGACTTACCTGGGTCGCATGTTGTGATTCAAGATGCGAATCCAGATGAGGCTTCGATTGTGGAGGCGGCGATGATTGCGGCGTTTTATTCGAAAGCGCGATTGTCTGGTTCGGTCCCAGTGGACGCGACGCTTATCAAACATGTGAAAAAACCGAGCGGTGCCAAACCGGGTTATGTGACGTATGATAATCAGACGACGTATTTTGTGACGCCGGATGAAGAGACAGTACAGAAGTTAAGAAATTAGAAATACGCCACCAGAGCTGTGATGCTTTGATGGCGTGTTTTTTATTTTAGCTGGGCTAGTATATGTTTTTCTAATGCTGTTCGTTTTGCTATGGCCGCTATATTTGTTTCGCCTATGCAACTGAAATAGATTTTGCATTTTGGTTCGGTGCCGGATGGGCGAATGCAAAACCATGAGCCGTCTGCTAAGTAGAATTTTAAAACGTCTGATTTTGGCAAGACTAATTCGATGCCTTCGCCTGTTTTGTAGTCTTCTTTTCGCACAACATCGGGGTGAACAGAGTCAGCCAGTCGCATTTGTTGCATCATTTCTTGGATTCGCGCCACGCCTTGTTCGCCTTTTGCGGTGATGGTGTGGAGCGATTCTGCGAAATAGCCGAATGTTTCGTAGATTTCTTGCAAGCCTTCGTATAGTGTTTTCCCTTGTTTTTTCAGTGCTAGTGCCACTTCTGCTGTTAAAAGTGCGGCCTGAATTGCGTCTTTATCGCGAACGAAAGGCTTGACGAGATAGCCATAACTTTCTTCATAGCCAAACAAAAAGTGGGCAGCTTGCGTTGTTTCCCATTCGGCGATTTTTTCGCCGATAAATTTGAAACCAGTCAGTGTATTGTAGGTTTTCACGCCGTATTTCGTGGCAATTTTCTCACCTAGGTCACTCGTTACGATTGTTTTTATGAGCGCACTGTTTGGCGGGATTTCTGGTTGTGTCACCAAATAATGAAGTAGCAACGCGCCTAATTGATTTCCTGTTAAAATTTGATACTCGCCGTTTTCGTTTTTCACAGCGACACCAATTCTGTCTGCGTCAGGATCTGTTGCCATCAAAATATCTGCTCCATCACTTGCTTTTATCGCCAGTTCGAACGCTTCGTGGTCTTCGGGATTTGGCGAAGTCACCGTTGGAAAAGCACCGTCTGGCCTAGCTTGCTCCGCTACAACATGTATATTTGTAAAACCTGCTTGCTTCAAACTGCCCAAAACAAGGCGTTCTCCCGTTCCGTGAAGCGGCGTGTAAACAATTTGCAATTCGGCGCCGTTTTGTTGCGTCAATTCAGGATTTTGCGTCACGGTTTGCACTTGCTCCAAATATGCCGTATCCGCTTCTGCCCCAATGTATTCAAGTAACTCGTCTTGAAATAACGCCTGTTCATCCCCGACTGGAATCGCAAATAAATCCGTCACCGTTTCCAAGTAGTTCGTGATTTTAGCCGCCACTTCCAGCGTGATTTGGCAACCGTCCGCGCCGTACACTTTAAAACCGTTGTATTCCGCAGGATTATGGCTTGCCGTGATAACAATTCCCGCTGCTGCCTGCCATTTCCGTACGATAAACGATAGTTCTGGCGTTGGTCGCAACGCATCCGATAAATAAACCTTAATCCCCGTAGCACCAAGTGTTTTCGCCGCTTCAAGCGCAAATTCCGCCGAAAAATGACGCGAATCATAGGCAATCGCCACACCATCATTTTGCCGTCCTTGCTCCAAAATATACGCCGCCACGCCACTCGTCACCCAGCGAATCATGTATTTATTCATCCGATTCGTCCCGCAACCAAGCTCGCCGCGCATACCGCCAGTTCCAAATTCCAAATAGCGATAAAAATGTTCACGTCTTAATTCGTCGTTTGATAATTCCGTCAATTTCTCCTGAAGCGCCGCATCATCTGCCGACGCCACGCTCCATTTCTGCCAATTTTCCTGCCAAGTCATCGGCTTTCATCCTCTAATTGCTGCAAAATCTCCGCCACACTCAGCTCACAACAAGCCATCGACGTATCCGCAACACCGTAATACATTTTAATCACGTCGCCTTCCACAATCGTACCGCAGCCAAAAACAACATCCCCAAAGAAGCCATTTTTCTCATAGTCTGCCTCAGGTTCTAAAATCGGCGTTTCCGTTCTTGCCAGCACTTTCATCGGATCATTTAAATCCAGCAAAACTGCGCCCATACAATAACGATGGTCTTTCGTCGCGCCGTGGTACAATTCCAGCCAGCCTTTTTCCGTCTTGATTGGTACAGCACCGCCACCAATACGCCCGCTATCCCAAGCGCCTTCCCGAATGCCTAGCAAATGACGATGATCGCCCCAACTATGTAAATCAGGCGAAGATGCAATCCAAATATCCAAATTCCCAATGCTTTTCAGGCTCGGACGGTGCAGTGCATAATACTTCCCGTTCACCTTCTCTGGAAAAATCAATACATCTTTATTCTCCGGTGCAAAAATATTTCCCTCATACTTGTAATCCACAAAATCAGTCGTTGAAATCATCGCATCAGCAACGCCCATCTCAGAAACCGCACTAAAGTTCACATAGTAAACATCTCCAATTTGCGTCACACGCGCGTCTTCAATCCCAAACGTCTGATATTCATTAAACGGATACAAAAACGGTTTTTCATCAATCGTGAAATGATGCCCATCCTTGCTTCGCGCAATCCGAATGTACGAAAGCGACGTCAAATACGCAAACCCTTCTAGCTTATCCTTCGTCCGAATCATCCGCGGATCTTCAAAATCATACGTCGGATCATCCAAGCGAAACTCCAAAATATCTAATTCCTTCGTCTCCATATTGAAAACAGGCGCTTTCACAATATTCGGGTCCTCACTGATTGGCTTTTCCGCCACACGCAACAACAATAACGTCTCATCTTGATATTTTGCAACGCCCGCATTAAACGCACCTAACACCTCAAAATCTGGGCGATGCGGTACCACATCAGCCGGCGTAATTAATGGATTTTCCTCATAACGATACACATTTAACATTTTCCTATCTCCCTATCCTTCAAATTTCACAAATGGGTCACGAATCACACGTTTTTGCGCATCCGCATCACTTATCCCAACATACAAATCAGCCGTTCCATCCGGTTTGCGAACTAAACCGCCACTAAAAACAACATCCACTAAATCAGGACGCTTCGTAGGCCCATCCAAAAAGTCCGCGCGTTCCGAAATAATGGTCATCGGCACCACAATCTCACTTGTCGCAGGATCAACGACGCAAACCGCCGCATAATAATGCCGATCCCCAGCACTATCAAAATTAGCAATGTGCCCTAAGACGCCAAGTTGGCCATTTTTCAAAAGATGGATTTCATTAGCGCCGCCCCACTCCTCGTCTGCAAAATGAGGTGCCAAAAGAGGCGCTTCCTCCACACACGCGACCGTTAGTTCTGCCAAATTTTTCACAAGACAAAAACCAATTTTGCCACGTCCGCCTTTTTCGCCTTGAGGTCTCGTAAACACGGCAATTTCACCACTTGCTAGTTGTTTCAAACGCAAGTCTTTCATCCCAACTGGCCCTTGGAAAACTAAAGTGAGCTCTGTAAGCGACGTTCCGCGATATAGACACGTTCGCCACGCCAATTTCTCCGGGTCTTCGGCGCTCGGAAACACTTCCACGCCACCGATAATCCATGCATTATCAATCCGCGTCACAAATGGATCTTGTAACGCCAATTCCGTCGTATTTTCCAACAGAACCCACGCATCATCCTGTTTTTCAAAAAAGCCAATATGCGCCATTTCACTATCCCGCGCCTCGATACGCCCAGCAATCACTTCCGTCCCGTTCACAACAAACGGCGCCGTAATGTTATACACATCCTGATCGAGAGCCCCAACAAAACGCAGCCGTTCCACAGCCGTCGCCTCATTTTTCGCTCGATATTCCTTCAATAACTCCGCAATCCCTTTCATTGTTCACCCACCTTAAAAATTACTGCCGCATTTTCCGGCAACTTCACTGTTTCAGCATCAAAAACAATCGACTGATTCGCCAAAATTTCCGTCAAGTTTCCCCAACGATTCTCCATTTCGCGCGCCTCACCAAAGTTCAAGCACACCAAATAATCACCGCGAACATACATCAAAAGCGCTCCGTCCACATCAAAAGCACGATAACCCGGTTCACAAAAATCCGCGGTCTTCCGAAGCGCAATCAATGCTTGATAAAACGTAAACATCCGGCGCCCCCGTTCAAAATCAGGCGGCACTTCACCAATCCACGCAACCCCTTGCGAAAACCCTTCCGGCCACCACATTGGCGCCCGCGCTTTATCTCGCGTCTTATCCTGCGCAACTCGCAATGCCTCATCAGCTGGCCGTCCCGCTTCCAGTTCCAAATCATATGCATAAATCCCCTGCACATCCCGCATCGCATCCACCGAATCCGGCACAAAATCCGCCATCCCCAGTTCCTCGCCAAAATACACAAACGGAACACCATGCGCCGTCAACATCAGCATCGCAAGCATCTGCGCCACATCTTCGCGCCCGTCCGCCAAACGATTCCAAGACCGACTCATATCATGACTTCCAAAGAACAACGTCGGCATCCGACCATCCGCATAAACTTCCTGCATCCGCGAAAGCTCCGCCACAATCCCGTCCCGACTCGCGACACTACCAAAGTTAAAATTAAACGTCACATCAAGCCCGTCAGTTCCCGCATATTTTTCAATGTCCGAAAGCTTATCCGAACTAATCTCACCAACCGTAAAATAATCACCTTTCCCGCGAATATAAGCGCCAATTTCCGCCATTTTCGCATCCATTCCCGGCTGATCCTTATCAAAAATATGCACTTGCTCACCGTTCGCATCCACCGGATTATCCGGAAAATTCCGAGTCAGCGTCAAATTATTAATCACATCGAGCCGAAACCCGTCCAGCCCCTTATCCAACCAAAAATCAAAGACGTTCCAAATCTCGCGCACCACTTCCTCGTTACGCCAATTCAAATCGACCTGCTCCTTCGCAAAACTGTGGTAATAATACTGTTCCGACGACGCGTCCCATTCCCAAGCCGGGCCTCCAAAAAACGACTCCCAATTATTCGGCGTATCCTGCCAAACAAACCAATCACGCTTCGGACTATCCCGCGCGAGACGTGCTTCCTTGAACCACGCATGTTCTGTCGACACATGATTCACAACCATATCCGCAATGACCCGAATCCCGTACGCATGCGCCTCGGCAATAAACGCCTCCAAGTCCGCCATCGTTCCAAAATCCGCATCCACCGCATAATAATCACTCACATCATAGCCATTATCCACTTTTGGCGAAGGATAAAACGGCGTTAACCAAACACCACCAATCCCAAGCTCGGCCAAATAAGGAATTTTCTCACGCAACCCTTTAAAATCACCGATCCCGTCGTCATTACCATCCTTAAATGACGGCATATAAATCTCATAAAAAACCGTTTCTTGCCACCATTTCACCATGTTGCTAAACTCCTTACTTCAATGTAAACTGCATACCTTCTTGGAATTTTTTCGAGAAGAATAAGAACAAAATAATGAGCGGTAAAGTCAGAACAACCGACGCCGCATACATCGGACCAGGATACGTTGCATAAGGTCCAAACATTTGCGATATCAACACGTTCAGCGTCACCGTACTATCACTTTTTGACACAATTAAATCCCACAACAGATTCGTCCAACGATCCGTAAATAAGAACAAGAAGATAACCGTGCTAATCGATTTCGACATCGGCAACACAATACGGAACAAAATTTTCATATCCCCCGCGCCATCCAATTTCGCCGCCTCAATAAGCGTATCTGGAATCGCCTTAAAAAAGTTCGTATACATGAAAATCGCCCACATACTAAGCATTGTCGGAATAATCATCCCCGCATACGTATCCAATAAACCAACATTCGTAATCATCAAAAACTGCGGAATCAACAAAATAATCGCCGGGAAAAACATTTGGAACAAAATCGCATTATTCACAAACGCCTTACCTTTAAAATTAATTTTTGCTAATGCGTACGCAACCATGATGGCAAATAACAACATCAATCCCGTCGCAATCGTCGCCACAATAATCGTGTTTATAAACGCTTGAATCCAAGGTGCCGGAGCCGCTGTTGTCGCATTACCGAACAACCAACTCCAAGACCGCAATGTGAACTCTGTCGGAATTACTTTTCGATCGACTTGATCCCACGCTGCGAATGAATTGAGCACGAGATAAATAAACGGATAAATCATTACTAATAAAAGCAATGTTGTCAACGTGTAACGTACCGCCATGCCCCACTTACTTTTACGACCAACCATTTCTCTCGCCCCATTTCTCTAGTCCTTTTTTAATAACGCCAATCGACGCGAATGTCACAACGGCTGCCATCAACGAAATCGCAGAAGCATAACCGGATTTCAAGTTCACAAACGCCTGATTATAAATTTCCATTTGCCACGTATTTGTCGCAAAGTTCGGTCCACCACCAGTTAATTGATACACCTCGGTGAAAATCCCAAAACTGACCCCTACTGCCAAAACAATGACTGTAAATAGCGCAGGGTACATCATCGGCACCGTTACTTTCCAGAATGTTCGGAATCGTCCAGAGCCATCCATTGCTGCCGCTTCATAAATTTCCTCGTTAATGCTCGATAATCCAGAAATCAAAATCAGGGCGTAATATCCTGACATTTTCCAGGCAATCATCAGTGAAATTACAAATAGCGAAGTCATCGGCGTCCCTAACCAATCAATATTCCAGCCAAAATGATCTCGTAAGAAAATGTTCAGCGGACTATTGTAAGAAAGCAAGCCCTTCACGATTAACGACGTAACAACGCCAGAAGATAAGTACGGCAAGAAAAATGCAACTAAGTATAAGCCTTTAAATCTCGGCAATCCATTGACTAAAACCGCCACGACCATTGATAAAATAAGCGCTAACGGTACAAAAACAATCAAGAATTTATACGTCACCCAAAACGATGCCTTCACCGCTGGGCTCGCAAATGCTTTTGTAAAATTTTCAAAGCCAACAAAATTAATATCTGGGCTCATCATGTTCCAATCCGTCACAGAAAGCCAGATTGCCCAAACGAGCGGGATTAGAAAGAAGATTAGTGTGAAGATAATATAGGGGCTGGTAAAAGACCAGCCCAATTTGTTGTTTAGCTTCTTCATTTCTGAAGCACCCCATCCTCCGCTTTCTTCATATCGTTCCAAGCTTTCGTAGGTTTCTTCTCACCACGAACAACTGGGTTCCATGCTTGTTCGCCGATGATTTGTTGAATGTCATTGTAATCTGCGTTATCCATTGCTGGAATCGCATATGGCACGTTTTCTGCATAGATTTTTAGTGCTGGATTTTTTGTGAAGAAGTCTGTGAATGTTGCGTTTTGTGTTGCATCGTCACGTGCTGGAATTAAGTTTGTTGTTTCTAAGAATTTCAAATCATTTTTATCGTTGCTGTAAACGAAATCTAGGAATTTAACCGCCGCTTTTTTCTCTGCATCTTTAGCTTGTGCGTAGAAAACGATCCCTTTTGCGTCCGAATATGTGTTTACATTTTTCGCGTCTTTTAAAGCATCTGGAACTGGCGGTGTGCTAACTGTGTATGTTTCACCATTTTTAAGCTCTGGGAATTTCTCTGCCCAGTTCGGGAATGACCATGGACCAAGATCCGCCATAATACTCGTTCCTGTTTCGAATGGATCTGTTGCTTGACCTGCTAACAATAGTTCATTTTTTTGTAGCTCAGACATGAACGTTAGCATTTCTTTTCCAGCTTTGTCATCTGCTACAAATTTGCCATCTTGTACAAATGGATTACCTTTTGAAGCCGCATTGTATAGCGGGAAGAAGTCAAACCAACGCATCCAAGCTGTTGGATCCGCCAAGTCTGCTTTTGCCCAAATCACTTTGTCTGGATATTTCGCTTTTAGTTTTTTACCAGCAGCGAGTACATCACTATATGTTTTTGGCGTTTCATTCACACCAATTTCTTTCAAAATATCAGTACGCCATGCGAAAAGAATCGGGTTGGAGTAAACTGGGAACACATATTGGTTACCATCCGAGAATTTCCAAGCGTCAAGGCTATCGGTCATTTTACGTTTTTCTGCTACTTCTTTCATGCCGTCGATTTCATTGATTGGCACGATTGCTTTACTGTCCGCCAATTGTGCGGCAAAGCTACGATTTATATTTTCCGAAATAGTTGGTGCTGTTTTCGACGCGATGGCCGCTTGCACCGTTGCTTCAGAAGATGGACTTTCTTTCATTTGCGATACTTCGATTTTAATATCTGGATTTTCTTTCTCAAAAGCTGTTGCCATTTCTCCCCAAAACTTCATTTGTGTTGGATTTGGCGCGGCCCAAAATGTTACCTTCGTCTTGCCATCAGCCGACGCGTCATCTTTACTTCCCGAACCACATCCCGCTAGCAAACTCCCTACTAATGCTACGGATAAAACAGAAAACACCACTTTTTTTAATTTCATCTTTCATGTCCTCCTAGTTAGATCATATTGTAATTTTGTAAGCGCTTGAATTACAATTACATTATTGCATTACTATTTTGTAATGTCAACAATTACTTTTTACATTAACTGCTTTTAAATACTTTAATTGCGGTAATTGCACCATTTACAATAACATTACAAATAACATTACTTTTCAATTGCATTCTGTCGCTAATACTCTTATAATGAAATGAGAGAAAGTCCCATCTAGGAGGAAAATGAATGAAAAAAGTCACAATGCAAGATATCGCAGACGCTTTGCAGATTTCAAAAAACTCGGTATCGCAAGCCTTGGGAAATAAGAATGGTGTCGGGGAACAGACGAAGCGCCTCGTTTTACAAAAAGCAGATGAAATGGGATATCAATACAAAAAAGACGTGATATACACGCCTATCGATAATCAATTTGCGCTGGTGGCAACCGAATTTGCCTTGTCGCAAAAAAGCTTTTTTGGTGAGATTTGTTTGAGTTTGGAACAGGAAATGATGGCACGAGGCTTTTATTTGACGACGCTTGCTGTTGGGCCAGAAGCCATTACAGCGAACCGTTTACCACGTGAATTAGAGGAGAAGAATTGGCGAGGAATCTTTATTTTGTCGCATATTAGTGATGTTTTTGTGAAACAGATTTTGGAATTGGGTGTGCCGTCTGTGATGATTGACCACCATGATCCACACTTACGGACGGATACGATTTTGTCACAGAATAAAGATGGTGCGTTTGTAGCTGTGGAGCACCTGATAGAACTTGGTCATACGCGAATTGGCTTTGTTGGCGATGTTGATTTTTCGCCGAGTTATGAGGAGCGTTTTGAAGGATATTGCAAGGCGATGCGGCATTATAAATTGCCGGTGAATCCGCATTACACGATCACAAGTATACAAGAAGAGCAAGCCGCGCTGTTTCAGGCATTGGAAGGCTTGGAGGAGTGGCCGAGCGCATGGTTTTGTGTGAATTCAGGACTTGGATTTATTTTGAATTCGTATTTTCAGTCGAAGGGATTTGCGATTCCAGAACAGGTGTCGATTGTCTGTTTTGATAATACAGAATTCGCGATTTTAGCACAACCACCGCTAACAACGATGTGTACAGATTTGCGATTTATGGGGAGAAAAGCTGCGGAGACGATGGAATGGCGGTTGCGAAATCCGAGTGCCCCGATTGTAAATGTGGCGATTGGGACGGAGTTGGTTTTGAGGGAGTCGACTGGGAGACTGAAAGATTATTAGTAGAGCATATTATTCTCATAGTAACATATTCTATAGACTTGAAATTCGGTTTTATCCCCTGTGTAGAGAACCGATTTCGAGTCTATAGAACTTTTATAACCAAGTGTTTGTTTTTCAGCTGATTATAATCTGCTCTTTATTCTTTTAATCAATATCTTAAAATCTCATTCCAAATTCAACACAAAAAATCATTGTACAGAATAACTATTTGAATGCTAGCCTATATAAAGTTTGGTATCTCGTTGAGCAAACCCTTTTGGTAGCGTACCGATAATATAGTCAATTCTATCAACCGCCCCTTTTTGAATCTCTAGATTTTCTATGTTCTCCAAACTCCAAACTTTAACTTTTTTTAGTTCATCAACAATTGCTTCCAAATCCTCCGCTTCTATAACTACACCACTTTCAAAAATAGGAACCCACATCAACTGCATATCCTGACTTGCCTTCAACCAATATTTTTTAAAAGCTTCCTCTGTTGCAACTGGTATGAAGAATAGCCTCTCATCATCACTACGTGGTTCATCAACAATAATTCCTATAGACATTATTTATCACCTCCAAAAATTACATCAAAAGAATGATTAGGAAATTCATTTCTTAATTTTTCGATACTTTGCTCAACCGCTTCCCTTAGCTCTGCTGTATCGCCATCTAGTCTAAAGATAAATTTCTTAATCCCTCTAATTTCCTCTATCGTTGGAATTGATTTACTTCCATTCACTGTTGCCCTAGTTGCATCTGCATCTTCTAAGTTTCTAATCCTATTAGCCGTTTTTTGATAAATTTGTTTTTCTGCAAACTGAATAGGCGTCTGAGCAGGTAGTTGTGTTCTGGGATTAAGTACATTTAACCCCTTGGCTTGCTTATCTTCATAAAAAATACCTTTTTCAATATCAATTTCATCGAACTCACCTAATGGCTTACCCTTTGCATCTACTATCTCTATCTCTTTCACTGGTTTTAAAGGCTTGGTAGGTTTTATAGTAGGAACTGCCTCATCAGCCACCACACGGGGCTTAAATATACCAGTAGTCGGAATATCTAACGCACTATTAATTCCACGTGCCGCCCAAGCTCCACCGCCTGCTGATGCCACCATCGCAGCAGCAAATCCAATGCCAGTAGCCCAACCACTTCCAACATATGGTTCAAGTATCGCTGGTAATTTGGCATTGATCGCGAATCCAGCGATTTCTCCAACAGCGGTCCTTGCCATTGCGGTTCCTGCAATTTCTCCGACACCAATTATTTGTCCCACCTTTGCAGCACTTCGATAAGCTAGTGCTCCTGGAATTATAATGGAACTACCTGTCACAGCGATTGTACCAAAAACATTGTAAGCATCTTGATTTCCCATGAAAACAGTATCTCGAAGTGGATTCCAGGCAAATGAATGAGCATCCCCAGCTCTACCATAGTCTACATTCTCGCTACCTTCGTGCACTTCCGAAATACCATACGCCATCGCGCTACCGCCAAAGGCAACAGCTGCAACGACAAGCGGTGTTGCTGCTCCCGCTGTTAAAACGATTGCTGCTCCTCCAATCAGGAATGCTGCTGCACCACCAACAATCTGAAGCCAGCCATTTTTTTCACGCTCTTTTGCTAACTCGGCCTCGTATTCCGCCTGTAATACGTCCCATCGTTCATTTTCTCTACCACTTGCTGCCTCTATCGTTGCACTATTTCCTTGAAAAAACTCACCCGACTTTTTCAGTGCCTCATCTAAGCCAGCAGCACTTGGAAATGAAGCCAAATCTCCAGCTTGATAAGTAGTCACACCTTGAGGCTTGGCTTGATTTTCTTTAATAAGCTGTTGAATTGATAATAGCATACTTTTAAAATTTGTTAAATCATCTTTTTGGTGCTGCTGCTCATAAGTCCCTGTCTTCTCTTTTAGTTTAGTGATGTGTGTGTCAACACCTGAGTAATCTTGCCGTAAAAAATCTGGCTTGACGGAACCATCAGGCAAAATATCTTGTATATTACTGATTGCCGCCACAAAATCAGAATACGTATTTTCAAAACCGGTACTTGAGGTACTAAAAAATGATTTTTTATTGACCAGAAGATCCTCATCGATTTGGGTGTGAAGATCTGAGTCAATTTCTTGATAATAGCCATCTTTATAAAGTAGCAACCGGACTTGATACTCTGCTATCAACTGCTGAATCGAGATAATGAGGGTATAATGCACTTCATTAAGATAATTCTTAATGCTATCAGCGGCATTTCCTTTTAATTGATCCAAGCTTACGATACCTTGTAAACTAGCTTGAATCGTATCTAGTTGCTCCTGATACGAATTTAACTTCTGCCCAGCGTAGGAACTAAAACTCGTGATATCATCATATTTAATTAGGTACGACATCCGAGAACCCCTCTCTCGCTAATGTTTGATCTTTTTCGATTAACGAGTTACCAATCGCTTGAATAGTTTGCAAATCAGCACTAGCAAGACTTTGATACAATCCAATCAATGATTGTAATTCTAAAAGTTGGGCTGTATACTCATCTAAAGCAATTGAGCGAGATGATACATCCGGTAAAACTTCGCAAACTGGTTTATATATCGCATCCACACTGCCTTTAGCAAGTGAAACCGCCATTGCAAATGGAACTTCATTAATTTGAACAATGTTATAAGCCATATTCTTAGCTCCTTTCATCTATGCTTTTTAGCTATGGACTAGCTTCTCGATTTGATTTCCAATATCGTTCACCCTACTTTTGAACCAGCCAAACAATCCGTCTTGATCACTCCGCTCATTTTCTAACTGGGTAATTTTATCGCAAATATCATCATAATATTCATCTAATCGATCGCATAATGTTTTATAATCTGGGTTGAAATTATTTTCAATCATGTTGCGATACGTATTAAATTTTGTTCCTTTCCAAGTCGCAACTTCTTCATTTTGTTTTTCTACTGCATCTTTCAGTGATTTCGCACTTTGCAAAACTTCATCCACTTTTTTCTTAGCTATTTCTAAACGCTCTAGCTTTTCATCTATTGAAGCACTATCACTAAGGCACTGGTCCATCTTAACTTGATTTTTTCTTTGTTCATTTTTTAATTCATCCACACTGGCCACTATCCAGACATCTCCCTACCTAAGTATTTATCAAGCTTAGCGGATCACCTTTAGGAAAAGGGCATTGCTCTACCCATTTAACAATATTATTCTCCATCTCTTCGTTTTCTTTATCTCTGAATCCTTCATGCACGACATCTGCAATATTCTCCTGATTAAAATAAATCAAACTATCACCAATCATTCCTTCTGGGTAAAGACTCGCTCCGTAATCAAAATAATAGGTCTTCTCTCCTACCTTCACCGCAAGTGCCCTAGCAATAATCATGATTTTCTTTGTATTCCCTTCCACAATACAAATACTTCCTAGTGGTAAAAATCTATTTTCTTGTTCCATAAAATAACCTCCATTCAAAATAAAAGACCATGCAATTTCACATGGCCTTATCCTTATTCCAAAGACTATATGTAGCTATGCTAGTCTATGGTGAACTCAGTTCAAGCCGAAATTACGTGCCAAGTTTGCGTCGTTTTCTTGTACAGCATCGGCGGTTTTCGCTAATTGTTGCTCGATTTGGTGCATTAGATCAGAGAAGTTTTTTACTTTTGGTTTTAATTGTTGGAATTGGTCGTCGAATTTACGGAACGCTTCCCCTTCCCATTCTCCGCGTAATTGTTCTTGCAGTTGTTCTAATTCTCTTAAAATTTGATCGATATCATTTCCTTTTGTTCCGTATGTTCTGGAACGGTTACGTAATTCTTCTGGACTCATTCTAATTTGACCTGACATTTACCATTCATCTCCTTATATTTAGTATTTTTATGGAATCTTATCCACAAAATGATTATAGCAAACGCTTTCATATTTGTAAAGCTTTTTGTGGAATAATGAACAAGGTAAATACGAGTTTATATTAACTGATAAATGTCGATATTACTCATTCTGCTTCCCCTTATTTAATGCCTCTACAAGGGCTTCCAGATCAATCTCTGACCCTTCAACTGGTGCCCCCTCCGTATCAATGTCTGTCAAAGCACTAATTATATCACCTATATCTCCCTTTCCTGATGGTTTATAGTATGATAAATATAGACTATTTGGCGATAGATAAGAAGATCCAATAGTCAATCCTGCGTCTATAACTGCTGTAACTGCTTCCTTTACACCTGTTTTCTGAGCCCACCTATCTGCACTTTCTACGTGAGATGACATAGAATAAATATCCCCTAAAGCACATGAATATATTTCACCTGCATCATAATTTTTGCCTTGCTTCCCAGCCTCTATTCTCTTATCCTCGAGTAGCTCTGGAGTGATATACGTGAGTTTATCCTTAGGTAAATATTTACCTATCTCTCGTACATAGATTTGAAGATCTCTATTTGGATAATTAACACCATCTTTTTCAATAACCCAGCGGAACCAAACTTCTCCATTTTCTGGATTAATCATTGGAATAGCATAGACATGGCAGGACTCTAGTTCTTTTTCCATCTCTTTATCAAACATAGTATGGTATACAGCTGTCTTGAGATCATTTAATACAGTATAATTAAATGTTGCAAAATCGTACATACCAGTCGATTCATTAAATTGAACATGGGACATCATTTCACTAAATGTATGAGAAATTATTTTTATTAACTCATCTAGTCTGTCAAAATGCCCCACATGTGTTTGCTCAAAAGCAATAAATTTATTTAAGATATCCTCTCTCTTATACAAATCGACCAAACCGTTTTCTAATTGAAAAATTTGATTTTGATAATATGTTCCCATACCAATTGTTATATTTCTCTGCAAGTTTTCCAAGCTATTTTTATAGCTAAGAATCTGAGCCTCTATAAAAGCTAAACCATCTGTATCAATCACAGCATCCCTCGAATCATCTACTTGAGAATAAAAATGCGTGAGATATATACTTATTTCACGTTCAGCAATATTCATGGCGTCTTCTATTAAGCGAAACACCCCCATATATGATTGATTGTAGTATTCTTTTGCTGCATTAACTGCTTCGCCAGTAATATTACTATCTAAAATAAATTCAAGTAATTTAGTTTTCAAACTGCTTAATTGTGAATGAGTCTCTATGTTACATTGCTCCAATGCTTTTTGATAATTAATAATCTCTTGTACATCAAATTTCGTCATTTGCCATCCCTACCTTCTTCTCCGCCTCAATTCGACATATTTCTCTATTTATTTTTTTCATTTCTTGGTCCAATCTTTCATTTTCTTTTGCAATAAAATGAGTTCCATTTTGTGAGAAACGGTTTCCCTCATCATCCATTTGGTACATGATATGACGCCCTTTTTCTCCTCGCCACGATTCGTGAAGCGCCTCTAATATGTTTCTTTGTTTCTTTTTCAAATCAAATAGTTCATACTCCAATAAATTCAAATCCTGCTTTTTCTTATCAATGCTAAGTTTTTCTTCTTCTAAGCTTTTTAAATTCATTTGGTATATCTCCAACTTGTCCTCTACCATGAACTATTCTCCCTCCTGTTCCATACTTGTAGCCAGACCAGCATCTTGTTCCTGAAATGCCTCTCCAAGTAATGCAATTCGTTCTGAATCTATATTTACCAATATCTTCATTTGATCTAACATTGCGTTGAAATTCAGCATAGTATCCTTTATTTTTTTTATACTCCCATCAGAATTAGAAATATCTGCTTTATTAATAAGTTCATTATTTATCTTCCCTGCTTCTTTTTTTAAATCATTACTATATTTTTGCATTACATCAAATCTCACCTTTAGTTCACCCACATCTATCACCTCCTTTTATTTGTATTATTATTCACAAGTCATTCTAAATAGAAACCATCAACCGATTTTCTATTTACAAGGTATTGAACACGCTAATTATAGCAAACGATTTCAATTCTGTAAAGATTTCCCTTATGTATAATGATGCTAGCTTATTTACTATACTTTAAATGATATAATGCAAATATCCAACATTATTCGTCTAATATACATCTCATCCATTTACTTTATATCTTGCAAATTTATCACAAAAACAGGTTTAAATCGGAATATGCCATCTATTGTTAAAAATATATTCAAAAAAACAAAGAAACATACAAATTCCCTTGCATGCTTCTTTACATCGATTATTCTCCCCACTTCTCAGGGTCTTTATTCCATTCTTTTAACGTCGCCATGTCGCCTTCTGATACGTAGCCTTCGTCCAAAGCGACTTCTAGTAGTGTTTCGTAGTTTGTAAGTGCTGCTACTTCCACGTTCGCTTCGCCGAGCAATGTTTTTCCTTTTTCTAATCCGTATGTAAAGATAGCAGCGATTCCAAGGACTTCGCATCCGGCTTCGCGCAAGGCTTCTACGGCTGTGATGGAGCTACCTCCTGTTGAAATCAAGTCTTCAATTACGACTACTTTTTGACCTTTTGCGATTGGTCCTTCGATTTGGTTGCCTTTGCCATGTTCTTTTGCTTTCGAGCGGACGTAAATCATTGGTAAGTCTAGGATATCGCTTGCCCATGCTGCGTGCGGGATTCCGGCTGTTGCGGTTCCTGCTAATACTTCAACGTCTGGAAATGCGACTTTGATTTTTTCTGCGAGTGCAGCTGCGATGAATTGACGGGTTTTTGGAAATCCTAATGTCAAGCGATTATCGCAGTAGATTGGGGATTTGATCCCTGATGCCCACGTGAATGGATCGTTTGGTTGCAAAAATACGGCTTTTATTTTTAATAGTTGCTCGGCTACTTGTTTTTCGGTTGTCATTTGTTCCACTCCTTTAAAATGGTTTCGTATGCTTGGTACGGGTCGCTTGCTTTGGTGATAGACCTGCCGACGACGATTGCTGTTGCGCCGATTTCGCGGGCTTGATGTGGTGTTACGACGCGTTTTTGATCGTCTTTTGCGTCCGTTTCTAAACGGATTCCTGGTGTGACGCGTAAAAATTCGGGACGGGTGATGTCTTTAATTTTGCTGGCTTCTAGTGCGGAACAGACAACTCCGTCTAGTCCTGCTTCGTTCGCTAAAGTGCTGTAATGTAGCACGGAATCCATCAGGCTTGCTTGGATGAGTTGGTCGGACTGCATTTCAGCTTCGCTCGTGCTTGTTAGTTGCGTAACAGCGATGAGACGCGGACGGCGAGAGGAGCTAGAACCGATTTCGAGGCCTTCGAGGGCAGCTTCCATCATCGCGCGACCTCCTGCGGCATGCACGTTTACCATGTCTACACCCATACGTGCGAGGCCAATCATGGCACTTTTGACGGTGTTTGGGATGTCATGTAATTTTAAATCTAGAAAAATTTCGTGACCGTCGTGTTTGAGGCGCTCGACTAAGTGCGGGCCTTCGAGGTAAAAAAGTTCCATACCGACTTTGACGGAAAGCGTGTCTCCTTTTGGAAATCGTTTTAAAAAGGCTTCGACTTGGGCGTAAGACGCGAAATCAAGCGCGATTATTGGTTTTGTCATACGTTTTCTCTCTCCTTTTTTAAATCGGCTAATGTGGTGATGCCTAGTTCGTCCATGCGGGCTGGCAAAGCATCAATCAAGTTGGGACAGATGTGAGGCTCGGTGAAGTTTAGCGTACCTACTGCCACAGCATCTGCGCCTGCGATGAGAAATTCGAGGACATCGTCGACAGTTTGGACGCCACCCATGCCGATGATTGGAATATTCGAAACGGCGCGCACTTGGTGAATGAGGCGGATGGCGACAGGTTTGATAGATGGTCCTGATAAGCCACCCGTGCCATTTGCCAAAATTGGTTTGCGCGTTTTTAAATCGATTCGCATGCCAAGCAAGGTGTTAATCATCGTTAAGCCGTCTGCGCCTGCTTCTTCGATAGCTTTGGCGATTGGGACGATATCGGTTACGTTTGGCGAAAGCTTCACGTAAATCGGCACGCTAGACACTGCTTTTACTGCTTTTGTGAGCTGGTAAGCGACTTCTGGATCCGTTCCAAAAGCGATACCTCCATGTTTGACGTTCGGACAAGAAATGTTTAGTTCGATGGCTTTTACGTTTGGTGCATCACCAATTCGGCTACACACTTTCACATAATCTTCTTCGGATGCCCCTGCTACATTCGCAATAATCGGTGTTTCAAACTGCTCCAGCCACGGCATTTCGTGCGCCATCACATGTTCTAATCCCGGATTTTGCAAACCAATCGCATTTAACATGCCGGATGGTGTTTCCGCCACACGCGGCGTTGCATTGCCATAGCGCGGTTCTGGCGTGACTGCCTTTGCCATAATAGCGCCAAGCTTGTTTAAATCGTAAAATTTACTGTACTCTTTCCCAAAGCCAAAACATCCAGATGCCGGCATAATTGGGTTTTTCAATGATAATCCTGGAATTTCAACGGCTAATCGGTTCATATGACTACCTCCCCAGCGCGGAAAACCGGACCTTCATCGCACGCTTTCAAACTTTTCGTCGGATCATCCGTGCGCTGACAAACGCAAGCATAGCAAGCGCCAACGCCACACGCCATCCGTTCTTCTAAAGATAAGAAGGTGCGTGAATCATCAAAACGTTCGGAAACAACGCGTAGCATCGCGGTCGGGCCACAACTGTACACCGTATCAGGCACAAAATCAAGCGCATCTGTAATCGTCGTTACAAAACCTTGCACACCACGCGTCCCGTCCACTGTCGCTACGAAGCAATCCCCTAGTTCTCCCATTTCTTTTTCATAAAACACATCTTTGGCTGAGCTAAAACCTAAGACAAACGTCACCGTCGAGCCTTGCGCCACTAGTTCTTTGCCAAGCTGATAAAGCGGCGGAACACCGATGCCCCCACCAATCAGTAAAGCATGCTCGCCAGGCTTTGTTTCTTGCGGTGAAAAACCATTGCCAAGCGGCGCAATCACATCGATTGCGTCACCCGCCTCCAGTTTTGCAAAATCCGCTGTCCCATCACCGTCAACACGATACAATAACGTGCACTGCTCCAAGTCCTTATCAATCGCGCAAATACTAATCGGTCGCCGCAAAAGCAAGTCCGCCCGTCGCGGTTTGAGCTGCATAAATTGCCCTGGATTCATCTCCAGAACAACATCCCCTTTTAAAACTAGCTCAAACACACGATCTGCGATTAACTTTTGGCTTACAACTTTCATTTCTGTTTGTCTCATGTTTCTCACCCCGTTCTCTAGACTGTCTCGCTTACCCGTGCTGGTTGCATTGCTTCCATCTCGAATGACCGCGATTCTAATACACGCAAAATCGCTTCCGCTGTATCAAGCGATGTACAAACCGGTACACCATTTTCGACAGATTCCCGACGAATTTGGAATCCGTCACGCTCTGGCTGTTTACCCGTCGTCAATGTGTTCACGACAAGCGTCACTTGGCCGTTGCGAATATAATCAATCAATGTCTCTTGGTTCTCGCCGATTTTCTTCACTTTAGAAACCGGAATCCCGTGCTCTTCTAGAACTAGCGCCGTTCCCGATGTCGCCATAATTGTAAAACCAATATTTTTAAAACGTTCTGCAAGCGCTGTGGCTTCTGCTTTATCACGA
Organism: Listeria booriae; assembly: GCF_000766865.1. Classification (GTDB taxonomy): domain Bacteria; phylum Bacillota; class Bacilli; order Lactobacillales; family Listeriaceae; genus Listeria_A; species Listeria_A booriae. The sequence continues at coordinate 29,316 of NZ_JNFA01000023.1, forward strand.
TCCGCCACCGTTAGAAGCACCGTCCCGTAATCTAACATCTTCACTCCACTTGCGACAAAACCTTTGTACAGTGCCTTTTCAAGCGTGCAATCTTTCCCCATAACTTCCCCAGTCGATTTCATTTCAGGTCCAAGCGATGTATCCACGCTACGCAATTTCGCAAACGAGAACACCGGCACCTTCACAAAAATTTCTTGTTTTTCTGGGGCCAAGCCTTCTTTGTAGCCAAGTTCCAGCAATGTTTTACCGAGAATGACTTTCGTTGCAACGTTTGCCATCGGAATGTCGGTGATTTTGCTTAGGAATGGCGCGGTACGGCTTGATCTTGGATTTACCTCAATAACAAAGACATCTTCGTCTGCCACGACGTATTGAATGTTGAGCATGCCGATGATGTGAAGCCCTTTTGCAAGGCGTGTTGTGTAGTCTACGATCGTGTCTTTCACATGTTGCGACAAGCTTTGCGCTGGGTAAACGGCGATTGAGTCACCAGAATGGACGCCGGCGCGTTCGATATGTTCCATGATACCTGGAATGACAACGTTTGTGCCGTCACTAATCGCATCGACTTCGACTTCTTGTCCTTGAACGTAACGGTCGACTAGTACTGGATGTTTCGGGTTCACTTTGACGGCATTGTTCATGTAATAACGCAACGCTTCTTCGGATTCCACGATCTCCATTGCGCGCCCGCCAAGCACGTAGGAAGGTCGTACTAACACCGGGTAACCAATGTTTGTTGCCACGGCTACTGCTTCTTCGATGGAAGTCGCTGTTTTCCCAGCTGGTTGCGGGATGCCAAGTTCTACAAGCGCTTTTTCAAATTTGTCACGGTTTTCTGCGCGGTCAATGTCTTCTAACGATGTTCCTAAAATTTTAACCCCGCGTTCTGCCAAACCGTCTGCTAAATTAATCGCTGTCTGGCCGCCAAATTGCACGACAACACCGAGCGGTTTTTCCAGTTCAATGACATGCATCACGTCTTCTAGCGTCAATGGTTCAAAGTATAGCTTGTCGGAAATACTGAAGTCCGTTGATACCGTTTCTGGGTTGTTGTTAATAATGATCGCTTCATAACCCGCTTGTTGAATTGCCCAAACCGAGTGAACCGTCGCGTAATCGAACTCGACACCTTGTCCAATCCGAATTGGCCCAGAACCAAGCACAATGACGCTTTCTTTTTCAGAGCGCACCGACTCATTTTCATCTTCGTAACTACTATAGAAGTAAGGCGTCGTTGATTCGAACTCCGCGGCACACGTATCCACCATTTTATAAACCGGGATAATGCCTGTGTTTTTACGGAAATCATATACTTCTCGTTCCGTCATGTCCCACAATTTTGCAATCGCGCCGTCACTGAAACCGTTGCGTTTCGCCTCACGTAACACTTCCTCATCTTTCACATGTTCCGCAATCACTGCTTCTTGCTCGATAATTTTCGCAAGTTTATATAAGAAGAATAAATCGATTTTCGTTTTGTCATGCAAGTCTTCGATCGTCCAGCCTTTACGAAGCGCTGCGGCCAAGAAGAACAGGCGATCATCTTCTGGGAAACAAATTTTGCGTTCTAATTCTTCTACGGACGCGTTCTCTGCTTCTTCCAAATACAAGTGCGTCGTGCCGATTTCAAGCGAGCGAACCGCCTTCAAAAGCGACTCTTCCAAATTCCGTCCAATCGCCATGACTTCACCTGTCGCCTTCATTTGCGTACCTAAACGACGATCTGCTTTTTCAAATTTATCAAAAGGAAAGCGCGGGATTTTCGAGACAACATAGTCAAGCGTTGGTTCGAAATGCGCATACGTTGTTCCAGTTACTGGATTCTTCATTTCATCTAGCGTCAAACCGACCGCAATTTTCGCAGCAAGTTTGGCAATCGGATAACCTGTTGCTTTGGAAGCTAGCGCAGAAGAACGGCTCACACGTGGGTTTACCTCAATCACGTAATATTCGTAGCTATCCGGATCAATCGCCAGCTGCACGTTACAGCCACCTTCAATTTCTAACGCGCGAATAATTTTCAGCGATACATCACGAAGCATTTGGTATTCCCGATCCGAAAGCGTCTGACTCGGCGCCACAACAATCGAATCGCCCGTATGAATCCCGACTGGATCGATATTTTCCATGTTACAAACAACCATCGCATTGTCATTCGCATCACGCATTACTTCATATTCCACTTCTTTAAAGCCCGCAATACTGCGCTCTAGCAAACATTGCGTCACAGGACTAAGCTTCAAGCCACTCGCCACAATTTCCGCCAAATCCGCATCATTGTGACAAATTCCACCGCCAGAACCACCAAGCGTGTACGCCGGACGAACAATAACCGGGTAACCAATTTTGGCAACAAAATTTTGCGCTTCTTGCAAGTTATGAATAATATCGCTCTCCGGAACCGGTTCGCCAAGCTCATGCATCAAATCACGAAATGCTTCCCGATCCTCCGCCTTCTTAATCGCTACCAAATCCGTTCCCAAAACTTCCACACCACAAGCATCCAAAATGCCCGCTTCGGCAAGTTCCATCGCCATATTCAGCCCCGTTTGACCACCAAGCGTCGGCAAAATAGCATCTGGACGCTCTTTTCTAATAATCCGTGACACAAAATCAAGCGAAATCGGCTCAATATACACCTTGTCCGCCATCTCCACATCCGTCATAATCGTCGCTGGGTTGGAGTTCACAAGTACCACGCGATACCCTTCCTCTTTCAAACTCAGACACGCCTGCGTCCCCGCATAATCAAATTCCGCGGCTTGACCAATGACAATCGGGCCAGAACCAATCACTAAAATTGTTTCAATATCCTCACGTTTAGGCATTTTGTTCCGCCCCTTCCTTTTCCATCATTGTTATAAACTGGTCAAACAAGTAGTTCACATCGCTTGGTCCTGGGTTCGCTTCTGGGTGATATTGCACCGTGTAAGCAGGAAACTCCTTATGCGCCAAGCCTTCTACTGTCCCATCATTCAACTCAATATGCGTTACTTCAATCTCTTTTCCAACAAGCGAATCCGCGTCCACCGCATAGCCATGGTTTTGCGCCGTGAAATCAACACGACCTGTCGCAAGCTCCTTCACTGGGTGGTTTGCCCCGCGATGTCCGAACTTCAATTTAAACGTATCTGCACCATTAGCTAGCGCGAACAATTGATGGCCTAAACAAATCCCGAACAAAGGCACCTTCCCTTGCAATCCGCGAATCATCTCCACCGCCTCAGGAACATCTTTCGGGTCCCCAGGTCCATTTGACAACATCACACCATCCGGATGCATCGCCAAAATTTCTTCCGCCGTTGTGTTGTAAGGCACGACCGTAATATCACAATCACGCTTGTTCAACTCGCGCATAATGCTACTTTTCACACCATAATCCACGAGCACAACACGTTTGCCCTCACCGGGATTCGTGAATGCCTTCGAACAAGAAACTTCACGCACTTGATCCACCGGCAAACGCACTGAACGCAAGTGGTGCAGCAGTTCTTCCTTATCCGCCTTTTCAGGAGCTAGAATACCTTTTAACGTTCCTTCTTTACGAATAATTTTCGTTAATTTTCGCGTATCAATCCCTGCAATTCCAGGAATATCTTTTTCTTTTAAAAACTGGTCTAGCGTTAGTTGATTGCGCCAGTTCGAAGCAAATTCTGCCGCCTCGCGCACAACCACGCCTTTTACAGCTGGATGAATGGATTCAAAGTCGTCACGATTCACGCCATAATTCCCCACAAGCGGGTATGTAAACGTGATAATTTGCCCGTAATAAGACGGATCGGTAATCGTTTCCTGATATCCCGTCATGCCTGTATTAAAAACAACCTCACCGATTGTTTCGCGGTCACTGCCAATCGCCGTACCGATAAAATAATTTCCGTCTTCCAACATTAAAATCCGTTTCTCCATTGTTTATTCCACCCCTTCTTGATACACAAGCGTTCCTTCTGCAAACGTCGCAACTGGCCAACCAATACAATTCCAACCCGTAAACGGCGTATTTCTTCCTTTTGATGCAAAATTGTCAGGATCAATCACCGCTTCTTTTTCCAAATCGATGACCGTAATATCCGCAATCCCGCCAATTTCAAGTACACCATATGGCAAGTTAAAAACTTCGGCTGGCTTCACTGTCATCCAGTCTATTAACTGTTTCAATGTCCATTCGCCAGTCTTGACAAAATGCGTATAAAGTAACGGGAATGCCGTCTCAAGCCCTACAATCCCAAACATCGCTTTTTCCATCGGCACGTTCTTTTCCTCCGTAGCATGTGGCGCATGATCTGTCGCAATAAAATCAATCGTGCCATCAAGCAAACCTTCTAATAACGCCTCGTGATCCTCTTTCGCACGCAACGGCGGGTTCATTTTCCAATTCCCGTCGTTCCCTGGAATATCCGTCTCATTTAAAATCAAATGGTGTGGCGAAACCTCCGCCGTTACACGAATCCCAGCACGCTTCGCATCACGCACCGCGCGAACCGACTCCTTCGTCGAAATATGGCATACATGATAATGACAATTTGCCGCCTCCGCTAACAACACGTCCCGCGCAATTTGCACCGACTCCGCAATATTCGGAATCCCCGCCAAGCCTTGCTCCTTCGCAAAAATCCCGTCATGCACGACCCCGCCATAAACTAGCGAATTATCCTCACAATGCGCGACAATCGCCATGTCCAGCGCCGCCGCCTTCTTCATTGCCTCATACATCATGCCCGCCGTCTGCACACCAACACCGTCATCCGTAAAAGCAAACGCCCCCGCAGCCTTCAGTGCCGCAAAGTCCACCAACTCGTCACCCTTCAAACTCGACGTAATCGACGCATAAGGTAGCACGCGCACTTTCGCCGTTTCCTTAATCCGATCCACAACTTGCGTCATCACTTCCGCCGTATCCGGCACCGGCTTCGTATTTGGCATCGCACAAACCGTCGTATACCCACCACGCGCAGCCGCCGCAGTCCCCGTCGCAATCGTCTCCTTATGTTCACCGCCCGGTTCCCGCAAATGCACATGCACATCCACAAGCCCTGGCGCAACAAGTTTTCCAGCCACATCAATCACCTGTGCCCCGTCACGCTCCAGCCCATCACCAATCGCCGTCACACGACCGTCCTCCATCACAACATCCTTCACTTCTAAATCGCCATTTTCCGTCAACACTTGTCCATTTTTCAATACGTACATGTCTTCACCCTCGTTTCTTTATCTTGGCAAACTGCCTCTAAAATCGCCATGCGTATAAACACACCGTTCGTCATCTGCTCCACAATCCGCGACTTCTCACATTCCACAAGCGAATCCGCAATTTCCACGTCCCGATTCACCGGACTCGGATGCATAATAATCGCTTTGTCTTTCATTTTTGCCGCACGCGCTTCCGTCAAACCATACTTTTCATGATAATCCGACTTTGTAAAACTAAGTAACCCGTCATGTCGCTCCTCCTGAACCCGCAGCAACATAATCACGTCCATTTGCTCCACTAAGTCATCCATTTCCATATACGTTCCAAATTCATCACAGCCCTCACGCAACCACTCCGGCGGCCCAGCGAAAAACACTTCCGCGCCAAGTCGTTTCAACGCTTGCATGTTCGAATTCGCCACTCGGCTATGCACGATATCACCCACAATCGCGACTTTTAACCCCTTAAAGCCACCGAACTCTTCCTTAATCGTGAATAAATCCAGCAAAGACTGACTCGGATGTTGCCCGCAGCCATCGCCACCATTGACAATCGCAATCCCAAGCTCCCGAAGTGGCTCATAATAATCCTCATCCGAATGCCTAATCACCGCAACATCCACACCAATCGCCTGCATCGTGAGCGCCGTATCATACAATGTTTCTCCCTTTGTCACGCTCGATTTTGACGGATCAAATGAAAGTACTTCGATGCCAAGCTTCTTCTGCGCCATCTCAAAACTATTATGCGTTCGCGTACTTGCCTCAAAAAACATATTGACCGCATACATTTGCTTTTTCGGAGTCCAAATTTCACCTTGTTTAAAACGCCCAGCCCGGTCAAGTAATTCTCCAATTTCAGCTACAGAAAGCTCTTCCATCGACACTACATCCTTCATTTAAAACGCCACCTTCTCTAAAAATTTACTTACTAGTTTAAATGAAAACCCCTAAAAAATTGCGCTATCTTAGAGGTTTTTCATGAGGTTTATTTAGTTGTTTTCTCTGGTATTACTAGGTTTAAAATGATACCAATCAAAGCTGCCATCGCCATTCCCGAAAGTTGGAACGAACCGACGTGAATCATCAAACCACCGATTCCGACAACAAGGACAACCGATGCAATAATCATGTTGCGGTTTTGACTCAAATCAACGCGACTTTCAATCATCATTCGCAAGCCACTCGTCGCAATAACCCCGAACAAGAGCAAGGAAATCCCGCCAAGCACCGCCGTTGGAACCGATGTAATCACCGCGTTGATATACCCGATAAACCCGAAAGCAATCGCGAACACCGCTGCACCACCGATAACAAACACACTGTAAACCTTCGTAATCGCAAGCACACCAATGTTTTCACCATAAGTTGTCACTGGCGGTCCACCAATCAAGGAAGCAATAATCGAAGCCGTCCCATCCGCCGCAAGCGAACGATGCAAGCCTGGATCTTTAAAGAAGTTCCGATTCGTAATCCGATTCAGTAACAACTGATGCCCCATATGCTCCGCCATCGTCACAAATGCAAGCGGCGCCATCGAAAGCACAACCGTAAGCGTCACAACCGGATCCATATTCACAAACGGAATCGTAAAGTCTGGCACTTGGAACAAGCTCGCCTCTTTAATCAGCGTATAATCTACCAGCCCAAACATCATACTCACCAAGTACCCAATAACAAAGCCACACAAAATCGGAATCAGTCCGAAAAATCCTTTGAAAAACATCATCGCGATAATCGTAGCCACTAGCGTAATCAAAGCGACCAGCAAAATTTTATAATCGTATGTGCCACCATTATTCGTTCCCATTGCCATCGCCGCCGCACTTGGCGCAAGCGACAACCCAATAACCATAATGACAGGTCCAACAACAATCGGCGGTAACACTTTTTGAATCCATTCAACACCGACATAATAGACAATCAAAGCCACAATCGCGTATACAACCCCGACCGAGAAAGTCCCGACCATAACCGCTCCAGGTCCCCCGCCAGATTTCGCGGCGAGAAGCATGGTTATCGGTGCAATAAAGGCAAACGATGAACCCAAGTAAGCTGGAATCTTGCCTCGCGTGATAATCAGATAAGCAAGCGTTCCTAACCCACTTGAAATCAGCGCCACACTCGGATTTAAATGCGTTACAGTTGGCACGAAAATCGTAGACCCGAACATCGTGAACAAATGTTGAATACTGAGTACAATCCATTTATTCCACGTTGGCCTCTCATGAATATCTAGCACTGGTTTTACATAATTAGATGTTGTCTCTTCTGTCATTTTTCTCCCTCTTTCCATAAAAAATACTCTCTGCCTAAAATTGCGACAAAGAGTAGTTATGTACTGAATTTAGGTACAGTTATACCGTAAAATCCAATCACCCTTTGTCAGCCTCTCCGGACTGCCTTTAAAAGTGGTATCCCAGCGTGCCGGCAAACGCTCATCTTCGTCGTTGAAGTCTCCGCGCCGGTGCTCACATACCTTAGTATGCTCCGCTCCAGTGCTCGACTTCGCCTAGAATCTAAGCATTTGCCGACACGCTGGGGGGCTTGCGGGATATTCTTGAAGAGTAGTTTTTCAAACAAGCTGAAATTTATTTAATTATTGTAACTGCGTCTGCCGCATGATCGATGTCGGCTAAGTGTACTTCAATACGTTCTTCGCTTGATGTTGGGATGTTTTTCCCTACAAAATCGGCGCGAATTGGTAGTTCTCGGTGACCTCGGTCTGCTAAAACGGCTAACTGAATTCCAGCTGGGCGTCCCACATCCATTAGCGCGTCCATTGCGGCACGCACCGTCCGGCCTGTGTATAACACATCGTCCACCAGCACAACTTTCTTCCCATTAATGTCAAACGGAACATTCGTGCCATTCAGTGACGGCTCTGCGGAATCGTTTTTAAAAGAAAGATCGTCGCGGTAAAGCGTAATATCAATGTCCCCAACAGGAACCTCGACATCTTCTATCTCCTTAATTCGTGCTTGCAAGCGATTGGCAAGGAAGATTCCCCGTGTCTTAATCCCAACAAGCGCTAAATCCTTCGTTCCTTTATTCCGCTCGATGATTTCATAACTCACACGTGTCAGCGCCCGCTTAATCGCCGCTTCATCCATTACCACAACTTCTTCTGGCATGCCTTCCCCTCCCTCGCATTACAAAATAAAAACCCTCTGCCAGTAATAGAAGGCAAAGGGTAGACGTATAGATTCAAATTGGGCACAAAAATCCCCAAATCACGTTACCTTCTTAGCCTCTCTGGACTATGTTAAAGGACTGTTATTTCATTAGGTCTAGCTTATCGTAATCTATATGCTTTGTCAACTGATTTTGATGCTGTTCGAGAAATTAATTTGTTTGCTAGTAAGGGGTTAAAAATACATAAAATCAATTAAACTACGATTTTGGAAATTACGCCCAAATATAATGACTTTCGTGGTATAATAGGTCCACGGAAGTTTTAGGGCGGACTGACGTTTCTTTTTCTAGAAAGGAGGCGTTGTCACATGACAGTTTCAGACACCATTGCGCTTTTTGCGATGTTATTCACAGGTGGAATCTTTCTGCTTGCACTGTTGACATTTTTCTTGCAGGTTTTTAAGCAAAAAAAATAATCCCCCTAGGCCGCCAAACTTAGTGGATTATTTCTCATCATGAACGGCAGTCCGCCTTAAAGCGGATTCCGTAAAGTCTGGAACATACACCAGATAAATCGGCGACAAGCGCTCGCATTCAGGGAATTCGGCGGACTTCCGGTTCTCACATACCTAAGTATGCTCCGCTTCCGGCTTCCACCAAACTCCCTGAATACAAACGCTTTCGCTCGATTTGTGTAAAGCAAAATTTTTCGTCATATCCAAAGTAAACGGATGGGCGATTCTGCTTTATTTAGCGTTCATTCCAGCCTTGTTTTTTATTACCACAACTATACCACATTATCTTCCACATTGCACGATTCTCTTGCCTATTTTTCCAAAGTCTCTAATGCTTGTTGAAAAATGGGTGGTAATGGTGCTTCGAAATGCATGCGTTCGCCAGTGGTTGGATGTGTAAAGCCAAGTTCAGCCGCGTGAAGGAACTGTCCTTCGCCAACTAATGTGTTTTTTACGCCATATTTTGGATCTCCGGCAAGTGGGTGTCCGATATATTTCAAATGAACACGGATTTGATGTGTTCGTCCAGTTTCTAAACGGCACTTAATCAGCGTGTAGCCTTTATATCTTTCCAAAACTTCAAAATGCGTCCGTGATTCTTTTCCTTCGTTGATGACGCCCATTTTTTGACGGTCTTCTTTCGAACGGCCGATTGGTGCATCGATGGTTCCTTTTTGGTGTTTGATAACGCCATGAACAAGTGCAATGTATTCGCGGTCGCTTGTTTTGTCGTATAATTGCTCTGCTAAAGATTCGTGGGCTTTGTCGTTTTTTGCGACCATTAGTAAGCCGGATGTATCTTTGTCAATGCGGTGCACGATGCCGGGGCGGATTTTGCCGTTGATGCCAGATAGGTCTTTGCAATGAAATAGTAAGGCATTCACGAGTGTTCCTGTTGTGTGTCCTGCGGATGGATGTACCACCATGCCTTGTGGTTTATTTACCACTAAAACATCGGCATCTTCATAATAAATATCGAGCGGGATGTCTTCTGCTAAAACATCAATTTCTTCTGCTTCGCGAACAACGTACGTGATTTCATCGCCAGTTTGGCATTTATAGTTCGGTTTTGACGTTTCTCCATTGACTAGAATTGCGTCGTCTTTGAGCAATGTTTGTACTGCTGAACGCGTGATGTCAAGCAGTTCTGCTAACGCCTTGTCCAAGCGCTCGCGGTTTAATTTTTCGGGAATAATAATGGTGTTTTGTGTCATTTTTTCGTTCCTTTCGTTTTGCGATCATCCAAGAAAACGTAGACGATAAGTAAAATAACACCTACTGTCAGGCTTGCATCCGCCACATTAAATATTGGGAAGTAATAATTTCCCCAAATCGTTTGTACAAAGTCCACTACTTCTTGGTGCAACAAGCGGTCAATAAAGTTCCCAATCGCTCCACCTAGCACTAGCGCTAAACTAATGCCTAGAAGTTTACTATTTTTACCGTAGCGTTGTAGGAAATAAATCAGAACAACGATGACAAGTAATGTAATCAGATAGAAAAACCACATTCTGCCTTCCAAAACGCCCCAAGCAGCGCCTGAATTACGGTGTGATGTAATATTTAAAAAGCCAGGAATGATTTCAATCACTTCTCTTAAATCTAAGTTCTGCACAATAAGCCACTTGGTGAATTGGTCAATCACGATAACCACTAATGCAATTAAGTAATAATATATCATAAAAAATTCCTCATTTCTTTAAAAATATGTAAGGCGAGATGCGCCCCGAATGCGACACACCTCGCGAATACATCATTGCAAAATAAATTGTAACAAAAATAGCGCTGCAATGATATACATGAGTATCGGTGTTCGCGTCCGATTTTTTGTAAATAGTTTCAAAATCGGGTACGCAATGAATCCTGCTGCAATTCCGTCTGCGATACTATACGAGAATGGGATAATAATAACGATTAGCAATGCCGAGAACGTGTCCGCCGCATTACTCAAGTCCATTTCTTTCATTTCCTGTAACATCGACATCCCGATAACAATTAAAATCGGGGCAATCGCGCTGTTCGGAATAAAAGAAATATACGGCATCAAAACAAGCGACATCAAAAAGAAAATAGCAACCGTCACAGATGACAGCCCTGTTCGCGCACCACTTGCCGACATCGATCCGCTTTCTAGTGCCGAAATCGTCGGACTCGTTCCAAATAATCCTGACAAAAATGCCGTAAAACTACTTGCCTGCAACACTCGCGGCAACTTCTCTGTCTGTCCGAGCTGCTTCGTCTGACCATATGTCAAACCAACAGTCTCAAACACAAGCACCATCGTCAGCGAAAACACACTCGTCCAAAACGCTACTTGACCAACACCAGAAAAATCCGCTTGAAACAGCACATCTTTCCATGGCGCAAGGCTCAGCGCGTCTTTAGAAACTTCTCCGTGCACACCAAATAGCACACTCACGAGCGTCCCCACCAAAATGCTCCACAAAAAAGCACCTGGTACTTTTCGCACAAGCAGAATCATCGTGATAATAAGCGTGATTAATGTCGACCAAACAAACGGGTCATGCATATCACCAATCGCTAAAATCGCGTGTTTCCCGCGCGTAATCAGTTCTCCTTTTTCAAGACCTAGCAACACCAAGAAAAGTCCTAAACCGACTGTGATTCCTTGTTTTAGAATTAATGGAATCGTGTCGTTCAACTTTCTTGCAAGTGGTGTAAATGCTAAAATCATGAATAAAAAGCCACTGACAACGACAACCGCAAGTGCTTGTTGCCATGACAATCCGAGCGTTTGCACGAAATTGTAAGCGAACAAAGCATTGATACCCATACCCGGCATCAAAATAAGCGGTGCGTTAGCCCAAAATCCCATAACCAAACAACCGACAACCGAAATAAATATCGTCGCTAGAATGGCGCCTTGATATGGTACGCCTGCTTCAGACAAAATCGAACTATTGACAACAATAATGTAGACAACGGTGAAAAAACCAATCATTCCCGCTAACAGTTCCGTACGAACCGAAGTACCGTGCGCCTTTAGCCGAAAGACCTTGTCCAATAATTTGTGCATCATAATTCCTCTTTATTCAATTATCCCTCTCCCAACCCGTAGAGTCTCGCCCCTACCACGAATCCTTATTATAACAGACACAGCGGTTTTCGCCTAGAGCTTTTACTTTTTTATTATGATATAATAGATTGCTTATGTGACTAAAAAGGGGGAACATCATTTTGGAACAAACATTTACAAGCGGTGAAAAATGGCGGCAGTTTTTTGTTATTTTCACACCTGTTGTTGTGTCGCAGTTAATGCTTTTTTCGATGGCTTTAATTGATACGATGATGTCAGGCCATTATTCCAATGAGGCCTTAGCAGGAACGGCGATTGGCAACTCTTTGTGGGGGCCATTTAATGCGAGTTTGTCTGGCTTATTGATGGCTGTGACGCCGATTATTTCGCAACTTATCGGTCGTGGCGAAGGACATGATATTAAGCGCACGGTTAGTAATGGCTTATATATTGCGATTGGACTCGCTGCTTTGCTTATTACGCTCAACTTTTTATTCGTGCCTTCGATACTCCGCATGATGGGGCTAGACCCTGCTGTAGCTTCTATTGCGAGGCATTTCTTAAACGGGATTTGTTTTGGGGTTCCAGCGTTTTTCTTTTATTCGGTGTTGCGCGCCTTCATTGATTCGCTTGGGCTTACGCGCGTGACGATGATGATTACGCTCATTACGGTGCCTGTGAATATTTTCTTGAACTACTTATTGATTTTCGGAAATTGGGGCTTCCCAGAGCTTGGCGGGGTTGGTAGCGGTTATGCCACTGGGATTACGTACTGGATTGTCCTCCTTGTCACGATTATTCTGATTCAAAGTCAAAAACGATTGCGCGATTATCATATTTTCTCAGGATTTCAACGCTTCAGCCTAGAAAAAATGAAAGAAATTATCAAACTTGGTGTTCCTAACGGATTAACGATTTTGTTTGAAGTGAGCATATTCTCGGCGGTCACCGTTTTTATGGGACGGTTTGGGACGGATACGATTGCGGCGCACCAGTCGGCGATTAGTGTACCGACCTTGCTTTATGCGTTTCCGCTTAGTATCGCGGCTGCTTTAACCATCCTTGTCGGCTTCGAAACTGGCGCTAAACGACTTTTGGATGCTAAAAAATATCGTCATATCGGGATGGTTTCCGCGATTGCAATCGGGGTTGTCAACGGAGTCCTTTTACTCTTATTCCGCGACCAAATCGCGCTTTTATTTACGAATGATCCGAAACTTGCCGATTTGATCACGCATTTCCTTATTTACGCGGTATTGTTCCAATTTGCCGATGCCTTGCTCTCGCCTGTTCTCGGGGCATTACGCGGCTACAAAGACGTCACGGTTACTTCGATTGTCGCCTTTATTTCCTATTGGATTATCGGTTTGCCGCTTGGGCTGCTACTTTCTTACACAACACTCGGTCCATTCGGCTTCTGGATTGGCTTAAGCGCAGGCTTATTCATCGCAGCCTTTATCCTCTCCATCCGCGTTCGATTCACTGAAAAAAGATTAGCCTAAAAAAGTTGGAACTTAGCTAGTTTGGGACATACCCTAAATAAATCGGCGACAAGCGCTCGCATTGTTGAGGCTGTTCGAAGAAACTGAGTTACAGCCTCAATATGCCTACGAGTTTGCGAGTAGGCGTTCCATCAGGATTCAGACGGCGAGTTCCAAGCGGTTCTGCTACACTAACGCTACGCATAACTTCTCGCATGGTCGGGGATACGACTCCCTCCCTGCTTTCAGTCATCACATACCCAAGTATGCTCCGCTTCCGGCTTCCACCAAATCCCCTGAATACAAACGCTTTCGCTCGATTTGTGTATAGCAAAATTTTTCGTCCTACTCAAGAAATTGGCTGGGCGATTTTGTCTTATTTTGAGTTTTGTCCAACGTTACTAAATTCCAATTTTTTTATTTTGCGAGACCTGCGTGTATTTTATCTAAATTCCATTGCATCATTTCTAAATACGAATCGCCAGTCTTTCCTTGTTTGGCAGTCGAATCCGTGAATAATTTCGCAAAAATTGGCACGTCCGTCTCATTCGACACACTCTCCATACTTCGCGGATCAACGCTCGTTTCCACAAATAAAACGGGTACTTTATTTGCCCGAATCGTCTCGATGACCTGCTTCATCTGATCTGGCGTCCCTTGATTCTCCGTATTGATTTCCCAAATATACGCCGCGTTTAGTCCGTACGCTGCCGCGAAATATTTAAACGCCCCTTCACTCGTCACCAGCGTCTTATTTCCCAAATCTGCAAACTTTGTTTTCGCTTCTCCATCTAATTTTGCGAGTTTTGCCGTGTAGGCTTTCGCGCGTTCCTTATAATATGTCGCATTATCCGGATCTACCTTCACCAACGCATCACGCGCATTGGCAACGTACTTCATCCCGTTTTGCAAATCAAGCCACGCGTGTGGGTCCGTCTCACTTTCCTTCCCCTTCGCATGCAAGAACTTAGGCGCAACACCTTTGCTCAGCGCTACCGCCTCCTTTTGTCCCGAAGAAGCCATCAAGCGATCAAACCAGCCGTTTCCCGTCTCCAAATTCAGACCATTATAAAACACAATGTCTGCATCCGCCATTTTCTGCACATCTTTTGGCAATGGGTCATACTCATGCGGATCAACCCCGACAGGAACAATGCTGTACAGCTCGATTTTATCGCCACCAACCTGTTTCACCATGTCATATAAAATCGAATACGTCGTCACAACCTGCAATTTCCCAGAATCCGCAGCCTTCTCTTTCCCGCCACATGACGCCAAAACAACGCCTAAAAGCACTACTACCAGCGCTAAAATCATTTTTTTCATTGTTTCACGCTCCTTTTTCCAAAAATAAGTCCTTGCTTCGGCGAAAATACGAATACGAGGATGAACAAGACCGTTGCGGCAAGTACAATCGAAGCACCCGATGCAAGATTATACATGTAGCTAAAATATAGCCCAATCACCGCACTTAAAGCTCCGAATCCCGCCGCTAAAAACAGCATGACCGACAAGCGATTCGTCAGCAAGTACGCCGTCGCAGCAGGTGTAATCAGCATCGCCACCACCAGAATAATCCCTACCGTTTGCAAAGAAGCGACCGTCACAAGCGTCAACAATGTCATTAAGAAATAATGCAACACCCGCACTTTCAAGCCATAGCTCTCCGCCATCACCGGATCAAACGAACTCACAAGCAGCTCCTTATAAAACAATCCGACCAAAAGCAGTACAACCGCACCAATCACAAGCGTAATCCACATATCACTATTCCGCACTGCCAGCACATTTCCAAACAAAATATGATACAAATCCGTCGAACTTTGCGCAAGCGAAATCATAATAATCCCCAGTGCGAAAAAAGAACTAAATACAATCCCGATAGCCGTATCATTTTTAATCCGACTATTCTGATTCACAAATCCAATTCCTAGCGCAGCAATCACGCCAAAAGCCGCCGCCCCGAAAAAGAAATTAACGCCCAGCATATAAGAAACCGCAACGCCCGGCAGCACCGCATGCGAAATCGCGTCTCCCATCAGCGACATCCCTCGTAATATAATAAAACTCCCAATCACACCCGACACTATCCCAACAATCACCGACGTCAACAACGCCTTTTGCAAAAACTCATACTGCATCAAACCTTCCAAAAACAACATCAACGAACACCTCCAAACCGAAAACCTTGACCATACGTCTTCAAAATATTATCTTCCGTAAAAGTCTCCGTCGTGTCCCCATAAGCAACCAATACCTTGTTCAGCAAAATGACTTCATCAAAATACCCCGCCACCTTATGAAAATCATGATGGACAACAATCATTGTTTTGCCCTCATCTCTTAGTTGTTGCAAAATACGAACAATCAGCGCTTCACTTGTCATATCAATCCCGACAAACGGTTCGTCCAACAAGAAAATATCAGCCTGCTGCGCCAAAGCTCGCGCAATAAAAACCCGCTGCAACTGCCCTCCTGACAACTCCCCAATCTGCCGTTTCGCAAAATCTAACATATCCACTTGCGCCAAAGCATCCCGTGCGATTTGCCGTTCTTTCTTCCGCGGCCATTTCATCAATCCAAGCTGAGGATACGTCCCAATCAATACCGTATCCAGCACCGTAATTGGAAACGTCAAGTCCACACTATTACGCTGCGGCACGTACGCTATTCTCCCGCGAATCCCTTGCACCAGCTCCCCTTCCCACGTCACCGTCCCCGACTCGGCTGGAATCAAACCAATTAATCCTTTTAGAAACGTCGATTTCCCAGCGCCATTCGGTCCGATAATTCCTGTCATTTTTCCAGGGGCTATTTGAAGCGAAACGTTCTCCACAACTCGTTTTTGTCCATATGCAATCGATAAATTTTCTACTAACATCACCATCACCTTTTCCCATGCGACTATTTTTTACACATAACTAACAATGTTTCTCTAAGGAAACTTTATGGATAGTATAGCCTATATAAATGGATTTGTAAAGGAGTCTTCATTTAGTAGTCAGGATTAATATTTCGCACAACAAAAAGACGCAAACCATCGCGGCTTGCGTCTCCAACTTTATTCAGCTAACTTCTTCAACAACACTTGGAACTGCTCGCGTTCTTCTTCTGTAAATACAGAGAAACGGCGAACGAGCATTGCTTTTTTCTTCTTCTCAATCGAGCTTACAAATGTTTTTGCTTCTTCCGTTAATTCCAGTACGATAATTCGACGATCCACTTCGGAGCGGTGTCTTGTAATGAAATTATTGGCAACTAACGCGTCGGTAATTGCTGTAATATGACTTGCTGACACATCTAACTTCTTCGATAAATCTGTGGTTCGGTTGATGCCATTAGCAATTAGGCTCAGTACCCGAAATTCGCCACCTGTCATTTTGCGCTCTAAAATACCATCTACTTCATGTCGAAAACTATTAAAGACACGCTTTACAGCCGTCTCCATTTCCAGAAAATCATCCACGTCAAAGCCTCCTTACTTCAGTTGTTCTTTCACTAATTGAACTGCTTTTTGTTGTTGCGGGTCTGTATCTTTTAAATGTTTCTGAATGGCAGTGATTAGTGCATTGGTTGTGTCGCCAGTCATAATGCCGTCGACTTTCAGTTTACTAGCTGTTTGGAATTGTTTCACAGCCGCTGTTGTATCCGCATCATACAAGCCATCTACTTTACCAACTTTGTAGTTCAGTGCCGCAAGCATCGATTCAATTGTTTTCACGTCATCGCCGAAGCTGCCTTCTTTGTAAGTTTTGGATGCATCCGGAATCGCCATGGTCGCATAAGCTGGTAAGGCTACTGCTACATCCGGTTTGATACCTTTTTCGTGAATCCAGTCGCCATTTGGTGTTAGCCATTTCGCAACCGTTAGTTTGAGTAAAGAACCATCGCTTAGTGGTGCTGCCGTTTGTACCGTTCCTTTACCGAACGATTTCGCACCAACAAGCTTAATGCCACCAGATTGACTAGCCGCCGCTGCTAAAATTTCCGACGCACTTGCGCTACCTTCATCAATCAGCATCGTCACAGGCACTTTCACTTTATAGCCATCGTGCGCGCTACTGTCTGATTTAATGACTTGTTTCGTGCCATCTTTTGCTTCTTCTTGCACAACAACTTTGCCATCAGGTAAGAAAAGACTAGCAATGTCCACCGCTTGATCGAGTAAACCACCAGGGTTTCCGCGTAAATCAACGACAAGACCTTTCATGCCTTTACTGTCCATGTCTTTTAATGCTTTTTCAAGCTCGCTATATGTGTTTTCTGAGAAGGTCGTGATTTGAATCGTTGCGATTTTGTCTGCATTTATTGTCGCGTAAACTGTTTCAATCGGAATTTCATCGCGAACAATTTTCACATCAAAAGGTTTATCCGTTCCAGGGCGCGAAATCGTCAATGTCACGCTCGTCCCTTTCTTACCACGGATTTTCGTTGTTGCTTCCGTTGAAGAGACGCCTTTAATGGATTTTCCGTCCACTTCTACAATTTTGTCATTCGGTCGCAAACCTGCAGCCGCTGCCGGAGAATTCTTGATTGGCGAAACAACTGTTATGTAGCCATCTTTCTCCTGTATTTCGACACCAACACCTGAAAAACTAGAAGAAATCGTATCATCAAACTCTTCTGCTTCTTTTTTCGACATGAAAGAAGAATACGGATCGCCGAGTGAATCGACCATGCCTGTAATCGCACCTTCCATCAACTTATTCGTGTTGACATCTTTAAAATATTTATTCTGAATCTCATCGTATACATTGTAAAGCTTCGTAAATTCTTTCCGTTCTGGAATCGCCACTTTCACTTGCTTGTCCGCGCCAAGAGACATCACTAGCGCTGTCACTAATGCCGTTACGAACACACAGCCAAAGAGCAGCAACACAAACGGGAAAGTTTTCATTCGAATAAAGCCTTTATTCGGAGTTTCTGGTTTCTTCTCCACATCATTCGGTTCATTCGGATTTGTTGGTCCTTGTTCCATTCTTTCGCTCACCACTTTCTCACTAAAAGCACCCTAGTAAATTTATATTTCTAACTTCTTATATATTCTATCAGCTTTTGCCTAGAAAGGACAGCTTTTGTTGCTCCCAAAACTAGAAAAACAAGTAAAAACAAAAGACAATTCCGCGTCCTCCCATTTTTACTTGCTTTACTAATCTATCTATAGCTTAAACGACAACTTCATAGCCTGCTTCATCTACGGCTTCTGCGATGTTATCTTTTACTTCTTTGCCATCATCATACGTCACTTCTGCCGTGCCTGCTTCCAGTGAAATCACCGCTTGTTGCACACCTTCCACCGATTCAATTGCTTCACGTACACGCTTTTCGCAATGCTCGCAACTCATACCTTCAACTTCTATGACTAATTTCGCCATCATCCGTCACTCCTTTGTTATTTCTACGTCTTTATTATACCCCACCCAGGTAATTATTGCACGGATAACACTTTCTTTTTCTCCGTATCATGCCATTCCAACAATCCATAAACCGCATTGAACAAGTAAATCGCGTACTGCGTTGCAATAATCGGGTTTTTCGTATAAATATTAAGCGAAATAACTAGCACATTCATGATAATCCACAAATACCAGTTAAAACTAAACCTAGCAATCATCAAAAACTGCGCCGTCACACCCAATGCGAAAATAAAATTATTCAACATCAGCTGATACGGATCATTGGCCACACCAAGAATCCCTGTTAAATACATGTTCACAAAAGACGCCACGATAATAAAAACAATCGCAATTCCAAAATGACGCTCGGTTAACTGTCGTGGTTTTAACGTCGCTTCCTCATTTAAATGTTTCTTCCAAGTCACCAAGCCAAAAATATGTGTCACAAAATAGTAAATGCTCGGTAGCGCCGCACCAACGTTTCGGCCTAACAAGTTCCCGCTCATCTCACCAAACCCCGCCAGCATCCCGAAAATATTCCCACTATTCTTCCCCTTCGCCAGTAAAATCACGCAAATCAAGCCGCAAATGGCACCAATAAACGATAGTAAATAACGCCATTCAAAGTTAGTCAGTGGATTAGTCGCCAGAAAAGCAATCGTGACAAGCACCACAGAAACATACGGATACGCTTTATTTCGCCCAATTTTCATAATTAGAGTTTTCATCGTTTTGCTCCTTTTTGTCATTTAATAGTTGTTCTACTAAACGAATGCTCTCCAAGTAACGTTCCTCGTAATTCCCCGAAGTGATGGCCACGTACGGAATGTTATTCTCATGCATCAGCTGTTTTAACAATTCCTGAAAATCTTTGCGTTTTTCCTTGCTACCGAGGTGTCGCAACCCATCGTTCACCCAAGGCGTATTATTTTCGAGCAAAATAACCAAATCAAATGGCTGCGTCTCAATCATCGCTTGCACAAACGGATGTTTCTGCCCTTCATACGTCATACAAAAAGCTTGCGTCGTCACATAATCCGTATCAATAAACGCTACTTTATTCGCATATTTCACTGCAAAATCAATATATTGCGCCTGACCGAGTGAAATTTTATCATAATCGGAAAACTGCAACGCCTTCTCGTTTCCGCCGAGATGAGAAAACACGTAATCCCGCCCGTATTCCCAAGCACTCGTCGTGTTAAAGGTATTCGCAAGTTTATTCACCAACGTCGATTTTCCGCTAGACTCCCCACCAAGAATCGCGACTTTACGAACGAAAAACGGCTTTACTTCTGTCGGAATGTAGTCCCAATAATGAAATGGCTCCTGTCTAATTTGTGTCGCGCTAATGTTCATAAATGAGCGCTCCGCATCAATCACAACCGTGTCAACGCCTAGCAACTCTTGATAACGAATCGCATCTTTCGGCTCACTCGAATAAATTGCATTGGCTTGAATATGATTGTCAGAAAGCAACTTCTTCGCCCGAATCGCCCATTCATCCCAACCATCCGGATACGGCGGAATCCCATCTTCCGACAAATCATGAATTTTAATATTCTCTTGGTATTTAAACGTCTGCAATAACCAGCGCCAACGATCCTCCACAGTCGGCTGTTTCGTCATCGAACTCTTTTGAAACAGATCGAAATCACGCGACGCATCATGACACAAAATCACATGCAATTCATCCACTTGGCTTGCAGCTCGCTGAATCAAATAAATATGCCCTGTGTGTAGTGGATAAAACTTTCCGAAGACAACACCGATATTTTTTTCGCGTGGTGGGTATTCTAAATGTAGGACTTCATGTAGCGCTTGCAACTTTTGCGCACTCGGTTCTTTGATTTTATTATTGATTAATTGGCTCAGGTAGCCTTTCGTGACGCCAATTCGGTCGGCGGCTTGTTGCAGGGTAAGGCCGTTTTCTTTTAAGGCTAGTTTTAAATATGTATATCGTTGCATCTGAATCGCTCCCTTTTGTATTTGTTTATTATATTAAACAAAAAGTCATTGAAAGTCAATAGTAAATCGAAAAAGCTAGAAATCATTCGCGTGACTTCTAGCCGTTTTCGTTATTTTAATTTTACTCGTTTTAAGCGTAACGCGTTTGTTACGACTGATACCGAACTTCCTGCCATTGCTAAACCTGCTACCCAAGGAGCGAGTAAGCCTAGTGCTGCAATCGGAATACCTGCACAGTTGTATGCTAGTGCCCAGAAGAAGTTTTGACGAATGTTGCGCATGGTTGCTCGACTGAGTTGGATGGTTTGCGGAACGAGTGTCAATTGGTGCCCCACAAGGGTTACGTCGCCCGTTTCTATCGCGATGTCCGTCCCTGTTCCGATACTAATACCTGTATCCGCAGTCGCAAGTGCTGGTGCGTCATTGATTCCATCGCCGACAAATGCGACAACATGCCCTTGTTTTTGCAAATCTGCCACTAAATCGCTTTTATCATTCGGTAATTGTTCCGCGTACACCTCATCGATGCCGAGTTCTGCCGCAATATTTTCCACGACGACCCGTTGATCGCCAGAAGCAATCGCTGTTTTCACGCCAAGTTCACGCAACCGCGAAATAGCTTCTTTCGCTTCCAAACGAGGCGTGTCTAGCAAACCAAAAGCTCCTGCAAACGTGCCATCAATGCTCATCGAAACAATCGTTTGCCCTGCTTTCATCCATTCTTGCATCGCGTCATCCGCTTCTTTTGGAATCGTTACTTCTTTTGCGATAAAGCGATACGAACCAAGCGATACTTTGCTACCATCAAGCACGCCCGTCATTCCGTGACCCGCCTTCGCACGAATTCGTTCTGCTTGCGTCGCGCTCATTTTCTGTCCGTCAAAATGTGCCAACACGGCTTTAGCAATCGGGTGTTCTGATTGTTCTTCCATCGTCACGACAAAGCGCGCGAAATCCTCATGTACGTCCAACACATTCGTTACTTGCAGTTTGCCTTCTGTTAACGTTCCTGTTTTATCAAAAATTACCGTATCGACTTTGGCTGTGCGTTCCAAATGTTCGCCGCCTTTGAAAAGAATGCCGCTTTCCGCACCTCTCCCAGTTCCCGCCATAATCGCAGTCGGCGTCGCCAAACCAAGCGCACAAGGACAAGCAATCACAAGCACCGCAATCGCGACTTGCAAGGACTGATCCAATACCCCGCCAGTCACAATCATCCAAATCACAAAAGTCACCGCGGAAATCGCCAACACAATCGGTACAAAAATCCCCGAAATCCGGTCTGCCAATCGTTGAATCGGCGCCTTCACACCTTGCGCTTCCTCCACGAGTTGAATAATCGTCGAAAGTACCGTCTCGTCCATCCGCTTCGTCACTTTCGCCTCAAACGCGCCGTCGAAATTCACCGTCGAGCCAATCACCGTGTCCCCAGCCTTCTTCTCCACAGGCACAGGTTCCCCCGAAATCATCGACTCATCAATGCTCGTTTCGCCAGACAAAACCACCGCATCAATCGGCACTTTTTCACCTGGTTTTACTAAAATCACATCACCAATCGACAACTCATCGACCGGCACTTTCCATTCCTTGCCTTCACGCAACACAACCGCTTCTTTGGATTGCAGTTTCAACAAGCCCGCAATGGACTGCGTTGTTTTAGACGTCGCATAACTCTCAAGCAATTTTCCAAGTAAAATCAAGGTTATTAAAATCGCACTCGTTTCAAAATAGTAATGCGCCTCAATCCCTGGATTCATCAGCTGCCGGATATATTCCGCTAAACTGTAGAAATACGCCGCCGAAGTCCCAAGCGCCACCAACACATCCATGTTCGCACTCTTACCACGAAGCGCCTTATACGCCCCGTCATAAAACCGCCAACCGATATAAAACTGAATCACCGTCGCTAAAATCAGTTGTATCGTCGGATTTATCAGCGCATCAATCTGCATCGCAAACGCCGTATGATGCAAATAAGGAATATGCGTCACCATCGTCAAAAGGAGCGGCAAAGCCAGAATCGCCGATAAAATAAACCGGTGAACTTCCCGTTTAAACTGCTTTTCAAGTACAGCATCTTTCTCTTCTTTCGACATTTTTTCTGCCGCATCATACCCTGCATGCTTCACAACACCAATCAGTTCCTCAGGGCTTATTTGTTCCGGATCATAATACACCGCAGCGCTTTCTGTCACCAAGTTCACGTTCGCCCGTTCCACCCCAGTTGTTTTATTTAAAGACTTCTCCACCCGCGTAGAACAAGCCGCACACGTCATCCCAAACACATTTAAATCTTGCCTTTTTGCTTCCATTTTCAAAAATACCTCCTATCCTCACGTCTTCGAAAACTGACGTATTACTTTCAACAAATCATCCATGACTTCGTCTGACTCGCCATTTTGCGCAGCATCGACCACACAATGTTTCGCGTGATGCTCAAGCACTTGCAATCCGACTTTCTTAAGCGCCGAGTTGGCCGCTGAAATCTGCACTAAAATATCCACACAGTAGCGATCTTCCTCCACCATTTGCTGAATTCCTCGAACCTGCCCCTCCACACGTCTTAAGCGGTTCAAAATTTGTTTCGTATCCTCATTAGAACGCGGTACAATTGGTTGATCATGCGTCATTATCATCCGTCCCTTCCTTTACTTTATAAAACCATAATACCCTATAGGGGTATACAAAGTCAACTAAAGCATCTCACAATTTATCGGTAAACATAAAAAAGCTCCCTACAAAGCCGCGTACCAGCCTCATAGAGAACTTATTTTTATTTTGCCGTGCCATCATCGATTTTCTTTTGTAATGCTTGTACGTGTTGAAAAAAGTCTTCCAGCGTCCAGTTATTGTTATAAATAATCGTCGCCGCATCCTTCCCAACATAGCGATAATGCCAAGATTCGTATTGATACTTCGTCGTTGATTCTCGGCCTTTCATATAGCGCAAAATAAAACCATAATTATGCGCATTCTTCTGTAACCATTTGCCCTCAGGCGTGTCGCCAAACGCTTCTGTCAGCTCGTATCCTTGGTCTTTCGATGAAATGTCCATCGCGAGACCTGTTTGGTGCTCACTTGTACCAGGAACCGCAACTGCCTCTTTGGCTTTCGCTTCTCCTTTGTTCGCCACTTCCGCACTAAAAACTTCTTGTTGTCGCTTGTACGAACGATACCCCGATACGGCATATAACGTTAAATTATCTTGTTTTGCAGCAGTAAACATCGCTTCTAATTGCGCGCCCGCTTCCTTACGCATTTGTGCTTTTTCCACCTGGGCGTCGCCAAACGAAAACGTCACATTTGGTCGAACTAAATCTGGCGGGGTATACGTCGATTGCAATAAATAATCTTTATTCGCAAGCACTAATATATTTTCTGGATTCGCGATATACTCCGTGCCATTTTTTTCTACCAATTTATTTTGTTGGGCGATGTAAGGATAAAGCGGATCATTCTTGTAGTCTGAACTTCCCGACGTCTGCTCTGTATTGGCTGCAGTTTGTGTTTGTGCCTCTGGATTAATATCGCCTTGTACATAATCTGCTGCCGTATGATACCCCGACAAACTAAGGGCAATCATGAATGAAATAAAATGCATCATCTCGTTTTGAAACCTTCTTTCGTTAGATTCTTCCCCGGTTGCAAAGCTTCCCTATTTTAAAGTTGACTCTAACGCTACAACAATCATGTCATTAAATGTTGTTTGACGCTCTTCTGCCGTTGTTTCTTCCCCAGTAAAAATGTGATCGCTCACTGTCAAAATTGCCAATGCTTTGCGACCAAATTTCTGCGCAATCGTATAAAGCGCCGCGGCTTCCATTTCAATACCTAATACCCCATGGTCCGCCAATTGTTGTTTATCTAATTGCTCATTGTAAAAACGATCGGATGAAAAAACATTCCCAACACGCATCGCTAAGCCTTTTTCAACACCAGCATCATACGCATTTTTCAATAAATCAAAATCCGCTACCGGTGCAAAATCAACACCAGCAAACGTATTGCGATTGATTTGCGAATCCGTTGAGGCCGCTTGGGCAATAACAACATCGCGAACTTTCACGTCTTTTTGAATCGCGCCCATCGTACCAACACGAATTAAATTTTTCACGTCATAGCTTTGGATTAATTCATTCACATAAATCGAAATCGACGGAACTCCCATACCTGTTCCCATTACCGATACCCGTTTTCCCTTATACGTCCCTGTGTAACCAAACATATTCCGAACTTCATTAAAACAAATCACATCTTCTAAAAAAGTCTCCGCAATATATTTCGCACGCAACGGATCTCCTGGTAAAAGAATCGTTTCTGCAATCTCGCCTTGTTTCGCCTCAATATGAATACTCATGTATTAACGCCTCCCATTTTTCTCTTCATCCAGTAAATAATTGTTCCATAAATCATCAAACAACGTCATGCTTGGAATGTACGACGCGTTTAGTTCCAGATACTCGCATAGCTCGTAGTAGTCCATCGACTGCTTCGGAAAACTATGGTCTTTAAACGCATCATTGGCAAATTTCGTCGCCGCATCACGCTTAATCGTATCACGATACGTCATTAAATAATGATAAAATGATCTTCCCAAGCTGTCCAATCCTCTCTTCTATCAATTCTCCACATATCGCAAAATTTGTTCACAAATCCGGTGCGTCTCAAGCGCGGAGTTTTTAGAAACAGGCTCAGCTTTCCCGTTACGCACTGCATCTAAAAAGGCCGTGATAATCGACTCGAAACCACGTTTATAAAGCGTTGTTTCCCAATCACCAAATCGGAAAATTTCGTGTCCCGTTCCTTCATAACGATGTAGTTCCGTCACATGTTCCACTTCCCATTTCGCATCCGATGTGAAAACAGTCAAACGTTCCTCACTCGTGCCACTGTCCCGATTCATAATCGCCGTAGCCATTTTTCCATTTGCCACAAATTGCACCGTAATCGCCGAAAGTAGCGAACCGTCCATCGTCGGAAACACCGTCATACGCTCCACTGGCGCATCCAACAAATACAACACCGTGTCCACCACATGAATGAAATCATCAAAAATAAATGTCCGCGGCTCACTCGCTTGTGCCTTCCGATGTTTTTGCATCAAGATCATATTGATATCATTACGTTCCGCAAGAGCCGCATAACGTGGCGCGAAACGACGATTAAAGCCGACCATGAGCAATGTATTTTTGGCTTCTGCTAGTTCTAGAAGTTCTTTTGATACTTCATAATTATCCGCCACCGGTTTATCCACGTATACAGGAATTTCCGCTTCCAGAAAAGCCCGTACAATCTCCGGATGACTAGCCGTTGACGTATGTACAAACGCCGCGTCCACACCAGAACGAATCATCGACTCCACAGAACTATGCGTATTATGAAAACGATATTTCTCACTGAGCGACTTTAACTTCTGTGCATCCCGTGTATACAAATGCACTTCTACATTATCCAAATGCGCAAACACTGGCAAATAAGCCTTCTGCGCAATACCACCTAAACCAAGTACAGCAATTTTTAACATTTTCATCCTCCTCACATTAAAAACCCTCACTAAGCATTCATTTTACCATAACTCAGTAAGGGTCATCAATCATCGACTAATTAAAAAGTGGCAAATATTCCCCATAACCCGCTTCTTCTAGCGCATCTTTCGGAATAAAACGCAGCGCCGCCGAGTTAATGCAATACCGCATTCCCCCAGCCGCACGAGGACCATCCGGAAAAATATGTCCTAAATGCGAATCAGCATCCACCGACCGCACCTCCGTACGAATCATACCATGCGATAAATCACGCTTTTCCGTCACTTCCTGCGCATCGATTGGCTTTGTGAAACTTGGCCAACCACATCCCGCATCGTACTGATCATTCGAAGAAAATAACGGCTTGCCAGAAACAATATCGACATAAATCCCAGGCTGATTATTATCCCAAAACTCATTATCAAACGGGCGCTCTGTTCCTTTTTCCTGTGTGACTTTATATTGCAATTCATCTAGTTCCTTTAGGCGTTTTTCCTTATCCTCGTGGTTCATGCGTGCTCACCCTTTCCAATTCGTATCGATAAACGGGTCTCTTCCTGAATGACTACGATAGTTCTTATAATGATCTGGGTCTTTCTTGTAAAAATCTTGATGATACTCTTCCGCCTTGTAAAACGGACCAGCTTCCTCAATTTGCGTGACAATCGGATTTTTAAACCGACCGCTTGCATCTAAGTCCGCCTTGGATTTCTCCGCAATCACGCGCTGTTCTTCCGACGTATAGAAAATCACCGGACGATAAGACGACCCGCGATCAACGAATTGACCACCCGCATCCGTCGGGTCCGTTTGTTGCCAGTACACATCTACCAATTTATCATAAGGAAATACTTCCGGATCAAACGTAATTTCAACCGCTTCTGTATGTCCCGTCTTTTCACTACAAACCTCTTCATAGGTCGGATTCACCGTATGACCACCCGTATACCCTGCAACCACACTTTCAATTCCTGGCTGCGTATCGAACGGCTTAATCATACACCAAAAACACCCACCTGCAAAAATCGCTTTTTCACGCATTATTTACCCCTCCACTTCCTTATTCTGTAGGTACTAACAGTGTAAACGAAATATCGTCTTTCTTCAAATCAAGCGCATCAACGCGAACTTTCATACCGCCTTTAAGCTTGAGTTTGTTCACATCTAAATAAATCTTCGCGTTTTTCGGTGAAATCGTTACCCAATCTGGCAATTCAAACTGGCTTTTCACGTATTTCATCACATAAGAGACTGGAAGTGGCAGTGCGCCTACTTTCAAATCCACTTGCTGCAACACAACGACACCATCTTTACGCAACGTCGGCGAGAAATTAATACTCAAATCCACCGGTTGCCCTAAAAAATGCGCTTCGGCTTTAAAAACGACATCGTCCGCCAAGTACACATCATACGCCACATCCGCGTCTTGATCTTCTTGAAAGTCCTGCAAATAATGCGCAATCAACTTATTCAAATCCGCCTTATTCGTAGACGATGAAAACTCCACCATATCCTTCGTACTCACCAAACGCCCAGCATCTTCTGGCACATTCGGCGAAAACCAGAAAATCGACATGTATATCCACCCAAAACAAAGTACTAGTATGCCGATAAACGTCAGAAACGCCCATTTCCAGTAGTTTGTTTGCTTATCTTTTGACCTCAACAGCCGTCACCTTCTTCACTCTATATTTCCATCTTCAATCGATGTTACTATTTTTTTGTATAACGCATTCGCCATTTTCTCGTATCCCGAATGATTCGGATGGAAAAAGTCATCAGCAAGATTCGGATTTGCCTTCCCAACCTTCGTTGCGCCACGTTCTTCTAGCTGCTCATTAATTGAAATAAAGTACGCGTTTTTCTCCGCTTTCAGTGTCTTCTTCGTTGCCGCATTCCAATTCGCGATAATATCATCAAACACTTTCATATCGCTAAAGTACGTCGTATACGGATTATAAATACCAAATAAATAAATCGGCGCATCCGCATTTAAACTGCGAATCTCATCCAATAGTTCCTTCAAATTAGCATCAAACGCTTGGCTTGCCTTCGTAAAATCTTTCTTTTTCGCATCGAGTAGTTTCTGACGAACGACTTTCATGACGTCATTGCCACCGATAGTAATCGAAATCGCGTCGGCTTGCTTCACACTTTTCTGAAAATCTTTCTGTGTTTCCAATCGTTTCATCAACTGATCAATCCGATTGCCGCCAACGCCATAATTTTCCGTCGTTACTTTTTCAACATCTTCACGTTTTTTTAGGTCGTTTTTGACGATGCCGACATAGCCGCCGTCTTTTTTCTCATCGCCCGAACCTTCTGTTAACGAATCGCCCATCGCCACTAAACTGACGTTTACGCGAGCCGCTTCTTGTTGCTGTTTTTGGATAACATAAAAGCCAAGAATGGCCGCAGAGAGAATAATAACAATCCCTGCGAGCCAAAGTATTTTCTTATTCACATTTGTTCACCTAACCTACTCTGTATAATAAATCATTGCAAAAGCGCCATTTCCGGCATGTGTTGAAATAACCGAATCAGCATTTAATAACTTCACTTCTGGCAAATGAAAAATTTCTTTGGCTTGCGCTCTGATTTCTTCTGCCATTTGCAAACCGTTGGCGTGTACGACGTTGAATTCCTTTACTTTCTTTGTTTCGGCTTTCAGTACGTCGATTAAATAGTTCATCGTTTGTTTCTTACTGCGAATCTTTGCTTCTTCGACAAGTGCGCCATCCTGTAGTTTGGCAATCAGTTTAATGTTTAACAAACTGCCAATGATGCCTTGCATCCGACCGACGCGTCCGCCTTTAATGAGGTTTTCAAGCGTCACGACGCAGATGTATAATTTTGTTTTGGCGCGAATCGATGCGATTTTTGTTAAGATGTCTGCAACAGTGTGGCTTCCTTGTTCAGCCATTTTCGCGGCTTCGATGACTTGGAATGCCAAGGCGCGCGCGATGTAATCCGAATCAATAACAGTTACTTTGCCGTCCACCATGTCTGCAGCTTGTTGCGCGGTTAATACAGTACCGCTTAATTTCTCTGTTAAGTGAATCGAGAGAACTTCGCTACCGTCTGCTGTTAGTTCCTCGTAAAGGTTTACAATTGTACCAATAGCTGGTTGTGAGGATTTGGGAAGTTGCTTCGAAGCTGCCATTTTTGACATAAACACTTCTGGTTCGATTGTTGTTGCGTCATATGTTTCGCCGTCGATTTCAACGGTTAACGGTAGAATATGAATGTTGTATTGCGCCACTTCTTCCGGCGTTAATCCAGCTGTTGAATCTGTTACAATCTTTATCTTTGTCATTAATTCCACATCCAATTCTAGTATCTTTCCTCTCATTATAGCAAGAAAAACCTAAATGTACTATTCTAATTGCGAAATATCAGGCAGAAGTCGTACTGTTTTGCGCATTCTTTACCTTATCTTAAACTTTAACTGCCTCAAAACACTTTCTATTTCAGCAAAATAAGCGTATGATAAGATAGATAAAGAAAAATTAATTTTTCAGAAAAGTTTGGTGATAAATATGCACGAAGCGTACAATTGGAAAGAAGAAGTAGCCAATGCCATTACGCATGGTATTGGATTTCTACTCAGTATTCCAGCGCTCATTATGTTGATTATTTTTGCGGTACAACGAGACAATCCGGTGTATTTGATTAGTTTTTTGATTTATGGCATTTCGCTCGTATTGCTTTATTTTTGCTCAACGATGTTGCACAGTTTTAAACCTGGGAAAGCGAAGCAATTGTTCAATATTTTGGACCATGTGGCGATTTATGTATTGATTGCAGGCTCTTATACGCCGCTTGTGTTAATTACATTGCAAGGCTCGCTTGGCTGGACATTGTTTGGCGTGATTTGGGGCTTAGCCGCGGCAGGAATTGTGTATAAATGTTTCTTGCTCGGTAAGTGGAAGATCGTGTCGACACTGTTCTATCTATTGATGGGTTGGCTCGTTATGATTGCGATTAAGCCGCTTTATCAAACGCTTGACCCTGTTGGTTTTTGGATGCTGGTGACTGGCGGGATTATGTTTACCGTTGGCGCTGTGTTTTATAGCATTCCAAAAGTGCCATACATGCACGCAATCTGGCATTTGTTCGTGATTGCGGGAACTGGGTTTATGTATTTTTGTATTTTGTTTTATGTATGAGAAAATAGGAATTTCCGCTTCGTTATGATTCGGGAACTCCTATTTTTTATTTAGAGGTAATCCAGCCGAAGATGAGGAAAAAAACGCATAATAGCAGCAGGACGATGGCTGGGGCTAATACGACAAACCAAGCGATGCCAAACAAGAGGAGCAGTAATGCGAGGAAAAAGCCTAGATGGATCCAAGCTAATCGCTCTTCTGGAACGCGATATAAATGAAATGTTGCTGAAAAAGCGAGAACATAGACTAAAATCGAGCCAAATAAGAATAAAATAACGAAATGATACGCGATATTTGGAAAAACAAGCATTTTGATGGCTGCCGCGGTCGTTGATAAGGATAAAAACAAGAATAAGTGACCATAAATAATTAATTGCCCCGCAGTTTTCATTTCTTTGTCTAGTTTTTTCTCTAAGTTATCGAAGTATTGCCACCAGATAAGTAATACCAGGATGATGGCAGATGCTGCGTAGCATATCGAAGACACGTTCATCACTTCTTCGGATAGTAATGAGATGACCGCGACGATGGATTCTCCGAGCAGTATAATCGTGAATAAGCCGAAACGTTCCAGCAAATGTTCGGTATGAATCGGGACTTGGCGTAGTTTTTTTCTACCAATGATGGGCACCACGATGTCAAGTGCGATACCAAGATAAAGCACGACGTATCGCCATTCAGAATCTAGAAATAGTGAGATTGAAGAAACCAAAATGCCAATCCAAAAATATTTACCAAGAAACAGCGCTGCGCCTCGTCGTTCGGCCTGTTCTTTTTTTGCGGCAAAAAGGTATTGTATCGCGGTTATCATTCGCAAACCGATGTAGCCAATGAAAAATGTGATATAGGTCGCGTCAAAATTAAGATTGAAACTGGAAATCATTAGCAAGACAAACATAATTTCCAGAGCAATCAACAAACGCTGTGGTAGCAAGTCATTGCCGTAACGGTTGATGAACAATGTCTGCCCTGTCCACGCCCACCATAACGGCACAAACATCAACACAAATTTCCAAAAGACGCTCCACTCGAGTACGCCGTGTTCGATATGGAGCAATACGTGTGTCACCGAAGCAATCGCGCCAACAAACAATAAATCAAAAAACAATTCTAGCCAGGTTACCTTTTTTGGCATGTTATTCTCCCCCATCTTCCCTACTCGACTTATTATAGCGAAACATGCTTCTGTATGTCACTTTATTTTCTTTTAGTGTGGCATATTAATCATTTGCATTCTATTATGTCATACTATATAATAAACAGCGTATCCTATTTTGAAATGAGGTGACCGAAATAAAACTCTCCGCAAGACAGCTAGAAATCATTGAATTTGTGAAAGCAAATGAACCAGCGACTGGTGATCAAATTGCTGGCTCCCTGAACTTGACGCGTGCGACGATTCGTGCCGATTTATCGATTTTGACGATGACTGGCATTTTGGATGCGCGGCCGAAAGTTGGGTATTTTTACTCGGGGCTTGATTTGAATCCGACCATTTATGAAGATATTCGCCAGCTGACCGTCGCTGATATTATGACCACTCCTGTATTTGTCACAAAGGAAACGTCGATTCACGATGCGATTGTGACGCTTTTTCTAGAGGATACTGGCAGTTTGTACGTCGTGGAGGCGACCGAACTTATCGGGATTGTCTCGCGCAAAGACTTACTGAAAGGCGCGCTTGCCGATACGGATAAAAAGGCTACACCAATTGCCACCATTATGACGCGGATGCCTAATATTTTGACGGTTACACCCGCAGATTCCGCTTTGTTCGCCGCCCAACAGCTCGTTATTCACCAAATCGACTCATTGCCGGTCGTAGAGGACAAAAAAGCGATTGGAAAAGTTTCCAAAACACGATTGGTGCAACTTTTCGTAGATACGTTTAAAAATGAATAATTCGGAGGTAAAAATGAAAGATACTGTCATCATTTACGTTATTTCAGATGCAATTGGAGAAACTGCGCAACATTTAATACGCGCTTCAACGGCTCAATTCACATTAGAAGGTGGCGCCGATATTCGCCGTCACGCCTTCGTTCGTGATGCCGAAACGCTGATAGAAATTCTCGGGGAAGCCAAAAATGCAGACGCGATTATCGTGCAAACATTAGTACAAAAAAAGCTAGCCGTCATCGCAAGCGACTACTGCGCGGAACATGGTTTGCCGTGTATCGATCTTGTTTCCAATTTAACCGCCGCCATCGAGCAAAAAACAGGACAGAAATCCAAAGAAGATCCCGGCAACATGCGCAGACTCGATCAACATTATTTCGATCGTATCGCAGCCATTGAATTCGCTGTCAAATACGATGATTGCAAAGATCCACGCGGGATTTTAGAAGCAGATATCGTTCTTGTTGGTATTTCCCGCACGAGTAAAACACCGCTTAGCAGTTATCTCGCCAATCAGAATTACAAAGTTGCCAATGTCCCACTCGTTCCTGAAATCCCGATTCCTACCGAACTGACACAAATTCCGAGAAATCGCATTATCGGTCTAACGAACAGTCCTGAAAAACTGGCTGCTATTCGTAAAGTCCGCCTAAAATCGATTGGTTTGGATGAAACGAGCAGTTATTCGAGTGAAAATCGGATTTTGGAAGAACTCGACTATGGCTACCGCATTTTTAAACAGCTTGGTTGCCGCGTCATTGAAGTGGAAGATAAAGCCATTGAAGAAACCGCCGCACTGATTATCGAAAAAGTAAAATAGCCCTTGTTTTAACAAAAATCTAAAATAGAGGTGAGCGTTTTGAGAAAATTTGTGTATCATTTTAATGAAGGTTCGAAGGAAATGAAGTACTTACTAGGTGGAAAAGGCGCCAATTTAGCGGAAATGACGAATATTGGTCTACCTGTTCCGCCCGGCTTTACGATCACGACAGAGGCTTGTAAAGACTATAATGAGCACCACCAATACTTATCGGATGACATTTACACAGAAATGATGACGCACATGGAAATTTTAGAACAGGAAACAGGGAAGAAATTCGGTGACGCTGAAAACCCACTGCTGATTTCGGTTCGCTCTGGCGCTCCTTTTTCGATGCCAGGGATGATGGACACGATTCTTAATTTAGGCCTGAATGATCAGTCGGTGCAAGGATTGGAGCGCGTGACGCAAGATGCTCGGTCTAGTTATGATTGCTACCGCCGCTTTATTCAGATGTTTGGCGATGTTGTATTCCGCATTCCAGGTTACCGCTTTGAGCAGGCGCTTTCTGATTTGAAGGAACGCAAAAATTATACGCTAGACACCGAGCTCACCGCTGCTGATTGGCAAGAATTAATCGCGGTTTATAAAGCGCTTTATGTATCCGCTTCCGGACGAGAATTCCCGCAAAATCCGTTAGAACAACTCCGGCTTTCGATTACGGCCGTGTTTGATTCTTGGGAAAATCCGCGAGCCGTTGTGTATCGGAGATTGCATCATATTGATAATCAACTTGGAACCGCTGTCAATATTCAGTCGATGGTGTTTGGGAATACTGGTGATACGAGCGGGACGGGGATTGCTTTTACGCGGAATCCGTCGACGGGTGATAATGTATTCTTCGGTGAATATTTATTAAATGCGCAAGGCGAGGATGTTGTCGCGGGGATTAGGACGCCAGAGCCGATTTCGCATTTGGAGGATACGATGCCGGATGTATATCAACAACTGCTGGACGTCGCTGCTCTGCTGGAGTTACATTATTTAGATATGCAAGATATTGAATTTACGATTGAAAAAGGCGAACTGTTCGTGCTGCAAACGCGCAACGGGAAACGGACGGCGCAAGCTGCGATTAATATTGCGGTAGACCTCGTTCATGAAGGTAAAATTTCGAAGGATGACGCGATTATGCGAATTGATACGGCGCAAATTGATCAACTCCTCCACCCTTCTTTTGATGAAACGAGTCTTGCCAATGCTTCGGTGCTTGCGACGGGACTTCCTGCTTCACCGGGTGCTGCGACGGGGCAAATTTATTTTAACGCTGAGGATGCTGTCACTGCTGCTGAACGTGGCGAAAAAGTGATATTAGTACGGAATGAAACGTCACCGGAAGACATTGAAGGCATGGCGAAAAGTGTTGCGATTTTGACGGCACATGGTGGTATGACTTCACATGCGGCTGTGGTAGCGCGCGGAATGGGCAAGTGCTGTGTCGCCGGATGTGATGCTATCGCGATTGATGAAACGAAGAAAACACTGCAAAGTGCGACAGCGACTTTACATGAAGGTGACTTTTTATCACTAAATGGTTCGACGGGAAACGTGTATGTTGACCAAATCCCGCTTGTTGAGACGGAAATTGGTGGTCATTTTGAGGAGCTTATGGGTTGGGTGAATGAGACGAAGAAACTTGTCGTGCGCGTCAATGCAGATTCGCCGAACGATTTGGAAGTTGGCCTTCATTTTGGCGCGGAAGGTGTTGGCCTGTGCCGTACGGAGCATATGTTTTTCCAAGAAGACCGAATTCCATATGTTCGCCAAATGATTATCGCCGAGTCAAAAGAAGAGCGCCTAATCGCCCTCTCCCATCTAAAAGCGATGCAGAAAACCGATTTTGCAGGAATTTTCCGAGTTGCCAATGGAAAACCAGTCAATATTCGCCTCCTTGACCCACCACTTCATGAATTTTTACCAAAAACCGATGCAGATATTGCAAAACTAGCACAAGAAATCGGCAAACCTGCGGATGAAATCAAGCAACGCGTACACGATTTAGCCGAAACAAACCCAATGCTTGGCCATCGCGGTTGCCGCCTCGCCATCACGTTCCCAGAAATCTACATGATGCAAGCCGAAGCAATTATCGAAAGCGCCATCGCGATTCACGACGAAGGCATTGCCGTTTATCCCGAAATCATGGTACCACTCGTGGCGAGCAGAGAAGAAATCGCGCTAATTAAAAAACAACTAAAAGAAGCCATTCAAACGATTTTCCGTAAAGAACAGCTCGTATTGCCTTTTGATATTGGCACCATGATCGAAATCCCACGCGCTTGCGTAACGGCAGACGAAATCGCTGAAGAAGCCCAATTTTTCAGCTTTGGAACCAATGATTTAACACAATTAACGTTCGGCTTCTCGCGAGATGACGCAAATAAATTCCTGTATGCCTACCAAGAACAGAAAATCTTGCCTACCGACCCCTTCCAATCCATTGACCAAAAAGGCGTCGGCGCGCTCGTCACAACAGCCGTACAGCGCGGTCGCATGACAAACCCATCGTTAAAAATGGGCGTATGCGGCGAACATGGCGGCGACCCCGCTTCCATTCAATTTTTCCATAAGTTAGGGCTTCAATACGTCTCTTGCTCTCCTTACCGAATCCCGATTGCGCGTATTGCTGCGGCTCAAGCTTCGATTTTGGAGGAACAGCAAAAAGTGAAGATATAGTGACACATATAGCAGGAAAAACATCTTATCTGTAAACAACAAGGACCCCAAGGTTAGAAAATCTAGCTTTGGGGTCCTTGTTATTTACTATCCAAAATCCTTATTTTAAAAGCCTTCCATTGTTATCCTTTATTTATGCTCAGAAACTCTTCGAATGTATTTGTTACAATGTAGGTTTCCGGATCTAATTCACCAGACTCTTCGTGGTTCCACACACATACAACAGGCTTTTCTCTGTTCTTTCTAAAATCCAAACAAAGAAAATCTCCAGCAAACAAAACAGCAATGGGAAGAATATCTGCACCAATCAGCTCCTCATTATCTGTCAACCTATCTTCCAACTGTGTCAGAGTCACATCTATATCATATATTCCAAATTCATTATCCCTAGGTACATCCAATAAACATAAAAACCTGTCAATAGTATATTCGTGATTATTGCAGATGAAAGTTCCATCTACTGGAATACCACCGTTATTCTCTTTTAAAAATGCAACAAAATCAATAGGTAAACTTACTCTCCAAAATCCTTCTTTTCTTTTAAATAACTCTTCTGTTGGCAATGGATAAACTATTGTATCTTTCTGAATCAGCATTTTTTACCCTCCTAATTTTTTATCTAGGCGCATCAGCCCACATACCTGTT
Organism: Listeria booriae; assembly: GCF_000766865.1. Taxonomy (GTDB): domain Bacteria; phylum Bacillota; class Bacilli; order Lactobacillales; family Listeriaceae; genus Listeria_A; species Listeria_A booriae. Next base: position 65,776 of record NZ_JNFA01000023.1, read on the forward strand.
GTCCGTCCTCCATTATGGGGAGTTATATTGTGAATTCCGTATTCCACCAATTCCATTTTCCCTGGAATTTCTGTATGGTGCCAAGTTACACCTTCTCTATGCCCACCAATCGAATTATCCAACCATTGAAATTGTTCTTTGTCTGACATTTTCCATAGGCTTTCTGGCAAATATACTGTTTTTTCTACAACCCCCGCTTTAGCAAAATCAGCATATCCGTACCTAAGTCCATCGGTTTTCGCTACTTCAACCTTTGGAATATAACCATTCGCTGTCGCCTGTTCTTTGATAAGCCTCTTTTGTTTAAGCGTCAAAGCCTCAGAACCAGCAATATCTTCTCCCCAAGACCATGGTTGATTCGATTGTATCTTATCTGCATAAACTTTGGCATAGTCATCTATAACACTGTCAAATGATTTACTTCCCTTTACATATCCTTCAATATTCTTAAAAGTTAACTTACTCGCTCGTTCTGCCAATTTGCTCATATTATCCGCTTGTTTAATTTTGTCAACACCTTCAAATAGAAACTTAAATTCCTCTGTTCGCGTAGATGCTTTAATAGCCTTTGCTGTTTTCCCTAACTTTCCAAACGGAATGAAGTTCAAACTGTAAATCCTGCTGCTGTCGATTGTTCAAATTCGCTCAACGGTTCTTTTGTAATCGGATCAAGCCCTGTTCTCCAGCGATAGATATCAAAAATAGGCGTTATCATATCAATGAGGAAAATCGCATTTTTCATGCCTGCTAACACATGTGCTTGTTGCCATTTCGCATTGTCATAGGTTGCTTTGCCATCCAGTTTCCCGTCTTTCGTGACAAATCCAGCCACATTGCCTTCTGGTGTCACAGGTAATGGGCCATCTTCCGCTGCCTTGATTAGTCTTGCTGTTTCATTCTCTTTTGCCAATTTCGCTATTGCTTCTTCACGCGCCGTCCATTGTTTCTGCAATGCCGAACGCCATGTCATATTCAAGCCCATCATATGGAAAGTCCCTGTTTTAGCTTGGAAGGCTTTATCACTATCAATTTCTGCTAAGCCTTGGACAATATTCGCTGTTAAATCCATGGCGCGGTCAAACGAAGTCGCTGTCTCCGCATCAAACTGATACAATGCCTCCAACTTCTCCTGCAATTTCTGCTTCAAATCCACAAATATCGGCGTAATTAACGCCATCCCAACGACATTATTGCTCAGCTTTTCAATATCCTGAATCTGAGTGTCCAATTGTCGAATCTGATCACGCACCTCATGCTCTATCACATCGGTCGTTGCCACATCTGCTCGGAACTTCTGTGGAAATGCTTGATTTTGCCGTATCAATTCCTCACACAAACAAATCATGCCCTGCGCTAATGGTCGATACGTCGCCGCAAAGTACTGTTTGGCACTGTCATACGTTTTTCCCTGCAACTCTCGGTCAAATGCGAATTCATTCACCGCACGCATCAAACCTTCCATTGCCTCTATCATGTCATGATACGACGCCACCATGCTCTCCGATTGTGCATCGATTTCACCTAAAAAGACATTCAAACTCATGCCTGCTCACCGCCTAACGCTACTTTTCGACGAGCCGCATAATAGTCCGATTCCTTTTCCAGCAACGCACGCTTTTCCTGTTCCAGCCTGACCTGTTCCTCCGCCATGCCATCCACGACATGAAAATGTTTTCGCTGATAGTCATGTTGCTGCGTATCCAAAAATACCGCCATTTCTCGGTCACGATGCCATGTGCTACCAAGTGCATCAAACAACCGATTGTTCCGATTATGTATAACATCCACTTCATCCAGCAACTGTTTCTGCCTTCGAATTTCCTGTTCCTTCGCATACTGGTCATCCGCGACATTCTGCAACCGCTGATTCCAGCTATCTATTTCTCTATCCCTCTCACTCATCTGCCATCCCTCATTTCCCAATGCGCGGGGCTGTACCTGAAAAATCCAGTCCGTTCCCAACTTCGTGAACCATCCGTTCAAATTCCTGCGCGACCGAGCGAATATGCGCCACGTCCCGTCCAAAACTCCTACCCAATTGCATCATCAAATGCTTCACTTTATCTGAGCTCTGTTTGGCATCCTGACTCACCTTCACACTCGTCCGATTCGCCTGTTGTGTCTGCTTCAAACCTGATTGCCACATCGCATCTGTCGCGTGTCCCATCGAAGTCGCCACCTGATGTGCCTGTCCAATATTACTTTTTAGTTGGCTCATGTAACCCCTCCCATATCTGTATTCTTCTATTATATGCAATATTTACCCAACTGTACAGCCTCTCCTAACACGAAAAAAGAAAATATACTCTATTCTCCCCATCGGAACATCTGCTGAAATCTTTAAACTTCTATTCTTGACAAAACTTCCATTTCCATGTAATCTAATACCAACAAAACTTATCGGAATTATAAACTTTTATGATTCCATTGTTTTTAAAGGGAGGATTTTATTAGATGGATACAACTTTTTTAGTCATTAACTTAATTGTTGCCGCACTTATTATTTTTCTATTCATGTTCTTACAGCGACGCCATGTTTCATTTTCTAAACGTGTGTTACTTGCGCTTGGTGTAGGGATTGTCGCGGGATTTGTGTTGCAATTTATTTACGGAGCAGCCTCAGACGTTACGAAACAAACAACGGATTGGCTTGGAATTATCGGTGGCGGTTACGTGAAGCTGCTTCAAATGATTGCCATTCCACTGATTTTTATTTCGATTGTCACAGCTTTTACACGCTTACAGTTAAAAACAAATATTGCTAAAGTTGGTATGTGGATTATTGGTACACTTGTTATTACGGCGGCCATTGCGGCTTTTGTCGGTATTGGTGCTGCCCTCTTGTTCCACTTAGATGCTAACAATATTTCTCAAGGTGCTACAGAAGCGGCGCGAGCTACGGAATTACAAGATAAATTCGCAGGAATTAGCGACCTCACTTTCCCACAAAAAATCGTGGAATTACTGCCAGCTAACCCATTCCTTGATTTCACTGGCGCACGTGCAACTTCTACTGTAGCTGTCGTGATTTTCGCAGCGTTTATCGGTGCTGCATTCTTGGGTGTGCAACGGAAGCAACCAGATGAAGCTGCTGTTTTTGCCAAAGGTGTCGACGCGATTTATGCGATTGTTTTACGTATTGTGAAATTGATTTTGCGTTTAACGCCTTATGGGGTTTTCGCGATTATGACAAGCACGGTGGCGTTAAGCGATACATCGGCGATTTTAAAACTTGGTAATTTTGTTATCGCTTCGTACGCGGCATTGATTGCTATGTTTATTATTCACCTTGTAATTGTCGGATTTACAGGTACAAGCCCAGTAACCTACATTAAAAAAGCCCTACCAGTTCTGACTTTTGCCTTCACTTCAAGAACAAGTGCTGGAGCGATTCCATTAAACATTGATACGCAAAAGAAACTTGGTGTTCCTGAAGGAATTGCTAACTTTGCAGCATCATTTGGTTTATCGATTGGGCAAAACGGTTGTGCCGGTATTTACCCCGCGATGTTGGCGATTATGATTGCCCCTGCTGCCGGTATTGATCCGCTTTCTTGGAAATTTATTTTAACGGTCGTTCTAGTTGTAGCAATCAGTTCGTTTGGTGTAGCTGGTGTCGGTGGTGGTGCAACATTTGCCGCGATTATCGTACTTTCTACATTGAACTTGCCAATTGGTCTTGCGGGTGTGTTGATCTCTATCGAACCACTGATTGATATGGGCCGTACAGCTCTAAACGTAAGTGACAGTATGGTCGCAGGAATCGTCACAAGTAAAGCGACCGGCGAACTGAAACACGAGGAACAAACATTAGCAGAAGAAATTTAAAATGAGATAAGAGATGCAGTGCCTAAAATTGGGCTTGCATCTCTTTTTAATTGACTGGAGTGCACTCTAAGGTGGTAGACTTAAGTCATAATGCAAATTAGGGGGAAAACGATGAAAAAAACATTATTCTTCATGCGACACGGTCAAACCTTATTTAATGTCCGCAAAAAAATTCAAGGTTTTTGCGATGCGCCACTGACAGAGCTTGGCGTGAAACAAGCTCAAATTGCAGGTGAGTATTTTAAGACACACAATATTGTATTCGATAAAGCGTATAGTTCCACCTCAGAGCGAGCTTGCGATACACTCGAACTGATTACAGATATGCCCTACAAGCGTCTAAAAGGCTTGAAAGAATGGAACTTCGGTACCTTCGAAGGGGAAAGTGAGGACTTGAATCCCCCGCTACCTTACGGTGATTTCTTTGCAACATTTGGCGGAGAAAAAGAGATGGATTTCCGCGCACGACTTCTTACGACGATGGAGAGTATGATGTCGCAATCAGATCACGACACTGTCCTTGCCGTTTCTCACGGAGCAGCCTGTGCACAGTTCGCCAGACATTGGGAAGGCACGAGCAAAATCGGCAAAATTAGCGGCCTGAAAAACTGTTGTATTTTGCAATTTGAGTATGAAGATGGCCAGTTTACACTTGTGGATTTTATTAATCATGATTTTGAAAAATTAACCTAATGAAAAACCGTAAGAACGTGTGGCGTCAGTGCCCTGCATTCTTACGGTTATTTTTATGCCGTTTTTGTTCGTAATGTTGGAACGATAATTCCTGCTAACACGAGGCAAATCGCTAAATACGTGAAGGTGGTCGCGTATGAACCTCCTGAAATATCGAGCAGTTTTCCGATGACGATTGGTGAAATGACGCCTGCGATGGAGCCGAGGCAGTTGACGACGGATGAGCCTGTAGCCATTTGGTCGGTTGGCAAAATATCGACCACGATTCCCCAGAAGATACCTTGTGATAAAAAGAGGAATAATGCTGTGACGCATTGCAATAACAAGGCTAGCTCCATCGACGGGACTTTGATAATAAGTGCAAGTGACGCTGCTGCTACTAAAATCGCAATGGCAAAAATGAAACGGCGCTGATTCTTAAAACGGTCAGACATCGCACCACCGACTAACATCGCGACAGTTCCAACTAAGTATGGCAACGCATTATAAAACCCTGTCGCCTGCAAGCTCAAGCCTCGCGCGTTCATTAAATACGACGGTAGCCAAGACGTGAAGCCCCAAAAGGTGAGATCAAAGAAAAACCACACCAGTCCGGCCTTCCATACTAAACTATTTTTAAAAATGGCTGAAACTTTCGCTTTTGGTTGATCAGTTTGTAGTTCTGGTTCATCATCTTCTAGCTCCTGCAGAGCCTCAGCGCTCATCCGCGGATTATCTTTCGGGTTATCGCGCACTAATCGGTAGAATAAAAACGCTACCACAAAACCAGGAATCGCTAGAAAAACAAAGAGATGTCTCCAGCCAAAAATACTAATAAAATAAGCTGCTAAAACACTGGCAAATGCAGGCCCGAGTGTATTGACGGTCGACTGAATACTTGTCATCCGACCACGCAATCGTTTCGGATAATATGTCGCAATCGCCTTGTAGGACGATCCAGGCAGCGGCGCCTCACCTAATCCGAAGAAAAATCGCACGCCTAAAAATAGTGGATAATAAAAGATTACACCAGTTAACATCGTAAACAACGACCAAAAACCGACAGCGATACTCGTCATTTTGCGAAAACCAAATCGGTCCGCGAGCATCCCACCTGGAATTTGAAATAAAGCGTACCCCATGAAAAAGGTACTAATAATTAACCCTTGATGCGTCGAAGTTAACTTGAAATCCTCTGCTATGTAAGGTAGTGCAACCGTAATCACCATACGATCTAAAAAAGAAAGTAACCAGCAAAACCAAAGTAAAGCCAAGACTGTACCACTAGCTCGCCATTTTGCATTTTTGAAAAACATTGTTTCTAGCCCCCTATCTTATCTTGCTGCTATTACAATCGTTTGTTTCTATATTCTTCTAAATTAACACACAATTCTCAATCTGTAATTAGCCATTTTGAACAACATTTAGCATGTCAATAGGCAAAATAAACAAGGACGCATATTCAGCTCGTCCTTGTCAAAATAACACTTATAAGAAAACCCATATAGGCTACAAAAAGAATAATAAACCAAGCAAAAAAGAGGCGCGACGTCGTTTCTTTTGCTCGCCAAATACCGATAATGCCAACGATAAGCAGCAACAAAACATATTTTGAAAAAGAAACAAGCATCATCACTAAATTATTGGCCGGTTCACTAAAACCAAACATAATGCCCATACCGATACATAAAAAAGTGACTAGAAAATAGCCTAACACATGAAATCGCATCACGACTTCCTTCGCCGGATTCTCCTCACGCATGGGTCTTTTTTTCATACCAGCCATACCAGTAATCCAAATCATTCTTTTCATCGCGAACGCCGTCTTCACGCTTCACGAGGCGCCAATTTTGCCAATCAAATTCCGGAAAAATCGTATCTCCGCCACAATATGCCTCCACATGCGTTACCACGAGTGCATCTGCGTCCTCTAAAAACAGTCGGTAAATTTCGGCACCACCTGTAATATAAACCTGCTTGTCACGCGCGATTTCTAGCACTTCTGCTTTATCATACAACACTTTGGCATCTGCTAGCGAATAATTCGGATCGCGTGTCAACACAAGATTTTCTCGGTTCGGCAATGCTTTTCCAATCGATTCGTACGTTTTGCGACCCATCACGATCGTATGGCCGTTCGTCTCTTTTTTAAAATGTTGCAAATCAGCAGGCAAGCGCCACGGCATCGTATTATCCTTGCCAATGTAGCCGTCCTTGTCCTGCGCCCAAATAAAAGTTAACATGCGTTGCCCTCCTTAAACCGAAATCGGCGCCTTAATCGCTGGATGCGGATCATAACCCTCTAACGTAATATCCGCCACATCAAAATCAAAAATCGAAGCTGGCTTATCCGACAAAACAAGCTTTGGCAACGCGCGAGGCGTCCGTGACAACTGCTCTTTCACCTGTTCGATATGGTTATTATACAAATGCGCGTCCCCCATCGTATGCACAAACTCGCCAACATCAAGTCCCGTTTCCCGCGCAATCAAATGCGTCAGTAACGCGTACGACGCAATGTTAAACGGCACACCAAGAAAAATATCGGCACTCCGCTGATACAACTGACAGCTCAACTTCCCGTTCGCAACATAAAATTGGAACAACGTATGACACGGCGGTAACGCCATTGTCGGCACATCTTCTGGATTCCAAGCCGACACAATTAGACGCCTTGAGTTCGGATTCGTTTTAATCATTTCAATCAAATCCGCCAACTGATCAATCGTCTCACCCGTTGAAGTGCGCCATTCTCGCCATTGCTTACCGTAAATATTCCCAAGTTCCCCATACGTACTCGCAAAAACGTCATCCGCCAAAATCCGCGATTTAAAACTAGCCATTTCTTCTAAATACACAGCCTTAAACGCTTCATCTTGCTCCGCACGCAAACCAAAATCCGTCATATCCGGACCCGTGTATTCCGAACTCGCAACCCAGCGCTCAAACGCCCACTCGTTCCAAATATTATTATTATGTTCTAACAAATAACGAATATTCGTATCGCCATGCAAAAACCATAACAATTCACTCACGACCAACTTAAACGGCACACGCTTTGTCGTCATAATCGGAAAACCTTCCGCTAAATCAAAACGCATTTGATAACCGAACGTACTAATCGTCCCAGTTCCCGTCCGATCTCCTTTTTGCGTCCCGTTTTCCAGTACAAATTTTTCTAAATCGAGATATTGTTTCATGCCTGTGCCCTCCTTTATCTTAATCCGCAAACTGCGATAAATATTCCCAACGTTCCATCAAGCGTTCCAGCTCAGCTTCTGCCTCTTCCAGCGCTGCATTCAGCTCACCGGCTTTCGTAAAATCACTACCAACGGCCTCTAAATCCTGATGCAGCGTCGCAATCTTGCTTTCCTGCGCCTCAATCACATTCTCAATATCGGCCCATTCCCGCTTTTCTTCAAACGTATGCTTCACTTTTTCTTTCGGTTTCTCCGGCTTTGGTTCCGCTTTTTCAACCACTGGCGCTACATTCGGCTTCGCTTTCTTCGTGTCCAACGTCGCCAAAAATTCACTATACTCCCCAAGATACGTCTTGATTTGACCAATCCCCGTGAAAACGAGTAATTTCTGCGCGATTTTGTCCAAGAAATACCGATCATGGCTTACCGTAATTACCGTGCCGTTAAACGTCTCCAAATAATCTTCTAAAACCGTCAACGTCTGCGTATCCAAGTCATTCGTCGGCTCATCCAGCAAAAGAACATTCGGCCGTTCCATCAAGATTTTCAGCAAGAACAAACGACGCTTCTCGCCTCCGGACAAACTCCCAATCTTCTTCCCGTGCGCAACTGGTGGAAACAAGAAGCGTTCCAACATATTAGACACCGACACAACTTCACCGTCCGACGTTTTTACCGTCTCGCCAGCTTCTTGCAAATACGCAATCATCCGCTGATCTGGGTCCATTTCTTCATTTTGTTGCGTATAGTAACCAATTCGCACCGTTTGCCCTGTCGAAATCTCACCAGCATCCGGCTCTATCCGCCCAGCCAGCATATTAAGCAACGTCGATTTCCCCGTCCCATTATTCCCCGTAATCCCAATCCGTTCTCCCGGTTGAATAATTAAACTGAAATCCTGCAACACATGCTTTTGCGCGAAACGCTTCTCCACATGATCCAACGTAAAAACTTGCTTTCCAAGCCGTGACGTCGCAAAATCCAACTGCAATTCCGCATCATCCGTTTTTGTCTTCACTTTTCCTTCTAAATCGGCAAACCGGTCTTGGCGTGCCTTTTGTTTCGTCGAACGCGCCTTAGCCCCGCGTCGCATCCACGCCAGTTCCTTCCGGTACAAGTTCCGATTTTTCTCGCCTTCGCGCGCTTCATTATCCATCCGAATCGCCTTGGCTTCCATGAACTTCTCGTAATTTCCCACATACCGATACGCCGTCCCGCGGTCAATTTCTAGCATATGATTCGTCACCCGATCCAAGAAATACCGATCATGCGTCACAAGCAAAACCGCACCACGGAACCGATTCAAATAATCCTCCAAAAACCGAATCGACGTAAAATCAAGATGGTTCGTAGGCTCATCTAAAATCAATAAATCCGGCGTCTCAATCATTACTTTTGCAAGACCTACCCGTTTGCGCTGACCACCAGACAAAGACCCCACTTTCGCCGTCAAATCCGTAATCCCCAACCGATCCAAAATCGTCTTCGCATCCGTGTTCACATCCCACGCATTCGTAGCATCCATCTCGTGCTGCGCTTTCGTAAACCGATCATGTAGCACCGTATCATCCGGATTCACCGCCATCTCAAGCAGCACCTGCTCATACTGCCGAACCGCCTGAAGCGCCCGCGTCTCCCCTTGAAAAACTTCTTCTAAAACCGTGTGCTCATCCGATAAAAGCGGGTCTTGCGCCAAGAATCCAATCGTATAATCCTTCGCCTTTGAAATCTCGCCCTTATCGCCTTCTTCTATCCCGGCAATAATCGAAAGTAGCGTCGATTTCCCCGTTCCATTCACGCCGATAACACCAATCCGCTCGCCTTCCGTAATTGCAAACGTCACATTTTCAAAAAGGCTTTTATCGCCATATGTTTTCGTCAAATTTTCCACTTTTAATTGTTTCATTATTTCCCATCCATTCCGTATATGTCTTCTCTATTCTAACCAAGTTTCCGCGCTGAATCAATGGAAAGGGCTGGGAAATCAACAAATGATCCCCCAGCCCAAAATGTTTTATACAATTTTAGAATAACCCCATCGCATTTCCTTTTTCATCGACGTCCATGTTTAGCGCCGCTGGTTTCTTCGGCAAGCCCGGCATTGTCATCACGTCACCCGTTAAAGCAACGATAAAGCCAGCACCTAGTTTTGGAATGAATTCGCGAATGTGGATAACGAAATCCGTTGGGCGTCCAAGCATTGTTGGATCATCCGTTAACGAATATTGCGTTTTCGCCATACAAATTGGGTAACGATCCCAGCCGTATTTCTTGAATTCTGCGATTTGTTTTTGCGCCTTACTAGAAAGTTCGACACCGCTTCCGCCGTACACTTTTGTTACGATAGCTTCTAATTTATCTTCTATAGAATCAGCATCGTCATACATACGTGTATAGTTCGCTTTGCCTGTTTCCACTGCAGAAATGACTTTATCCGCAAGATCAGCTCCGCCAGCGCCACCGTTTTCCCAAACTTCTGTAAGTGAGAATGGAATATCGTATTCTTTGCAAAGCGCTTCTAATTGCGCAACTTCCGCGTCAGAATCGGTAATGAATTTATTAATAGCGATAACATATGGAAGACCGAATTGTGATACCGTATCCACATGTTTTTGCAAGTTCGCAAAGCCTTTAATCAACGCCTTCACGTTTTCTTCGCCAAGTTCGGTTTTTGCAACTCCGCCATGCATTTTCAGCGCACGAATCGTCGCTACAATAACAACACAATCAGGCGCTTTATCCAAAGCAGGCACTTTAATATCTAAAAACTTCTCTGCGCCAAGATCCGCACCAAATCCAGCTTCCGTCACGACATAATCCGCTAATTTCAGCGCTGTTTTAGTCGCCGAAATACTATTACAACCATGCGCAATATTCGCAAAAGGTCCACCGTGCACAATCGCTGGTGTATGTTCTAGCGTCTGTACTAAGTTCGGTTTCAACGCTTCTTTAAGCAGTAATGTCAGCGCACCTTCATAGCCCATTTCGCCAACTGTTACTGGTTCGCGGTCATAATTATAACCAATCACGATAGCACTTAAGCGACGTTTCAAATCTTTCAAATCCGTAGCCAAGCAAATAATCGCCATAATTTCAGAAGCAACTGTAATATCAAATCCATCTTCACGCGGCACACCTTGCACAGGTCCGCCAAGCCCTACCACGACTTTACGCAAAGCACGATCATTTAAATCAACCACGCGTTTCCAAACGATGCGGCGTTGATCAATTCGTAATTCATTTCCTTGTTGCATATGATTGTCAATAAATGCAGATAACGCGTTGTTTGCCGCTGTTATCGCGTGGAAATCACCAGTGAAATGCAAGTTGATGTCTTCCATTGGAATCACTTGCGCATAACCACCACCAGTTGCGCCACCTTTCACACCCATTGTTGGCCCAAGCGAAGGCTCCCGAAGTGCAATCATTGTTTTTCTTTTCTTAGCAAGTGCGTCCCCTAATCCTACCGTTACCGTTGACTTCCCTTCACCAGCTGGCGTCGGATTGATAGCGGTTACAAGAACTAATTTGCCGTCTTCTTTGTTTACAAGCGAGTGAATCGTGTCATAGCTTAGTTTAGCCTTATACTTACCGAACAGTTCTAACTCTTCCACACTTAACCCGATTGCTTCTGCGACCTCTGTGATTGGTTTGATTTCTGCTACTGATGCGATTTCAATGTCAGACTTTACTTTGTTTGCCATTTTAAATTCCCCTTTCAATATGTAACAAATATATAAAAAACTCCTGCAAATGTAACGGCTTTCTTTTTGTTGCACCGGAAAAAATACCGGTTTGGTACTCATGAGCCTTATCTGCCACAAAAAATTGCGCATTCAGCCATTAGCACTGACAGGAAATTCTTTCACCATTAATTGTTCTTGCGGATACTTTGAAGCTTGTCAAGCGCATCCGGATTCTCTTGGAAGAACTGGACAACATCGCCAATCCGATCAATCGAATTCCAGCTTAGATGATGCTCGATTCCTTCTACATCTTCATAAATATGAGCCTCTTCTACCCCGATAACACTCAGGAAACATTCCAGTAACGCGTGTCTTTCTAACAAGCGCTTTCCAACCGTCTTTCCTTTCGGCGTTAAAATTAAGCCTCGATATTTCTCATATACCAGATATTCATCTTTATCTAGCTTCTGAACCATTTTTGTAACAGAAGACGGATGCACTAAAAGCTCCTCCGCGATATCTGATACTCGAGCATAACCTTTATTTTCAATCAATGAATAGATTTTCTCGATATAGTCTTCCATGCTTGGTGTTGGCATTTGCATATTCCTCCAACCTTGATTTCTTTCACCATTTCATTCTAACACACCCTGCCAGAATTCGCCTCTGTAAAGGGTTATTTTTTCGAAAAAAGTGCAAAACATGTAAACGCTTCAAAAATAAACTTGACGCACCAGCAAGTGTAGGTTTATTATGAATGTATCGTATTCGCTTACATAGAAGTGGCAATATGACAAAAACGGGCTAATTTCACTCTTGGCCAAGATTTAGGAGGATTTTTATTCATGCAAAATGGAAAAGTCAAATGGTTCAACAATGAAAAAGGGTACGGTTTCTTGGAGATGGAAGACGGCGAAGACATTTTTATTCATTTCACTGCCATTCAAGGAGATGGATACAAATCGCTCGATGAAGGTCAAGCAGTCACATTTGAAATCGTAGAAGGCAATCGCGGCCCACAAGCTGCTAATGTAGAGAAAGTATAAGTATGATAAACCAGTGCTTCGGTGCTGGTTTTTTCTTACCCTTTATGCCCACCAACTAGGCTCGCTCTTGCGATTGCGGTGCCGCCTTCTAGCAAACTGCTTGCTCGCATCATCGACTTGAAGCCGTATCGATCTCTAATATTATCAATCGTGCGCTCCAACTGTTCCTCGTACAATGTCTGTAAAGCATCTTCGAAAAGGTTCAACTGTGTGCCTTGTTTAAACGTGATTTTCCCAGCGGATAGGGCGATGGTTCGAACTGCTTCTCGACCGATATATTTATAAAACAAGTGTAGTGCTGCTTCTGCGATTTGTTTATTATTATCTGTTGGATACAACTTTATTTGATGACTAAATCCTCGTTCAATACTGTGCTTGCTATAACCGATGCTCAGGTGGATAACGGCTGTCTGTGCGTGTTCTTTTCTAATTCGCATCGCCACTTCTTCGGCCATTTCACGAATCACAATGGCCACTTCTGCTATATCATGATAATCGCGCTCTAAAATCTGACTTTTGCCGAAACTTTTGGTTAGTGGTATATATTTCTCGGACAAACGGCTGTAATCGATTCCGTTCGCGTGGTAATACAGTTGCTCGCCAATGACACCCATCGTCTTTCTGAGCAGTTCTACGGGGGCATGAGCTAGACTGTACATGCTTGAAATACCGATATTTTGCAGTCTTGCCGCGGTTCGATGCCCGATGCCTACTACGTCTGTCATTTTTTGCACCCGCCATAAGGTATTCGGAATATCTTCGTATCGCCACTCTGCTATGCCGCTCCGATTATGTTTCGCCTCCACATCCAATGCGACTTCCCCAAAAACGGATTCTCCCCAATGCCTATCGTTACAGCAAGTCTAAGTTCTTGCCAAATATCTTGTTGCAAGCGTTTTGCAATGGTCATCGTATCACCAAATAAAGCGTGGTACTGCGTGACGTCCATAAAAAATTCATCAATCGAAAAAACGTACAAGTCATCATTGCTCACGTATCTTCTAGCGATCTTCAAAATCATCTCATTGACATGTAAATACAAATTCATTCGTGGCGGTGCGATAATAATCCGCGGATCATCTGGCAACTCATAGCGTCTAGACCCTGTCTTAATACCAAATTCCGCCTTCACCATCGGACTCGCTGCCAAAACAAGTCCACCTTGACGCTCTGCATGACTCATTACGACCAAATAAGCCGTCAACGGATTCAAATGTCGCTTCACACATTCCACACTCGCAAAAAATGATTTCACATCAATACACAAAATATCCCGACGCGGCGCCACAGCATAATCTATTTCTCGTACCATTTCTGATAACCCCTTTCTTTCACAAAGCGAATCATCTCCAAATCAATCACCTGTACGTTATTTCCCACCTGAACATGTAACCAGTCGCCTTCCACAGCCACAATTCGCCCTTCGATATAGGCATCAGGCGCCTCTTCTTCCTCTTTATATAATTGAATGACAGCAACTGCGCGATGTTGTATGACTTGATGCAACACACGATAGATGCTCTCTTGGTCCATCGGTTTTTCCCACGTTGGCAACCGACTTTCCGCTTCCATTTTCGCCGTATGTTCACTGAGTAAGAAGCCGCCCCATTTCTTCATTCCACGATCATGATAATCTGATGAAGCCATCCCACAACGCCTCCCATCCTTTTTTACTGTAGTTATAGTATACAAACATACGTTCGCTTTTACTAGTGACTAAAAGTACTATTTATCCACCGCTGACTGCATCGTTTTAGCTATAGCATTACCAATTTGTTATACTAGACTAGAAAGGAGCGCGATGTATTTGGAAATCTATGTAGACGGGGCAAGCGCTGGTGACCCTGGTTTAAGCGGTATTGGCATCGTGCTGATTGCCGACGGAATTTATGAACAAATCAGCCAACCAATTGAAATGATGAGCAATCACGAAGCCGAATTTATCGCTATGAAAACCGGGATAACCCAAGCGCTCACCTACCATCCAACCTTCTTAAGAATTTATTCCGATTCTAAAATCGTGGTACAATCCATTGAAAAACGCCACGCCAAAAATCCAAATTTCAAGCCACATTTAGATACGATTTTGCAATTATTAGATACAAACGACTTATTTTTCGTGCAATGGATACCCAGTGCTTCTAATAAAAAAGCCGATGATTTGGCCCGGCAAGCCATCCAAAAACAGAAAAAAGATTAGCGAGTAGGATACTCACTAATCTTTTTTCTATAAAATATCTCGGCGCAATGTTTTCAGGCCGTATTGGTCCACAATATCTGTCGCTTCTGGCACGAGCCCATTATACAGGCATCGCTCAATGTCGAAAGCAAGCGGGACATTCGTGTGGATTTCTGCTAGCTGCCTAGAAAGACGTAGCATCTCCAAATCTTCTTTAATCTTCGTTTGTTGGCCTGGTTTCAACTGGTCGACATTCGCCAAAATGCCATCAATCGTTTCATACTCTTGAATTAATTTCAGCGCTGTTTTCTCACCGATTCCGCGAACACCCGGATAACCATCGCTCGTGTCGCCCATCAATGCCTTTACATCAATGAATTGTTGCGGTGTAATGCCCCATTCCTCTGCAAAAACAGCCTCATTATATTGTTTATAATTGCCATATCCTTTTTGCAAAATCCATACCTCATTGGTCGGCGCGACAAGTTGCAATAAATCTTTATCGCCGCTCAAAACCGTTGTTTCAATGCCGGTTCCAGCCATTTGTACCGTCACCGTTCCAATGCAATCATCCGCTTCAAAACCGGGCACTCCTACATTGATAAAGCCAAATGCCTCCGCGACTTCCTTCGCTAAATCAAATTGTGGAATCAGTTCTTCAGGTGGCGCTTTCCGTTCTGCTTTATAGCCGCTGTACAACTCATTGCGGAACGTTTTTGAACCCATATCCCAACAAATCAATGTATGCGACGGATCATTTTGCCCAATTGCTGTGAAAAGGTGCTTCATGAAGCCTTGCACGCCGTTCGTCGGTACGCCATGTTGATTCACCATGAATTGCTTTGAAACTGCCGTCGCAAAAAAAGCGCGAAATAATAATGCCATGCCATCCACGACAAGTAAATTTCCTTGTTTGTTTTCCATCTTTGTTCCCCCTAGATTTCTAGCCATTTAGCATTATTGTACCATAGAAATCCACGACAAACGAATGCTTATAATTCAGCGCTAATTTCCTCTGCCACTTCTTTTTCTTTGCGATGCGGAATGATGTTAAAAATGATATTCAACACAATCGCCGTCACACTTCCTGCCACAATCCCGTTACTCGTAAACAACTGCACGAAATCAGGCAATACTTTAAACAGATCAGGAACTACCGTCACACCAAGTCCAACGCCTACCGAGCAAGCAATAATCAACAAGTTTTCCTGCGATGTAAAATTCACTTTACCAAGCATCTTAATGCCTTGCGCTACAACCATGCCGAACATAGCAACCATCGCTCCACCAAGCACTGGCGTTGGAATAATCGTTGTCACCGCGCCCACTTTTGGCAGTAATCCAAGCACAATCAGAATTCCCGCCGTGACATAAATCACTTTTCGCGTCTTAATTCCCGAAAGCTGAATTAAGCCCACATTTTGCGAGTAAGCAGTGTATGGGAACGTATTGAAAATCCCACCTAAAATAATCGCCAAACCTTCCGCGCGATAGCCTTTTGTCAAATCGGATTTTTCTAATTTGCGTTTTGTAATATCCGAAAGCGCAAAATACACACCCGTGGACTCGACCATGCTCACAAGCGCAATCAGAATCATCGTCACAATCGCCGCCCAGTTAAAAGTTGGCATCCCGAAATAAAACGGCGTTGGCATATGAAATAGCGGCGCCTCGACAACTGGCTGCACAGAAATCCCACGATAAATTGCCGCAAAAACCGACCCTGCAATAAGTCCAATCAAAACCGCAATCGCCTTACTAAATCCGCGACCGAACCGGTACACTAAAATAATCACGAATAACGTCCCAAAACCAAGCCCAAGGTTATACAGCGAACCAAAATCAGCTGCTCCCTGACCACCAGCCAAATTATTAATCGCCACAGGAATCAACGTTAAACCAATAATCATTACCACCGATCCCGTCACAACCGGCGGGAAAAAGCGCACAACCATCGAGAAAAATGGCGCAATCAACAATACAAACAGTCCCGACACGATAATCGAGCCA
The DNA here is from genome assembly GCF_000766865.1 of Listeria booriae. Lineage (GTDB taxonomy): Bacteria > Bacillota > Bacilli > Lactobacillales > Listeriaceae > Listeria_A > Listeria_A booriae. The sequence continues at coordinate 82,397 of NZ_JNFA01000023.1, forward strand.
TAAATCGCACCAATCCCGTACTGCTCACCAATTAAAATAATCGGCGCAATCGCCTGAACCGCGCACCCAAGAACTACTGGTAACCCAATTCCAAAAAAGCGATTCATCGTCAACTGCAATAACGTCGCAATCCCGCACATGAATATATCAATCGATACCAAATATGTCATTTGTTCACTCGTAAAGCCAAGCGCACCACCAATCAAAAGCGGTACAATCACAGCCCCTGCATACATCGCAAGCACATGTTGAAAACCTAGCGCAGCAATTCTCCCTTTCCCAATCATCGCGCCACTTCCTCCTCTACAAAACGAATCTGTTCGTTATCTAAAGAAGCAACTCGCGCCAATGAATAAATCGGGAATCCCGTTTTTTCTAACAACGCTCGCCCTTGTTGGAATGATTTTTCGATAACAATCCCAATTCCAGCAACTTCCGCACCAGCTTGTTCTGCAATTTCCAGCAAACCAAGCACCGCCTGACCATTTGCTAAGAAATCATCGATAAGCAAAATGGTATCCGTGCTCGCCAAGAAATTTTTCGAAATCGAAATATCGTTTGTTTCTTGTTTTGTAAAAGAATAAACGCTACTCGTATACAAGTTATCCGTAAGCGTCAACGATTTCTTCTTTCGTGCAAAGACGACCGGAACACCAAGTGCTAATCCTGCAAAAACGGCCGGCGCAATGCCTGAGGACTCAATCGTCACAATTTTCGTAATACCAGCCTCTTTAAAACGGTCTGCAAATTCATTTCCAACGGCTTGCATCAACGCCGGATCAATTTGATGATTCAAAAAAGTATCGACTTTCAAGACATTCCCAGATAGGACAGTGCCATGTTTTCTAATGTGTTCTTCCAATAATTTCACAGTTTTGTGACCCCTCTCTCGATTTAAGAGCGTGGAAGCTAAAAAAACGCCCACCACTCATACTAATTAATGAGAAGTAGACGTAAAAAGGCGGCAAATTTCGCCACCTAAACTATACAACGTTACTCTCACTCATAGTCCAGTTATTTACGGCAACTGGGTAGAAACTTGCTGTCCATATCACAGCGTATATACAAGTGAATTGTGTCCTATCGTGTTTGTTATTCCATCATTATATCTTTGAACAATTGCTAGGTCAACTACCTTTTTTCATGAAAACGTCATCATGCCTCATTTAATTTGTAAATGAAGTCGTAACGGTCATTCAGCAGCTGAATTAAGTAATCTGGGTTTAAGCCTTCGCCCGTCGTATCTTGCAAAATCGCTAGCGGTTTTTTCAGCATCCCGAATTGGTGGACATTTTTCGTCAGCCATTCGCGAATCACTGTATAATCATCGCTCGCCAAGATCTCAGAGACGTTTGGGATTTCCTTAGACATGGTCGCAAACAGTTGCGCCGCGTACATATAGCCAAGCGCGTACGACGGGAAGTACCCAAAGTCGCCACCAGACCAATGAATATCTTGCAAAATTCCGTCCGCGTCGTTTTCAGGTCGAACACCCAAATAAGCTTCATATTTGTCGTTCCAAGCATCGCGCAGATCTGCCACGCCAATTTCGCCATTCATAATCGCTTTTTCTAACTCATAGCGAATCATAATGTGTAGCGGGTACGTCAATGTATCCGCCTCAATCCGAATCAGTGAGCTTTCCGAAATATTCACCGCACGATAAAATTCCTCTACCGAAACACCGTCAAATGCAGGCGCCGTAATCTCTTGAAAATCCTTGTAATTGCTTTGCCAAAACGCAAAACTCGATCCTAAAATGATTTCATAAAACAGCGATTGCGACTCATGAATCCCCATCGAAGCCCCGTTAGCAAGCGGTGTTCCAACCAATTTCGGGCTAATATTTTGTTCGTAAATCGCGTGACCGCCTTCGTGAATAATACCAAAGACCGCCATTTTGAAATTATCCTCATCATACCGTGTCGTAATCCGCACATCTCCAATATTTAGCCCCGTCGCAAACGGATGCACCGTATCATCTAAACGCCCAGCCTCAAAATCAAAGCCCATTTTCGCCAAAATTCGCATACTGAATTCTTTCTGATGTGCTTTAGTCACGCGTTTATGAAGTAACGTCGGATCTGGCTGATACTTCGCCGCTTCCACCCGTTGACGCAACACTAAAATCGATTCGCGCAGTTTCGCAAATACATCGTCCAAAATCGCCACCGTCATACCTGGTTCATACTGGTCAAGCAACGTGTCATACGGATTTTCTTGGTAGCCCCAATACTCCACAAACTGACGCTTGCTCGCAATGATTTTCTCCAAATAAGGCTCAAACAACGCATAATCATTCGTTGCACGTGCTGTTGTCCAGACGTTTTCTGCCTGTGCGACCAGCTTCGTATACGCTTCATATTCCGCCGCTGGAATTTTTTTATTCAAATCGTATTCTTTCTTGCATTCTTCTAAAGAACGGCGCGTTACATCAGACAAACCGTCCTTTTCCAGCCATAGTCCTGCAATAAATGCTGCCATCTCTTCGGAAACTTTCATTTTGAAAATCTCACCGCTAAGCGTTCCAATCACTTCCGAACGTTGCGTAGCTCCTTTTTCAGGCGCGCCAGTCCGCAAGTCCCAATACACAAGACTAAGCGCTTCTTCAAACGCACTAATTTTTTTCACATACTCTAAAAATTCTTGTTCTAGCTTTTGGCTACTTTCTGACATCCCGATTCCCCACTTCCTTTAATCTCTGCGCGGCGGTCTTGGTCCCCAATATTGGTACAAATCCGTTCGCAAATAACCATTGTATAGCTTGCGTTTCTTCGTTGCCCGTTTTGCATACACTTCTTCAAACATTTCATAGCTCGTCAGCACATACACCGACCAAGTAGGCATATTCCGATACACCGAACGCATCTCACGGTACAGCTCACGCACAGACTCTTCGTCCTCCAAACGCTCACCATATGGCGGATTCGCAACGATCACACCGTACTCTTTTTCGGTCGTAAAATCAACGACTTGCATTTGCTTGAATTCAATCACATCTTCCAGACCCGCCTCAAACGCGTTTTGCTTGGATATTTCAATCATTCGGTGATCAATATCTGTTCCTAAAATATCTAGCGGTTGGTCATAATTCGCCGCCTCTTCAGCTTCTTGACGCGCTTTTTCCCAAACATCCGCAAGCATCCAATCCCACGTTTCACAAACGAAATTCCGGCGCAATCCAGGCGCAATATTCCGGCCAATAAGCGCCGCCTCAATCGGAATCGTCCCAGAACCACACACCGGGTCATAAAAAGGACGATCCGGATGCCAACTCGTAAGCAAAACAAGCGCTGCAGCCATCGTTTCTTTCAGCGGTGCACCACCTTGCCCAACACGGTAACCACGTTTATGTAATCCAGCCCCACTCGTATCTAGCGTAATCGTTACCTCATCTTTCAAAAGCGACACTTCTAATTTAAAAAGTGCGCCTGACTCCATCAACCGTCCTTGTCTGCGATACTTCTCGCTCAAACGGCTCACAATCGCCTTTTTCGTAATCGCTTGGCAATTCGGCACACTAAACAGCGTCGACTTCACCGATTTCCCCGCCACTGGAAAATTCGCATCTAATGGCAATAAATCTTCCCACGGCAACGCCTTTGTTTTTTCAAATAACTCATCAAATGTAGTGGCTTTAAAACGTCCCACGACAATCTTGACACGGTCCGCCACGCGAAGCCACAAGTTCGTACGCGCAATCGCTAGTTCGTCTCCCTTGAAATATACCTTCCCATTATCCACTTCGCACTCATAACCAAGTCGGCGCACTTCTTTTGCCACGATGGCCTCAAGCCCTGCCGCTGCTGTTGCTACTAACTGAAATTCCCTCATATTTCCCATCCTCGCTAATTAATATCTAAAAAAAGAGCCGCTCCAAAGGCACACGCTCCTAGCCACACAATGTGCACTAAGTTATGGTATCTCTTTAGCAAGAAACACGCATACGTCCGACCTTGAAACAGCCCTCACTTTTTTAAATTCATCCTGATAATAGTGCTCTGTAAGCCATGTTCTGTACTTCTGTGATTACAGGATCACACAAAAGTGGCAATCATCTATCTGCATATAGCGGTTAAACTACATACCTCGTCCCTCGTTGTTATTCCTCGGGAAAAGTGCCCCTACCAATATTTGGGTTTCTCGCTCGTGGGGTTTACCTCGTTCCACTTCCACCATTTCTGATGGAACTTCGTCACTGTGGCACTTTCAAGGTTCGAACGCCGTATCCTAAGACTTAGGCGCGTCACCTGCCGTCAAACCGGATAAACCGGAGTGCCCTAGCTTATTGTTTGGCTAGGCACGATCACTACGGGCATTTCAGCACCGTGCGAGCATGGACTTTCCTCTGTTTTCATAGGGAAAACAGCAATTACCCAAGCACTATCTCAACTATTCTATCATGTTTATTGGTTGTCGTCTAGCTTATTTCCGAAAACGTGTTTTTCCAAGTTACTTAGGCGTTTTAGAATATCGAAATTCGTTGTGCCCGCAGGTTGTGTACTTTGTTGCAAGCTTGGTGCCACAACTGCTTTTGGCGCATCTTCTAGTTCTGCACGCAAACGGATATTTTCTTGTTGCAATGCTTCAATTTCTTGTGAGAACGTGCTGTAGTCATTGATTACCTTATCAAGAAATTCGTCTACTTCTTCTGGATGATAGCCACGAAGCCCACTTTTAAATTCTTTTTCTAAAATTTCTTTACCTGTCAAATTATATTCAAATTGTTCAGAAGCCATTTGGTTTCACCTCTATATTTAGTCTATGCAATATGTTACATCAATCGTACGATGCAATCTTTCAGTTACATACCTCCATTTTTTCAAAGTTCACCGCATTTGTCAATTTATAATCCCCGACTTCACAAAAAAGTCACTAAAAATCATTGTTCAATGACTCGACGACCTCTTGCAATTCATAGAAATCCACGAGTAAAATCGGGTAATCCGCATTTTCCGCATAATGCTTCGCTTTTTCATAAAAAAACTTCGGTGCCCCTTCCCGCTCCGTGTCATATACAAGTAGCGTCCCGTCCGTATTGTCCAGCACGAACTGGTCTTTCAATTGAAACTGGCTCGGATTCTCATACTCTCGCTTCGTCACAGCCGCCACATAGTCCGCTTTTGCAACAACCTCATTGTACCAAAGCTTATTCGCATCATTCCAATTGCTCTCCTGATTCAAAAACGGTGTCAAAATCGCCAATTTAAGCGCATATTCCTCCGCTTTTAGTTCCGCGACCACTTCTGCCGCCCAGAGTTCCACGCCCATTTGCCCCGAGATAATGACCCATTCCAAGCCATCCTCGACAAGCCCAATAAGCCGCCTCCGCAACGCCTCTTTAATAAAGCCAACTTCCTGCGCATCCCGCTTAAAAATACCCAACTCGAAATTTTTATATCCAGACACAAAAATCGATTTCATGGCGCCTTCTCCAATACTCGCTTCAACGTATACTCCACCGATTGATAATGATCATTAAAATGCTTATAAAACGACTTCCCGTTAAACGCACTGACCGCAATCATCTGAATGTTATCCGTCACCTGCCGCAACTGCGCTTCCCCAATATACGTTGGGCGATCCTTGCGCACCCATGGAATCACGAGTAACAGCCACGCATCACACGTTTCTTTCACCGCATCCACAAACGGCTTCATATCTTTATAAAAATCAAACGCCTGCTGCTCTTTTTGATTCGCCAAATAAAGTTCCCAAATCGCCTCATTTTGCTGCAACAACCGCTTTGTCACTTCCTGAATTTCACTCATAAAAATCAATTCCTTCTACTAATAAATTAAAATTAGCATATCATATTTTATGGCAAACGACTATTTTTCGTATTAAAAAACTATTAAAAAATACAGTGAATACGTTTTCCATGAAAAAAATTTGTTTTTTTGTGTCAGACAAAATGTAATCCGAAAGTACGTTCCCTCTTACGTTTTCGGCAAGTCGCGCTTTCTTTGAAAATTCGCCTAGGCAGATTTCCCCTACCAATTTTGTTTTTATTTGTTATAATAGGTGTTAGTCCAAAAAATGAAGATTGGCTAGTTGTGCCATCTGACTGATTGAAAGGGTGAAATGAAATGGCCATACGTTATCCAAATGGAAAGAAGTATCAGCCAAACACGCCCTCCACATCTCCTGCACAAAAAAAATCGGTTTCTTATGGGAAACGCGGAATGTCCTTAGAGCAAGACCTCAATGACACGAACGCGTATTATCTCGCTAACAAGCTTGCCGTCATCCATAAAAAACCTACCCCCGTGCAGATTGTCGGTGTAGACTATCCTAAACGAAGTAGTGCCAAGATCAAAGAAGCATACTTCAAAACACCATCCACCACGGACTATAACGGTGTATACAACGGAAAGTATATCGATTTTGAAGCGAAAGAGACTAAGAACACTAGCTCCTTTCCTCTCAATAATTTTCATCCGCACCAGCTAACACATATGGAGGGCGTCTTAGAACAAGGCGGTATCGTCTTTATTATCATTTCCTTCCATACACTTAGCGAGGTTTACTTCACCAAGTTTGAACATTTCCAACCATTTTGGCAACGCATGCTTGATGGTGGAAGAAAATCAGTAACATTGCAAGAATTACGAGAAGTTTCAGACCAAATTCCTTATGGTCTAAATCCGAGGCTAGACTACTTAAACATCATCAAGAAGCATTATTTCTAACAGTCGAACCCCAACATTAAAGGAGAGAAATTTTCTATGGCAGATAAACCGCAGACAAGATCTCAGTACCGCAATAGCAAGGCAAATAATCAACCTGAGACTCAAAAATCAACTGGAAAAGGACGCCGTATCACTGGAAATGTTTTTAAAGTGGTATTTTTCACAGCCCTTTTCGTAGCATTTGCTGGAATTGCTGGTGGCGCAACCATGTTTTATACTTACGCAAAAGAAGCGCCAAAGCTGACAGATGCCAAACTACGTGACCCTCTATCATCTAAGATTTTAGATAAAAACGGAGATGTTTACGCAGAAATCGGTAAAGAACGCCGGGAATATATTGAGTATAAAGATATCCCAAAACAGCTAGAGAACGCCGTACTATCAACGGAAGACTCTCGTTTTTACGAACATGATGGTATGGACCCAATTCGCCTAGTAAGTGCCGCAGCAGGTAACATTACAGGTGGTTTCGGTTCTCAAGGTGCGAGTACATTAACACAGCAAATCATTAAAATGTCTTATCTCGATTACACGAATAAAACGTTGAGCCGTAAAGCCCAAGAAGCTTGGATGGCCATTCAACTCGAAGAAAAATACAGCAAACAAGAACTACTAGAAATTTACATTAATAAAGTCTATTTATCCGACGGCGTTCATGGTATGGAGACTGCCGCCGAGCATTATTATGGCAAGAAACTAAAAGACTTGAACCTAGCGCAAACCGCTTTAATCGCAGGTATGCCACAAAGTCCAAACCGTTTCAACCCATTCACACACCCAGATTTAGCAAAAAATCGTCGTGATATCGTTTTGAAATTAATGTATAACAACGATAAAATTTCAAAATCCGACATGGAAGCAGCGCAAGCACTCCCAATTACAGATGGACTTGTGGACGAAGCGACACGCAAACAAAAAACGTATGCGTATGATACGTATGTGGACCAAGTAATCGACGAAATTGGCGACAAATACAATCCATTTACAGATGGCTTAACAATCTATACAGCACTTGACCCCGACGCACAAAAATACACAGAAAAAATGCTGAATACAGATGATGTCATCAATTATCCAGACAAGAAATTCCAAGCTGGTGTTGTTGTAATGGATACGACAACAGGACGCGTACAAGCACTTGGTGGTGGACGCGAAACAGCAGAATCCAAGAAAGTATCGCGTGGCTTAAACCGAGCAACCGATATTAAACGCCAACCTGGTTCAACGATGAAACCAATTTTAGGGTATGCGCCAGCGATTGAATATTTAGATTGGTCAACCGCTCATATTTTAGACGATGCGCCTTATCAGTATTCTAGTGGACAAGAACTTCGCAACTATGACTCTGGTTATCTAGGCGAAATGTCCATGCGTCGCGCGCTTTATTTATCACGAAACATCCCAGCCGTTAAAGCTTCCAAAGAGGTCGGCTATGATCGTGCCCGTGATTTTGCGAATAACCTTGGTTTGAACTACAAAGAAGTATATGAATCAACTGTTATCGGAAGTGGTGAAGCCTCTCCTATCCAAATGGCCGGCGCGTACGGTGCATTCGGTAATGGTGGCGTGTATAACCAACCACATACCGTAACAAAAATCGTCCTTTCTGACGGCAAAACAGAAGTAAACATGGAACCAGAATCTGTCGTAGCGATGAAAGCTTCTACAGCCTATATGATTAGCGACATGTTAAAAGATGTCCTAACACAGGGAACTGGTACACGCGCTAACATCCCAGGTTGGAACATTGCTGCCAAAACTGGTACAACCAACTACGATGAAGCCGTACGTATCAAGAATGGCATTCCAAGTGACGGCACACCAGACTCATGGTTTGTCGGTTACTCCCCTCGTTATACCGTTTCTGTTTGGACTGGTTATGACGAGCCGAACAAAAATTATTTATCACCTAGCGAAACGCGCATTGCCGCTTACATGTTTAAAGCGATGATGGAACACCTCGTTGCAGGCGAGAAAAACCCTGACTTCAAGAAACCAAGCAACGTGAACGAAATTCCAGTTATCATCGGTTCTAACCCAATTACGCGTGCAGCAGCAGGAGCTAGTGGTTCGAATATTTCGTATGAACTTTTCCTAGACGGTACCGTGCCAACAAGAACATCTCAAGCAGAGAAGAAAGAATCCGATACAGACAAGGATAAAGAAAAAGATACGCAAACAGACGCAGAGAAGAAAGCTGCTGAAGAAAAAGCGAAGAAAGAACAAGAAGCCGCAGACAAAGAAAAAGCGAAGAAAGATGCAGAAGATGCTGCCAAAAAAGCACAAGAAGATGCCGATAAAGCATCACTTCAAGCTCCAGGCGGACTAAACGCATCCTACAACGCAGCAACAAAAACTATCTCGGCAAGCTGGTCGTCCAATGGCGCAGGCGTCACCTATGATGTCAGCGTAAACGGACAGACGCAGAACTACGCCACAACATCGATTAGCGTCGGTGGCGGCTCACCAGGATCAACCGTCGTCATCACAGTCGTTCCAGTAAAAGATGGAAAACGTGGTTCACCAGCATCCACAACCGTAACGATTCCAGCAGAACAAACACAACCTAATAACGACCAACAAACAACACCACCAGCTGGCGATACGAGTGGATCACAAAATAATACTAATCCAACAACAAACCCATAAAAAAGAAGGACCGGCGTTCACGATTATGTGAGCGCTGGTCCTTTTAATATGTCGTTTTTAGAACGAGTTTTCGCTGTTCTTTTACGAGTTCATTTAATTGTTTAAATGCGGGGTAACCATCTGGGCGTTCCATCACAAATGCCAGCCGCTCTTCAAGATTCATCGGAATAACTTCTAGCGTCTCCATATGCGCCTCTAGATTATCCAACTGTACAGGCCGTCTGTTGCTCCAAAACAACATCGAAAGGTAAATGCCTACCCCATCTCGAATAATCGCCATATCGGGCGTCTCACGCAGTTTAAACGAGGCATCTAATTCTTGCGCGATGTTCTTCCATTGTTTCGCCATTCGTTGGCAAGCGCGCGCAGGGTCCGTATGCCACGGCATCTCTCCCCGACCTCGCGTATAGAAAAGCTGCTCCTGCCAAAACGGCAAGCCACTCACAAAAATCGAATCCTCATCTAGTTCATACGTCGCCACATGCGGCGATTTAAAAAATGGATGCTCCAATTCTTTTGCGTACTGAAAATCAGCCATCAAACCCTCTCGCTTTCGCTTGTTTTTTACCTTCACGACAAAGGTATAATAATGGACAAGTGGAACATTCCGGCTTCTTCGCTTTGCAATGATAGCGCCCAAAGAAAATCAAATAATGATGGGCATCGGACCACATATCTTCTGGCAATTTACGCATCAACGTATTTTCAACTTCCGTCACAGAATCTTTCCAACGACAAATTCCCAAACGCTTAGACACACGCTCCACGTGCGTATCAACGGCAATCGCTGGCACACCAAAGCCAACAGAAAGCACCACATTCGCCGTTTTGCGACCAACACCAGGGAGACTTTCTAATTCGGCATGCGTTTGTGGCACCTCTCCGCCAAACTCATCTCGAATTTTGCGCGATAACGCTTGGATATTCTTCGCTTTATTCCGATACAAGCCGATGGAACGAATATCGTTTTCTAGTTCTTCCAGTGGGACTTGGATGTAATCTTCCGGTTCATGGTATTTCTCAAAAAGAGACGCTGTCACGCGGTTAACCAAAACATCGGTACATTGCGCCGAAAGCACGACAGCTACTAATAATTCAAAAGTATTCTTATGCTCGAGTTCACAGTGGGCGGCAGGAAACATCTCTGCCATGGTCTCGATGCACATCACGGTTTGTTTATTTGTTAGCATTCCTTCACCCTTTTCTTTTATCTAGCCAATCATAAAGTGGAATCGAGTTCTCACTTTTCTTTACCCGAATTCCCATGGTTTTATCCGCATTTGGCGTTCCTACTTGCTCATGAAAAGCGGCGGACGCGGCGCGGGCTTGTTCCGCGGTCTTAATATTTTGGCGGTTCCAGTTGAGCAAAATCCGATCAATATACCGAAAACTTAACTTCTGCGAAATAACCGCTTCTTTTAATGCCTCTCGAATCAACTCCGGATTATTGCGATCTTGGTCAATCCAAGCCGACAACATCTCTGCTTCCATCGGTGATAATGGCCGCCCAAATTCTTGTTCAAATTGCGAATACAAGCTGATTTGTACCTGTTGCTGCGACACGACTTGTTGTTCTTCATGCATATTTTCAAAAAGAAGCATCAACTTCTCCCAAAGCGGTTCTAGCGTGTAGCTTTCTGCAAGTACTTGCGCCGTGCCCTCTTGTTGTTTAATCGCAATCAATCGTTTTGTCACAAGCGCCTGAATGACCCGAAAAGCTTGTTCGGTAGACAGTGTCATTCGCTTTGCAATGTCTTCCATCGACGGAAAATAAATTTGCTTTTCCAAGAAGGATTGTAACTGCAAAACAACGACAAGCTCTTGTTCATCCATGCCAAGTTTCGCATAATTTTCGACCAATACGTGCGGCAACGTGACATACCCTGCCTCTAACCATTTTTGCATTATTTTATTATCCATCGCAAAACACCTCACTAAAAATTATACCACGAAAAACACCTCAATCGTGCTGAAAAAACTTTTTTGGGAGGCTTTTTGTCATTTTAGCGAGGATTCATCTCTTTTGTCGTATCAAAAAAGAGAATTGGCATCAAGTGACACCGAATTCTCTCTTTGTAAATTATGGATATAAACGATTTAACAAACGTGGGAATGGGATGGTTTCACGAACGTGTTCTGTGCCGGAAATCCAAGCAACTGTACGTTCTAAGCCAAGTCCAAAACCTGAGTGCGGAACAGAACCGTAACGGGCTAAATCTAAATACCAGCTATACGCTTCTAAGTCCAAATCAAATTCTTTCATACGCGCTTCTAAAATCGCTAGTTCATGAATACGCTCAGAACCACCAATGATTTCGCCGTAGCCTTCTGGCGCAATCAAGTCCGCACATAGCACGACTTCACTGTTGTTCGGATCTTCTGGCATATAAAACGGTTTAATCGCTTTTGGATAGTGCGTAATAAATACTGGTTTCTCAAAATTATCCGCAATCGCCGTTTCGTGTGGCGCACCAAAATCGTCGCCCCATTCAATGTCATCAAATCCTAATTTCTTCAGCAACTCAATCGCTTCTGTATACGTAATACGCGGGAATGGCGCAACCATCTTCTCTAAATGCGACACATCGCGACCTAAGCGATCCAATTCCAAACGACAGTTCTTAAGTACAGCCGCAACTAAGAATGCCACATAGTTCTCTTGTACCTTCAAGCTATCTTCTAATTTATAAAATGCCATTTCTGGCTCAATCATCCAAAACTCAATTAAATGACGGCGCGTTTTTGATTTCTCCGCACGGAAAGTTGGCCCGAATGAGAAAACCTTGCCAAATGCCATCGCAGCAGCTTCCATGTAAAGCTGACCACTTTGCGACAAGAAAGCATCTTCTTCAAAATATTTCGTATGGAATAATTCTGTTGTACCTTCCGGCGCACTTCCTGTCAAAATCGGTGGATCAATTTTCAAGAAACCTTCTTGGTTGAAAAACTCGTATGTCGCGCGAATAATTTCATTTCTGATTTTCATAATCGCGTGTTGACGATTTGAGCGCAACCATAAGTGACGGTGATCCATCAAGAACTCAGTTCCGTGTTCTTTTGGCGTAATTGGGTAATCGACCGCTTCACTAATCACTTCAATACCAGTCACAGCCATTTCATAACCGAACGGTGAACGTGTATCCTCGTGAATGACACCTGTCACGTATAAACTTGTTTCTTGCGACGTACTTTTTGCGATTTGGAAAATGTCTTCCCCGACGTCTGCTTTAACAACAACGCCTTGCATGAATCCAGTACCGTCACGTAATTGTAAAAACGCGATTTTACCGCTAGAACGTTTATTGCTAAGCCAACCGCCGATTTTCACTTCTTTGTCTACATAATTTGCTGCTTGATTAATCGTAATTTGCATGTTTACACTCCCTAATTTTTCATAAAATCTTTCATTCGGTTCAGCGCTTGTTCAAATAATGCTGGATCTGTCGCATAGGAAATGCGGATATAGTCTGGCATGCCGAACCCTGAGCCTGGAACAACTGCCACGAACGCATCGTTTAATAATTTGTCCGCCAAAACATCCGCACTCTCAAAACCTTTTAACCGCACTGCTTCTGAGACATCGATAAAGAAATAGAACGCACCGCTTGGTTTCTTCGGTTTAAAACCAGGAATCGATTCCAAAATCGGATAAAAGCGCTCCATCCGCTCTTCAAAAGCTTTGTACATACTTTCTGGCACGGATTGATCGCCATTGTATGCTTCCACAGCCGCATATTGCGCATTCGCTGTTGGGTTACTCGTCAAATGATCGGCAAGTCGTCCCATCACCGCAATAATCGGTTCTGCCGCAGCCGCATAGCCAATACGCCATCCAGTCATCGCATACGCCTTTGAAACACCATTAATGACAATCGTTAATTCATATAGCGCATCACTCAAGGACGCAATCGACACAAGATCGCTTTTGTCGCCGTAATACAGCTTCTCATAAATTTCATCTGAGATAATATAAATCCCATGTTTCTCCGCTACTTCACCAATCGCTAAGAGTTCCGCTTTTGAATACGTCATTCCCGTTGGATTATTTGGTGAATTAAGCACAATGGCACGCGTTTTAGGCGTCACTGCTTGCTCAAAATTAGCCGCGGTTATTTTGAAATCCGCATCAAAACCAGTCTCAACAAAAATTGGCTCCCCGCCAGCAAGTTTAATTTGCTCTGGATACGTGACCCAGTATGGCACAGGCACAATGACTTCATCACCAGGATTCAAAATCGCCTGAAACGCGCAATAAAGCACATGTTTCGCACCTGTTCCCACAAAAATTTGACTCGGTTTATACGTCAAAAACTGATCTTGTTTTAACTTATCAATAATGGCTTGCTTTAGTTCTGGTATACCAGTTGTTGCCGTATATTTCGTATAGCCTTTATTCATTGAATCCACAGCAGCATCAATGATATTTTGTGGCGTATTAAAATCTGGTTCCCCAGCGCCTAAAGCAATCACATCAATTCCAGACTGTTTCATCTCTCTTGCTTTCGCTGTAATCGCAAGCGTTGGCGATGCAGCTATTTTTTGGACACGTTTTGATAGCGGTAGATCCATGGGCTTTCCCTCCTAATTTGTTAAAACCTATAAATTCTCAATTGCACGATACCATTCGCCAGTCTCGAAATCCACATCATAATAATTCAGACTGCCCGAACTATCCAAATAGGAAATCTCCCAAATCGGTACCCCTTTATCCATACCAAGCGTCACATTTAACAACTTCGCAGGATTTTTCTCTTGTTTCACTTTGGCAATGGCTTCATTTTTGGTAATACCATCTGACGCATATTTGACAACAACCGTGTCTTTCTTGCTTTTTGGTACCCAAACGATGATGTTCTTGCCCTTGCTATTCTTTCCAGTGAGCACATAATACACACCGTTCGCGCCATTATACAAATAAAAATCGTCCTGCTGTTTCAAATCTACCTTGCCATCGATTCTCGCAAGCGCCGTTGCTTCATCCGCACGAACCGGCTTCTGCGCACTATAAAAGAAGGTAAAAATACCCGCAATTAACAAAAACAATACACCAATACTGAGCCAAATCCACTTCCAGTAACTTCCTCGATTACGTTTTCGCAACATATCTACTCTCATTTCTCTTAGCTTTTACGCTGTGTTCGCCATTGTGGCATAGACTTATTATAGCAATACAAGCCCCATATTTGAAGCGAAAATCATATTTATTCAAAAAATTTCTTTACTTCCTTTAATAATTCCGTCTCCGTTGCTTTCACAATCGGCACTGTCGGAATCGAATGCAAGAACGCTTTCCCAAAATTTGTCGTATCTACGCGGTTATCAAACACAAACACAATGCCCCGGTCTGTTTCCCGGCGAATCAAACGGCCAAACCCTTGTTTAAAGCGCAATACGGCTTCTGGAAGCGAGTAATGTTGGAACGCATTTTGCCCCATTTTTTTACGCAAAGCAATCTGGGCTTTTGTGTACGGATCTTCTAATGGTGCGAATGGCAGGCGGACAATCACCAAGCACGACAAATCGTCCCCAGGAATATCAATCCCTTCCCAAAAACTCATCGTTCCGAGCAAAATCGCCTTATCTAGCGCCATAAATTGTTTCGTTAATCGCGCCGTGCTTCCTGATGACACGCCTTGCGCTAAAATACGAAATTCTTCAATCGAGTTGTCCTGATACATTTTCCGATATGTTTTTAGCAACATGTCATTGGCGGTAAACAGCACGAGCATACGGCCTGACGTTTCTTTGGCAATCGCGCTTAAATAAGACGCCAACTGATTCGTGTACTCTTCCACCGGCGTTCCTTTCACAGGCTTCATATCAGCAGGAATCAACACCCGGGCATTCGCCTCATAATCAAACGGAGACTTAATCTGCATCGTCACCACGTCATTATCCAACCCTAGATCCTCTTGAATATAGTCAAAAGAATCATCCACGGTAAGCGTTGCCGACGTTAGCACAACCCCTTTTTTAGCTTGGAAAAACTCTCTTTGTAGCGTGTGATTTACCTGAATAATGTTCGCGCGTAATCGGATACTACCAAGCGCCCGATTACGATCTGATTCAATATAAAGCAACATCGCCTCTTCTTTCTCATAGAGCATCATCGTCAACTGTTTCTCCGCATGCTTCCAGTCCATTCCAAAAGCATACACCTCTTCTAAGAACGCCACATCAGACTCACTCGCAGCTTCCGCTTCTTGTTTTCCGCGAACCAACACAGAATCAATCGCCGCACTCACTTCACGCATAAGCAAAAGCACTTTCTCCCCTGCATAAAATAGCGCTTCATCGAGCTCCTCATCAATCACATTCTCCACCAAAATTAATTCCGTCGAATTTTTCGTTGCCTGCGTAAGCTTCTGCGCCAGTTGCACAAACAACTCTTCCAACGCCACTTCTAATTTCACAATCGCCAAATCCGCGTCGAATAGCTGATGATGCTCTGGAAACTGTTGCGCCAACTGATTTAACAATCCATCCTTATCCAGCGTACCAAAACGATTCATAAAGAATTTCATGCGCCGATACGAAAAGACAAAACTTTGCTGCGTCCTTGCGGCATCCGTAAAATGATGCGCCTCATCAATCACAACATAATCATACGAAGGCAAAATGTGGCGAGTCGAAAAATGATCTTGCAATAACAGCGCATGGTTCACAATAATCAAATCTGCAACTTCCGCCTGCTTCTGATTAAACAAATAGAAATCATGCATTAACCACGGGTCTTTCTGCGGCGACAAAAACCAGCCCGTATGCTTCATCCGGTTCCAAAACAATTGCCCACCACTAGACAAATTGACCTCATCAATATCTCCGGTCATCGTCTCCGTCAACCATACTAGTAGCTGCATCTTCGTCAATACCACATCGTACGTCTTATCCACTTCATGCAACAACTGTTCAAACTTAAATAAATTAATATAATGATCACGACCCTTTAAAACCACAGCCTGCACGTCAAATCCCGCTATTTTTTCAAGCAATGGGATATCCTTCAAAAACATCTGCGACTGCAAAAGGTTCGTATATGTACTCACCACAATCGGAATTTGCCGTTCCTTCGCAAAATAAATCGCCGGTAAAAAATAGCCCAGCGTCTTTCCAATACCAGTTCCCGCCTCAATCAACGCCTTCTGTTCCTGCTGCCAAGCCTCCATCACCGTATCCATCATTAAAAACTGACCCGTTCGTGGCATCAATTCCGCATGATTTGTTGCAAATAAAGCGGCCTTCTCCTCATTTGTCGCTGGAAAAACAAGATCATCCGCCCGACTATAACTCGCATGTCGCACATCCTTCTTGCAAATTACTAATCCCCGATACTCCAGCCATTTCGCATCAAGCGGCGCCAATTCCTGTTCCTTTCGCATCTCCACTTCGAAAAAAAGCTCCGCCAAGTACCCCGTCAAATGCTGCGATAACGTCGTTAATTTACGAATCGTCGCAAGCGGCAACGTCTCCATTTTCTCCAAAAAGAACAGCAACAATTCCGCCGTCACACGCGCATCACTATCCGCCCGATGTGGCGCGTCATGCCCAAAACCGAACTCATCCGCCAAATCTTGCAACTTATAACTATCCACCGTCGGATACATAATCCGCGCCAACTCCACCGTATCTAACAATTTCATCTTGAGCGGTGGCTCCCCTGCCTCACGCATTTCCTTTTGCAAAAATGTCCAATCAAAACTCACATTATGCGCAACAAAAATAGACCCATCAATCAAGGAATGGATAATCGAGGAAACATCTTCAAACAAAGGCGCATCTTTCACATCTTTGTCCGAAATACCCGTCAACTCTTTAATAAAAGGAGGAATGCGTTTTTCCGGATTCAAAAACGTTGAAAACTGATCCACAATCTGACCATTCTCAATAATACACGCTGAAAATTGAATAATTTTATCTGATTTTGCAGCCTGATTTCCAGTCGTTTCTAAATCCACCACAATATAACGCTTATTCTTCATGCTTGCTTCCCCCTCGTACCAACCAGTTTCTTAATAAATAGCAGAGAATAGGACGTATTTTTCCGCCCTATTCTCATAACACAAACCCTTTAAAGCGTTGTCTGTGCTTCTTCTTTTGGCAAATACTGCGCAATACCATTCGCCTCGTCTAATACCACAATCTTCGGCTCATGCACAGCAGCTTCTTCCTTCGTAAACACACCGTAAGACATAATAATAACGGTATCTCCCACTTGCGTCAAACGCGCTGCTGCCCCGTTCAAACAAATGATGCCACTCCCACGCTTACCAGGAATAATATACGTTTCCAATCGTGCCCCATTATTATTATTTACAATCTGCACCTTTTCATTTGGCAACATATCCACTGCCTCTAAAATTGCCTCATCAATCGTGATACTGCCAACATATTGAAGGTTCGCTTCTGTCACAGTAGCCCGATGAATTTTACCGTTCATCATTGTGCGCAACATCTCGCTCACCTCCTATAATTACATTATCAATCAACCGCGCCTTGCTATACTGCACACAAATCGCAATAATAACTGGCGCATTCCAATCTTCTATTTCCTCAAAGCTCGGAAAACCAAACATATCCAAATAAACGATTCCCTGATGCGACGTTTTCTGATTCACAAATTTGCGCACACTTTCCAAAATCTGTGTCTTGTTCTTAAGATGTATGTGCTGACGCGCATCTAGCAACGCTTGCTGAATAACAGGCGCATCCGCACGCTCTTGCTCCGTCAAATACACATTGCGCGAACTCTTCGCCAAACCGTCTTGTTCTCTAACTGTAGGAACAACCCGAATCTTCACTGGGAAAAAATAATCCGCCACAAAACCTTCCACAACAGCGACTTGTTGCGCGTCTTTCTGGCCAAAATACGCCTTGTTCGGCTGCACTAAATGAAACAATTTCGCAAGCACCGTCAGCACCCCGTCAAAATGCCCCACACGCGTTGCCCCATCCAAAACAGACACACGCTTCCTCGCTTGAATCACCGACGTTAATTCATCCGGGTACATCTCTTGAACAGCAGGTAAAAACAAAATCGAAACACCATTTTCCCGCGCTAAACGAATATCGCGTGCCTCATCTCGCGGATAACTTTCAAAATCCTCATTTGGCCCAAACTGCGTCGGATTCACAAAAATGCTCATAACAACCACATTATTTTCACGTCTCGCAGCATCCACCAAAGCAAAATGCCCTTCATGCAAATAACCCATTGTCGGTACAAAACCAATCGTTTGCTGATCCTTTTTCAACGTAGCAATCGCGTCACAAAGCGCTTCACGTTCTCTAATAATCTGCATGTCATTCGCCCCCATAAAGGCCTTGCAAAGCTTCATCACTCATCGTAAAGGTATGCTCCAAAGCAGGGAAAACGCCCGCCTTCACATCCGAAACAAAACCCGCCAACGCTTCATCTATGAGCGCATCCGCATTGGCATATGTTTTCACAAACTTCGCGACACGATCTGTCCCATACTGCACGATATCATGATAAACAAGCACTTGCCCATCCGTATCCACACCAGCTCCGATACCAATAGTCGGTATGCCGATAGCTTGACTTACTTCTTTCGCAAGTTGGCGAGGAATCGCTTCTAAAACAAGTGCAATCGCCCCGGCTTGTTCTGCAGCCTTCGCATTTTCAATCAAGGTTTTTGCCGCATCGACTGATTTTGCTTGGACTTTATAGCTACCTGTCAAACCGACCGTTTGCGGCGTCAAACCAAGATGTGCAACAACCGCCACACCACCAGCACTCAGATGCGCAATCTTTGAAAAAACATCGCCCGCGCCTTCTACTTTCAAAGCATTGGCGCCAGTTTCTTGAATGATTTCGCGCGCATGACGAATCGTTTCTTCCACAGAACCATGGTAGCTTAAAAAAGGCATATCCGTCACAATAAATGTATCGGGGGCACCGCGTCGAACTGCCTTGGTATGATGAATCATATCCGCTACTGTCACTGGAATCGTAGAATCATAGCCAAGCACGACCATACCTAACGAGTCGCCTACTAGAATCATGTCTACACCAGCTTTTTGTGCACCTTTTGCTGACGGATAATCATACGCTGTAACCATTGTCATCTTCTCCTGCGACGCTTTCATTTGTACGAAATCCACAGGTTTCTTCATTGCTATCTACTCCTTTTGTCTCTGTCCAACACGGGATCAAAGCAAACGTATTTTTCTTAAAGAAAGCATGTACCGTTCCATCACTGGATACAGCCAATAGTTGCTTTCCTCCCTGCTATAGTAACACATTTAGATAGCTTTAAAAAGCAGTTCAACCCGCATAATTATACGAAAGACGCATGCTTTTACTTCCTAACATGCGCCTTGTTCTTATTTACTATACTTATCAAACCAGGCCGCTAGTGCTTTCTCATCGTCATTTCCATCATAGCGTGACACTTCTTTGCCATTTTCTAGATAGAAAATCACTGGGACTGTTTTCACTTTCATATCTTGCAAAAATTGCTTCGCTTGTTCTTCCTTTTCTTTTCGTGCCGCGTCTGTATCAAAATAATCCAAACGCATATTTTTATCTTTCAACACCTTATCTAGCGTTGGCTGAAACGCTTGGCAATCCGGACAAGTCGGTCTTCCAATATACACAAAACCACTATCTTTATTTTCCAATTTCGTTTGGAATTCCGCCAATGTTATTTTATCCAACTGTTTACTGTCTTCCGTCTTACTCCCGCCGCATGCAGCGAGCACTACAACTAAACCTATTACAACGAACAAAAGGTATTTCTTCATGTATCTTTAATCCCCTTACTTTCATATTGGTAATATTAAGTGAATATCTAATGGCTCTAATTCAAACAAATAGGCATCTGGAGGCATTGCTAACTCCGCGCCTAATCGCATATAAAAATCAACTGTATTGCGCACTGGTGTCGCCGAAATGTATAGTTCGCTTGCTCCAAGTTCCGTCGCCTCCTGCGTGGCAATATCGACAAGCCGTCTGCCTAGTCCTTGCTTCCGGTAATCATGACTGACATACAGCATGTCTAACTTCATCGTCTTCCCATGAATCAGATAGCCTTCTAACGACACAATGCCAACTAACACGTTATTATCAAACGCACCAATAATAACCCCTTCACCGTCAAAAACCGATTGCAAGCGTTGCAAATAAAGCCCTAATTCGCTT
This sequence comes from Listeria booriae, assembly GCF_000766865.1. Lineage (GTDB taxonomy): Bacteria > Bacillota > Bacilli > Lactobacillales > Listeriaceae > Listeria_A > Listeria_A booriae. Next base: position 102,899 of record NZ_JNFA01000023.1, read on the forward strand.
TCTAGCCAACCATCAATATCATAAAATTCCCTCACAAGACGCAACTCGTGATCGCGAACATAGTACACTTCTTCCACCAATTCTTTACGGTCAATTTGCTTTAATTTCTCCAATTCCTTACGCGCCAGCCATCTAAACTCCATCTGCCAACTCTCCTTTTCCAGCGGTTTTATCTAGTATACTAAACTCCCCACGAAAAGAAAAAAGCCGAAAAAATTTTTAAAATCGTATTTCGCATACCGCTACATCCAATTTGATAGCCTCATCGTTTTTTTCAAGCACAGTTTAACAATTTTCAATGGCTGTTTTTGCGCTAAAAAAGAAAATTACTAATCTAGCGAAATATCTGCTGAAAAGATGCTATGTTCCTGTCCTGCCGCATCTTGCACTATTAAGATCCCTTCATCGGATATTCCTTTCACTTTTCCTCGGACTTCGCCACGCAATGTTTTAGCGACAATCGTTTCGTTAAATGGAATCGCACGTTCCTCCCATAATAACTTAATTGGCGCGAAACCTTGCTCTAGGAACAGCTGATAGTATTTCTCTAATTGTTGCACGATTTCACCAAACAAAGCACCTCTAGAGACAGGATTGCCTGCCAGAATCGCAAGAGAGGTCGCTTTTTCACGAAGTTCTTCTGGAAACTCGGTTTGGTTGACGTTGATACCTGTTCCGATGATAATCGCTCGAACTTGGTCAGCTTCTGCCTGCATTTCTGTTAAAACGCCACACACTTTGCGCTTGTTGATGTATAGGTCATTCGGCCACTTGATTTGCGGCGCTAAGCCCGTTACGTTTTCGATAGCCTCGGCAATAGCGAGCGAAGCAATGAACGTGAACTGCGGGACTTGCTGCATTGGAATTTCTGGACGCAAAATGGTACTCATCCAAATTCCCGTTCCAGGTTGTGAATCCCAAGGTCTCGCAAGACGTCCTTTGCCAGCTTTTTGTTCATCGGCAATGACCACCGTGCCATCTGCCGCATCTTCGCCAACGAGTTGATGTGCCACAAGCTGTGTCGAAGCGACTGTTTCATGAAACGACATATGTTGTCCAATAAAATGCGTCTTCGCGCGGAAATACAGTACTTCTTCCGTGAAGCCATCGTCTGTCGGTTGAATCGAATACCCGCTACCTCGTTTCGCTTGAATCTCAAAACCTACTTTTTTCAGTTCTTCCATGTGTTTCCAAACAGCTGTACGACTGCAATTCAAAGCATCTGCAATCTCTTGTCCTGAAACTAAACGCCCCTCTGCTGCGCGAAAAACGTCTAATAATTGACGTCGATTAGTTGATAACATGTTTCACCCATCCTTTAATTTCTTCCGGATTATTCGCGATGTCGCCTTCAATAATGGCTTGATCCAGCCGTGCAAGCAGTTCTTTTAACCAAGGACCGCCTGTTTTATTTGTCCACGTCATCACATCATTGCCACTTGCTTGCACATCATTTCGCGACTGAATCGGTAATGCCAAAAAGCGCGCCTGCAAGTCTTTCCACTGACTTTTTCCAGTGCGTACATAGTGACCGTAATCTATCAGCCGCACAGTTTCTATCCCAGTCTCAAACAGTTCGTAGTCGCTCCACACTGTTTTCTCTGCTTTTTTCATCGCTTTGGCGACATCGCGGATTAATTTATTCGGCAATTTCCACGCACGTAAAAAAGACGTGACATTTTCAGGTTCTAATGCCAAAACAAGCACAAACCAAATCACCGTTTCCTCTTGTAAATCCTCTAAATGCCAGTTTTGCAAGGCTTCTACGGCCGGCGCTTTCTCTTGAAAACCTGGTAAAAAGGGGAGCATGTCCAGTTCAGCGAGCAGTTTCAGTCCTTCTTTTACCGCTTGGCCTTTCATTAATTTCACCAATTCTACAGCAATGCGCTCGACTGCAATGTTTGCTAATAAGGCACGGTTTTGCTGCATCGCCGCGTATGTATCTGCTTCTAACTGAAATTGCAATTGACTCACAAAACGAACGCCACGCATCATTCGCAAAGCATCTTCATGGAATCGTTCCCAAGGCTTGCCGACTGCGCGTATTTGTTTCTTCTTCATATCCTCTTGCCCGCCAAACGGATCAATAAAACGACCGTCTAAGCCCATCGCAATCGCGTTCATCGTGAAGTCACGGCGTTCCAAATCTTTTTCTAGGGAACGAATAAAAGTCACTTCGTCTGGACGCCGGAAATCCGCGTAGGTGCCCTCGGTTCGGAACGTCGTAATTTCATATATTTCGCCCGCTTCTAGCACCGAGACCGTTCCGTGTTCAATTCCTGTATCAAATGTTCGCGTAAATATTTGCTTCACTTCTTCTGGAAACGCGCTTGTCGCAATATCAATGTCCGCAACATCACGCCCAAGAATCACATCACGAACAGAGCCGCCCACAAAATAAGCTTCAAAACCCGCCTGTTCTAGCTTTTCTAAAACAGGCACGGCCTTTCTAAAAATTTCTTTCATTATGTCTCCTATTCCTCATTCCGTCGTAAATCGCGCCAATCTAAAAAGCCTTCTTGTAAGCCGCGCAATAGTACTTCTGCTGTCCCAATATTTGTCGCTAGTGGAATTTCATAAACATCACATAACCGAATCAGCGCCGTCACATCAGGTTCATGTGGCTGAGCTGTAAGAGGATCGCGTAAGAAAATAATTAAATCCATCTTATTTTCGGAAATACGGGAACCAATTTGCTGATCGCCGCCAAGTGGGCCAGATTGGAAACGATGCACCGAAAGGCCTGTTGCCTCCATAATTCGTTTTCCGGTTGTCCCTGTTGCAAATAATGCATGTGGCTCCAAAATAAGTTTGTAGGCGAGCGTTAACTCCACCATTAATTCTTTTTTACGATCATGTGCGATTAAGGCAATGTTCATGTATTTCCACTCCTCATCAAATTAAATTTTCTAAACCGTAAACCAGTGTGTCTAATTCTTTTGTTTGACGAATCGAAAAAGCAACGCCAGACATAAAGGAAATTCGGTCATAAGAATCATGGCGAATCGTCAAGCCTTGTCCTTCTGCGCCGAATTGTACTTGTTGATGTGCGATTAATCCTGGTAAGCGAACGCTGTGAATGCGCATGCCTTCATAGTCTGCACCACGCGCGCCTTTCATCGTTTCTTCTTCCTGCGGCGCACCTTGTTGTTTCGGATCGCGAACTTCCGCCATCATTTCTGCTGTTTTCACTGCTGTACCGCTTGGCGCGTCTAATTTATTGTCATGATGTAACTCAATAATTTCCACATCTGGGAAGTATTTCGCAGCTTTTTGCGCAAACTGCATCATTAACACCGCTCCAACGGCAAAATTAGGCGCAATAATTGCTCCGATTTTTTTGGATGCGGCAAGTTCCGTTAATTCGGTAATTTGTTCTGGTGTAAAACCGGTCGTGCCAACTACTGGACTCACGCCATGTGTTAAGACCGTTTTCGTGTTGGAATAGCCTACTTTTGGTGTGGTGAAATCAACGACAGCATCGACTTTCACGCTTGTTAGTAACTCCTCTAAATCACCAAAAACCGGTACGTCAAGCGTTGCAAATTCAGCGATTTCACGGATGTTCTTTTCTTCTGGCGCATGATCTAGAACTGCTACTAGTTCCAGGTCTGCTTCGCGGAGGACTGTCTTTACGACCTCATGCCCCATTCTACCTTTAAAACCTAATACTGCTACCTTCATCTCATTTGTCCTCCTTCTTGGTCCATCTATCGGCGTCACGTTCCTTAAATTTCTTCATGACAGCATCGTGGGCCTCTTCTAAGCTAATATTTAGCGAATTTGCCATACAAATTAATACGAATAATACGTCTCCAAGTTCAGCGGCTACCGTATTTTCTGGTTCGCTTGCTTTCTTTGGTTTTTCTCCGTAGTAATGATTGATTTCACGGGCAAGTTCCCCGGTTTCTTCTGTCACGCGCGCCATCATTGCAAGTGGCGAAAAATAGCCTTCTTCAAACTGGCCAATCAGCGCGTCTACCTCATCTTGTAGTTGTTGCATCGTTTTTGCCATGCTTTATTACGCTCCTTTTGTGGTAAACTGATATAAGGGTTGGTTACCCCGTTTTGATTTCTTATAATCATTATAGCTAACAAACCATTGCTACGTCTATAAAAAAGGAGCGATGCGCTATGTGGCGTGATGTCCGCATCAAAAATATTTTATTTATTCTACTCGGAACAACCATTTACGGGTTTGGTCTTGTCAACTTTAATATCGCCAATGACCTCGGAGAAGGCGGCTTAACGGGGATTACGCTCTTGCTGCTACATTTCACTGGTATTGATCCGGCGTATTCTAACTTAGCACTCAATATTCCGCTATTTTTTATTGGCTGGCGTATTCTTGGAAATCGAGCGCTGATTTATACAATTATTGGAACGGTTGGGCTTTCTTTGTCTTTATGGGTTTTCCAACGCGTGCCTTATCGTTTGGATTTACATCAAGATTTATTGCTTGTCGCGTTATTTGCTGGTGGTTTTACAGGTATTGGGCTTGGCTTTGTGTTTCGCTACGGTGGAACGACGGGCGGCAGTGACATTATTGCCCAAGTGCTGAATCGTAAAAAAGGCATCAGTATGGGGCGGACGCTTTTCGCGATTGATGCCGTGGTGCTTACGCTATCGCTATCTTATTTAGATGTTCGCCAAGTGATGTATACGCTCGTTGCCGTGTTTATCGGAGCGCGTGTGATTGATTTCATGCAAGAAGGAGCCTACGCTGCTCGGGGCGCACTCATTATTTCCCCACATAACGACAAAATTGCAGAACATGTCATGCTCGCGATGAATCGTGGTGTGACGGTACTTGAAGGACGCGGTGGCTTTTCTAAAAACGACCAAGATGTCCTCTATATCGTCGTCGCCAAAAATGAAATTGTGCAGCTGAAAAATATCGTCAATGCCATTGATCCGCATGCCTTTGTTTCCGTCTCGATTGTTCATGACGTGATGGGTGAAGGGTTCACGCTGGACGAAAATAAAAAGCCACTACTTTAGGGAGGAACTCTGATGGAAAAAATATTAATTATAGAAGATGATCCAAAAATCGCGACGTTGCTGCAAGATTATTTGCGCAGGTATAATCTTGACGCTCATGTGACAACGGATTTTGATGATGTAATGCCCCTTTTTGAGGAGGTGTCGCCGCATCTTGTGTTGCTGGATATTAATTTGCCGAAATACGACGGATATTTTTGGTGCCGCAAAATTCGGGAAGTCTCGACATGTCCGATTATTTTTATTTCAGCGCGTGATGGGGAAATCGATCAAGTCATGGCACTTGAAAACGGAGCTGATGATTACATAACAAAGCCGTTCTCCTACCAAGTCGTGATTGCCAAAGTCCGCGCACAATTACGACGCGTGTACGGAGATTTCGCCAATCAATACCAAGAACCTGAATTTCATGAAGGCAACTTGTCTTTTTATCCTTTGAAATTTACGATTGAACGAGACGGGCAAACGCTAGAACTAAGCAAAAATGAGGCGAAGTTGCTCGAAGTGATTTGGCGAACAGCGCCGAATGTCGCCAATCGTGATTTGCTTTATGAAGAAATTTGGGATGAAGTCACGTTTATTGATGATAATACGCTCAGTGTGAACGTGGCCCGCTTGCGTAAAAAACTGCTCGACCTTGGCGTAAAAGATCCGATTAAATCGGTACGCGGATACGGTTATCAGTGGGTTTATAAGGAGGAATCTTGATGCGTCTTTTTTTGAAAAGCCACATTTCTTTTTTGTTATTCGCCTTGATACTCGCGTTATCCACGGTCGGCATTTTTTGGCTGGACGGTTTTCGCAATGGGAGGCTGCTTCTTTACGTGCTATTTCTGTGGACAGTGCTTGCGATAGTGTTTTTGGCGATTCGGTATGCTGGTTATCGCCACATTTACAAGCGCCTCCAAAATCCGGAACAAGTGGCCTCAGAGTTTCAACCCGACAAAGGCTCTGCTTTTAGTCAAGCGTTCGAATATTATTTGGCGAAGCAATACCAAGCCTACCAAATCGATTTGCAAAAATGGCGTTCCAAAGATGCAGACAGAAATATCTTTATTAACCAGTGGGTACACCAAATGAAAACGCCCGTCTCCGTTATTGAGCTGATGACGCAAAACCAGTCTGACCCGACGTTACGCAGTATTCAAGAAGAAACAGATCGCATCAAACAAGGGCTTGATACTGTACTGTATACACTTCGTTTGGAAACATTTGAAAATGATTTCGTTGTCGAATACAGCGATTTGCGCACGCTTGTCACCGAGGCTGTCAATGAACATAAGCGCCTTTTTATTCGTCAGCAACTCTATCCGAAAGTGACGATTGACGAGGACTTCCAATTTGAAACGGATAAGAAATGGTTCATTTTCATGCTTGGTCAACTGCTTACAAACGCCATTAAATATTCCCCAGAAAAAGGCAGTACAATCGAAATTAATGCCGTCTTGGAAGCAAAGTATTGCGTATTAACGGTTCGCGACCACGGCATCGGCATTGAAAAAGCGGACTTGCCACGCGTCCTCCGTCCCTTCTTCACCGGCGAAAACGGTCGCAAATTCCAAGAGTCTACCGGAATGGGACTTTTCCTCGTCTCCGAAATCTGTCAAAAACTTGGTTACGGGCTCTCTATCGAATCCGAAGTTGGTATTGGTACAACGATCCTTATTCGCATGCCAAAATAAACTTACAAGAACGTAAGACTTTGTTATCGTAATCAATACTTCCAATTTTCTATTTTTGCTACACTAGTCTTAGTTAATAGAAAGGGAGGCCTACATATGGCACTTTTAAAAGTAGAGAAAGTCAATAAGATATATACTGGAAACGTGAATTATCAAGCGATTTCCAATTTAGATTTAACGGTTGAAAAAGGAGAATTTGTTGGCATCATGGGACCTTCTGGAAGCGGCAAAACAACGCTGTTAAACATGATTGCAACGATTGATCCTCCAACAAGCGGGAACGTCTTGATTCATGATGCGAATCCTTATTTGCTGAACTTCAATGACCTCGCTACGTTTAGACGGAAAGAATTAGGCTTTATTTTTCAGTCTTTTAATTTATTAGATACATTGACGGTTCGCGAAAATATTTTGTTACCGTTAACGCTTGATGGAACGCCACTTGCAGAGATGGATGCGCGGCTCGAAGTGATTGCAGATAAACTTGGGATTACGCCGATTTTGGCGAAGCGCACGTATGAAATATCAGGCGGAGAATCGCAACGTACTGCGGTTGCGCGTGCTGCGATTCATGATCCAAAGTTATTTTTAGCAGATGAACCGACTGGAAACTTAGATTCGAAAAATAGTACGGAAGTGATGCAGTTGCTCAGTCGTTTGAATCAAGAGGAAGAAGCGACAATATTGCTCGTAACGCATGATCCGCAGGCTGCTTCTTATTGTGATCGCGTCGTCTTTATTAAAGATGGTTCGCTATATAACGAAATTTATTGTGGGGATAATACAGCTGTTTTTTATCAGCAAATTATGGACACGTTAACACTTCTAGGAGGAAAGCAACATGTCATTCCGCCAGTTCGTCATTAATAATGTCCGTCGCAATCCGAAAGTCTATGGCCCCTACTTCTTTACGACATTTTTTGCAGTCACGATGTTTTTTGTGTATGCCCTGCTCATTTTTCACCCTGAATTTCAAGATACGATTGATTCTTCTAGTGAGACGCTGAGTTATTTTGCCATGATTGGTTTTCAAATATCGCAAGTAATTATCGTGTTATTCTCTGCTTTTGCTTGTTTTTACGCCGTTAGTACGTTTTTAAAAACACGAAAAGCAGAATTTGGCCTTTTACTTATTCAAGGTATTAATAAGAAACAGTTGACCAAATTGATTTTTTGGGAGAATATGCTGGCTGGACTTGCCGCTGTGATTTGCGGGATTTTGTTTGGCTTTATTTTTTCAAAAGTAATTCTGCTGATTTGTTCTAATATTTTATCGTTAACGGAAACATTGCCTTTTTATATGCCTTGGAAGCCGATTTTGATCACATTCTTGATTTTTGGCTGTATGTTTTTAGTGATTTCTGCCGTGACTTCTTTTTCTGTGCGCGTCAATAACTTGAAACAACTACTCGCCTCACAAAAACAACCGAAAAAAGAAATTAAAGCGGCTTGGTATCTTGCTTTTCTCGCTGTTCTATTCATCGGCGCTGGATACGGGACCGTTCTGATTTTCACGAATCGTTTTGATTTTTCGTTTAAGCCATTGCTCATTGGTGTTGTGCTTGTCGTGATTGGTACGTATTTCTTCTTTAGTCAACTGCTTGTCTTTGTTTTAAATCGATTGCGTAAGCGCGAACGTTTTTTCTTCAAGCGGACCAATTTGCTTACTTTTTCTGAATTGATCTATCAAATGCGTGACAATGTGAGTACTTTTTTCATCGTTGCGGTCGTTTCGGCTACGGCCATTACAGCGATGGGAACAAGTTCAGCGGTTGGTAGTAGCGGACTTGCTGAGATGTCGCAAAATCCATATGCGATTACGTACAGCGCTTACGGCGGTAAACCGGTGGACCAAAGTCTTCTAGATGGTGCTAAAAAAACATTTGCTAGCGAAAACATTACAGATTATAAAACAGCATCCGGTAAATTTTATCAAATAACGTACTATGTAAATCCTGATGAAACGTCCTTCTATACGTTCTTGTCCATCGATAACTATAATGATTTGATGGGATTGCGTAACGAAAAGAAACTTTCTGTGGCGCCTGGCAGTGTGATTTTGTTGCCAAGTAGCTCGCCAAGTGCTGATAAACTAAAAAAAGATTTGCCAAAAGAACTCGCTATCACCTTTAAGTCACAAAAAGTAACACTGCCCGTCAAACAAGCAGCGCCAATCAATCGTTTTCCATATAATTTCACCATGAGTAGCATGGAAGACGTTACAGTCGTCGCCAATCAGAGCGACATTGATGCACTATGGCAAAAATCTGAAGCACAATTTCGTGAAACTCCGGATGACAACTCGAATTACCTCTTGAATTACAGTCTATTCCATACAGAAAACTGGGAAGAAACGATCCCCGCTTCCAAGAAACTACATGCAGACGTCGACAAATGGAACGAAAAAAATATGAACAGCGAGACTGGCGAATTTGTAAACTTCCAATCACTGGCCTTAGAATGGCAAGGAATGAAACAAACAAACGGCTTGCTCATGTTACTTACCGTCCTATGTGGCGCCGTATTCTATACGTTCTCCGCTGGATTCATCTACCTTCGCCTGCATAGCGATTTAAAACGTGATGACCAACAATACAAAATGCTTTTCAAAATCGGTCTCACCAAACCAGAACTGCACAAAATCGTGGCACGACAACTAAGAGTTATGTTTTTCCTACCGTTACTCGTCGCGATTATCCACTCCATCGTTGCTTTTATAGCGCTCCAAAGCTTACTAGAATTCAATATTTGGCAGAACGTCGGGATTGTCATTGGTATTTTTGTCGGCGTCCAATGTATTTATTATTTCTTAGTAAAATACAACTATTTAAAACAACTACACCGCGTTATGAAGTGATGGCATTGCTCGGGTCAAAACCAGTAATATCGGTTTGCAATGTTTTCCCAGCAATCAGATCCACTAATAACTTGGCGACATAAGGACCTGTTGTAAGTCCTGAAGAACCGAGTCCGTTAGCCACAAAAATCGATTTGGCTGTCGGCAAAGCACCGATAATTGGCGTGAAATCTGGCGTAAATGGTCTTGTACCTACCCGGATTTCCGCTATTTTTGTGTGCTTCACTTCTGGCGCAAAACGAGCAATCTCATCTAAAATTTCTATTTTCGCAGCTTCGGTTGGCTCTAAATCAAATCCGTCCTCATTTTCATGTGTCGCGCCAATAATCATGCGACCGTCATCAAATGGCACGATGCTCTTAGCGCTTGGCGGCAACACGACTGGCCAATCATTCGTCACCTGCTCGTTCCATTCCAAATGAAGTAACTGCCCTTTTTGCGGATGAATCGCGGCTTGCAGACCAAGTGGCTGAATCAGTTCAGAAAGCCAAGCCCCTGCTGCCAAAATAATTTTATCTGCCGTCCAATGTTGTTCCCCCACAACTACCTGCACAGTTTCGCCTCTTTTTTCTAGTCTCGCTTTTCCGTGAATCACCGTCGCGCCCTGCTTCATCGCGGCATCTTGTAACGCAGCAACCAGGGAAGCACCGTCCACACGCGCTCCACCACTCACATAAACTGAGCCAAAACCAGGAGCAACGATTGGAAACATGTCTTGCGTCTCGCTTGGCGTTAATCGCTTGATGTCACCGATTTCTGGCGCTTCCTCTTTTCTACTACGCGCAATTTGTTCTAATTCGATTAACTTTTCTTCCGTATCGCGTAAACAAAGCGCACCGACCATTTTGTAACCGGTATTTTTCGTGGTATCTTGCGCCAGTTGTTCGATAAGCGCTGGATAATAACGCGCGCTGTCTTTGGCCAGTTCATACCAAACTTTATTGCGGCGTTTCGACAGCCACGGACAAACAATGCCAGCCGCCGCGTACGTTGCTTGACCTCGTTCTTGTTTATCGATAACAATAACTTCTTTTTGCTGTTTGGAAAGTAAGTAAGCCGCAGTCATGCCAACGATTCCCCCGCCAATAATCACGATTTTTTCCATAGTTTCTTCCCTCCATCTAATCCCACTCATTATACAAATTCCGAACATAGAACACAAGTCCGTTGTAATTAGTCGATTTTTCAGGCTAATCTAGTGTAAAATGTAGGTAAGACTACAAAAGGAGCAGGATAAAATGATGAATGGCTATGCACGACTAAATGACCCAATCCAAAACAAAGGAACCGCATTTACAAAAGAAGAACGCGAGAAATGGGGCTTACACGGCCTGATACCCGCACAAATCGAAACATTAGAAGAACAAGCTTCCCGTGCTTACGAAGCATTACATACCAAAAAGACACCGCTTGAGCAGCATCTATACGTGATGGGACTTTACAGCGAAAATCGAACCTTGTTTTACAAATTAGTCATGGATCATGTGACCGAATTGATGCCTATTATTTACACGCCCACCATCGGACAAGCAGTCATGACCTACCACGAAAACTGGCAGAATCCGCAAGACGCGGTATTTTTACAAGCAGATAGCGACATCGATATTACGCAAATTTTCAAACAAAACGTACCTCATCCCGAAAAAATACGAATGATTGTTGTAACAGATGGTGAAGGTGTACTTGGTATTGGCGACTGGGGCTTAAACGGCGTCAGCATTGCGATTGGAAAACTAGCAGTATACACCGTCGCGGCTGGTCTTGCCCCCGATTGCGTGCTACCCGTCGTGATTGACGCTGGAACAAACAACGAAGCCTTACGCGCAGATGCTCGTTATTTAGGATCGCGCAAATCGCGATTACAAGCAGAACAGTATGACGCTTTTATCGCTAAATTTGTCACAGCCGTTCAAACTTCTTTTCCAAAAGCCGTTTTGCATTGGGAGGATTTTGGACGAGACAACGCGAGCCGGATTTTAGAGACGTATCGTGCGCAATTATGTACGTTTAACGATGATATTCAAGGTACTGGCGCAATGGTTGTAGCTGCGGCTTTAGCAACGACACGCGTTTCAAAAATGCCATTGTCCGAACAACGCATCGTCATTTTTGGTGCAGGAACGGCTGGAATCGGGATTGCTGATCAATTAGTTGCTGAAATGGTCGCGAATGAAGGATTGACCGCCGAACAAGCGAAAGCACGTTTTTATTTAGTAGACCGCCCTGGGTTGTTAACAGATGATTTGCCAGATTTAACTTCTGGACAGCGTAAATACGCCCGAAGCAGTGAGGCGTTCTCAGAGCGTTTAACGACGCTTTTAGCAATTGTGGCACATGTGAAGCCAACGATGTTAATTGGCTGTTCTGGCGTTACAGGAGCCTTCTCGGAGGATGTTGTTCACGAGATGTGCCGCCATACAGAGCGACCTGCGATTTTGCCATTATCTAATCCGACAAAATTAGCCGAAGCCACCGCACAAGATTTGATTACTTGGACAAATGGACGCGCACTGGTTGTCACGGGCAGTCCTTCTGATCCCGTCGAATATAGCGGCAATACGTATGTTATTGGGCAAGCAAACAATGCTTTATTATACCCAGGACTTGGCTTAGCTGCAGTGATTACCGAGGCTCGCGAAATTACAGATGAAATGCTCGCCGCTGCAAGTCACGCGGTTGCCACACAAATTAGCGATGTGACAAGCACTGGCGCCGCTTTCCTACCACCTGTTGCCACATTGCGCGAAACATCCCATGCCGTCACACTTGCTGTCGTCAAAAAAACAATCGAGCAAGGCTTGAACAACCGCGAAATTGCCGACCCACTATTAGCCGTAAACGAAGCAATATGGATTCCTGAATATAAGGAGTGATGTAACTATGTTGGATACCTTGTTAAAGAAAATGGTTACAGATGGCGTCGTACCAGGCATTTCCTACGCCGTCATCTCCCCAAACCGGACAAAACAACACGTGATCGGCATGAAACAACTCACCCCTGAAAAACTCATTCTAGAACCCGAGGCCGTCTATGATATCGCGTCTCTCACGAAAGTCATTGCGACAACAACACTTATTTTGCAACATATCGAAGCTGGGAAAATCCATTTGGAAGACCCCGTGATAACTTTTCTACCCGAATTTCGCTATCCAGAAGTCACCGTTTTGCATCTTTTAACACATAGTTCTGGGCTTGCAAAAAACATTCCGAACTATGCGATTGCATCGAAAGAAGACGTATATCGTTACTGCATAGAGACACCTCAAGCAACGCCGCCCGGCACAAATGTCACGTATGCCGATGCTAACTTTTTGTTGCTTGGCTATATTTTAGAAACATTGAGCGGTGATTTAGAAACACAAGTACAAACCAATGTGTTGGCGCCATTAAAGATGCGTGCAAGCAGTTTCAATCCTGATGCGACAAACACTTTCGTACCAACAGAACTTCACCCAGAACGCGGGCTTATTTCCGGGCAAGTCCATGATTTCAAAGCTTGGAAAATGGGTGGTGTCGCGGGACATGCCGGATTATTTAGCAATCTTCCCGACTTGATTCGCTTTACGAAAGGACTTTTGCATGAAGATAGCCCGCTTTTAAAACCAGAAACGATTGCCGCACTGCAACAAAACTATACGCCAAATTTAAACCGATCGCGCGGACTTGGTTGGGATTTAGTGCCTGCTCGTGACCATTTTGCGATTTACCATACGGGGTTCACAGGAACTTTTCTAGTCATTGACTTAGAGCAGAAAACAGCGCTCATCGTGTTAACCAATCGGGTCCATCCGAGCCGAGACAATGCGGAGTTTCTAGAGCGTCGCGAACATATTGTAAACCAATTTATGCAAGATATAGGAGGAAGATCATGACAATCGAAGAATACATGGAAGACGTTGCGCCAGAACAGAAAGAAGCTTTTGCAAGATTGATGCAAGTCGTGGATGAAAATATACCAACTGGCTTCACGAAAGAAATCCAATACGGCATGCCATCCTATGTCGTCCCAAAAACGCGCTATCCTGATGGCTATCATTGCGACACGAGCCTTTCGCTCCCCTTTTTCGCCATCGCCGCCCAAAAACGCCATATCGCGGTCTATCACATGGGACTTTCCGCTAACGAGCCGCTTCTTTCTTGGTTCCAAGCCGAATATCCTAAGCATATGACAACAAAACTCAACATGGGCAAAGGCTGCATTCGTTTCACCAACCCGAAAAAAATCCCCTACAAACTCATCGGCGAGCTAGCGAGTAAAGTCACCGTGGATGAATGGATTCACCAGTACGAAACAGCGATTAAAAACTAAAAAAGATTGAGGCGCTCCCAACATGGAAGTTTCCTCAATCTTTTCTTGTATCTTATCGAATTGCTGCGTTCACACCGGCTAATCGCCCTGTCACTAACGCACATGTGATATTATAACCACCCGTATAGCCATTAATGTCTAATATTTCACCACAGAAAAATAAACCTGGCGTCAACTTGGATTGCATTTCTTTTGGCACGATTTCCTTCACAGAAACACCGCCCCCAGTCACAAATGCCTTCTCAAAATCAAGCGTACCGTTTACTTGGAAAGCGAATTTCTTCAACGTTTCGAGGAAGCTTTGCCATTTTTTCTGCGCCACTGAAATACAATCCGCGTCTGGATCAATTTCCGCTCGCTCTAAAAGAAATAGCAACATCCGCTCTTGCATAAGCGATTTCAACGCATTTTTAGTCGCTTTTTTCGGATTATCTTTGACTAATTGCATCACTTGCTGTTCTAACTCACCTTTTGCAATGTCAGGAAAGAAGTCAATCGTCATCGTTAATTCAGGAACGGCAAATTTCTTCAACCCTTGAATCACGAACTGGCTACAGCGCAATGCGGCAGGCCCTGACACACCGAAATGTGTGAAAATCATATCCATTTGATGCGTAATAATCGCTTTTCCTTTTGGATTTAGTACCGATAAAGCAACATCGCGCAACGAGATACCTTGTAGCACTTTGCTTTTAATAAAAGGTTCGCTAGATGTAATCGGAACTTCTGTTGGAAAAAGCTCTGTAATCGTGTGTCCGGCCGCTTTCGCCCACGCATAGCCATCCCCAGTTGATCCTGTCCGAGGCACCGATTTCCCGCCAACAGCAATAATAACCGAGCGCGCAGTAATGTCTTGACCGTCTGTGAGCGTCACGCCAGCCACTTCCCCGTCCGCGTAATTCACCCGTTTCACTGGCGTTTTCATATATATTTTCACTTTCAATTTATCCAAACGCGAAATCATCGCATCGGCAACCGAACGCGCACTATCTGTCACCGGAAACATCCGACCATGATCCTCTTCCTTCAACGCCACGCCCAATTTTTCAAAAAAAGCGATAATATCTTCATTGTTAAATTCCGCAAACGGACTGTACATAAAGCGCCCATTTCCCGGTATATTCTTAATAATTTCATCCGCAGGCTTGCGATTCGTCACATTACAACGCCCGCCACCCGACAAAATTAATTTCCGTCCAAGCTTTGGCCCTTTTTCAACGAGTAGCACGCGCTTATTCTTCTCCGCCGCCGCGATAGCCGCCATCAACCCCGACGGTCCACCACCAATAACAATCACATCAAAATCCATCTTATGACCCCCATTAAAAAACGCCCTTTGCAGAGCGTCAAAAATCTAGTTTCGATTCATACCTGTAAAAATTAAAATCAATCTCAAAAGTTCCAAAACGGCTACTGCCATCGCTGCAACGTATGTCATTGCGGCTGCGCTCAACACTTTACGAGCTTGCGGTAATTCGTCTGATTCCACAAGTCCGAGTTGGTTAATTTGAACAAGTGCACGTTTGGAAGCATCAAACTCAACTGGCAACGTAATTAACTGGAACAATACACCGATTGCCATTAAAACAATACCAATCAACATCAAGTTTGGCAATGTCGCCAACATCCCGATAATAAGGAAAATCCATGAAGCGTTCGAGCTGAACATCGTAATCGGTACTAACGCGGAACGAAAACGCATAAATGAATAGTCTTGCGCATCTTGAATCGCATGTCCAACTTCGTGTGCCGCAACCGCAGTTCCGGCAATCGAACGACCATTGAAGTTCGCCGAAGATAAGAACACTGCTTTTTTACGTGGATCGTAGTGATCACTTAATACACCGCCAGTTTCTTGTACTGGAACGTTATGCAAACCATTCGCATCTAGAATTTGGCGCGCCACTTGCGCTCCTGTCAACCCTGTGCGAATCGCAACTTTCGAATAGTGTGAGTAGGTACTTTTTACACGATATTGCGCCCATAATGGAATCAAGGCCACAATCAGAAAATAAACAATATACATTTGTATACTCATAATAAATCCCCGTCCTCCTAGCTACTTAATACTTTTATTATATAGGAGAAACCGCCAAACCTCAATAACTTTTAAGCTTCATGAGGAAATTCTAATTTAAAAGCGGTATTTTTTAACGTTTTTTCATAAACCGTCCACAAAACAAAAATCGTCAGCCAAAAAGTGCAGTAGCCAATCACCGTGATATATTGATCCAAACCGCCATAAATCGGCATCTGGCCAAATAAGTAGTCAATCACATCATTATGTAACGTCCAAATCGCAGCAATCGCAAAATGCTGGAACTTAATTCGGTAAAACGGCGCATACACAAACGCCTGAATCGCCATCAAACCATGCGATACGAGCAACATCAAGGAAACCATATCCAGATGTCCCAAATCGATCATATACGCCAAATTCATCCCGACTGCCCACAGCCCATATTTCAACAGACATACAAACGCTAACGCCTCCATCAACGGCCAATGCTTCTTCGCAAGCCACGCCATCAACACAAACACAAAAAACAAAACAGCCGTCGGACTATCCGGCACAAACAGCCAAAAACGCGGCTCCGTAATTTCTAACTGCGGCAAATACCAAATAAACCCGTACACCGCTCCCAGTAAGTTCACTATAAATAACAGCCGCAAAAACGACCGATTCGCTAAATATCGATACATGACTCCCTGCTCCCCCAATCTTCTCATCTTTCTATCATACCAAACTTCGCCTAAAAAAACGAAACAAAAAACGAGTTCGGAACATAACCCAAATAAATCGGCGACAAGCGCTCGCATTCAGGGGATGCGAGCGTTTGTCGCCGATTTGTGTAAAGCAAAATTTTTCATCCTACCCAAAGTAAATGGCCCAGCGATTTTGCTTTATCTTGAGTTTTGTCCCAACCTCGTCACTATTTAACTATATTGTTTAAACTGTTCCATCAACTCTTGGAATCTTGCTTCATCATAATCATCTAGCGCCGCGTCAATTTCGACAAGTAACTTCTCTTTCGAAAAATGAGCCACTGCTGAATCTAAGAACTGGGCTGCTATTTGCTTATCAGAATCTGTGATAAGCAACTCTTGGAATGGGCTATCCTCGCGCACTAACGCATATTGCGGCGAAGTCACTACACCCGGAAAATGCAGCTGAATATATATTTCTTCGTCCCAATTCAAGCGAATATCGTGAAATGCTTTTTCTGGATCACTCGTTACGATATTGCCTTTAAAGAAACGAAACGGCTCATCATCCACACCATGAGAAGTGAGTACAAGTCCACGAGGGCAACCTTCCGCATTATCGACAAAATGAACATATTTCATAATTTGATCGTGCCCTGCAATATAATTAAGAATCCACATAGATTCTCTCATTTTCATTTGATGCTGACTTAATAACCATCTAACAAAGTCCTTTTTATCCTCAATGCTAATCGATGCTTTCATTTCACTCACTCCTTCCCATCAAAATGGGGATCTATTATTCATAATCTAACAAACTTAAAACTTCTTCATCACCAGGCTCAAACGTCAAATACTGCGCCAACACTTGCCCTGACTTCGCAACGTCACCATCTTCTCGCAAGAACAAACCGTATTCTTTTAAGAAAGTAGCATTATTTGCAAAATGCGGATAAGCAAGGTCATAACTTTCTTTTGCTTTATTATAATTATCTAGTTCCTGATATGCAACACTTACGTCCCAGAAAATTTGTGGCTCCGTTAAAATTTCTTGCTCAAGCGACTCTACCAACTCGACAATACCTTCGTAATCGGCTTTTTTCAGCAAAATCTTATTCACTTCCAAAATCGCATCAATGAACTCTGGATCAAGCGCAATCGCCTGACGGAAATAATGTTCCGCATCTTTTACCTGATCATTTTTCCAAGCCAATTTTCCAGCTTCTAAAAATAGTTCTTTATTGAATTCATCTTGTTTCAAACCATCTGCCAATGCTTGTAGCGCCTTGTCTGGTTCGCCATTTTCCTCATAGCTCTTGGCCAAATACGTGTATAGCGTCGTAAATCCAGGATCATGTTCTTTCAAATGTTCCAACGCATGAATCGCCTTCGTGTAATCTTTCGCTTGATAACTCGTCAAACCAAGCCCGAACAACGTATTCACATCTTCTTGTTCCGCTAGCGCCTTCTCATAATACGTAATCGCCTCTTCAAAAGCACCACTGCTCGCTAAACTTTCCGCAATTCGCTCATAAATCTGGCTGCCCGCAAACTCCGTCACGCCCGCATCAAGCACCGCCTGATAACTTTGCACTGCTGACGCAAATCGCGCAGTCGATAAATAAAATTCGCCTAGCGCAAAATCAATCACCGGTTCATTTGGCAATAACGCTTTAGCTTGTTCTAACTTCGCTTCTGTCACCTCATGAAGTCCTTGCATTTGATACAAATCAGCAAGCACAAGTAAACTCTCCGGATACGCGTCGTCTTGTTCATTTACTTGCTCCAAGTATTCCATCGCACCTTCGATATCGTCCTTTTCAATCGCAACTTCTGCGGCGCGAACGAGTAGCTCGCCTTCATCTTTATATTTGGCTAACAATAATTCATATAAATCCTCTGCCTCTTCTAGAAACCCAAGTTGAAATAATTGTTCCGCTAGCCAATATTGTTCTTCATCCGTCCCATCTTGTAATGCTTGTTGGAAATATTTCTGCGCCTCTGGCAAATTTTCTTGCTCCAAAGCCGCTAACATCTGCTCTGCAAATTTCATTGTTCATACTCCTCACATCTATCACATTTCGTAGGCTTATTATAACCAAAAGGTCAAAACAAGTCAAACAGTCTTTCTTATTTTCCTGATTTTACGCCAAACAAAAACGTGTGCTAAGTGCGCACACGCCAAGTCTTTTATTGGTATAAAGAAGCCACATCTTCAAAAAAGCTCGGATACGAAACATTGATTGCTTCTGCCTTTTCTAATGCAACATCCGAATCCGCTAACAAAGCTGCGATTTGTAGCATCATTCCCATGCGATGATCCCCGTAACTTTGAACAGTCGCGCCGTGCAATGTTTGGTTGCCTTCGATAATCATGCCATCGTCGGTCCCAACGAGCGCCACGCCCATTTTGGAAAGTTCCGTGACCACTGCATCAATCCGGTTTGTTTCTTTTACTTTTAGCTCTTCGGCATCTTTAATAACGGTTTGCCCATTCGCTTGCGATGCTAATAGCGCAATGACTGGCAGTTCGTCGATGAGGCGCGGAATAATGTCGCCGCCAATTTCAATGCCTTTTAAATCACTTGTTTCTACAATGACAGTTCCAGCGGGTTCATCCCCTGCCTTACTCGTCTGCTCCACCGTGATTTTGCCGCCCATTTCTTTGACAACATCAATAATACCCGTTCTTGTTGGATTAAGGCCCACATTTTCAAGCCGAATTTTGCTGTTAGGAATAATCAAACCTGCTACAATGAAAAACGCCGCGGAAGAAATATCGCCTGGAACGACAACATTTTGTCCTTGGAATTCTTGACCGCCGTTGACACGAATCGTTAAGCCGTCCGTTGTAATCGCGCCGCCGAATTGACGAATCATCTGCTCGGTATGGTCCCGCGTTTTTTCTTTTTCAATAATTGTTGTTTCCCCGTCTGCTTGAAGTGCCGCAAAAATAATCGCGCTCTTCACTTGGGCACTGGCGACTGGTAGCGTATACGTCATCGGTTGTAGCTTCGTTCCCGTCACTTTCACCGGAGCAAAATTGGCATCTTTCGCTTCAAAAATAGCACCCATTTCGCGTAACGGCAACATCACACGACCCATTGGACGTTTCCCAATCGACGCGTCACCTTCCAACGTGGCATCAAACGGACGTCCCGCTAAAATACCTAACATTAAACGAATCGTCGTCCCCGAATTCCCAACGTCAAGCGTCTCGTCCGGCCGTTTCAATCCGTCCCAACCCGTGCCATGCACCACAATCTTGTCCGGGAATTCCTCAATCCGAACACCTAGCGCGCGAAAAACACCAATCGTACTCAAGCAGTCTTCCCCTTTCAGGAAATTGCTCACCGTCGTTGTCCCGTTCGCTAAAGCACCGAACATAATACTGCGATGCGAAATCGATTTATCTCCAGGAACCCGAATCGTCCCGTTCAACCCTTGCTTATTCGTTACTAACTGCATCGTAATCCTCCCTCAAAAATGACATTGGTAATGGCTATACTTCTCAATACAGCGTTTTGCCCGTTCGCGGTCCTTCTCATTTTGGAACGTAATTTGCAAAATCCCCATAATGTCTTCCCGTGTTTCTAGAATTTTAATATTAATCAAGCTGATTTCTTCCTGCGCCAAAAATCCCGTCACTTCCGAAATCACACCAGGATAATCCGGCACATCAACAAACAAGTCATAAAAAGATGGAATCGCGCCTTCTTGATGCACCGGCAACGAATCCCGAAACTCTTTTGCCGTATCGAAAAAATGATGAATCGCCGTCGCGTCTTCTTTTTCCAACATCGCTAACGCCTCATTCATCCCGTCACGCCAGTTCCCAAGCAATTCGCGCAATGCCTCTTTATTCGAGAGCGAAATATCCGTCCACATCGTCGGATCAGAAGAAGCAATTCGCGTAATATCGCGAAAACCACCTGCCGCCAGTCGAAAAGCCGCTGGATGTTTTTGCGTAAAATCACTCGTCTGATTCACAAGTGCCGCCGCCACAATATGCGGTAAATGGCTAAGCATCCCGGTAATCGTATCATGTTCTTTAGCAGATAACTCCAAGAATTTCGCGTTCGTTCCTTCCAGCCACACCCGTAAGTCGGCCACATGCTTCGGATTCTCCCCCTCACTTGGCGTCAACAAATAATACGCATTCTCAAACAACAACGATTTCGCCGCCGTCACACCGCTCTTATGAGAACCCGCCATCGGATGCCCACCAATAAACACATGTCCTAACGCTTGAACAGCCGTCGCCTGCTCCATCACACGCTGCTTCGTACTACCCGTATCGGTAATAATGACATCCTCCTTCAACACATACGAAGGCAATTCCGCCAAAAAGCGCTCGGTTTGCTGCACCGGACAACAAAAAACAAGTAAATCCGCGCGTGACACGACATCCGCTAAGTTCGTCGTACCTTCATCAATAATACCGAGTGAATCTCCCGATAAAATCGTCTGTTCCGAAATATCAACCCCGATAATATGTGCCTGTGGATGTTTCGCACGAATACAAAGTGCAATCGACCCGCCAATCAGGCCAAGCCCGACAATAACGACTGTTCCTTTCATCTTTCAAAACCCCTTACTTCACTAATTGTTGTAACAACGCGATAACCGCCGCATTATCCGCCTTCGTACCCACTGTAATCCGCACTGCTTTTGGAAAACCTAAAGCCGAACCAGAACGCACAATATAGCCATTCTTCTCTAAATAACGGAAAACTTCATCGGCCGGCAACCCAATATCCACCAAAACAAAATTGCCTTGCGATGGATACACATGCACGCCCGCATTTGCCGCCGCAAAATCCTCATATTGCTTTCTACCCGCCGCATTTCCCTCGCGACAAGAAGCGATAAACGCGTCATCCGTCAACGCGATTTGCGCTAATTTTTGACCGAGTGTTGTTGTATTAAATGGCGGTCTGACGATATTGATTTGGCTAATAACAGCTTGGTTCGCCACACCATAACCAACACGCGAGCTGGCCAAACCGTAAATTTTACTAAAGGTCCGCGTAATAATCAAATTCGGAAATTCATGGATCAAGTGCATATGTTTTTCCGGTTGAGGGACAACGTATTCCGCATACGCCTCATCCAAAACAACTAACACATCACTAGGCACTTGGCGTAAAAAGTGAATGATTTCATCTAGTTCTATGTAATTACCAGACGGATTATTCGGATTGCACAACCAAACAACGCTTGTCGATGCATCGATAGCCGCTAACATTTGTGGTAAGTCATGGTCGCCCGCTTCTGTCAGTGGCACTTCGCGTAGTTCTGCACCTTCAATACACGCATTTTGCCGATATTGTGGGAACGTCGGTGTTGCCATCACCGTGTTTGTCGAAGGAGAAAGCAATGTCCGCGCTATTAAAGCAATCAGCTCGTCCACACCACTCGTGAAAACAAGTTCTTCTTCCTTCACACCATGATACGCCGCGACTTGCGTACGTAATTCCGTCGCCCAGCCATCTGGATAAATTTCTAAATCTATACGAGCGTCTTTCATGAACGCCGCAACTTTTGGTGAAACACCGTGTGGATTTTCATTGGAAGATAGTTTCGTAATTTCCGTTAAACCAAGTTCCGCCATGACTTGTTCTTCGCGTTTACCGGGCTTGTAAGAATGTAGCCCCGTCAATGTTTTTTTCCATTTCATGTTCCCATTCCTCCTACTTCGCCAAATCTGGTCGTAAAACGGTTGCACCTTCTAAATAAATATGCGCGACATCTTGTTGCGCCACATCGCCAACTTCCGCGTTGACCATCAACCGAATACACATCGCAAGCGCACCCGGAACTGGAATTTCCATCACACCCATAATCGGTACAAATTGAAACCCTGCTAGTTCACGAATCGGTTTGGCTGGAAATGCCGCATCAATATCGCTCGTCACCGAAACAATGACCGAGGAAATCGCTTCTGGTTCTAGTTTATTCGCCGTTACTATCTCCTGGAACAAGTCCGCCGAAGCTTTATAAATCGCCTCCGCTGTGTTCGTAGTTACCGTTGTTGCTCCTCTAATTCCTCTAATCATCCTTGCCCCTCCTGACTCACGCGCTTAAACGTCGCTTCAATGACATCATCCGTCACTTTTTGTATCGTAGGCTTGCCGATTTCCTCCAGCAAAACCATCGTTATTTCGTTAAATGTTGTTTTTTTGTCGTGTTTCATATGTTCTAATAGCACATCAAAATCAAGATTGTTCGGCAAATGAACCTCATAGCCTAGCGCCGCCAACCATTTCAATAACGCTTCCTTATCAAAATGAAGACCGAGCAACTGCTCACTCATATCCAGCGCGTAAATCATGCCAAACGTAATCGACTCACCGTGAAGCCACTTACCGAATGCGCCGTAAGCCTCCATCGCATGACCAAACGTATGACCAAAATTAAGAAATGCTCGAATACCTTGCTCCGTCTCATCTTGCGAAACAATCTCCGCCTTAATCGCAATCCCTCGCGCCAAGTACGGCGTCAAGTCCACCTCATATAAATCACGCGGTGTCTTGTACGTCTCCATCAATTCCACAAGCATAGCCGGATCGCGAATAAGCGCATGTTTCACTAATTCTGCAAAACCAGACCGCATTTCCCGCTCCGACAATGTGCCGAATAAAGACGTATCATAAATCACAGCTTCCGGTTGATAAAAATTCCCGACCATATTTTTGCCTAGCGGATGATTAATCGCAACTTTCCCGCCAACCGCACTATCATGCGCCAGCACCGTCGTTGGAATTTGATAAAACGCTATGCCTCGCATATACGTCGCAGCCACAAAACCGCCCAAGTCCCCAATCACGCCACCACCAAAAGCGACCAAAACCGATTTACGATCCAGCCCAGCCTCAATCGCTTTTGTCATCGCATCCTCATAAACCGCAAATGTCTTCGCCTCCTCGCCTGCAGGTGTCA
Source organism: Listeria booriae (assembly GCF_000766865.1). Lineage (GTDB taxonomy): Bacteria > Bacillota > Bacilli > Lactobacillales > Listeriaceae > Listeria_A > Listeria_A booriae. The sequence goes on from NZ_JNFA01000023.1 coordinate 126,397, forward strand.
CATAATAAGACACCTTTTCAAGCGGGGCAAGCAGTTCATCCAATTTATTCAAATGCGCTTTCGCAACATTCACATCCGTCATCACAAACACTTGTGAAAAACGGCCAAGTTCTGCCACTAAGTTGTCCGCCTGTTCATGAAGCGCGTTTTTACTAATATAAACCGGGTATACTTTATCTTTCGTCGTCACTGTGATTTCTGCCATCTTTAAAACTCCTTCGTCATAGCACGATGTTCCTCCACATGCGCGCGAAGCACATCAAAACGATCGCTATCAAATTTATCTAAAACGGCTTGTGCGACTTCCCAAGCAACAACGGCTTCAGCAACAACACTCGCTGCAGGAACCGCGCAACTATCCGAACGCTCCACACTCGCATTAAAAACTTCCTTCGAATCAATGTCCACACTTTGTAATGGCTTATACAGCGTCGGAATCGGCTTCATGACACCACGAACAACGATTGGCATCCCGTTCGTCATCCCGCCTTCAAAACCACCCAAATTATTCGTCCGTCTCGTATAACCGTCTTCTTCGGACCATAAAATTTCATCCATCACTTCACTACCAGGCTTGCGTGCCGCCTCAAAACCAACACCAAACTCAGCGCCTTTAAACGCATTAATACTTACGATGGCTTGCGCAATTTTGGCATCCAATTTGCGATCCCATTGCACGTAACTGCCAAGTCCCGCTGGTACACCACCAACAACGACTTCCACAATCCCACCGATCGTATCGCCATTTTTCTTCGCGTCATCGATTTTTTGCTTCATTTCTTCTTCTTTTGCCGTATCTAAACAACGTACTGACGATGCTTCTGAGATTTCTTGAATTTCTTTAATCGAGTAATCCCGCGTCAATTCAGCGCGAACACCACCGATTTCAAGCACATGTCCTGCCACCTCAATACCAAGTTCCGCAAGCAACTTCTTCGCAATCGCGCCCGCTGCCACACGCACCGTTGTTTCACGAGCCGAAGAACGCTCTAACACATTTCGCATATCACGATGTCCGTATTTCATGCCGCCAATCAAATCCGCGTGGCCTGGACGTGGACGAGAAACTCTGCGCGACGCCTCGTTTTTCTCAGGAACAGGCTCAATGCTCATTACCATTTCCCATTTCTTCCAATCTTTATTCTCCACAAAAATAGCAACAGGCGAACCCATCGTTTTCCCGTGACGAATCCCTGCTGAAATCTGCGCGCGATCCGTCTCAATCCGCATTCTAGCGCCGCGACCGTGACCGCCTTGACGTCTTGTCAATTCTTTATTAATATCTTCCGCTAAAAGAGGCATCCCTGCTGGCAATCCCTCAATAATTGTCGTAAGGCCTGGGCCATGCGATTCTCCCGCTGTTAAGTATCTCATCTTCTCTACTCCCTTTCCATTTTTCAATCTATTAAAAACTAAAAATAATTTAGCGCTTTAAAGTGTATTTGTAATATCATATCATAATTCCAACCCGACGTAAACAAGAAAATGACGAAAGCACACGAGAATTCCCCATGTGCCTCCTATTCCTTATCCAGTTTATAACCAAACATCGATGGCTTTCTCATACGAAATCAATTCCTCTTCCTTGAAAAAAAGACCGATTTCCCGTTGCGCACTTTCCGGCGAATCCGAACCGTGAATCACATTCCGATTCATATGTACCGCCAAATCCCCGCGCATCGATCCTTGCTCTGCTTCTAACGGATTTGTTTTTCCCATCATATGACGCGCAAGCGAAATCGCCTCATCACCTTCCCAAACCATTGCAAAAACTGGCCCAGACGTGATAAAAGCTAATAAATCCGGAAAAAATGCTTTGCCGACATGCTCCGCATAATGTTGTTTTGCGAGCTCCTCATCAATTTGCATGAATTTAGCGCCGACCAATTTCAGTCCTTTTTTCTCCAAGCGGCCCACAATTTCACCGATAAGCCCGCGCTGTACACCATCTGGTTTTACCATTAAATACGTTTTCTCCATAGCTCATGCCTCCCTAGTATTTTCGTTTATCTAAAAACTGCACGATTTGTTTCAACGGTTTTAATTCTTTTGAAGGCGGGAATTCGTCTAAAATGCCGATTGCCTTTTGTAAATAGGTCTCGGCGATTGCTTCTGATTTAGCGATAGCTCCCGATGCCTTAATTGCCTCAATGAACGGCGCCATGTCTTCTTTCGTCGTCGTTTCTGAAATCTGACGAAGCTTCGCGCGAAACGCCTTGTCCTCCATTGCAAAAAAGACAGGCAACGTTACATTACCTTGGCGCAAGTCTTCTCCAGCAGGTTTACCGAGCGTTTTCTCCGATCCAGTAAAATCCAAGACATCATCGGTAATCTGGAAAGACATTCCCACATAATAACCGAATAAGAAAAGTTTGCGATGTAGCTTTGGATCAAGCTGAGCCACAATACCGCCAAGTTCACAACTAGCCGCAATCAATAATGCCGTTTTACGCTTAATGCGGCGCAAATACGTCCTCACATTTTGCTCAAAATCGTATTTTGCACGCAATTGCTCAATTTCACCAACAGCAAGTTCAACCGTTACTTTCGAAAGCACTTGATGCGCCTCTAAATTAGAAATTTTGGTCATGTATTCGAGTGATTTGGCAAATAGAAAATCACCGGTATACATAGCCACATGGTTGCCCCACTTCGATTTTATCGTTGGTAAGCCGCGCCGGACATCCGCATCATCCACCACATCATCATGAACAATGGAGGCCATATGTATTAACTCTACCGCGACAGCCGCCTGCTCCACTTGATTCCACTGAAAGTTGCCAAGTCGTGCCGTTAAGCAAACAAAAATCGGTCGAATCCGCTTGCCGCCAGCATTGAGCAATTGTAACGCAGCTTCTTCAACTAGCGGTGCTTGTTCGGATTTCACAGCAAGTCGCAACTCTTCCTCGATTGCCGCTACATCCGCTTGAATATTAGAATATAGAAAATTAAGTTTCATCTGCCCCACCTATTGTTCCTTCTTTTTATACCCAAAATGCGTCGCGCTTGCCCCACCACTATGTGGAACATAACGAACATGGTCAAATCCAGCCTCTTGAAACATATCTGCCAATTTCTTCATACCTGGGAAACTACGCGTTGATTCTTCTAACCACGCATACTCTTCATAACTTTTCGCAAAAAGTTTACCCATTAATGGCATCATATGGCGGAAATAAAAGAAGAACAACTGATTGTAACCCGGAATCGTTGGCGTGGACGTATCTAAACACGTGAGCAAGCCACCCGGTTTTAACACACGATACATCTCTTGCAACACCGTCATATAATCCGGCACATTACGCAACCCAAAACCAATTGTCACATAATCAAAAGAATCATCAGCAAACGGCAATTCCATCGCATTTCCGTGCATTAATACAATGTTATTCAGTCCCGTATTGGCAACTTTCTCTTTCCCTACTTCTAACATGTTCTCGCTGAAATCAAGCCCAATAACCGAACCAGACTCCCCTACAGCCTCCGCCATAGTAATCGTCCAATCCGCCGTGCCACAACAAACATCAAGCGCTGATGTACCTTCTCTCACACGCATTAATTCCATTGTTTTCTTACGCCATTTTGCGTGTAATCGGAAGCTAATCAAGCTATTCATTCGGTCATAACTCGGAGAAATTTTTTCAAATACGTTGTGCACTTTTTCTTCTTTCGTTTCGATCATTTTATCATTTCTCCTTATTGTCCGAGTAGCTCTTGCAACCGTTTCTCTGTCATTTCAGAAATCGCAAGCCCGTCCTTATTTGCCTTTATTTCCGTTTTTACTGTAACAATCAAATCTTCTAACCATGTCGCAAAATCAGCCTGTGCGTTCATTGCCATATAGCCATGCTCATACGCCGTTTTGAATAAAGATTCATTCTTTTTAAGCCACTTCTTGCGCTCTTCTAATAAATACGTCAACAAAATCGTGTATGCGCCAACTTGCACAAATGTTTCGCTACAACCAAAATGCGACGCAAATTTCTCGAAAATCGCGGTTTTGGATTTCACTAAATGCGCTAAATAATCCTCGTCACCCGTAATATGCAGCTGATACAAGTTCACCTTCGCCTCATTCGTCTCCTGCACCCCGCGCTGTAAAGATGCCAACAAATCAATCATGCCAAACTCGGCAAGCGTGCGGTAATACAAACTACTATAAAAATCGCCCGCAAGCACCGTCAACTGTCTTTCCTGCGACGTTTGCCGTGTGCGGTCGGTCACTTCATCAATGCCATCATGCGTATCATGCGCTAAAATAACATATAGTGTTGCGCCAATCACTTGGTTAGCTACAACATCATCCACATCCGTTCCTCTAATCGCCTCATGTAGCCACAACATCTGATCTTTATCCACTTCTGGTCCTTCAAAGTTCTCCCCAAGAAATCGATACGTCGTCCGATCTAAGACAAGTGCCTCTACCTGCTTTAACTGCGCTACGCCACCTTGATAACTCATTGACAAAATCCCCTTCAAATCTTGTTTATCACATACTCTAAATTATAGCATAATCGTTACAAAAACTGCTATATCTACTCGTTCATTAGTTTTTAATTAATGCCATCACTTCGCTGCGTAGTTTATCATCATTTCTAAAAGCACCGCGAACAGCACTTGTCACTGTTTTGGCACCAGGTTTATTCACACCACGAATTGTCATACACATATGTTCTGCTTCTACAATGACCATGACGCCAAGCGGTTTTAATTTGTCCATCATAATTTCGGCTACTGTCGTTGTGATTCGTTCTTGTAGCTGCGGACGTTTACTCACATCATCCACGACACGCGCAAGCTTACTAAGCCCAGCAACGCGACCATTTTGCGGTAAATAAGCAACATGCGCCACTCCGAAAAACGGTACTAAATGGTGTTCACACATCGATGAGAAGCGAATATCTTTGACTAGCACTAGTTCTTCATGTTGTTCTTCAAATACGGTATTAAAATGGACCGATGGATCTTTTTTTAGTCCAGAAAATACTTCTTCGTACATTCTTGCTACGCGCATCGGTGTATCTAACAAGCCTTCGCGCTCTGGATTCTCACCGACTGCTTCTAGTATAACTTTTACTGCATCTGCTATTTTTTGTTTATCTATTTGCTCCATTATTATTCCCCTTTACAAACCCGTTATAACCTACCTCGCTATTTTAACATAGGTAGGATATGAGGTAAATGTTAATTGCTTGGAGATTGGTCGTTTGGCTGGATAAATTCAAGATGTGACACCTGCTTCTATAAAATGAACCGCAGAATCATCCCAATATTTTTTGTAAACGGGACTCGTTTGGTCAGCCAGATTTAGTTGGTACATGCGGAATGTGACAAGTTGGTCTTTTGGTTGCCATTGTTCTTCATAGGAGTATTGGTAGTGCATGCCGAGTTGAATCATTACACCGCCGCTTCGAGGGTTGTTTCGGTCGTGTGTCGCCGTGACGAACGGGATGCCGTCTTTTTTTGCTTGTTCAAGAATGGCTTTGCCGGCTTCTGTTACGATACCTTGATGCCAAAATGCTTTGGTGAGGCCGTAGCCTAAGTCGTGGCTGTCGTTCATGCTGATGTTTATGTAGCCAATTGGGATGTTGTCTTCTTTTAGACAAATCGCGTATTGGTAGGCTTGCTTTTGTTTGTAGGCAGCGGCGTATTGGTTTTCCCAGTAGGTTTTGGCGTCTGTGAGGTTTTTTAAGGGGGACATTGGTAGGAATTTGTTTACTTCTTTGTCGCTGTGTATGTTTAGTAAGGCTGGTAGGTCGGATTGGGTGAATTTTCTTAGTGTTAGTCTGTTGGTTTGGAGGGGTGGGGTGTTTTGGATGGTCATTGGATTATCACCTCGGTTGGGATTTTGGTTGGTGCTGGGGGTATTTTCGTTTGGCATTTGAAAAGGTGTAGCAATAGATTAAACCCATGGATTAACCCATCGCTTCGCTCACGCTTATATTGGTGGCGTAATTCATTGCATTCAAACGCCACCAACAACAAAAAAAGAGCCCAAAGACTCTTTTTCCGTGCTTAAAAAGTGTATGTAATTATTTAACAGCTTCTTTAAGCGCTTTACCTGGTTTGAACGCAGGAACTTTGCTTGCAGGAATGTCGATCTCTTCCTTTGTACGTGGGTTGCGTCCTTTACGAGCAGCACGTTCACGTACTTCAAAGTTACCAAATCCGATCAATTGAACTTTTTCACCTTTAGATAAAGAAGTTTGGATAGTTTCAAAAACAGCTTCTACAGCTTTAGCAGCGTCTTTTTTAGAAAGATCTGCAAGCTCAGCTACGCTATTTACTAAATCAGTTTTGTTTGCCATTGTGTTTCACCTCCTTAAGAGAATAATACCAAGTGTTCAGGTCTTAGCTAACACTTCGCTATTCATTTTCCAAAATAAGCTAAACTTCTATGGAAATTCTCAGAAGAATTTCGGCTGGAATGGCATTTTACTGCCGTTTCAGTGATTCTGTTAAAAGATTATCACATTCTTCTTACAACTGCAAGGATTTAGAAGCGAAAGATAAAAAATTTCACGAACTTTTTTTCTTAAATCTTCTTAGTCCTAGTTGCACAAACGTGATTATATCAAGCTGTTAAGCATAATACTAACGCGAGAGTCCTATAATAGCAAGTAAAAACACGCCAAATAGCAAAAATAGTTCAAATTCCTTAAAAAAAACGCCGAAATCTGCTCCTTTGCCTGACAACTCTAGGTTTCAACTACTATTATCCTTCTAACATCATAGTTTGGAATTTTGCTTTTTCTGACGGGGTAATTCCGATTCCTTTTTCGAGATACGCGTCCACAGAACCGTATTCTTTTTGCATTTCATCGAAGGCGATTTCTAAATAGGCAGGTCGTGCTTCGGCCATCGGTCTGAAATTTTCTAAATCGATTTTTTTCTCGCTGTTGGAGAAGGCATTGACTAGCCCTTGCATTTCGCCTAGTATATTGTCGGCATATTGGTTTGTAAGCTCGTAATCCGCCAAAATCGTATTTTCAGGTATATCTAGTAATTTTAATAAAAGTGCGCCTAAAACGCCTGTACGGTCTTTTCCCGCGGTGCAATGAAATAGGAATGGCACTTCTTCTTTTTCGATGATGTCATTAAAAATCTCGCGGAAACCATCTTTGGACTGTACAAAAACGCGGTAACTCTCGCCCATCAATGGTTCATAGACGCGATGATCATCCGGAATATCGATTTTTTGTGATTCTGTAGATTCGTTTTTTGCAGTGCCGATTGGGATGTGCCGATTTTTGATGTGAGCTAGGGCTGGTGTCGGTTTGGCTGCGATTTCTGATGTACTGCGTAGGTCACAAATCCAACTCACGCCTAATTTTTCAAGTGTGTCTTTATCATTTTCGGTAATGTTGGTGAGCAGCGAAGATCGGTACAGCTTGCCCCACTTCACCGTTTTTCCAGCTGTATTGACATAGCCGCCTAAGTCGCGGAAATTAAAGCATCCTTCTAGCGGAATAGTCCGTTCGCCAATAACCGTATGCGTGCCATCGGGGTGCTGAATAATGAAAAATACTGGTGTGTCATCGGTTACAAGTACAAGCTTTGTTTCCTGATCCACAACGAGTAATTGTTTTTTCGAACTAGTAGGTGTTGCCGTATTGCTTTGAAAAATAATCGTACCTGCCAAAATATCCGTCGGCGACCAAGTCAATGTTAGCTGGTTGCCATGGCGATTTGTTTGTATCATATCTTTCCCTCCAAATCGTAATCTTTTCCTCTCCATCCTAGCACAAATCCAACCAAAAAACCTCTTACAGCCTAAGCCATAACAGGTTCTCGTTTTAGTATTCTTCTTTTTCGAGCTTCCGGTCGCGACCCATTAGGCGGTCAACGGCGGTTTGTGGATTTTCATCTTCGAACAAGACTTTGTAAATCGCTTCGGTGATTGGCATGTCGATTTGTAATTTTTGCGCCCATTGGTGAACGGCTTTGGCTGTGCGAACACCTTCGACAACCATTCCCATGTTCTCCAATACTTTGTCCAAGCTTTCGCCTTTACCAAGCATGTTCCCAGCGCGCCAATTTCGTGAATGGACACTCGTACAAGTGACGATTAAATCGCCAATACCTGTCAACCCGTAAAATGTTTGTGGATCAGCACCAGCCGTTACACCAAGTCGTGTAATTTCAGCCATACCACGCGTCATTAGCGCCGCCTTAGCATTGTCGCCATAACCAAGGCCGTCCGTAATACCAGCGCCAAGTGCGATAATATTTTTCAAAGCGCCACCGATTTCAGCTCCGATGACATCTTCGTTTGTATAAATACGCAAATTGTTGTTTAAAAAGGCATCTTGAACGATTTCCGCTGCTTCCAAATCTTTGCAACTCGCACAAAGCGTTGTCGGATGGTGACGAACAACTTCTTCTGCGTGACTCGGACCAGAAAGCACAACTAAAGCAGAACGTTTTTCAGGCGCTACTTCTTCTTCAATCACTTGCGTCATGCGTAAATTCGTATCAGGTTCAATACCTTTACTTACGTGTACAAGCAGTGTAGGCTCTTTTAAAGCATCATTTAATTGACTGCAAACAATTCTCATCGCGCTCGTCGGAATCGCAATAACGACCATCTGCGCGCCTTCTAAAGCTTCCTCTAACACAAGCGTTGCCCGCATCTTCGGAGAAAGCTCCATATCAGGAAGATAATGTTGATTGGTATGCTTCGTATTCAGTTCATCCACAACCTCCGGATGATTCCCCCAAATAACAACATCATGCCCATTCTCAATCAAAACCAACGCCAAACCAGTGCCCCAACTACCCGCACCAAGCACAGCAATCTTCTGTTTCTTCGTCATCAAACTCGCCCCTTTACTATTAAAAATTATGAGAGAACGTATAAATTAAGTTAAAACCTCTATCCTCAATATTTTCGCGTAAGACGTAAAATCCCGCTTTACACAAATCGAGCGAAAGCGTTTGTATCCTATCGGTTTGGTGGAAGCCGGAAGCGGAGCATACTTGTGTATGTGAGAACCGGAAGTCTACCAAACCGATAGGATGCGAGCGCTTGTCGCCGATTTACTCCGCATATGCACTAAAACCAATTTTATTTTCTTTGGCGTGGGATTAATCGAATTGGCGTACCGTCGAATGGGAAGGCCTCGCGGATTCGGTTTTCTAAAAAGCGTTCGTAAGAGAAATGCATGAGTTCTGGCTCATTTACGAATACAACGAATGTTGGCGGTCTAACAGCCACTTGTGTCGTATAGTAAATTTTCAAGCGTTTGCCTTTGTCCATTGGAGATGGGTTCATCGCCACGGCATCCATAATAACGTCATTTAGCAAGCTCGATTGTACGCGCAAGGAATGGTTATTACTAATATCGTTAATCATTGGGAAAAGATTCGTCAAGCGCTGTTTCGTCAATGCCGATACGAAAACAATCGGTGCGTATGTCAAGAACAAGAACTGTTCGCGAATATCTTGAATAAAGGCGTTCATTGTTTTCTCGTCTTTTTCAATCGCATCCCATTTATTTACAACGACTAAAATTCCGCGTCCTGCTTCGTGCGCATAACCAGCAATTCGTTTATCTTGCTCGCGAATTCCTTCTTCGGCATTTAGCACGACTAAAACAACGTCGCTTCGTTCAATCGCTCGCATGGCCCGTAATACGCTGTACTTCTCAGTGGATTCGTAGACTTTACCACGTTTACGCATACCCGCCGTATCAATCATGACGTATTCTTGCCCTTCATATTCATAATGCGTATCAATCGCATCCCGCGTCGTTCCAGCAACATCAGAAACAATCACGCGGTTTTCGCCTAGTAAAGCGTTCAAGATAGAAGATTTCCCAACATTCGGGCGACCGATAAGTGAGAATTTAATCACGTTATCATCGTACTCTTCCTCATCCAATTCAGGGAATTTCTTGAAAACTTCATCCAACAAATCACCAAGCCCCAAACCATGGGAACCTGAAATTGGGAAAGGTTCGCCGAATCCTAGAGAATAGAAATCATAAATTTGGTCACGCATTTCTGGATTATCGACCTTATTTACCGCCAAAACAACGGGTTTATTCGAACGATATAGAATTTTGGCTACTTGATCATCGGCATCTGTTACGCCTTCACGACCGTTTGTAATAAAAATAATCACGTCTGCTTCATCAATCGCAATCTCCGCCTGCGCCTTAATTTGCGCTAAAAATGGCTCGTCTCCTAAATCGATTCCGCCTGTATCAATAATATTAAAATCACGTCCAAGCCAATCTGCCGAATTATAAATCCGGTCCCGTGTAACTCCCGGAATATCTTCCACAATCGACACACGTTCGCCGACGATGCGGTTGAAAATAGTGGATTTGCCGACGTTCGGACGACCGACAATCGCTACTACTGGTTTAACCATTATTTCACCTTCTTTTTCTTTAAATTACTTTTTCAAACTTTCTTTAGTTTAACAGTAAATACGCCTAGTATCAACTTAAAGTTGCAAACAAAAAGCGAGAAATCAGTAGATGCGCAAACGATTATGCGTAACACCGACTCCTCGCTTCATTATAAAATCGAACTTATTTATTATCTGTGTCTAGATTTTTTAGTTTATCACCAATCAAGTCACCTAGTTGGAAACCAGTGCTTTCTTCTGGCAATTCGTAGTCAGCTACTTCTACAGGAGCCTCTGTCAATTCTTTAATGCTTAGTGACAAACGTTTGTCTGTTTCGTTAACATCAAGAACTTTGACTTCTACTTCTTGGCCTTCTTTTAGCACTTCTTGTGGTGTACCGATATGTTGATGCGAGATTTGTGAAATATGCACCAAACCTTCCACACCTGGGAAAATTTCAACGAATGCACCGAATGTTACTAAACGGGCTACTTTCCCTTTCAATACTGCGCCAACTGGAGCTTTTTCAGCGATATCATCCCATGGTCCTGGTTGTGTTTCTTTAATAGATAAAGAAATACGCTCATTCGCTGGGTCCACACCGATAACTTTTACTTTCACAGATTGACCTTCTTCTAATACATCAGAAGGTGCTGCGATGTGTTGGTACGAGATTTGTGAAATGTGAACAAGACCGTCGATACCGTCCATATCTACAAAAGCACCGAAGCTAGTTAGGCGTTGTACCGTGCCTTCTACAACGTCGCCTTCTTTAATTTCACTCAAACGAGCTTGTTTCTTACCAGCTTTTTCAGCTTCTACAACAGCGCGGTGAGATAAGATAACGCGGTTGTTCTCTGGCTCGAATTCTACTACTTTGAAAGTCAACGTTTGATCTTTATAAGACGCAAAATCTTCTACAAAATGGTCTTCAACAAGCGATGCTGGCACGAATGCACGAACGCCTAAATCAACCACTAAGCCGCCTTTTACAACGTCATTTACTACTGCTTCGAATACTTCACCAGATTCGAATTTCGCTTTAATATCATCTACAGAGCGAAGTGCATCTACTTTGCGTTTAGATAATACTAATACATCGTCTTCTACTTTCAAAACGATTAAATCCAACGTATCGCCAACACTAGCGACATCTGAGGCTTGTTCAATATGAACATTAGATAATTCACTGATTGGGACAACACCATCTAATTTGGAATCAGGTATGCCAACATACACCTGTTTATCCTCTACACTAGTAACAGTACCAGTGACTTTGTCGCCTTCTTCAAAATTTCTAACTTCTACATCATTTAATTCTTCAGACATGTATAGCCCTCCTCTAAAACATTTATCGTAATTAGGACTTCCCAAAGATTGACTGTTCCAAGTATAATTAAGCGCGTAAATGCGACAAATAAGCAGGAATATGACTTCAATCTAAAACGGTACTAGAAAATCCTATTGACGAGATAAATTCTCTCTCTACTAACTTCCTACAAAAGCACGAATTTGTCAAGTTTTTTCGGTTGTTTTTCGCGACTTTTCCTCATCTATGTGAAAAATAATTCGTAAGCCTAGACTTTTTCATTTTTTGTATAGACTACTGGTTGATTTTTGCTTCGGCTAATTTATGAATAGATGTAGCTACTTCGGCTATTGTCATCGATGTTGTGTCCAGTTCGATGGCATCTTCTGCTTTTTGTAGCGGGGAGTGCTCTCTTGTGTAATCGAGATGATCGCGCTCTTCAATTTCTTTCTTTAACTGCTCTAAATCGCTTGGGAAACCTTTTGCCACGTTTTCTTTGTAGCGACGTTCTGCACGTTCATCCACACTTGCTAGTAAAAAGATTTTCAGTTCCGCATTTGGCAAAACAGCAGTACCGATATCGCGACCGTCCATGACAATCCCGCCTTCTGTTGCAAAAACTTGTTGTCGTTTCTGTAGTTCTTCACGAACAACCGGATGTGCCGCAACTTCGGAAACATTCGCTGTGACTTCTAGAGAACGAATAATCTCCGTCACATTTTCTTCTCCGATAAACACTTGTTGTACTTCGCCTGGCTCAAAACGAATTTGCGTATTAGCAAGCATGTCGCCGAGCGCTTTTTCATCGTCTAATGGTATTTTTTGATCTAATGCAGCGTACGTTACGGCGCGGTACATCGCTCCTGTGTCAATGTAAATATAGTGTAGCTCTTTTGCGACAATTTTGGCTACCGTACTTTTTCCTGCTGCGGCAGGTCCATCAATTGCGATACAAATCTTTTTGCTCATGTCTTTATTCGACTCCTTCATTTATCTGAAATTGGTTTGGCAAATTTCTTCTCCAGCAGCAAGTAAAACGGCCAATTTCATGCGTGCTTTTTTGCTGTCGTAATCTTTTCCTAAAATAACGCCCCGCTTATAAAGATCGTACGTGCTACCTTCATAATCATACGTTGTGTACACATTGCCTTCTTCGGCACTCGTTGAAATCACAATTGGAATGCCGTCCGCTAACGCTCGTTCAATCGCTGGCATCATTTTCGGCGCTACTTGACCACGGCCAACACCTTCTAACACAATACCATCTGCACCAGCTTCTCGCGCCGCGTCAATGAACAGCCCGTCTGCTTCCAAATAACATTTCACAATATATATTTTCGGCATCTCCTGCTTAATTTCGTACGATTCATGCTCCACCGGTTTTTGATATAGAAAAACTTGGTCGTTATCGATAATGCCTAGGTAGCCAAATCCGAAGGCGCTAAATCCTTGAATGTTCGACGCGTGAACCTTCTTCACATAACGCGCCGCAAAAATCCGTTCATTAAAAACAACAACCGTCCCAGCATCGCGCAATTCCTTCACACTCGCCGTATAAATCGCATGACGAATATTAATATACGCATCCGACCCAGCTTCCCCTGGCGCCCGTTGCGACCCCGTCACAACGACCGGTCTAGCATCCCCAATCGCCAAATCCAAGAAATACGCCGTCTCCTCAAGCGAATCCGTCCCGTGCGTCACAACAATCCCGTCGTATGTATCATCTTCAAAAATCCGCAACACCAAATCCCGAAGCGACACTAAATCCGCAAATGTAATATGCATCGATGGCAACTGGAATGTCGAAAAAATATCAATTTGAATCTCCGCTGGCAACTCACATAATGCCGCCAACTCTTGTCCTGAAAGCTCCCCCGAAGCAAGCCGTCCAGACTCTGTTTTCGTACTAGCAATCGTCCCACCAGTCGTAATTAAAGCTACTTTCGCCAAAAAAACACCTTCTCCTCAGAAAAAAATCGAGAAAAACGATACACTGTTTGTTCTCGATTCTTCCATTATTTTCAAACTATCATTGTGGTATTTTCAGTACAGTGCCTACTGGTACATTATCCGAAGATAAACCATTGGCTTGTTTTATTTTTGCCACGTTTGCCGCTACATTTGTGCCACCATATGCTTTGCGTGCAATGCTGTATAGCGTATCACCTTTTGCTACCGTATGCGAAGATGAAGATGCTGCTGCTTGTTGTTCTTGTTTTTTCTTCGCTTCGGCGGCTGCCGCTGCTTGTTGCTGTTCTTTCTCAGCTGCTGCGGCTTGTTGTTTCCGCGTTTCTTCGGCTTTTGCTGCCGCTATGCGATCTTGTTCTGCTTTCTCAGCAGCTGCTTTTTGATCAGCTTCCTCTTTTGCTTTAGCGTCTGCTTGTTGTTTTTCAGCCGCCGCTTTTTGGTCAGCTTCTTCTTTTGCCTTCGCGTCTGCTTCTGCCTTCGCTTTAGCATCGGCTTCTTCTTTTGCCTTTGCTTCGGCTGCTGCTTTTTCTTTTGCTTCTTTTACTTTCGCTTCATTACTTGAAATATTGACTTCTTTTTCTTTCTTCGTTTCGGTTTGTGCTGTATTGGTCGTTACTGTGTCATCGCTATTCGGTCCGAAATTCAGCACAAATAAGTATACCGCTAAACAAACAATCGGGATAAGTAAGAAGAAAATGATTAGTAAGTTCAATATTGGATAACGAAATATCGCTTTCTTCGATTTATTAGCGCGTCTGCTTTGGGAGCGTGATGGGATTGAGTCTATATAGTCATCATCGTAATCGTCACCTAAATGTTTAAATTCTTGATCTTCTCCATTACCAAAGTTATCGTCGTCTTTCTTCACCATGCGCGACCCCTCCTCCATTCTGATATCTCATTCTCATATCCAGTGCACCAATAAAATTGAACAAGATATGAAACATAATCACCGAAATTAAATTCTGATTACTAAATTGAAATAGTCCTGCAATAATTATACTAGTTATTGTAACATTGAACAACAGATATACTTTATTTAAATAGCGAAAATGCACCAGAACAAACAAAATCACACTCGCCCAAAAACCAAAGTAAAATTGGATAACACCACGAAAAATCAATTCTTCCGTAAAACCAATCAGCACACAAAGTAACAAAATATCCAGTGGCTTCCGGTCTTTAAAAATCAGCTTATTCAGGCCCCCATCATCTGTAAAACGTTCAGGCAACACACGATCAAGCGCAATATTTATCGCCGCCCAAACAAGTGCAAGCCCCACCGCCCAACAAATCGGCTGCCAAGCAAAGCTCAATTCTTTCATCCATTGCAAAATACCAGTACTGATAAAAATAATACCAATTCCGAGTAAAATTAACAAGCCATTTTGGATGAAAAATACGCGTGTTATTTCTTTTTTCGTCATTTTCCGCATGACATCCACTTGGTTCGCCATAACTTCCTCCTATTCAAGCAAATATGCTAAATAATTTTGCCATGCCTGCTCGGTTTCGATTGGCTCGTTCTCACCATAAAAATCAGCCAGCGTCACACCGCAAATATCACAGCAGTTCACTGGTTTCGACATAGCGTCTGCCTCTTCGAAATAATCGCGAATAAACTGACGGCGACACGTGACTCCTTTTAGAAAGTTTAAGAAAGTAAATAGGTTTTCTTTTTTCCAGCGCTTACGAAATTGAATTTTTTCTTTGATTTGGTTTGGCGTGAAGCCCATTTCGCGGTAAAATTCTAGAAATCGCCGTTCCGTCACTGGCAATTGTTCCGTCAACGCTGGACTCAGGTGCACAAGCTCTTCTTCTGGCAAATCACGATCTTGCAATTGCAGCTGAATCGCCTCATCCCCATCAGCATACAGTAAAATCGCCACACTCGGCTCCCCATCGCGACCAGCTCGACCAATTTCCTGCAAGTACGCTTCTAAATCACCAGGCATATGGAAATGAATCACGAATCGAATATCGCCTTTATCGATGCCCATTCCAAACGCACTCGTCGCACAAATCAAATGCAACTGATTCTGGATAAACTGCTGCTGAATCGTCATCCGGTCCTCACCGCTCATATCCCCATGGTAAAACGCCGTTGCCAAACCGTGCATCTCCGCGATTTCATACGCATACCGCTCCGCTAATTTCTTACTAGAAAAATAAATAATACCCGGACCTTTGAGTGAGCCAACCAACTGGAGCAACTGCGCCTGTTTCGCGTTCCTCGTCTCCACTTGCTGTACCATCATCGCAATATTAGGGCGGTCCACCGAATGAATCACATCCACACAATCGGTTAACTGCAACTGCGTTTTAATATCCGCTCGTACTCTCCGCGTTGCCGTTGCCGTTAAAACAAGCGTGACAGGATTCCCCAACTGCGCACGAACAGTCCCAAGTTCCAAATAATCCGGCCTAAAATCATGGCCCCACTGCGAAATACAATGCGCCTCATCCACAACAAAAAGGCCAATCGACAACTGTGAGATCGCCGCCCGAACCCGCGGATTCCCAAGCATTTCCGGCGACACAAAAATAAATTTATAACTAGCAAGCGTCCCCATCGCCAACCGTTTTTCCTCACCAGTTAAAAAACTATTCAGCGCAATGACCCGTTTCTCGCCATTCGCCCGCATCCGCTCCACTTGGTCTTGCATCAACGAAAGCAGCGGCGAAACAATCAAAACCGCACCATCCATCAAATATCCAGGCAACTGATAACATACCGTTTTTCCAGTCCCCGTCGGCAACATCGCAAAACAATCCTGTCCTGCCAAAACTTGCTCAATGACTTCTTTTTGCCCCGCTCGAAATTCGCGAAATCCTAAAAACTGCTCTAACTGTTCCTCTAATTGCATTTCGCGCCGCTCCTTTTCACAATCAAAGCCAGCCGAATTTGGAAATAATCCAGTTCACCAAACGCCTCTTTGATTTCCTTCAACGACTGCCACGTTCCTTGCGCGACACCGTCCACTGCAGCTTCATCAATCCATGCACCTACCGAAAAATCAGGTACCGTCGCGGCAATTTCCACCAAATGATCTTGAATCGTGCTCCACTTCAAACGCCTAATCGCCATCACCCGCTCCGTATCAAGCCCTTGTCGCAACAAATGTAGCGTCTCTTGTGCCGAAGTCGTCAATTCCCGCGTCGCATCTGGCAGCAACTTCTGCAACATCGGAAACCGTTCCAACTGCGCCAACAACTTATGTAACCCGTCCAACCATTCAAAATAATACGCCCACGGCTCCATGTCGAGTTCCCCAGCAACCTGCAACCCCGTCTTACCAATGTAGTCGCCACCAGAAAACCGCGGCACATACAAATCCGCCTTCGCATCTTGCAACCACATAGCCAGTTCCCTATAAAACGCCGTCCGCGCCTCACTTCGCGTCTCTTCCTGCAACAAATAACCCAGCCACTGCTTCACGACAAACTGCGTCTCCTCATCGCGCACAATCGGCAAATAACGTTTCCGCTCATGCTTCCAGTTACTAAACACCTGCACCGCCAAAAGCAAGCGCTCAAAAAAAGGCGCCGTCCGACTCTGAAACGAAAACCCATCCAAATCGGCGAACCGCTCCGCAAAGCCCGATTCCGGCACACCCAAAAGCGATACGCCGTCCTCGTCCAACGCAATCCATCCCGCATCCCGCAACTGCCCCAAACGCGCATCAAAATACCGTTGTCGCATCATCGGCACACAGCCAAAAAAACGCGTCACATCAAACAAATGCGAATCCTGCACCGCCTGCCCCGTCCGTTTTCCCGTCACAATCGCATACAAAAAAGCAGGCTTACGCTTCCGCGGAAACGCAGCAATCACATGTAACAAATACTCATCCAACACATCCACATTCGCCCACTCCATTTCCGATACTTTCCCACTATTTTAACACGAAAACATCTGTTCGGCATCCCCATTTGCGAAATTTGCTAAAAAAGACTTTTGAGAGTAAAATCAAGTAGAATATCTCACGAAAGGAGTGTCTTCCATGAAATACACAATCGTCGACCAATCCACCTGCATTGCTTGCGGCGCCTGCTCCGTTCACGCCCCCGACCTATTCGACTACAACGACGAAGGCCTAGCATTCACGATACGAGACAACAACACAGGCACAGTACCCATTCCTGCTAACCTCGAAGAAGACGCCATAGACGCCGAACAAGCCTGCCCGTCTTTATCCATAAAAATAGCGGATCACCCGTTTCATGGCAACCCGCTCCAATATAATTCCTAATTTTTAAAAAGCATCTTACACCACACCATGATGCTTTTTATCTTTGCTTACTTTTAATTTAACAATCGTGTTTTTCATAATCCAAGAACGCATTCTGCCGTACACTAAGATAAATACCGCGCCGACAACCACACCTTTTAATAAGTTAAATGGTATAATCGCTGTCGTAACAAGCGCTGCAATATCTGTCCCAGCTGGCAAACCGCCCACCGTAATATAAAAAGGTAATACGACGAAGTAATTAAGTAGCGATATCACCACCGTCAACGTCACTGTTCCAATCCCAACCCCTAAAATCATTGCTTTGGTCGAACGCGCATAACGGAACACATAGTAGATTGGCAACACGAAACAAATGCCCGATAAGAAATTTGTCATCTCACCAACAGGTACACCAACAAAGCTCCCTGTCACTAAATACTCCAGCACATTCTTCACAAATTCAATTAAAATAATAGCTAGCGGACCAAACAATAAGCCACCAATCGCCGCTGGAACATCACTAAAATCAAGCTTCAAAAATGGTGCACTCGGCAATAACGGGAATTGAATCAACATGATGACAAACGCCACCGCTCCCAATACTGCAATACTTACAAACGTCTTTAAAGAATACTTCTTCATCAAAATCACTTCTCCTTAGATGTTCATCCTAAGAATCTGCGGTTTCCCTTTTTATCTACGACACTACACGAAAAAAATCCCCCGAAAAAAACAATCGAGGGATGGTATGTGAAATTCCAAACATGTCACGTATATTCAAACAAGACCTCCTGCAAACACAACAAAAACAAGTTGCGTCTTTAAAAGTGGTCACGCCAAAATAGACTACTGACAAGTCAATTTTTCAAGTAGGTACGCCAAACAACAAGCGAACCAACATCTCCTCCCATCCAGACTATACTGTCGGTTTTGGAATTGCACCAAATCAACCATCTCAAAAAGAAACAGTTCGTGGACTTTAACCACCGGTCGGGAATTACACCCTGCCCCGAAGATGAACGATATTTTATTTTTTGTTACTTGCTCATTGTATCATAAGCAATTCCTGCCTGTAAAGCCTGCAAAACTCATCCCCACGGAATATTGGTGGACAAAGATGCTGCAAGCGCCCGACTTTGTGTCAAACGTTTCTTACGAGCTTGACTCCGTTCCTCGGCATCACGACTAATCATTTTTTCCTCATCGCTTTGCGGGACAACAGTTGGTACTTCAACCGTTTTGCCATTATCGTCAATCGCGACAAACGTCAAAAACGAAGTCGCAGCCAAATAACGCTCGCCATCTTTTAAGTTCTCGGCAATCACTTTTACGAAAATCTCCATCGAAGAACGCCCTGTTGACGCCACATATGATTCTAAGCAAACCGAGTGATCATTTTTGATCGGTTGCAAAAAGTCCACGGAATCCGTCGATGCTGTGACAATCCCTGTACGGCAGTGACGGGATGCGCTAATAGAAGCCGTATCATCAATGTACGTCATCAAACGCCCACCGAAAAGCGTATTATGATTATTTGTGTCCGATGGAAACACCCGACTTGTTTTAATTACCAATGAATCTTTACAAAATTTTTGCATGCGTTCTGTCATTTTTACCAAACTCCTTTATACATCTGTGGAAAGCGGCAATGTGATAATGAATGTGGAACCAATGCCTAAGTTACTTTCCACGCTTATTTTACCATTATGCGCTTCGACAATATTTTTTACAATCGATAGACCTATTCCTGTGCCTGTTTTCCCGCGAACACGCGCTTTGTCGGCCTTATAGAAACGCTCAAATAGGAATGGGATATCTTCTTCGGCAATACCGCTACCGTTATCGATAATCTTAATCACCAGCTCGTCCGCATAGAAATTCGCCGTTTCATGGACTTCGACGACACCATCGTAATCCTCGCGCCCCGTATGACGAATCGCATTCATAATCAAGTTCACGAGCACCTGCTCCATCCGATCCTGATCAAATGTATATTCCAAATCCGGATCATCGGCTACCAACCTTAGCTTCACGTTATTTTCTTTCGCCAACACTTCAAAATTCGACACGACTTTATCAAGGAATGGCGCAATTTGTTCCCGTTCTTTATCTAATTGATTAAAACCTGCTTCCATCCGCGCCAAATCAAGCATATCATTCACTAATCGCCCAATTCGCAACGACTCATCATAAATAATCTGCGCAAATTCGCGAACTTCTTCATCGGTTTGCGCCACACCATCAATAATTGCTTCACTATAACCTTGCAACATCGAAATCGGCGTCCGCAACTCATGCGAGACATTGTTTACGAAATCCGTTTTCATTTTTTCTAGTCGTTTTTCCTCTGTCATATCACGAATAACCGTAACAATACTCCGGATGTCATCCCCGTTATAAAGCAATGTCAAAATCGCGACATAGGTCTGATCTCCGAACGAAATCTCGCCCACTTGCTCCTCACGCGTTTCCCAAATGTTCGACAACATCTCGTCTAGTTTTGGCGGAATTAGCACTTTATCGCTATTTTCCGTAGAAAAGAACCAGTCATGCAAGAACTGCTCTGCAGGCGGGTTGCTCAATATAATCGTCTTATCAATATTGAATTTAATAACCCCGTCCGCCATACCGACCAAAATATTCGATAACTGCTCCTTTTCTTGACGAAGCGCACTAATATTGTATTTCAGTTGCTGCGCCATTTTGTTAAAAGCAATACCTAAATCGCCAATCTCATCATGCGTATATGTCGGCACCCGATTATCAAAATTCCCTTTAGAAACCGCAATCGCAATCTTTTTCATTTCGCGGAGTGGGTAAGACATGCGCGAAGACAGAATATAAGACAAAATCGACGTCACAAGTACCGCTACAATCCCCGAAATAACTAGTGTTTTCGTCACTTGGCCGGTAATTTCTAGAATATCACCGTATGAGCGATACACATATACCGTACAAATATTCCCATCTAACGTCTTAAAACGCTGCGCTCCCATATGTACTGTTTCATCCGTCTGATCTTGATAGAAATTATAACTTTCACTAACGAAATCGCCTTTATCCAAATGTTCATTAAATTTCTGATTGCTAAATAGTTTCTGATAAGAAGCATCATCCAAGTGCATACTCGTTTGCTTAGACGCAATCACTTCTCCGTCCTGCTCCACAATAACCCCTATAGATTCATCCAAAAGATCAAAAGCCGGATCAAGCATATCCAAATTTTCTCCCGACTCAATCAAATTCCCTATGTGCTCTGTCGTTGTATGGATATCCTCTGTGATTTGTTCGGAATTCTTATCCCCATATGTAATGGCAATGAAAAAGCCCGTTGCAACAAGTACAGCCGTCAATAATAGAATGATAGAACCCCATATTTTCCCTACAATACTATGCCAAAATCTCATTCTCACCAGCCCTTTGATTTTGAATTTCATCCGCTTTTCACGCTTTATAGACCAAAAAAGATAGGCTTTGTCATTAATCGCACCATGCAAAACCTATCTAACTATTTTTTAACATTATTCCGTCTCTGTTACTTCAAACTTATAGCCAAGTCCCCAAACGGTTACAATCATTTTGGCAGCTTCTTCGGATACATCGTAAAGCTTCTCACGCAAACGTTTAACGTGGGTATCAATCGTACGCAAGTCGCCAAAGAACTCGTAGCGCCATACTTCTTTTAGTAACGATTCACGGTCAAATACTTTATCCGGTGACTTCGCCAAATAATAAAGCAAGTCATACTCTTTTGGCGTCAAGTTAATTTCTTGACCTTCCACGATAACGCGATGCGCCTCGTTATCGATTTTTAAATGTGGGAACGTAATAATATCCCCTGGAGCGCTCGTAGCAATTGGATGACTGTGTTGTTGCGCGCGTCGTAAAACAGCCTTCACGCGTAGTACAACTTCGCGCGGGCTAAACGGTTTTACTATGTAATCGTCGGCACCCACTTCGAATCCTTGAACACGATTGGCTTCTTCTCCTTTAGCTGTCAGCATGACAACTGGTGTTGCTTTATACTCCCGCAGTTCGCGGCAAACTTCGATACCATCTTTTCCTGGCATCATCAAATCAAGCAAAATAACATCATAACTATTATCAATCGCAAGCTGCAACGCTTGATCTCCGTCACTAGCTTCTTCAATTTTATAATTCTCACGTTCAAGATACATTTTCAGTAAACGCCTAATCCGGTCTTCGTCATCCACAACGAGAATTTTCACTTGCTCACTCATAGGTAATCATCCCCTTACTCGTTTCTCCAAAAAAACTGGAAACTTATTTCGGTATGTAGCTATTCCCCTAGTCTTTCGTACCTTTTTATTGACAGTTTGTTCACAACTTTAGCATAACATAAAATTATGCATATTGCTTCAACAAACCGCCATCTTTTGAAGAAATTATACATGTTTTTTTTAGTTTTAGCTATTTTAAAGCTTTATTTGGTCGAAAAAAGGCACATTTTTAGTTACTGACGGCAACAAAAAACTAGGGATAATGGCATGTATTCCCCTAGATTTTCATTAAAAATGTAAAATTATCTATGTTGTTTGCCTTACTAAATCTAGTTTTGCACCAACGTTATTATTTTTTGTCTCCAAATTGGGTTAAAGCTTTCAGTTTTTTTACTTCATGGTGGGTTAGTTCTCTTCGCTCACCAGCATTTAGCCCTTTTAAGTCTAAAAAGGCATAAGCTTCCCTTGACAATTTTTGCACAGGATGCCCGATGATGTCAAACATTTTACGCACTTGGCGGTTTCGGCCTTCATGAATGATGACTTCTACGATTGCTTTTTCTTTCTTTTTATCGAAAGATTGGAGGCGTACTTTTGCTCTAGCGGTTTTGCGACCTTCAAGCATAACACCGTTTTCTAGTTTGCGCAAGGCTTCTTTTGTTGGAATTCCTTTAACGCGGGCGATGTATCGTTTCTCTACTTCGAATTTCGGATGCATCAATTGATTCGCAAAATCGCCATCATTTGTCATTAATAACAAACCTGACGTATCGTAATCAAGACGCCCAACTGGATACAAACGTTCCGGAATATCCGTGAAAAAATCAGACACAACACGGCGCTTCTTATCATCAGAAACTGCAGACATGACGCTCCGTGGTTTGTACAGTAAGAAATAACGCTTCACTTCCTGTGTCAACTCAACGCCATTGACCTCGATTTTATCAGAATTGCCTACTTTTACGCCAAGTTCACGAACGACTTGTCCATTTACTTTTACTTTACCTTCTTCTATCATCACTTCTGCTTTTCTACGCGATGTGATACCTGCATTTGCAATTACCTTTTGCAACCGTTCCATCTTGCACCTCTTTTTTAGCACTGCTAATTATTCTTTACTTGCCGTTAAATCGATCGAAAAACAAATCCATTTCGTCTTGTACCATTTCCTCAGAATCTGCTGTATCCATCGATGGCAAATCTTCTATCTTATTCAAACCGAAACAATCCAAGAATTCAGATGTCGTCACATACAGTTTAGCACGACCAGCACCTTCTACGCGACCTTTATCCATTATTAACCCTTTAGCAATTAATGTATGAATCGGGCCATCCGTTTTCACGCCACGAATATCATCAATTTCCATCCGTGTAATCGGCTGCCGATACGCGATAATCGCTAGTGTTTCAAGCGATGCCTGTGACAATGTCGTATTTCCAGGAACCGTCACTAGTTTTCGCAAATAAGCGGCATTTTCCTTTTTTGTCGCTAGTTGAAATGTACCCGCAAGCTCTAACAAAAGAATGCCACGTTCTGGACTCTCGGCATAGCTATCACTCAATGTTTCCAATAAATTGAGGGCTTCAATATGGCTGATTTCCATAACCTCTGTTACTTGTTTTGTGCTTAATCCTTCATCACCCGCTGCAAACAGCAAGCTTTCCAGAATGCCTAATTTCTTATTCACGCCTCTTCTTCACCTCTACTAAAAACATATAACGTCGCAAAACTTCTAGACTGCGACACACCGATTTGGCGTCGCTTCATCAATTCTAGCACCGCTAAAAACGTAACGATTAACTCATCTTTTGTCGATGCCTCAAATAAATCTTCAAAAACAACACGGCCATCTGTCGCCTCAATATAATCCATCACTTCATTCATTCGCTGATCAATCGATATTTCTTGCTTTGTAATCCGCGTATGAAGCGGCTGGTTCAATTTTTTTCGTCGTAGCATCTTGTGGAACGCACCTAGCATATCGTTTAATGACACATCTAGATTCGCCTGTTTGCTTGACGTATCATATTCACCTAAGTCCATCGGCGCTTTACCAAAATAGAAATTACGCTCCGATTCTTTTTCCTTCAGTTGACGCGCAGCTTCTTTAAAGCGTTTGTATTCCATCAATTTCTCCACTAATTCATCCCGTGGATCGACCGAATCATCAAAATCCTCAAAATCGATTTCCAGTTCTTGTTTTGGCAGCAACATCTTGCTTTTAATCGCCAGAAGCGTCGCCGCCATTACCAAGTACTCGCTTGCCACATCTAGCTCCAGCTCTTTCATCATATGAATGTATTCCAAATATTGATCGGTAATTTCCGCCATCGGAATATCATAAATATCAATTTCCAGTTGCTGAATGAGTTGCAATAACAAATCAAGCGGGCCCTCAAAAGCCTCCACCTTAAAATTAATTCCTGACATACTTGTTCCCACCTTAATAAAGCGGTAAATCCAGTTGCACTAAGTTCTCATAGGATTCCCGTTGCACAACCAGTCTATCTTCTCCGTTTTCGACAAAAACAACAGCTGCCCGCGGAATTCGGTTGTAGTTATTGGCCATCGAGTAGCCGTAAGCCCCCGTACAAAATACCGCCAAAACTTCTCCTGCATCCGATTTTGGCAATGGTAAATCCCAAATCAGCATATCGCCAGACTCACAGCATTTCCCAGCAATCGCCACCGTCTCATCCGGTTCTTCCAAAGGACGTGACGCAATCACTGCATCGTATTTCGCTTCATATAAAGAAGGTCTAATATTATCCGACATACCGCCATCCACCGCAACAAATTTCCGAATCTCCGGCACCTCTTTACGCGAACCAATCGTATAAAGCGTCGTACCAGCCTCACCGACAAGGGAACGTCCTGGCTCAATCCAAATTTCCGGCATCGCAAGCGCATTATCCTGCGCCACTTCACGCACATCGGCAATAATCGCACGCACATACTCAGAAGGCGGCAACGGTTGGTCATCCGCCGTATAGCGCACACCAAATCCACCACCTAAGTTCAGCACCTCCGCATGAAAATCAAGCGAATCACGCCAAACCACCAATTGCTCCATAATCCGATGCGCCGCCAATTTAAACCCAGTCGTTTCAAAAATTTGCGACCCAATATGACAATGCAATCCAATCAACTGGAACGCCTCATTCGCCATCACACGACGAATCGCCTCTTCCGCCTGACCGTTCGTCAACCCAAAGCCAAATTTCGAATCATCTTGCCCTGTCAAAATATAATCATGCGTATGCGCCTCAATCCCAGGTGTCACACGAATCAATACAGCCATCCGCGCACCCTTCTCCTGCAACACATCCGCTAACAATTCAATCTCATAAAAATTATCAATCACGACACAGCCGATACCATAATCAATTGCCATTTCTAGTTCCTGTCTTGTTTTATTGTTCCCATGAAAATGAATCCGTTCCGCTGGAAAATCCGCTTTCATCGCAGTAAACAATTCGCCACCCGAAACAACATCTAACGACAAGCCCTCTTCATGCATCAATTGATAAATCGCCACCGTCGAAAAAGCCTTACTCGCATAAGCAACTTGCGCTTTCACGCCAAGCTCTTCAAATGTCTTTTTAAAACCACGAGCACGTTCTTTAATTAACGCAACGTCGTACACATACAGCGGTGTTCCATATTTTTGCGCTAGCTTTAAAGTGTCCACCCCTCCAATTTCTAGATGTCCAACTTCATTTACCCGCATCGTACCAAATGATTCAAACGCCACGTCAATCCCACCTTTTTGTTTAATTAGAATACAAAAGTTCTTTTATATAGTAGCATACAAGCGCACCGAGGTACAATAGCCAGTTACGAATTCATAGAAAAACGCCTCACACAAAATCAAGAAGGTGAGACGTCCACACATTATTTCACATTTTTCACAAGCGCTTTTACATACGTTAAAAATGTCTCTTTTACACGTTCCGTTGTTTCGATTACTTCTTCATGGTTTAGCGGTTGGTCAAGAATTCCCGCCGCCATGTTTGTAATGCACGAAATACCTAGGCAACGCAATCCGCAATGATTCGCGATAATGACCTCAGGAACAGTTGACATCCCAACCGCATCCGCGCCAAGTGTACGCAACATCCGGATTTCAGCAGGCGTTTCATACGTTGGACCAGTAAGCCCCGCGTAAACTCCTTCTTTCACGTCCAGTTCCAAATCTTGTGCTAGCAAACGAGCTTGTTCACGCAATTCTAAGCGATACGCATCCGACATATCTGGGAAACGTGGACCAAAACGGTCGTCATTTTTGCCAATTAGCGGATTTGTTCCTGTGAAATTAATATGATCCGAAATCAACATCAAATCCCCAGCGTGGAACAACTCATTCACCCCACCAGCCGCATTCGTCACGATTAAAATATCTACGCCAAGCTCCTTCATAACATGCACAGGGAACGTCACGTCTTGCATCGAGTACCCTTCATAAAAATGGAATCTACCTTGCATCGCAACCACTTCTTGATTTTCCAACTTACCAAAAACAAATTGACCAGCATGTCCTTCTACCGTCGATGTTGGAAAATGTGGGACTTGATCGTACTTCATCACAGTTGGCTCTGTAATCTCATCTGCTAAAACGCCCAAACCAGAGCCTAAAATCAAACCAATTCTCGGCTTGCCATCATAGTTTTCCCTAATTTTTTTTACCGCTTCCATTACATTTGTATAATTCATACTTCTTGTCTCTCCTTCTTAGCTTCTATATTTTAAGCACGCGGATGATATTGTTTGTAAACATCCTTTAATCGCGCTTTTGTTACATGTGTATAAATCTGTGTCGTCGAAATGTCTGCATGGCCTAGCAATTCCTGCACCGAACGCAAATCAGCGCCGTTTTCTAGTAAATGGGTTGCAAAAGAATGACGCAGCGTGTGAGGCGTAATCGGTTTATCAATGCCCGCTTTGGCCGCAATCTGCTTCAAATTCTTCCAAAAGCCTTGGCGTGTCATACCGCGACCATGATGATTCAAAAATACAAAATCATTGCGTTCAGAAGCCCGTCGCAAACGAGGCCGCCCGAATTCCAAATACCGTTCCAACACCGTCGTAGCCTTCTTACCGAGCGGAATAATCCGTTCTTTGTCACCTTTTCCGATCGTCTGAATGAAGCCCATCTGCAAATGTAAATCATCCATCTGCAAATTCACCAACTCCGTCACCCGAAGCCCCGTCGCATACAGAACTTCAAGCATCGCCTTATCGCGCATTCCAAGCGGTTTTGCACCATCTGGCGTTTCCAGCAACTTCTCCACATCATTCAAATTCAGTATTTTCGGCAACCCTTGCGCTTGCTTTGGCGTCTCAATCTGAATCATCGGATCACGATCCGCCAACTTCTCATGCAATAAAAAATGAAAAAAAGAACGCAAAGAAGCAATGTATCGCGCCACCGTTCGCGGTGACTTTCCTTCTGATTTCGCAAAAGCCATAAAGCCCACAATATGTATTCGTTCCACATCTCGAATCGCCATTCCGCCTTGCTCTTCCTCCAAATACCGCGCAAAATAACGCAAATCGCGCTCATAAGCCGTCAATGTATTCGTCGCCAACCCTTTTTCCACTTGCAAAAAATGCAAAAAATCGAGTATTAAATCATTCATTTCGTAATCTCCTCATTTTCGCGCGATGTCAACACATAGAGCAATTTTTCCTCGCTATTTTAGTATACCAAAAGTAAGCCTCATTACAAAATAAAAGAGGGCCCAAACATGATGAGCGCCTCCGATTCGTTTTATTCTGCTTTTTTTAATTTATTTTGGCAACTCGTGCAAATGCCTTGGAACGTCAAACGATGGTCTTTCACGAGGAAATGCCACTTCTGTTCCACTACTTTCTCCACGTCGTCCAGCAAATCTTCTTGAATCTCTTCTACCGAGCCACATTCTAAACAAACAAGATGATGATGGAAATGTTTCGCGCCTTCTTTTCGTAAATCATAGCGTGCCACACCGTCACCGAAATTAATTTTGTCCACCACTCGCAGTTCATTCAATAATTCGAGAGTCCGATATACTGTCGCCAAACCGATTTCTGGCGCTTTCTCCTTCACGCGTAAATAGACATCCTCCGCGCTTAAATGGTCCTTCTCATTCTCTAATAAAACCCGCACTGTCGCTTCACGCTGCGGCGTCAATTTATAGCTTGCTTCGTGCAATTGCGATTTAATCCGTTGAATTCGGCCTTCCATAACATGCCCTCCCTCAGGAACAAACAAGTATCCTTAGTAGCTAGTTTATAATAATTCTAAATAAAAATCAAGTCCTGTCATTTTCCAATAAATCTGCTAAACCAATTGAAACACATGGTTTTTTCATCTATTTAAAGATAGCATAAAAGGAATAAAAAGTCTATCGAGATTATCAATTACAACAACATGCCACTACTTATTTATACTAATTATCATTTAGCTTTCGCGAGCAAGTAAAGGAAATACGGTGCACCAATCACGGCCACAACAATCCCCGCAAAAATTTCAGAAGGCTGCACAATAATCCGTCCAATCGTATCCGCGACAAGCAATAATAACGCGCCGACCAACGCCGAAATCGGTAACACCCAACGATGTCCACTACCGACAAGCCGTCTCGCGATATGAGGCCCAATCAAGCCGATAAACGCAATGCCGCCACTGACCGAAACACAAGCCGCAGCTAAAGCAACTGCCACAACGAGCAAAATCAGTTTTTCCCGTTCCGTTCTCACGCCAAGCCCCGTTGCTACTTGATCGCCAAACCCGAGAATATCCATCGTCTTCACTTTGAACATCCCAATCGTCACCAACACAAGAAGCCACGGCAGCAATGCGAAAACATATTGCCAGTTACTCGCCCAAATATTCCCCGCAAGCCATTCCGCAACAATTTGATAATTTTCAGGATCTAGACGAATCGTTAAGAGTGTCATCAAGGCCGCGACCGCAGCAGACACCGCCACCCCAGTCAAGACAAGCCGGTTCGGTAACAATCCCTCTTCACGACTATACGACAACCCATACACGATAGCCGCGATAACAATAGCTCCCATAAATCCGACGAATGGCATAAACATAACAGGTACATCAAGCGTCGATGGAAAATACGAAATATACAACATCACCGCAAGCCCCGCACCATTATTTATCCCCAAAATTCCCGGGTCCGCCAAACCATTTTGCGAAACGGCTTGTAAAATCGCACCAGAAACCGCAAGTCCCGCGCCAACAAGCACCGCTACTACAATCCGAGGCAAGCGAAACTGCGAAATAATTAAAGTATCCTGCGCCGAACCTTGCCCAAATAACGTTTTAATAACATCTAGAAACGGAATTTTAGAAAAGCCTGCATTGACGCTATAAATGAACGTACCCACGAGCAAAATAATTAATACCGCCAAAATAACAAGGCGTTTGTTTCTCACTTTTTTCTCCATTGTCGTTCCCATCATTACAAACTCCTCCTTTCTTTCCGAGCTACATAAAGGAAGAAAGGAACCCCAATCAGCGCAAAAATAACACTAATCGGCGTTTCGTACGGTGGGTTAACCATCCGCGCGCCAATATCCGCGTACAGCGTCAATAAAGCCCCTACAATCGCCGAACAAGGAATAATCCAGCGATAGTCCACGCCAACCATATAACGCACCAAATGCGGCACAATCAAGCCGATAAAGCCAACAGGTCCTACAACCGAAACCGCAAGCCCTGCCAAAATAAGCACAATAAGCATCGACAATAACTTCGTCCGCGTCGTATTTTGCCCAAGACCAACCGCAATATCATCGCCCAAACTAAGAATTGTTACCGATTTACTAATCAAAATCGCCGCGAACAGCGCACCGAGCAACCAAGGCCAAACGACCGCAATTTGCGACCACTTCACACCAGCAACCCCGCCAGCAAACCAAAACGCCAAATCTTGACTCAGCTTAAAGTAAATCGCGATTCCTTCACTAAGCGCCGTCAACAAAGACGCAACTGCCGCACCAGCAAGCACTAACCGCGTCGGTGATAAACCACCTTTCACAAGCGCACTCACACCAAAAACCAAGACACAGCCAATCGCCGCACCAAGAAACGAAAAGAAAATCAGCGAATTGTAACTAAGCCCCGGAAAAAACGCAAAACAAACCGCTATCATAAAAGCAGATCCTGCGTTAAGCCCAAGCAAACCACTGTCCGCAAGCGGGTTTCGCGTCATCCCTTGCATTACCGCACCAGCAACCGCAAAAGCAGCACCTACCATCATGTCCGCCAACACTCGTGGAATACGCAATTCCCAAATAATTTGGTTTGTCGTAAGCGTCTTATCATAATGAAATAAGGCGTTCCATACCGTCGCCAAGTCAATATCCGCCGCGCCAACAGCAATACCAATAAACGCCGAAACTAGCAGTAAAGCAATACCTGCCGTCAGAATCACCGTCGCCATCACTGGACGCGTTTTTAATTGGGAAAGTTCTTTTGTCTTCATGTTTCCTAATCCCCCATCATATGTACGTGAAAACTGGCTTTTAAACCAGCTTCACCATTTTCTTACTCTTTTCCAGTTATTTTATTAACCAAAATTTCCATTTGTCCTTCAATCGCAATCGGATCATAATTATACATTTCATCGAAATCCATCGTATAAATATGTTTCGCTTTATATGCCGGCAAGTCTTTCCAAATGCTCGACTGCTCCATCTCATCTAGCGCCCCATTGCGGCTATCGCCGTGTTTAAAACGCGTGACAAACATGTAATCCGCCGCAAAATCAGGCAATACTTCTAACGATAATTGCTTGTAGCCATCACCTTTTATTACTTGATCTTGAATTTTTTGTGGCGCCTTTAATTGTAATGCGTTATACAGCACTTGTCCACCTCGACCCCAATTATCGCCGAAAACATAAAAGTTCTTATCATCGCCTTCATATAGTCCAACCGTTGCATCCGGCGCGATAGACCCTTTTATTTCTTCTCTTGCCTTCGCAGCTTTTTTATCGAAATCAGCAAGCCAATCTTTCGCTTCTTGCTCTTTACCAACTACTTTTCCAATCGCTGTGAGTTCGTCTTGCACATTTTTATACGTATTGTAAGGGATTAGGACTGTTGGCGCAATTTTTTTCATTTGGTTGTATTCATCTTCTTGCGATACAATAATTAAATCTGGTTGTAATTCCGCTACTTTTTCCGGGGAACCTGGATCACCAATGTCTTCCACACCTTTTTTATATGGCTCTAAATATGGATTTTGCAATACGAAAGATTTCGCGCCAATCGGTTTCACACCAAGTGCTGCGAGGGAACCCATGTATTCCGTCACCACAATTTTTTTCGGATTGTTAGGTATTTCTACTTTTTTACCGTTAGGCATGGTGTATGTATGCATTTCTGACTGCCCTTCCGCCTTTTGGTCACTACCACAACTTGCTAAAACAAGGCCCACAACTACTGTCATGGCTACCAGAATCATTTTTTTCATTTCAAACAAAACCCCTTTTCATTAATTGAGAATGATTATCAATATCACTTGAAAAAGTATAGCAATCTCCGTTTAAAAATGCAATCTTTTTAATAAAATTTTTTCTTGATGCCCCTTACCTATTGCAACTTGTGAGAAAAAAAACTATACTAGACGTGAGAATGATTATCAATCGCGCACAAAGGAGCGATGTTTCGATGAATAAGTTACAAACAGACAACTTACAAATAGCGTATGATAAGCGTGTCATTGTGGACGCTTTAAATATTGAAATTCCTAAAGGTAAGATTACGGCTTTAGTTGGCGCCAATGGTTCCGGAAAATCTACCATCTTAAAAACAATGTCACGCCTCATGAAACCATCCAAAGGCGGCGTTTTTCTGGATGGCAAGGCAATTCACCGACAATCAACAAAAGAAATCGCCAAACAACTAGCGATCCTACCACAAAATCCAACAGCACCAGAAGGATTAACCGTCACAGAACTTGTTTCTTACGGACGTTCCCCGCATCAAAGCGGCTTAAAATCCATGTCTCAAAAAGACCGCGACATGATTAGCTGGGCCATCCGCGTCACGAGTCTAGGCGATTTTGCCGACCGTTCCATTGATAGTTTATCTGGAGGACAACGCCAGCGCGCATGGATTGCAATGGCATTGGCGCAAGAAACAGATATTTTATTTTTAGACGAACCGACTACGTTTTTAGATATGACACATCAGCTTGAAGTATTGATGTTGCTCAAACAATTGAATTTACAAGAAAATCGGACAATTGTTATGGTTGTTCACGATTTGAACCACGCTTCACGTTTTGCCGATTATATGATCGCAATTCGCTCCGGCCAAGTCATTTCAGAAGGCGCACCCGCACAAGTCATGACCGAGCAGACGCTAGAAGACGTTTTTGGCATTAAAGCGGATATTATGGTAGACCCGCGGACTGGCGTGCCTTTATGCTTGCCATACGAAACGTGTCAAGCCTGTGAAATCCGACAAGTCGCAACAAAGATAGCAGGTGAAGTCATTGTCAAACTTGTATGACGTTACGATTATCGGCGGCGGTCCAGTTGGCCTTTTCACCGCATTTTACAGTGGCTTGCGCTCTTTAAAAACAAAGATTATCGACGCCGAGCCCGCAGTTGGCGGCAAAATCCGCTATTTCTATCCGGAAAAAGTAATTCGTGATATCGGCGGCATTCCTGCTATTAAAGGACACGATCTTGTGAAAAACTTACATGACCAAGCACTGACATTTAAGCCAACCATCGTGTGCAACGAACGCATTACCGATTTAAAGCGACAAACAGACGGCACATTCCTACTCATATCCGAAAACGGCACCCTACATCATAGTAAAACCGTCATCATCGCAGCCGGTAGCGGGACATATGAAGTGAACAAATTAGAAGCATCAGGCAGCGAGGCATTTGCGAGCCAGCTTCATTACGATATTCAAGACTTAACGATTTTTAAAGGGAAGCGCGTCGTTGTTTCAGGCGGTGGAAATGCAGCCATCGATTGGGCAGAAACACTCGATGCAATTGCCTCCGAAGTCCACCTTATTTATCGCGGTGAGAACTTCAAAGGACACGAAGAACGCGTCAAAGAACTGCACGATTCCAACGTCTTTATCCATGTGAATCACGAAATCACGGCACTTCAAGGCGACAGCCAAACGCTCACCAACTGCGTCATTCACTGCAACAAAGACGGCAATACAACCAAAATCGAAGCAGACGCTATTCTAGTCAACCATGGCGTCAAAGTCGACATCGGTTCCATGCAAAATTGGGGCTTCCATTTCGATGAATCTGGCATTGTCGTCAATCACGAAATGGAAACAAGCGTCCCAGGAATCTACGCATGCGGTGACATTTGTGCCTATCCACGTAAAATGCGAATCATCGCAGCTGGCATTCACGAAGGTCCAATCGCCATAAACAGCGCAAAAAACTACCTTGACCCCGACGCAGAACAAGTTGCCATGGTAAGCACTCACCATGAAAGTTTTCATGATTAAAAAATGCCTGAATCTTCCTTCTAAACAAAGGGGATTCAGGCATTTATTATTTTGCAGCTTTTCTCAATTCACAAGCCGCTTTAAAATTTTTCCAACTACCGAAATAGTAACGGATTAGCCGGAAATCTTGGCATTCGCTCATTGTCGGGAAACGTCGCATAATCTGCTCCATCTCCAACACATCGTCTATCAATTTATCCTTAATCGCTTGTCCCTCTTCTGCTTCGGCAAATTTCTTCAAACCAGCACGCGCTAGAAATGCCTCCCAGGAATCATAATATTCCATCACAGACATATATAGTGGGAATTCATACGGTCCACTAATAGGCGGTCTTCCTAATTCTTTGGCAATTCGTTGTACTTCTTCAATTAAGAACGCTTCCTTATACACTCGGCGTTGCACTTTTTCCAAGCCAGCAGCTCGTAATGCTTCTTGCCATGAGCCAAATAACCTGCAAGCAATTTTGAAATGTTCGTACATGCTTTGTCTAGGAACTCGTCCTTGCGTCGCTACTAACTGCTGTAATTCTGCAATAATAACTTCTTTCGTCACAATTGCTTCTTCTGCCATTCCCTTTACCCCTTTTCTTATGCCTTAAATAGTTGCGTTACATATATGTTTTATCATAAAATCAGCAAAGAAACAACTACCTATACAAAAAACAAACCCAAAATGAAACACTCAGGTTTGTTTTTGTTCTACCATACCACGTTCTGCAATCACAATCATCCGCATAAATTTATCAATAAGCGGTTGCATGTCTTCCATTGTCGCATCTGGATTTTTTTGAAGATAGACCGTCACTAATCGCGTAATATACTCAAATAAACTCTGGATCACATCAGACGCATCTTCCCGCGCCACATCCGCACGTAGCGTAAGCCCATCCAACATCTGATTAACAAACACGGTTTGCACTGCCATCATTTCTTTAAAGTACGCCGTCATACGCTCTGCCAAAGCTTCTGGAGGATTCGCAAACGACTGCATCATCAGCTTGAAAACAGCAGGATGCCGATGACTAAAAGCCAGTTTCTGCTTCGTCGACCAAATCGCCCCCTCCACAAAATTGCCCCTAGGCATATCATCCATCGACACTTCCTCCATCACCAAATCCACCGAATACGTCACCGCCGCCGTATAAAGCTTCTCCTTCGAGCCAAAATAATGGAAAATCAAGCCCTTCGACACACCAGCGACCTCGCAAATCCGATTCGTACTGGCCGCCTTATATCCGTGACTCGCAAACTCCTCCACCGCCACATCAAGTATTTTCGCTCGTTTGTCCTCCATCACACTTTCAAATCCTTTTTCTTATACAAAACAAACGTCAATGTCACGAAAACCACTAACGCACCAACAGAAATCCACACGTCCGTGCTATCCATCCAACTAGTCAATCGATCAGACGGAATCGCAAAATTAATCGGCGAAGCATATTGAAAGAAATCAACCGTATCATTCAGTCCAGAGAGAATTCCCAATATATACGTAATGAAAACAAGCGCCAAGCCAACCGGTGTTGATTGTTTTGCCGAACGGACAATCGCCGAGAAGCAAAAACCAGCACTCATAAACACAAAAGCAACCAATAATTCCGTTGTAAAAACACGTCCTAGCGACTGCATCAACTCACTCGTATTCGCCCCGTCCTGCTTCAAGAAAATAACCAGCACAGCAGAAATCACAAACGTAATCGCCCAAAAAGCAAGAAATGAAATCGCATTACCGACCATTTTCCAAGCCACAAGTTCCGAACGCGTAATCGGTTGCGCATAAAGAAACTCAATCGTACCATCCGTTTCTTCCTTCACAAGTGCCTGCGCCCCCATCATCGCCGCGTACACACAAGCCGCAATGAAAATATACTGGAAGACGTATGCAAAATAAGCATCAATTTTTGTTAAATCCGCCATTGAATTAATATGCAACACGCTCATCATTTCTTTTGGCAAAGCGTTCATCTTCGTGTTTACCAAATCCTGCATCGCGCTCGATTGCATACTAGGAAAGAACGCCATGAAAATACCGAGCACAACCGCCACAACTGCTGACCAAACAAGCAAGCTTTTAAAATGGGTTTTCCATTCAATTTTTAAAATGTTCATTTTGCCTTGCCTCCTTCGTACAACGTCATGAATTTATCTTCCAACTCTTGATTTGTAATCGACAAATCCTTAATCCCCTCGGCGCCAAGAATCGGCAACACCGTTTGCACATTCCCATCAAAAGTCAGACGAGCACTATTTTCCGTTGTTTCTACGACTTTCGCACCCGCATTCACGAGTTCCGTTACCGGCAAAGCCTGTCCTTTAAGCACGATAACTTTCCCTGACATCTCTTGATCCGCAATGTTTTCTAACGCAACAATCTCACCACCACGAATAAAAGCAGCCCGCGTACTATACTCCTGAATTTCGCGCAAATTATGACTGGATAAGAAAATCGTCATGCCGTCCTCTTGATTTTGGCGTGTCATTTCTTTAAACAAATGATGCTGCATCAACGGATCTAATCCATTCGTCGGCTCATCCAAAATCAACAATTTCGGCTTCGTAATAAGACCTGCCACAATTGCCACTTTCTTCTTATTCCCAAGCGACATATCCCCGAAATGCTTATGCGGATCAATATCAAACATCTCATAATAGCGCTTCATCTGCACTTGCGCCTGGTCAATATTATGAAACTTCGCCGCAAAACCGATAATATCATTAGCCGTCATTTGCGGATAATAACGCACCTCACTCGGCACATAACCGACCATTTTCTTAATTTCCGCCGACTGTTTCACAATATCCTTGCCAAGAACGGTCGCACTTCCTCTAGAAGCATAAATAAAGTTCAGCAAAAGCTTAATGGTCGTGGATTTCCCCGCACCATTTGGCCCAATAAACCCAAATAATTCCCCTTCTTCTACGGTCAAATTCACGCCTTCAATGGCTCGCTTCTTATGATAGAACTTCGTTAAATCGTGCGTTTCTATCGCCTTCATTTTCTACCCCTCCAATTCACAATTGACCATCTAGTCAATGCGATTATACTCCCGTTTGACCAAGTAGTCAATCATTAAGTTGCCCAACAAAAAAACGCACCAGCAAAACACTAATACGTTCTCATTTCTCACGATGAAACATTTAAAAATTCGGCGTAACTAAAATGCCACTGCACACCAAACTTATCAGCAATCATCGCGTATCCCTTACTCCAAAAAGTAGCTTCCAATGGCATATAAATTTTGCTATCCGCTTCGAATTTCGCATACATCGTCTGCAAATCTTCCAAATCATTGCTTTCAATAACAATACTCACATTATCGCCTACCGTCGCAGGAATCCCGTCCGGCATATCCGAAAGCATCACACGCAAGCCTCGCACATCGATTTCGCTGTACATAATCTGATCGCGATTCGCCGACTCACCCGAATTAGACGGGGCCTCTCCATATGTCGCCACATCTTTTGGCTCTACCTCAAAAATCGATGCATAATAATCGAGCGCCTCACGACAATTCCCTGTAAAATGTAAAAAAACAGCTGTCATCATTCTTCACAACCTCTCTTATCGCAGCGCATTTAATAATTGCCAATATTGCACAGCATACACCGTCTTAGCGTCACAAATCACTTTTTCTTCTATTAATTGTAACGCCTCATCGATATCCACTTCCACAATGTTCACAAACTCATCTTCATCCGCCTGCAATGGATTGGCCTGCTTCTTTAAATCCTTCGCAACATAAATATGTAACAACTCATCCGCAAAACCTGGCGACGTGTAGAAAGAAACAAGATGTGTCAGTTCATCCGTTTTAAAACCAGTCTCCTCTTCTAATTCCCGACCTGCCGTTAACATCGGATCTTCGTTTGGTTCAATTTTCCCAGCTGGTATCTCAACAATTGTTTTTTCTAGCGGTTTGCGGTATTGTTCTACCATAAGCATTTTATTTTCCGCTGTAATCGCAATCACTGCAACAGCACCAGGATGCTTGACAATTTCGCGCTTACTAAGCTTGCCATTCGGTAATTCCACATCATCTACGACTAATTTGATAATCTTCCCATCAAAAATCGTCTCACGTTTAACTGTTTTTTCTTCTAGTGAATCCATTCCAAACACTCCATTTCTCATTCGTTTTTCCCATTATACCATAACCTAGACTTAGGGTAATTTACATCGCACGACTGATAACATCTTTTCCGCCAATATGGTATGATATATTCAAATCAGTTAGCTTATATAAACGATTTTTTGTAACAGTTTCTACAAATACTTAATCCTTAAAAAAATAAGGAAGCCTAAGGAGAAGATAGACATGGTAGTATTTAAAAAATTTATGGCCTTCACTGGCTCAATCGTCTTAACACTTGTTTTGTTCGGTATTTTGGCAAGCATCTTTGTGAATAACTGGTTGCTCATTAGTAGCGTCACATTGGTTGTCGCTGTCGTGTTGTTCATCTTTTCTGCCAAAGCTGGGGATAAGGCACATGCGATTCAAACAGGTTTAACAAAAAAAGAATTTAAATACATTCGCACAAATCTAGAAGAATCCCGCGCCAAAATATTGCGTCTTCAAAAAATCACATCCGCACACCGTACGTTATTCACCTTCCAAGAACGCGATAAAACACTATTACTTACAAAACGCATCTACGGTATTGTGAAAGAAGAACCGAAACGCTTTTACGACGCAGAAGACTTTTTCTTCTCCCATCTTGATTCCCTTGTTGAGCTGACAGAAAAATATGCTTTCCTAGACAGCCAACCGGTGAAAGATAAGAAGATTTACCAAACACTTTCAGATACGCGTAGCCTTCTAAATGACTTAGGTCGCGTAATCGAGAAGGACCTTTTCTCGCTGCTAAATAAAGATGTTTCCAACTTGGATTTCGAGCTAGAAGTAGCCAAGAACTCCATTTCCAAGCAGCAGAAGAAATTTGAAAGGAGAACACCGAAATGACCGAAAACCAAAAGCCAAACGAACCTGAATTTCAAGCAAAAGAAGCACCAACATATACAGATCCAAAAGCAGAAGTAATCGATGCTAATTTCAACAAAACATTGGACGACCTGTTAGCCGATCCATTCGGAACAAACGGCTCACAAACCGTTCAAGAAATTGTAAATAACGAAAGCGATAAAGCCCCACGCCTTGTCGACATGTTGCCAGAAAACAACCGTCGCCAAGCCGTTGAGCTAGCTAAGCAAATCGAGCCAGGAAATCAAGCAGCAATTCTAGGTTACGGCGCACCTGCCCAAGCCAAATTGCACGATTTCTCCCACTCTATGCTCAACCAAGTTCAAAAGCAAGATGTTGGCCCAATCGGTGAAATTATCAGCGACCTGATGTTCCGCTTACAAGAAGCTGATCCCGATGAATTAGCAGCACGCAACAAGAACGTTTTCACAAAAATGTTCTCCCGTGTCAAACAATCCATCAACGAAATCACTTCTAAATATCAGAAAATGGGAACACAAATTGACCGCATCGCTTTGAAATTAGAACATGCTAAGAAGCGCTTAATGGAAGACAACTCCTTCTTAGAACAACTATACGACAAGAACAAAGACTACTTCCAAGCTTTAAATATCTATATCGCAGCTGGTGAACTAAAACAAGAAGAAATCAGTACCAAACTACTTCCAGAACTGCGCAAAAAAGCAGAGCAATCTGGTGATCAAATGGATTTCCAAGAAGTCAATGACTTAACACAATTCGCTGATCGCCTAGAAAAACGCGTACATGACTTAAAACTAAGCCGCCAAATCACGATTCAACAAGCACCACAAATCCGGCTTATTCAAAATACAAACCAAGTGCTAGCAGAGAAAATCCAATCTTCCATCATGACCGCTATCCCACTTTGGAAAAACCAAGTAGCTATCGCGCTAACATTGCTACGCCAACAACAAGCAGCTGAAGCACAGCGTCAAGTATCTGAAACAACAAACGAACTTCTAAAACGAAACGCGGATATGCTAAAAACAAATGCTATCGAAACAGCTCGCGAAAACGAAAGAGGTATTGTCGACATCGAAACACTAAAAGAAACACAATCAAGCCTTATCGAGACATTACAAGAAACATTGAAAATCCAACAAGAAGGCCGTGCCAAACGTGCCGTAGCAGAAAAAGAACTTGTTTCAATGGAACAAGAACTAAAAGACCGCTTGCTAGAACTAAAATAATTTGTCTAAAGAGGAGATTACGCCGATGTAATCTCCTCTTTTAATTTTGTTTTAAATTCTGATCGGAGCATGCTAAAGACAACCAAGTCATGATGCTCGTTTCGAAAATATTCATGTTCGCGTAACACGCCATCCTGCCTAAAACCCATCGCCTGCATCATACGAATAGATCGTTCGTTAAAGGCGTATACTTCACAATAGACCTTGTGCAAATGCAAATCATCAAAAGCTTCTCTTAAAAGCTCTAAAATTGCCTGCTTTCCATATCCCTGCCCCCAGCAATCGCGATCCCCAATCACAATCCCAAAAGCCGCGGTTCCATTCTCTCTGTCGATTAAACCAAGCTCTATCCGACCAATTACGCGTTCATTTAAAATAATACTGTACAATCGCAACGTATTATCCATTTTGACAAAATAACTTTCATACGAGGCCTTAAATGCTTCTAGCGAACGTGGTCTTGTTATACCGCTTAAATAAGCAATCTCGTCATCTAATTCC
The DNA here is from genome assembly GCF_000766865.1 of Listeria booriae. Taxonomy (GTDB): domain Bacteria; phylum Bacillota; class Bacilli; order Lactobacillales; family Listeriaceae; genus Listeria_A; species Listeria_A booriae. Next base: position 166,703 of record NZ_JNFA01000023.1, read on the forward strand.
CAATCATGCATCACAGCCACATCTTCACGCTTGATAGGTCTTATACTTCCCTCTTTCTCCATTCTCCCTACAGCTCCCTATTACCATTCTAAATCAAGTATACCAATGATAGAAGCAGTCTTACAAGAAATTCCTTTAAAATCCTTCTAATTTCAAATTTTCAAATTGGAGTGGTCTCAAATTCGTCACTGTCAATCCGACTAATCTGACACTGTCTTCCCCACTATAAACATCATTCAAAAGACTAAGCCCCGCCTGAAAAATAATCTGCGCATCCTTCGTATATTCCATTAGCGATAATCGCCTAGTCACTGTATTAAAATCACTATATCGCAATTTCAAAACAACCGTCTTTCCCTGCTTCCCTATCTTCTCCAAAGAAGCTTCGATTTTCTGCGCGAATAAAAATAACGTATCTTGCATCAAACGCTCATCAAAAATATTATTCGCAAATGTTGTCTCCCTGCCTACCGATTTACGCTCTCGGTGTGGGTTCACTTTCGAATCTGATAAGCCCCTCACCGCACGATATAGTCGGTATCCTTGCTTATTCAACTCCCGTATTAAATCCCATTCACTCCAAGCCTTTAAATCGGCACCAGTTTCAATACCTAAGCGATGTAGCTTCTCAGCTGTCACCTTCCCAACACCGTGAAATTTCGTTACAGGTAAGCGCTCCAAAAAAGCCTCTGCCTCTTCAGGCAAGACAACTGTCATTCCGGCAGGCTTCTTAAAATCTGAGGCAATCTTAGCAATAAATTTATTATAAGAAACGCCAGCTGAGGCAGTTAGCCCAATTTCGTGATAAATGGCATACTGAATCTCCATCGCCACCTTCATTGCAGACTTAATTCCTCGTTTATTCTCTGTCACATCTAAATAAGCCTCATCTAACGACATCGGCTCTACTAAATCGGTATATCGATAAAAAATCTCACGAATTTGCATCGAGACTTCCCGATAATGTTCCATATTCCCATGAACAAAAATTCCATGCGGGCATAGCTTATACGCTTGTTTCGTAGGCATTGCGGAATGAACGCCAAACTTCCTTGCTTCATACGAACACGTCGACACAACACCACGCTTATTCGGGTCCCCGCCTATAATTAACGCCTTTCCGCGATATTCTGGATGATCACGCTCTTCCACCGAAGCAAAAAAAGCATCCATATCAATATGAATTATTTTACGCGTCTTATCCATGTCTTCATCGCCTTTCGATAACGAACGTTTGTTCTTATTTTTATTATACATAATACAGAACAAAATTTCAAGTATCTTTACGAACAAAAATAAAAAGCTGAAAAGAGCAAGGAAAAACCTAAACTCTTTTTCAGCTTCATTTCTTTTCGAAGGCACTTTTTCCAAAGAACTCAATCACGCGAGGCATTACTTGGTATAACCTAGAAATGATATTCATCGCGAATGGTAAATTGATTTCACGCTTGTTTTTCCCCATAATGGCAACTATTTTCGCAGCTACATCTTCTGGTTTTAACACGAGAAAGCCAACATTTTTTAAATAGTCACCCGATGCATCTGCAATGTCAAAAAAGTTCGTCGCAATCGGTCCTGGATTCACTGTTGTAACGTGGATTCCAGAAGGCTTCACTTCCATCCGTAACGCGTTCGAATAGCCCAATACAGCGAATTTCGTTGCAGAATACGCAGATGATTTCGGTGTTGCAATTTTTCCGGCTTGAGAGGCGATATTGATAACATGTCCTACTTTTCTAGCCATCATTTTCGGTAAAACCAATTGGGTTAGGCGCATCAGACCCAGTACGTTCGTGTCAAACATGCGCTCTACCGTATCAAAATCTGTCGTAACAGCCTCCTCAAAAATACCGAACCCGGCGCAATTAACGAGGACATCAATGTTTGTATCCGCCAATTTCGCCACCACTTCTTCAATTTCTGCAAAATTGGTCATATCCATTTTATGATACGTGCTAATTACGCCAAAATCTGCTTGAATCTGCGTTGTTAAACTCGCCAATTTCTCCGTACTACGCGCCGTTAAAATCGTGTGCGCGCCTTGTGCTGCGACCTGTCTTGCTAATTCTGCGCCAAGCCCGTTAGATGCCCCTGTAATCAGCACTGTTTTATCTTTTAAAAAATGATTCATCTTTTTTCAGACTCCTTTTTTATAGTTCAAATATGGCGAAATCTGTTGCTATTTCTGTGTTCGGAAAAATGGTACGGCATTCATCTACTAAGCTTTGATTATCATCCCGACTATACCGCGAACTGATATGCGTAATAATTAATTGCTTCGCCTCTGCATTTTTGGCAAGCGTTGCGGCTTCTAGCGTTGTCGAGTGCATATATTCACCAGCCATGTCTCCCATATCTGCAGCAAACGTGGCTTCGTGAACAACAACATCTGCATGACGCGCAACCGCTAGTTCGTTCGGCGTCACTTTCGTATCACCAAAAATCGCAATGACGCGCCCCTTTTTAGAAGGTCCAATAAACGCGCTACCATTAACAACGGTCCCATCTTCTAGCGTCACCGTCTTGCCTTCCTTCAACTCTTTAAAAATCGGACCAGGCTTCACACCAAGCGCAGCAAGACCAGCAGCATCAAGCGCTCCCGTCTTATCCGCCTCCTCAATCCGATATCCATAACTCAAAATACCGTGCTCCAATTCCTTACATGTCACTCTAAATGTCGCATCTTCAAACACGAGTTCATCTTCTATTTCCACAATCTCCAGCGGATATTTTAAATGCGTGCCACTAACCGCCAAGCTCGTCCGTATATAATTCGCAAGTCCCACAGGTCCATAAACCGTGAGCGCCGTTTCCCCGCCTTGAAAAGAACGACTACTAAGCAAACCCGGCAAGCCAAAAATATGATCGCCGTGCAAATGCGTTATAAAAATTTTTTCTAATTTACTCAATTTAATCGAGCTACGTAAAATTTGGTGTTGCGTAGCTTCTCCACAATCGAACAGCCAAATACTGTTTCGCTCATTTAGCATCGTGAGCGCAATCGCCGTAACATTACGACCTTTGGAAGGAACACCAGCCCCAGTCCCTAGAAAAATCAATTCCATCTTTGTCTCACAATCCCCTCGTCAACTTCTCACCATTAATAGTACCATATTTGCCAAATTTATTGAACTTCGCACCCCGCTAAAAATATATTTCGGCTCAATCAGTTGCACAAACCAAATCTAACCGCTAAAATAGTAAGGAATAATGAGGATGACTATGATTGCATTGTGTTCTATTACGCCTCATTTACGACAATACTCGAAATAAAGCCAGAAAGCGTGGTCCATCTATTTTTAGATTTTAGGATAAGCGTACATATGGCTTTACACAAATCGAACGCTTGCCGCCGATTTATGCAGAGTATGTCCACATATTTAAGAAAGAGGGTAAGTACGTATGACAGAAGTGAAAGAACAAGTGGCTTTAATAACTATTTTTGGCGGTACGGGAGATTTGGCAAATCGTAAACTTTACCCTTCGCTATACCATCTCTTTACAAAAGGATTTTTGAAAGAGAATTTTGCAGTGATTGGTACTGCTCGTCGTCCGTGGACAAATGATTTCTTCCGCGAAAAAGTAGTGGAATCTTTAAAAGGAATTGAAGAAGAAGGTTTTGATCCGCAAGATTTTGCTTCTCATTTCTACTATCAATCACATGATGTAACGAACCGAGAATCTTATGTTCAACTAAAAGATCTCTCCGATGAACTCGACAAAAAGTATGAACTGCAAGGAAATCGTCTATTCTACCTAGCAATGGCACCTAATTTCTTTGGAACAATTGCTAGTCGATTAAAGTCAGAAGGTTTTGTCGATAATGATGGCTTTAGTCGTTTAATTATTGAAAAACCATTCGGTCGTGATTTAGCGAGTGCCCAGGAATTAAATGAATCGCTACGTCAAGCTTTTGCGGAGAATGAAATTTACCGTATTGACCATTATTTAGGTAAAGAGATGATTCAAAATATTTCTGTTATCCGTTTTGCGAATTCTATTATTGAATCGCTTTGGAATAATCGCTATATTGATAACGTCCAAGTAACACTTAGTGAAACGCTTGGTGTAGAAGATCGCGGTCGTTATTACGAAGAAAGTGGCGCTTTGCGTGATATGGTACAAAATCATATTTTACAAATCGTATCATTGCTTGCCATGGAACCACCAATTAAGCTAACAACTCAAGAAATTCGCCATGAAAAAGTACGTGCGCTTCGTTCGTTACGTGTTATTGAAGGCGAAGATGTCTATAAATATTTCGTGCGCGGTCAATATGGTCCAGGTACTGTGGATGGCGAACAATTAGAAGGCTATCGTCAAGCTGAAAATGTCGATCCAGATTCTAATACCGAAACATTCGTAGCAGCCAAGCTAATGATTGACAATTTCCGTTGGAGCGGCGTACCATTTTATATCCGCACCGGAAAACGTTTAGCGAAAAAAGCAACACAAATTGCCATTCAATTCAAGAGTGTACCGATGAATCTATTTGGCGGCCAACAATCGCTTGCAGGAAATGTACTCGTGATACATATCCAACCAGACGAAGGTATCACACTGCACATGAATGTCAAAGAACCAGGCCAAGGAATGCTAACCATGCCAATCAACCTAAACTACGCCCACTCCTCACCAGACGGCATGAACACACCAGAAGCCTACGAAAAACTAATCCAAGACTGCCTAAACGGCGACGCAACCTACTTCTCTCATTGGGATGAAGTCTCCCTATCATGGAACTTCGTCGACAAAGTAGCCAACGTATGGTCCAACACGAAAGAACACTTCCCGAACTACACATCCGGCACAATGGGACCTAAAGAAGCAGATAAGTTGGTTGCGCAGGATGGGTTTGAGTGGTTTGAATGAAAAGCTGAAACAGCCCGTTTACCCCTGAAAGAGCTTGGAGCAGGCGCAATAAAAATCCTCTTTTGATTTTTATGGAGGCTGTGAAAGCTCCGAAGGGGTGGCTGTTGAAGCTGGATCGCGAGACATAGATACGTAACAACAGCATAGAATTCTCGCAAACATGATTGCCTAACCTAGAAAGCCTATCAATTAAGATTTGAAAACTAAATCCAAAAAGCAAGAACGGCCGCAGTAAAAAGCCGCTCTTGCTTTTTTTAGTCCTCTCAAATTCCCCAAAACCAAAACCATCTCCCCCCCACCCAATCATCGTTCCCTTTTTCACAAATCCATGTTACAATAAAATAGAACAAACCATAAAGGAGAATCAATATGCCAGAAAGCATTGACGATTATATCGATCGCGGAATTCATGGTGCGAAAGAAATCAATCCAGCCGAACGCAAGAAGTATCTCGGCACATTTCGAGAACGAATCGAAATCCAAATGAGCAAACAAGAAGTATTCGAAAAATATTGCACGAAAGAACTCGAACAAGAAATGAAGGACCATCCGAAAGCTAAATTATTGCTTAACGGTTCCATTTCCTACGAAATTTTGCGCGCGTATATTATGCTCGCAGAAAAACATAAACTGCCCTTCTCCATCGTTGCGCGTGAAGACGATGATACACCAGTTGGTCTCGTGCTAACGGAGGATTACGAAATCAACCGCGAAGACACGCACCTCCATGAAACACCGGCAATCACAGAAGACACCACGGGGAAAGTGACCCTGCTCGACAAAATTAGGGCTATATTTAAAGAATAAAAGGATGTGACACTTTATGCTTCACACGGTCGTTATCGCGCTTGCCATCCTTGTTTTCTTGCAAACGATTTATTTTTTCATACGAAAGAACACCGACATGGGCGTGATGTTTCTCCTCATCGGTGTTGCGTTATTAATTATTTCAACCATCGGCTAATTGAAAGGCTCGCCAGTATCCAATGCTGTGCGGAGCCTTTTTTGCATGTCGCCGATACCTTTTGAGCCGTGGAGTGGGAAGGAAAAAACTTGCTTTCCATTGGTTATTTGCTCTAGTAAGGGCTTAAATTTCTGTCCACCTAACATCGTAATGGATGCTTGTTGGATTCCAAGCGCCTGCCATTGCTGCGTTAACGCTTCTAGCCCAATCGTTTCTGGGGTCACTCCGCGTGCCGTAAACCTGACATCGTATGTTCCCAAAACAAGCGAATCGGGCTTTAAAAAACCATACTTCGGCGATAAAATAAGATAATCCCCATCAAACGTTTCCGCGTACGCCTTGCACAGCCGATGAAAATTCCCGGTATACGCTTCACTCGCCTTCACCGCACCTAAGTCGCTCTGTTTGTCCCAAATTTTCGGCTTTCCAGATGGAATAATAATCATGATACACCTTGATTCATCGGATATTCCCACAACACAATCCGACCGCGCGATTCGACTTTGTCTTGATCTGGCTGATACACGAACCCTGCTTTTTTCAACACTTGGATCGAATGCGTATTCGTTTCAAAACTCCTTGCAAAAATCCGCTTAATCTCCGGCTGAACTTGTAGCCACGCAAGCAATTCCATCAAAGCTTCTGACACGTAACCCTGATTTTGATACCCTGGTACGATGCTATAACCAAGCTCAATCTCCCCTGTTTCCTCAGGCTTGCCCTGTCCACCAATTTCGCCGATTATCTTGTTTTCCTCTTTCAAAACTATCAAATGCGTCCATTTCGTCATTTCTGGCTCTTTTTTGACGTTCTCTAACACATATGGTAGATAAAAAAAGAAATCAATACCTGGCCAGTCTCTGGACACCTCATAGCCCGATACGCGTTCTAGTTCGTCCACCCCTGCGATCGTTGCCTGAATCCACTCCAAATTATACTCTAACAACAACAGCCGTTTCGTTTCTAATTTTCCCATGACAAAACCCGACTTTCCATTCATTTATCTTACTCTAAAACTATCAAATTCTGCCTCAATGCGCAATTATTTTGCAGAATACCACCTGTTATTATTACCACATACTAATTTTTTCGAATCTTTTTTCATTATATTTGTATCCGCTTACACGTAGTTTTACCAATCAATTTGGCTATGTATTCTCGTTTTTCAATGAAATGCAAAAGCAATAAATTTTCAAAAAACAGTTGACATTTTCCCCTCAAAAGCTATAATTAATGTTATTACAAGCAACGTTATTTCCGACATACTTAAAACGGGCTACATAATCGAATTTTTAAGTATCTCATATTTTGATAAAAAGAGGAGCTAATGACTTATGAAAACTTTTAACCGAAATTACGTCATTACAATTTTATTACTCTAGCAAGGGTCTGGAACACTGTTTAAAACAAGCAGTCGTTTAGATCCTGTTTATCATTAAATGGGATTCTTATCTAGGCATCCCATTTTTTTACTCAAAAAATGGGGTGCTTTTTTGTTGCCAAGCACTTGATTTGCCGCTTATTTTTCAGACAAAAGGTCATGCTAGTGATTATATTCTAAAAATTCAGCTTCGACCAACAATTATAATTAAAGAAACGGGGTACATGCTCATGCGTAGTGATAAAATTAAAAAAGGTGTCGAACAAGCTCCAGCTCGGAGTCTTCTACATGCCACAGGTCAAATAAAAAGTCCAGGTGATATGGACAAACCATTTATCGCCATTTGTAACTCTTATATCGATATCGTTCCTGGCCATGTGCATTTGCGAGAGCTTGCGGATATTGCGAAAGAAGCGATTCGTGAAGCTGGTGGTATTCCTTTCGAGTTCAATACAATCGGTGTCGATGACGGAATTGCCATGGGACACATCGGGATGCGTTACTCCCTTCCGAGCCGCGAAGTCATTGCTGATGCTGCTGAAACGGTAATTAACGCCCACTGGTTCGATGGTGTTATGTATATTCCGAACTGTGACAAAATTACACCGGGCATGCTACTTGCCTCTGTTAGAACGAATGTACCTGCTATTTTTTGCTCTGGTGGTCCGATGAAAGCTGGTCTTTCTGCTACTGGTAAAGCTTTGACGCTCTCTTCTATGTTCGAAGCGGTTGGTGCTTTTAAAGAAGGTAGCATGAGCCAAGAAGAATTTTTAGATATGGAAGCGAATGCGTGTCCAACGTGTGGTTCATGTGCTGGTATGTTTACAGCAAACTCTATGAACTGCTTGATGGAAGTGCTTGGTATGGCGGTTCCTTTTAACGGGACAACGCTTGCTGTATCCGAAGCGCGTCGTGATTTGATCCGTGAATCAGCTTTCCATTTGATGGATCTTGTGAAAAAAGATATTCGTCCTCGCGATATTATTACACGTGATGCGATTGATGACGCTTTTGCGCTAGATATGGCAATGGGTGGTTCTACTAACACCGTGCTTCACGTTCTAGCTCTTGCAAATGAAGCGGAAATCGATTACGACCTAGAGCGCATTAACGAAATCGCAAGTCGTGTTCCCTACCTATCCAAAATTGCTCCGTCCTCTGCTTATTCAATGCATGACGTACACGAAGCAGGCGGCGTTCCAGCCATTATGAAAGAACTGGTTGAGCTTGGCGACGCGATTCATCCCGACCGAATCACCGTCACTGGCAAAACCATCCGCGAAAACGTAGAAGATGCCAAAATTCACAATACCGATGTTATCCATCCTAAAGAAAATCCTTATACAAAAACAGGCGGTCTCTCCATCCTATTCGGAAATATCGCACCAAAAGGTTCGGCTATCAAAGTCGGCGGTGTGGATCCTTCTGTATCCGTCTTTACCGGAAAAGCGATTTGTTTTGACTCGCATGACGCAGCGGTTGAAGCGATTGATAATCATACCGTTCGCGAAGGCCATGTTGTCGTGATTCGCTATGAAGGTCCTCGAGGTGGCCCAGGAATGCCAGAAATGTTGGCTCCTACTTCTTCCATCGTTGGACGCGGTTTAGGAAAAGATGTCGCACTCATTACAGACGGTCGTTTCTCTGGGGCAACGCGTGGTATCGCGATTGGTCATATTTCACCAGAAGCTGCAGCAGGTGGTCCGATTGCACTCATTGAAGATGGTGATACAATCGTGATTGACCTTCCAAACCGGACGCTAAACGTAGAAGTCGCGCCAGATGTTCTAGAAGCACGACGCGCCAACATCCCTAAATTTGTTCCGAAAATTAAAAAAGGTTATCTGGCACGCTACGCTGCACTTGTAACTTCTGCGCATACCGGTGGCGTAATGAAACTTCCAGATGAATTTCTAGAATAATAAGGAGAGGTGAAAAGAATGATGAAAGTAGAAAAGCAAGCAGCAACGACAACGAACAGTGGTGCTGAACTATTAATTCAAGCTTTAAAAGCGCAAGACGTGGATATGATTTTTGGTTATCCGGGTGGTGCCGTACTTCCTTTGTACGATGCTTTTTATGACTGTGATATTCCGCATATCTTAACCCGTCACGAACAAGGCGCGGTGCATGCTGCGGAAGGTTATGCGCGTGTAACTGGGAAAGCTGGCGTTGTTGTCGTAACTAGTGGCCCTGGCGCTACAAACGCACTGACAGGGATTGCTGATGCGATGAGCGACTCGATTCCACTCGTTGTTTTCACCGGACAAGTTGCGACGCCGGGTATTGGGAAAGACGCGTTCCAAGAAGCTGACATGATTGGCTTAACGATTCCGATTACGAAATATAACTACCAAGTTCGCGATGTAAAAGATATTCCGAAGATCATTAAAGAAGCGTTTCATATCGCTACGACTGGTCGTAAAGGTCCTGTTGTCATCGACTTACCGAAAGATATCTCGATTGCTTCGACCGACAAAGTCAACGATGACACTATCCATTTGCCGGGCTACCAACCTACTGTGATGCCAAACAGAATGCAACTTGAAAAATTAATGCAAGCCTTGGCCGAAGCAAGTAAACCTGTTATTTTGGCAGGTGCGGGTGTGAATCATGCTCGCGCTACGGCGGAACTACTTGATTTTGCAGAAAAGTATCAAATCCCAGTCGTCAATACACTACTTGGACTTGGTAGTTTCCCGCAGGATCATCCCCTATTCCTCGGAATGGGCGGAATGCATGGTTCCTACGCTGCGAACATGGCGCTCACAGATCCAGATTTACTGATTAACTTCGGTTCTCGGTTTGATGATCGGGTTGTCGGTGTGCCAAAAGAATTCGCGAAACACGCTGTCATTGCACATATTGATATCGACCCTGCGGAGATTGGCAAAGTCTTAACAACGAAAATTCCGATTGTTGCGGATATTAAAGAAACGCTGACACAATTGCTTGATATCGAAATCCCTGAAAAAGCAGATACGAGCCATTGGTACAAGTTAAATATGACGCGCAAAGAACGCCATCCATTCACGTATAATCGTGAGGCAAAAGCAGAAATCAAACCGCAAAAAGTTATCGAAATCATCGGTGACATCACGGCAGGCAAAGCATTAGTCGCGACCGATGTTGGTCAGCATCAAATGTGGGTTGCGCAATTTTATCCGTTTAGTCATGATCACCAAATCATGACGAGTGGCGGACTTGGAACGATGGGCTTTGGCTTCCCTGCAGCAATTGGTGCACAGCTTGCTTATCCTGAACAAACGGTTGTTGCTTTTGTTGGGGATGGTGGTTTCCAAATGACAAATCAAGAACTTGCGATTTTAAATGATTATATGATTAATCTAAAAGTCGTAATTTTAAATAATAGCACGCTCGGTATGGTACGCCAATGGCAAGAGAAGTTCCATAACGAACGCTACTCCCATTCGATTTTCCAAAGCCAGCCTGATTTTGTGAAACTTTCAGAAGCTTATGGTGTAAAAGCAGTTCGTCTGACGGACCCGACGACACTAGAAGCTGATTTAGCGGAAGCTTTTGCTTATCCTGGTCCAATGGTTATTGATTGTGTGATTTCACCAAACGAGCTCGTGTTGCCTATGATTCCACCAGGTAAAGCGAATCATCAAATGGAAGGAGTGGAATAAATGCGACGAATCATTACCGCAACAGTTAATAATTCAAGTGGGGTCCTCAACAGAATCACCGGCGTTATTTCCAGACGGCAATACAATATTGATAGCATTTCCGTTGGCTGGACAGAAATCGCCAATGTTTCCCGCATTACTATCGTCGTGCACGTCGACTCCCTTTATGAGATCGAACAAGTGACGAAGCAGTTAAACAAACAAATCGATGTGTTGAAAGTAAGCGATATTACCGATGACCCGCATATGGAGCGCGAACTAGCATTAGTAAAAGTCAACGCCCCTGCCGCAACTCGTGCTGAAATCAATTCCATCATCGAACCATTCCGAGCAACAGTCATTGATGTTGGTAAAAACAGCGTCGTTGTCCAAGTCGCAGGAACGAGCGAGAAAGTCAATGCCTTTGTGGACAGCATTCGCCCTTACGGCATTAAACAGATGGCACGAACTGGTGTCACTGGTTTTACACGAAGCGCCAAATAATTGTGAATCCCAGAAATCCTTTTTCTGAGAAATATAAAAAGATAAATCTATGGAGGTTAGGAAAATGACAAAAGTATATTATGAAGATGCAGTACAAAAAAGCGCGTTAGAAGGTAAGAAAGTAGCAGTTATCGGATACGGTTCACAAGGACACGCCCATTCGCAAAACTTACGTGACAACGGCAATAATGTCATTATCGGGATTCGCGAAGGAAAATCAGCAGAAGCTGCTCGCAATGATGGTTTTGAAGTATTATCTGTGGCTGATGCAACGAAAGCAGCAGATGTCGTGATGATTCTTTTACCAGACGAAACACAAGGCGATACGTATGAAGCTGAAATCAAGCCTAATTTAGAAGCTGGCAATGCCTTAGCTTTTGCACATGGTTTTAATATTCATTTTGACGTAATTAAACCACCGGCTGACGTGGATGTGTTCTTAGTAGCTCCGAAAGGCCCTGGTCACTTAGTTCGTCGTACGTTTGTCGAAGGTGGCGCGGTTCCTGGATTATTCGCGGTTTACCAAGATGCAACGGGAAATGCAACAGATGTCGCTTTATCATACGCAAAAGGCATTGGAGCAACGCGTGCCGGTGTTATCGAAACAACATTTAAAGAAGAAACAGAAACCGATCTATTCGGCGAACAAGCCGTATTATGTGGTGGTACAACTCACTTAGTACAAGCTGGATTCGAAACATTAGTAGAAGCTGGCTACCAACCAGAACTTGCTTACTTCGAAGTATTACATGAGTTAAAACTAATCGTTGACTTGATGTACGAAGGTGGCATGGAAAAAATGCGTCACTCGATTTCCAACACAGCAGAATATGGTGATTACGTGTCAGGTCCACGCGTTGTGACATCCGACACGAAAAAAGCAATGAAAGAAGTACTTACAGATATTCAAGACGGTACATTTGCCAAAGCATTTATTGATGATAATAAAAACGGGTTTAAAGAATTCCATCGCTTGCGTGCAGAGCAAAAAGGTCACCAAATCGAACAAGTTGGTGCAGCGCTACGCGAAATGATGCCATTCGTCAAACCACAAAACTAATAGGAAGAGAAATTGGGGATACGCAAAACTCGCCTGTCCCCTTTTCTAATATGAGGTGAAAAAACATGGCTTATATTCAATTTTTTGATACGACGCTTCGTGACGGGGAACAAACGCCTGGCGTCAACTTTAACCAGCAAGAAAAGATTCAAATTGCCAAACAGTTGGAAACGTACGGTATCGATGTTATCGAAGCGGGATTCCCGATTGCATCTGACGGTGACTTCCATTCTGTAAAAGAAATTGCTAGTGTGATTAAAAATGCAACGGTTTGTGGTTTAGCACGCTCGGTGGAACGCGATATTGATCGTGCCTATGAAGCGCTTCGTGACGCAGCAAACGCTCAAGTTCATGTTTTTCTTGCTACTAGTGATGTACATATGAAACATAAGTTAAAAATGAGCCGAGCCGAGGTTTTGCAGTCGATTAGCCATCATGTGGCCCACGCGCGTAAACTTTTCCCAATCGTGCAATTCTCACCGGAGGATGCGACGCGTACGGACCCTGCGTTCTTGGTACAAGCTGTGCAGGCTGCGATTGATGCGGGGGCAACGGTGATTAATATTCCGGATACGGTTGGTTTTACGAACCCGACGGAATTTGGTGCGCTTTTCCGCTACTTGCGTGAAAATATTCCGCGTTTTGATGAAGTCATTTTTTCGACGCATTGTCATGATGATCTTGGTATGTCGGTTGCCAATGCGCTTTCGGCGATTGAAAACGGGGCGCGTCGTGTCGAAGGAACGATTAACGGAATCGGCGAACGTGCTGGGAATACAGCGCTTGAAGAAGTTGCGGTTGCCCTGCATATTCGCAATGATTACTACAAATCGGAGTCAGGCATTATTTTGAATCAGACGAAGAAAACGAGTGACTTGATTAGTCGCCTTTCTGGAATGCCTGTTCCGCGTAACAAAGCGATTATCGGTGGCAATGCCTACGCGCATGAATCCGGTATTCACCAAGACGGTGTGCTAAAAGAACCTACGACTTACGAAATTATTACGCCTGCCCTTGTCGGTGTGGAGAAGAACTCCTTGCCACTTGGTAAACTTTCTGGACGTCATGCTTTTGTGACTCGCATGGAAGAGCTTGGTTATACGCTGACGGACGAAGAGAAAAACGATGCTTTCAAACGCTTCAAACATTTGGCCGATGTGAAAAAAGATGTGACGGAAGACGATTTGCACGCGTTGATCCTTGGTCAAAGTTCCGAACAAGCGGTTGAGCTAAATCATCTGCAAGTGCAATACGTGACTGGTGGTGTGCAAGGCGCGATTATCCGCATTCATACCGAAGATGGTACGGTATTAGAGGACGCAGCGACTGGTGCTGGTAGTATTGAAGCGATTTACAATACGATTAACCGCCTGCTAGAACAAGACGTGACATTAACAGATTACCGCATTCAAGCTATTACGGCTGGACACGATGCCCAAGCTGAAGTACACGTTGTCGTTCAAGACAACCAAGGCGAAACCTACCACGGAATCGGTATTGACAATGATGTGTTAACCGCATCCGCCAAGTCTTATCTACATGCAAGCGCCAAAGCCTCGGCTTCCAAACAACAACCAACAAATGAGGAGGTACCAGTCAAGTGAGCTACTCCATTACAGCCCTTCCTGGCGACGGGATTGGACCAGAAATTATGGCAAGCGGTCTAGAAATACTCGAGACACTTGCCGCAAAATTCCAACTCGATTTTACAATTGAAACACACCCATTTGGCGGTGCCGGCATTGACGCACATTCCGATCCACTGCCAGACGCAACACTTGCCGCGTGCCAAAAAGCAGATGCCATTTTGCTCGGTGCGATTGGTGGCCCTAAATGGGACGATGCGCCAAAACGTCCAGAACAAGGACTGCTTGCTCTTCGTAAAGCGCTCGGTTTGTTTGCTAATATCCGTCCTATTCAAGTGCCAGCTAGCATCACGCACCTTTCTCCTTTAAAACAGGAAATCGTTGAAGGCACCGATTTTATCGTCGTTCGCGAACTGACTGGTGGCATTTATTTCGGCGAACCAAAACATTGGGACGAAAACGGCGCGGTGGACACTTTAACGTACACGGCCGCCGAAATTGAACGCATCGCAGTTCAAGCATTTGAATTAGCGAAAACAAGACGCAATAAAGTTACCTCTGTCGACAAAGCCAATGTGCTTGCTTCTAGTAAGCTATGGCGCCAAATCGTCGAACAAGTGGCAACGCGTTATCCAGAAGTGACATTAGAACATCTCTATGTGGACGCTGCGGCGATGATTCTCATTCAGCGCCCTACCACATTTGACGTTATCGTGACGGAAAACATGTTTGGCGACATTTTAAGCGACGAGGCTTCTGTTCTTACTGGTTCGCTCGGCATGTTACCTTCTGCTAGCCATCCAGAATCAGGACCATCGCTTTACGAACCAATTCACGGCTCAGCGCCAGACATCGCAGGCCAAGACATCGCTAACCCGATGTCCATGATTTCATCGATTTCGATGATGTTACGGCAATCATTCCAACTTTTTGAAGCAGCAGATTATTTAGATCAAGCAGCCGCAGACACGATGGCAGCTGGTTTCCTAACGAAAGACCTCGGTGGCGACACATCGACTACCAATTTTACAAAAGAAGTTAAAAAACGAGTTAAAGGAGGAGAATAACAATGGCTAAAACAATGTTCGATAAATTGTGGGATCGTCACGTCATATTTGGAAAAGAAGGTGAGCCGCAATTATTATACATCGATCTGCATTTGGTACATGAAGTTACCTCCCCTCAAGCATTTGAAGGATTGCGAATGGAAGGAAGAAAAGTCCGCCGCACAGATCGCACATTTGCAACAATGGATCATAACGTCCCAACCGAAGATATTTTCAACATTCATGACGTCGTTGCAAAAAAACAAATCGATGCCCTTCGCAAAAACTGTGAAGAGTTCGGCGTAACACTTGCTGATGTCGGCAGTGAACGCCAAGGTATCGTACACATGGTAGGACCTGAAACCGGGCTAACACAGCCGGGCAAAACAATTGTATGTGGTGACTCGCATACCGCAACACATGGCGCTTTTGGGGCAATGGCTTTTGGTATTGGCTCCAGTGAAGTCGAACATGTCCTTGCTACGCAGTCCATCTGGCAACAAAAACCAAAATCAATGGGTGTCAAAATTAACGGTACCCTTCCAAAAGGTGTGTATGCCAAAGACATCATTCTCCACCTAATCGCAACATACGGCGTCTCATTCGGTAACGGATATGCCGTCGAATACTACGGAGAAGCCGTTCGCAATATGACGATGGAAGAACGCATGACCATCTGCAACATGTCTATCGAAGGCGGCGCTAAAATGGGCATGATGGCTCCCGACGAAACAACATTCGCCTACATCAAAGGTCGCGAATACGCACCAACCAACTGGGAAGAAGCCGTCGCTGATTGGAAAACACTGCCGAGTGATGCAGACGCAGCATATGATCGTGACATCGAAATTGATGTTTCTGAGCTAGCACCATATGTCACGTGGGGAACAAACCCAGGCATGGGCGTCCCTGTCACACAAGCCTTCCCTGCTATCGAAAATATCAATGATGAACGCGCGTATCAATACATGGGACTAGAACCCGGGCAAACCGCATCAGACATTGATCTAGGCTATGTTTTCATCGGCTCATGTACGAATTCACGTCTTTCCGATCTCGAAGAAGCCGCACAAATCGTCAAAGGCAAGCAAGTCGCCGACGGTATTCGCGCCATGGTTGTTCCTGGTTCGCGCCAAGTTCGCCTTGCCGCTGAACGCATCGGACTGGACCAAGTTTTCATCGATGCCGGTTTTGAATGGCGTGAGCCGGGTTGCTCAATGTGTCTAGGCATGAACCCCGACCAAGTACCAGAAGGCGTGCACTGCGCCTCCACATCCAATCGTAATTTTGAAGGACGACAAGGAAAAGGCGCCCGGACTCACCTAGTAAGCCCAGCAATGGCCGCAGCAGCCGCGATTCACGGCCGCTTTATCGATATTCGCAAAGGAGTGTGGCAAAATGGAAGCAATGGTGTTGCATAAAGGACGCACAGTCGCCCTAATGAATGACAATATAGATACCGATCAAATTATCCCAAAACAATTTCTAAAACGCATCGAACGAACAGGATTTGGCGAATTTCTCTTTGATGAATGGCGCTACCTTCCCGATCGTTCCTTGAACCCTGATTTCCCGCTTAATGCACCAGATCGTCAAGAAGCAACCATCCTGATTACAGGCGAGAATTTCGGTTGTGGCTCGAGCCGTGAACACGCACCTTGGGCCCTACTTGACTACCGTTTCCGTATTATTATTGCCGGCGGGTACAGCGATATTTTTTATATGAACTGCACGAAAAATGGTATTTTGCCAATCAGTTTGCCAAAAGAAGCGCGCGAGAAGTTGGCGACAATTCCTGCTTCTGAAGAAATCGCCGTTGATTTGCCGAAACAGCAAGTCATTAGCTCTGTTGGCACATATGATTTTGAGATTGACGCAACATGGAAAGAAAAGTTCATGAAAGGGCTAGACGATATCGCCCAAACAATGGAACACGAAGCAATGATTACCGCATACGAAAACCAAGCGCGTGCTTATTAAATAAAGGATGTGAGGAAGTTATGGAAATGGTTGATGTCGATGCTTTAGTTAGCAAACAAGACGTGCTAGACGCTCATGATACGTTAAAATCAATCGTCAAACACACACCTCTTGAAAAAGACTACTATTTATCGCAAAAATATGACTGCAATGTCTACTTAAAACGAGAAGATTTGCAATGGGTTCGTTCGTTCAAACTACGCGGTGCCTATTATGCCATCGCCCAATTAACCCAAGACCAATTAAAAAACGGCGTTACATGTGCTAGCGCAGGAAATCACGCACAAGGAGTCGCCTTCACCTGTCAAAAACTTGGCGTTCCTGCGACGATTTTCATGCCAACCACAACGCCCCAACAAAAAGTTTCGCAAGTGAAATTTTTCGGTGGTGAATTTGTGGAAGTTCGTCTTACTGGTGACACATTTGACGCCTCGGCGTACTCTGCGAAGAAATTCAGCGCAGAGCATAACAAGACGTTTATTGCCCCGTTCGATGATGCGAATATTATCGCTGGACAAGGAACGGTTGCCGTGGAAATGCTCGATGACCTAGACGCAGATTCATGCGATTTCGTTTTTGCAGCTATTGGTGGTGGTGGATTGGTTTCTGGCGTGGCCTCTTACGTTAAAGCTGTGAGTCCTGAAACGACGATTATTGGTGTAGAACCCTCTGGTGCGCCTTCGATGGCTAAATCATTGCTCGCCGGCAAGGTCGTCAATCTTCCGAAAATCGATAAGTTCGTAGACGGCGCGGCGGTAAAACAAGTCGGCCAACTAACGTACCAACATTGCGCGAAGTTGGTTGATGAAGTAACCGAAGTCGATGAAGGCGAAGTTTGCTCTACAATCTTAGACATGTACACAAAGCAAGCCATTGTCGCCGAGCCTGCAGGTGCTTTATCCGTCGCAGCGCTCAACCATTTCCGCCAACAAATCAAAGGTAAAAACGTCATCTGCATTGTCAGCGGTGGTAACAACGACATTAACCGCATGCAAGAGATTGAAGAGCGTTCCCTCGTATTTGAAGGCTTAAAACATTACTTTATCGTGAACTTCCCACAACGTCCTGGCGCCTTACGCGAATTCGTAAACGATGTTCTTGGTCCCTACGACGATATTACAAAATTCGAATACACGAAAAAAGTGAATCGGAATCAAGGCCCCGTTATCATCGGCGTCCTGCTCCAAAATCCAAATGATTATGAGAAATTATTAGAGCGAATTGCCGTCTTTGACCCAAGTTTCATGCCAATTAACGACAATCAAATGCTCTATACACTTCTTGTATAATAACTTAAAAAGATGCTGTCCACGTGGCAGGTCTTTTTATTTTGTGTAATATATTACTTTCCTTCTTTTTCCCAAACAGGTATAATGTTACAAACAGAATAAATAAATGCACACGCTATACAAAAAACTGGAGAAAGAAGTGATTTCAAATGACTGATTCAAGTAAAAACAGACTTTTTCAGCATGCCACATTAGCTTCATTGCTCGGCGGATTGTACGAAGGCTCGACGACATTTAAAGAATTGTTAACACATGGAGATTTAGGGATTGGGACACTTGATTCTCTTGATGGTGAATTGGTGATTTTAGATGGGGTTGCCTATCAAATACGGGCAAATGGGGAAGCTTATCGCATGAAAGAGACGGATACGACGCCTTACGCGATGGTCACGTTTTTTGAAGCGGATTTTGGTTTTGATGTAGATCAATTGACGACGAAAGAAGCGCTAGAAGCACGTATCGCACCCTTAACGCAAGGGCCTAATCTTTTTTATACGGTTAAAATGACGGGAAACTTCCGTATTGTTCATACTCGAACTGTGCAAAAGCAATCGCGCCCTTTTCTTCCACTCATGGAAATTTCGGACGATCAGCGCACCTATACGTTAGAATACATCACTGGAACAATTGTTGGTTTTTGGTCCCCTACGTATCTTCAAGGTGTTTATGTACCTGGATATCATCTGCATTTCATTGATGATTTACGAAAAGTCGGCGGGCATGTTTTTGATTATGAGATTTTGGAAGGTCGTATTGAAATCTCGCAGCAAACTGGAATCGAAATTGAGTTGCCGCAAAATACTGACTATTTAAAGAGCAACTTAGAAAATCCAGAAATAGCCGACCAAATTGAATCGATTGAAAAGGATGGCTAAAAAAAGATTGAGCAACCGCCAAAAATGACAGTCACTCAATCTCTATTCGCGTACTCTTGCTACCAAATTAAAGCTTAGTTACGTTATCAGCTTGAGGTCCGCGTTGTCCTTCAACGATTTCAAACTCAACTTTTTGACCTTCGTCAAGTGTTTTGAAACCTTCTCCTTGAATTGCGCTGAAGTGTACGAATACATCGTCGCCGCCTTCAACTTCAATAAATCCAAAACCTTTTTCGCCATTGAACCATTTTACTGTACCTTCTTGCATGTGTCAAAAACCTCCAAAAATTTTTTCTTAATATGTTCCTTTTACAAATACAAAACTTACTGGGAAACTGCTAAACAACAAGCTTACCTTTGTTTTCATATAAAAATTCACATATTATAAAAGATACTCATCGTACAAAGAATCAATATCCTTTATAACATGTGAATAAGCTCTTGCCAAGCCCACAGCATCCCAACAATGCACAAAAAGGGCAATATTAATTTTATTGATACACTTATTTTACCGCTTTCATTCTAAAAATGCAAGTAATATTTACCTATGTCAATGAATATTTTCGGGACATAAGAAGTGTTTTGTTTCACAATGTTTTCGCTATGAAAAAACCGCGACGGGCACTTTAGCCTTTCGCGGTTTTGTTAACTATTTTATGACGCTGCGATCTTTAATGCGCCATTTTACTAATAGATTATGCAGTGGTTCGCGCACTAGGAAATACACGCCGAGTGAGATGAAGATGGAAGCAACGCCAAATAGGAAGCCACCAAATACGTCTGTTGGGTAATGCACGCCTAGATAAACGCGGGAATACATGATGAAGAAAATCCAGCCTAAGCCGACAACACCAATCACGATTTTTGCCCACATTTGTCTTACTGTAAAAATTAAGAACATCGCTGCTAAGCCGTAAAAAACAGTGCTCCCAGTCGCATGCCCACTTGGGAAACTAAAGCCAGTCTCCGCAATCAATCGATCGAAGTTAGGACGTGGTCTTTGGAAGATGTCTTTTAAGATCGTGTTTAGCAAAACCGCACAAACAAGTACTGTTCCGCCAAACCACAGACCCACAACAAACTTGCGCATGAAGAATAAAATAACGACAACGATAACGGTTAAAATAATAGCGGTTTCTGCGCTTCCGATAGTTGTTAACGTCTCAATCAAACTTGTTTTGGAAGCGGAAATATTTGTTTGAATCCGGCTGATCCAATTTAAGTCAAATTTGGCAACCCAGCGCGGTTCTGAATTAACAGCCAGTGCTACGATAATAAAGATTAGTAGCGCAAAGCCACCGATTGCAAATAGCGGGATTGCTTTCTTTTTATTTGTGTTCATACATTTACTCCTTACATCACTTATTTTTTTGTAAAAATGCTTTCACTTCTTCTACCATTGCTTGATATTTAGCTTGTTCTCCTGTTTCGCTTTTTTCAAGAAGGTTCATTGTTGTTGCTGTGATAGCAAGTTTCCCATGATAAACAAAGGTGGCATTGCCGATAAGTTGCAAATGAAGCGCCCCTTCTTTATCTTTAGCTGCTGTCACTTGTACGCGCCCACCATTGTTATACACGTTTACAGGCGTTTCCAGTGTATCATTATGAAGCAGCTTTTTCATCAGACTTGAGGCCGACATCGCCGTTCCACACGCATTTGTAAAACCAACACCACGCTCGAACGTCCGCACATAAATCGTGTCTTCCGTGATATTTTTCACGAAACTCACATTCACGCCATCTGTAAAATAAGGATTTTTCCCATTTAAATACGTAGAAAGCGTTTCTTGTTTGTCCGAATCCAGCACATCCTGATCTACAAACGTAATTAAATGCGGATTGGGTACGGCTACCGCTGAAAAACGAAGCGTATCATCCAATGCAGGGATCACCTCATCATACAGCTTAGATTCCGGCCAGTTTAACGGCAAAGCTTCTGGTTCAAATAAAACAGGTGAAATTTCCACTTGATATGTCGGAATGTCATTGCCAATTTCAGCAGCTTTCGATACGTGCAGTGTTGCTTTCATCGTTTCTACCGTTGCTTCTGACACGCCCTCTTTTTCTAACAAGTAACGAGCCACCGTACGCAGCCCATTTCCGCACATAGACGCTTCAGAGCCATCTGCATTAAAAACTCGCATACGACCGATTGAGGTACCGTCTGAGGCTTCTGAGACGAATAAAATCCCATCCGCACCGCCGAGCATCTCATCACGATTACAAATACGAATAGCAAGCGCCGCCCGATTCGTATCTTCCCACGTCGAAATACCGTTAGCCACCTCATCAATCAGGAAAAAATCATTTTGCGAACCATGGACTTTTATAAAATCGATATGTGCCATACAAGGTCCCTCCAATTCTAAAAAACATCATGAGCACGAAGGAATACTCCCATCATGCTCACGCGTTTCAACGATTAATAATTTTCCGTTACAATTTCCGCACAACGTTTACACAAGGTTGGGTGGTTAGCATCTACGCCGACATCTTTCTTCACGACACGACAACGTTCACACGTTTCACCTTCTGCAACCGTCACGGCAACTGCTACATGCTGATCCTTCACCGCACCCTCAGGCGCCGCGTCAAGACCCGCCACTAATTCAAAGTCTGAGACAATCAATAATTGCGCAAAGTCACCTTCTAGTGAATCAAACAATTCTTTCGCTTCATCATCTGCGAATAATGTTACTTTTGCAAGCATTGATTTACCGATGATTTTCTCATTACGCGCTTCTTCCAATGCTTTTTGGACAACGTCGCGAATTTGCATGAACTGATCCCATTTTGCTGTAATCGCTTCTGTGCCTTGGTAATGCTTCACTTCCGGCATTTCCGACAAATGCACACTAGCTTCCGCCTGATTTCCAAGATGCGACCAAACTTCGTCCGCAGTATGTGGCAAAATTGGTGCTAATAACTTCGTAAGCGTCACAACAGCTTCATAGAACACCGTTTGCATCGCACGACGATCTTTGCTATCCGCTGCTTCAATATACACAACATCTTTCGCAAAGTCCATGTAAAACTGGCTAAGTTCTACCGTACAGAAATTATTGATTTGGTGATAAATCGCCGAAAACTCATATTTATCATAGTTCGCACGAACATTTTTTACTAACTCATCTAATTTAATAAGTAAATATTGATCGACTTCGCGTAAATCTTCGTAAGCCACGGCATTATTAGCTGGCGTGAAATCTGCCAAGTTTCCTAGTAAGAAACGCATCGTATTACGGATTTTACGGTAAACTTCCGATACTTGTTTCAAAATATTGTCACTGATACGCACGTCCGCTTGGTAATCAACAGAAGCAACCCATAAACGCACGATATCGGCGCCAAGTTGATTAATCACTTTACCTGGAAGCATTGTATTTCCTAGTGATTTACTCATTTTACGACCATCACCATCTAATGCAAAACCGTGACTCAACACATTACGATATGGCGATTCGCCAGTGATAGCAACGCTTGTCGTTAAGGAAGAGTTAAACCAACCACGATATTGGTCAGAACCTTCCATGTAAAGATCTGCTGGACGATTCAAGTAAGGACGCGCTTCTAGAACCGCTTGATGACTCGTTCCTGAATCAAACCAAACATCCATAATATCATTTTCTTTTGTAAATTCACCATTTGGACTACCTTCATGTGTAAATCCTTCTGGTAATAAATCTTTCGCTTCTCGTTCAAACCAAACGTCTGAACCATGCTCGCGGAACAATTCGGATACGTGATGAATCGTTTCATCTGTGATAATAGCTTCCCCGTTCTCTGCATAGAAAATCGGTAGCGGAACGCCCCACACACGTTGACGTGAGATAACCCAGTCGCCTCGGTCACGAACCATGTTGAACAAGCGTGTTTCGCCCCATGCCGGTGTCCAAGTTACTTTTTGTACAGCGTCTAGCAGTTCTTGACGGAATTTGTCAATAGAAGCAAACCATTGCGCTGTAGCACGGAAAATAACCGGTTTCTTCGTACGCCAATCATGTGGATACGAGTGCGTAATGAATTCCATTTTTAGCAATGCGCCGACTTCTTCTAGTTTTTCCGTTACCATTTTGTTCGCCGTATCATAAAATACACCTTCAAATCCTGGCGCTTCTTCTGTGAAAACACCACGATCATCTAACGGCGCCAAAACTTCTAAATTATACTTCTGTCCGATTAGAAAATCGTCTTCCCCGTGTCCAGGAGCTGTATGGACGGCACCTGTTCCAGCATCTGCTGTTGCGTGTTCCCCGTTCATTACTAAAGAATCGCGGTCATAGAATGGGTGTTTCGTAACGACGCGATCGAGTTCAGAACCACGAACGGTTTTGATAACTTCTGCATCTTCCCAGCCTAGTGTTTCACGCAAGCTGTTTAGCAAGCTTTCTGCTACAACGTATTTCGCGCCATTGACAGCAACGACTACGTATTCTAAATCTGGATTCACCGTAATACCCATATTGGCAGGCATTGTCCACGGTGTGGTTGTCCAAATAACGATGTTTGTATCTGTATCTAATACGCCTTTACCATCTGTTACTTTAAAAGCAACAAAGATAGATGCGGATTTCTTATCTTGATATTCGATTTCTGCTTCTGCTAGGGCAGATTCACTGGATGGTGACCAGTAGACAGGTTTTTTACCTTTGTAAATGTAGCCTTTTTTCGCCATTTCACCAAAAACTTTGATTTGTTCTGCTTCGTATTCTGGTTGTAGCGTGATGTACGGATTTGCCCATTCGCCAGTTACGCCTAGACGTTTGAAACCTGCGCGTTGGATATCGACTTGTTTGTAAGCATATTCTGCACAAAGTTTACGGAATTCAGCCACAGACATTTCTTTACGTTTAACGCCTTTGTTTGCTAATGCTTGTTCGATTGGCAAGCCGTGTGTATCCCAGCCAGGTACGTATGGGGAACGGAAACCGCTCATTGATTTTTGACGAACGATGATGTCTTTGATGACTTTGTTCATCGCGTGTCCCATGTGTAATTCACCATTTGCGTATGGCGGGCCATCGTGTAGGATAAATGTTGGTTTGTCCGCGTTTTTTTGTTGAATTTCGTCGTAAAGGTTCATTTCTTCCCATTTTGTTTGCCATTCTGGTTCTTTGTTTGGCAGGTTACCTCGCATCGGGAATTCTGTTTTTGGCATGAGTAGTGTATCTTTGTATTCCATTGGTTTTTGTCTCCTTTTTGTTTAAATATTTTTGAAAAGTGTATTTTGTTGATTTGAATGAAATGAAACTGCCTTCCTTTTAAAGGCTTTGTGATGAGAAACAATGTTTATGCTTTTGGAGTTTAGCGTCATGTTCGGCGCCTCCGGATCCAGCTTTGTTGTGGTTCTTGCGAAGCGTATTTTGCTGAGTTAGAACCTCAATATGCAGTTGAATGAAATGAAACTGCCTTCCTTTTAAAGGCTTTGTGCTGAAAACAATGTTTGTGCCTTTGGAGTTTGACGTCATGTTCAGCGCCTCCGGATCCAGCTTCACACGCCAGCCCTTCGGAAACTTCACGCCCTCCGAAAAAGTCAAAAGAGGACTTTTCCTGCGGCCGCTCCAGTTTCTGTCAGGGCTAAACGGGCGTGTTCAGCTTTTCGTTTTCAAAACAAAAAACCCATCCCCTAAAAAAGGGACGAGTTTATTTATCGCGGTACCACCCTTGTTGACATTGATTTTGTATCTTTGCCCACTTCGTTCCATCGTTAACGCCGACGTACGCTGTTTCTTAGTTGGCCATGTTCTGGCTGTTCGGAAAAAGAGCTCCAGAGTGATTTCTAATGTTCCATTCTATTGCTGTGCTTACACCGACCACAGCTCGCTTGAAAAATAGAATTTGGGTGGAACTTGTACTTGTCTCTATTATAGCTTCTCGATATTTAGTTCTTCTTCTACTTTCACTGGGTCAGCAGATTTTAACTCCGTCGCGTCGACTTCGTATTCCATCAGCTGTTGCCAGTCATCACTCTTAATTAAATCCATTTGTGTTTCTACTAGCAAGCGTAAACGTTCGCGGAAAACTTTCGATTGGCGTTTCAAATCTTCAATTTCAATCGCGATTTTACGTGCTTTCGATAATGAATCGCTTAAAATACGGTCGGCGTCTTTCTCTGCTTCACGTACAATTAACTTCGCTTCTTTGTCTGCATTATCAATCACTTGGTTCGCAGCTTCTTGCGCAACGATGAGTGATTTGTTCAGTGTTTCTTCGATGTTTGTGAAATGCCCTAGACGATCATCTCTGGAAGATAGTGTCTCCTCTAAGCGTTTCTTCTCTTTAATGAGTTGTTCATAATCCTTAATAATCTGATCGAGGAATTCGTTCACCTCGTCCTCTTCATAACCTCTAAAACCACGGCTAAACTCTTTGTTATGTATATCCAGCGGTGATAATGGCATGTTCAACACCTCCATATGGTCAAAGCCTAAGCAAATTCTAGGCTAGCCCTTCTATTATACCATAAAATTTGATATATACCTGTCTACTACTATAATAAAATTCCGACTTTCTCGCAAGTATTTTCGTCTTAAAAGTATAAAAATTACTTAAGATGACCGATTTCAATGCGAATCTTGTCTTTTTTCGTGTGTCCGTTGATTTCACCAAGTTTCACGCGACCAAATCCTCGAGCAGAAATAATATCTTTTTCCTCACATTCAAAATCTGGATTTTCTACCGTTTTCCAGTTCACTTTCACTAACTTCGCTTGCACGAGTTGTTTTGCTTTTTGACGAGAAATGTTATGCGCAGTTGCTACGACAAGGTCTAAACGCAAACTTGTAATCGTCGTGCTGGCGAATTCCCAGTCCAAATGAACAGGTAGCGAATCGGTCAGCGGCATTTCTTCCAACATGACATTCACTTTCCCTATTTTATCAAGTTGCAAACTAACATAGTCCTTCATTTCTGTCATCACGAAAAACTGCCACAGCTCTCCTTGTGTCAAAATGTCACCAAAAATATCGCGCTTCATTCCAAGCGACATCATCGTGCCCAAAATTTTCTGATGTGTTAGCGTCGTGAACTTCACCGGATAGCGAATATCATATAACGTAATATTAAAATCAGCGTCGGCCGGCTCATAATAGTCAGGGTAAATAAGCGCCCGTCTGCGTTCTGCATGGCTCACACCACCCCAGAATTTCACTTTTACATGCTCGTAACCACCAACAACCGTCTCTAGAATATAGCGTTGACGCGGGTCCATAAAGTCAGTCAAATGCGGCGTATACTGATCTTCGACTTGCACAATCCATTCCAAGGCCACATCAATAAACGCATGTTCTTCTGCTCTAAAATGTTGATAAATTCCTTCCATAAGCCCTTACTCCCTTTAAGTTAACTATTTCTTGCGCCACGTTAATATGGCCCCCATTTTAAATACCACTAAAAAAATACCGAAGACAAATCTACCTGATAAAACAGATAAGCTTCATTTCGGTATCCTTATTTACACAACAATCGGCAGTATATAATTATATACTAAGTACTGTAATCCAAACGTCGCCATTCGAATTGCAAAAAAGGCAATGATTGGCGATAAGTCAAGCACTCCACCAATCGGCGGAATGATTTTCCGGAACGGTGCTAAAACAGGCTCACAAATCTTGGACAAAAAGCGGCCAAATCCTGTTTCATACGCGCCTGGAAACCATGACATCAAAATATAAACGAACAGTACATACGGGAAGTAATCTAATACGACGAAAACATAATGTGCAATCTGATATGCTAAAATGTGTTACACCTCATTTACATAAAATCTTGTTCTTCCAACATCTCCGAAATCGCGCCATCAACTTCGACGTTCTCCGGTGTGCAAAGGAAAATATTATTACCGATGCGTTGGATATCTCCACCTAAAGCATACACTGTTCCGCTTAAAAAGTCTACAATACGAATAGCCTGATCGTGACTAATGCGCTGTAAATTCACAACGACTGTCTTATACTCTTTCAAGTAATCCGAAAGTTCTTGTGCTTCTGCGTAAACGCGCGGTTCTACTAATACCATTTGACTTGAAAATTGCGCACCATTCATGCTCACAACTTTATGCTCGTCTACCGCATCATTTTGATTTGTAAAATAATTTTTAGCTGTTGGTTTTTTCATCTTTTTCTCAGCGGGAACTTCACGAATGTATTGCTGTTGTGGTTTTGCTGCAACTGGCTGTTGTTCTTCTTCGTAATATTCTTCGCCTTCCTCATCTAAGAAAAAGTAAGATTTGAATTTATCTTTTAATCCCATCTGATTTACACCTCCACATTTAGTTTTCCTCTACTAAAGCTCTACCTACTCTGATAAATGTTGCGCCGTCTTCTATTGCAATCTCGAAATCGTTCGTCATTCCCATCGATAACTCATGACACGGAACGTTTGCGATTCCAAGCTTCTCTATTTCTAGTTGCAATGCTTTTAATCCTTGAAAAACGTGATGTAAAGTCTGCTCATCATCGGTGTTTGGAGCCATCGTCATTAATCCAACAATTTCGACGTGTTGATAGTTTTGTGATTGGACAAAAGCAAGCGCTTCTTCTGCGTTAAAACCGTGCTTTGTCTCTTCTTCGGAAATATTGACTTGTAAAAAACAGGCCACTTTTTCCGTTGCTCGTTTTTCAATCTCATCGGCAAGCGATTTGCGATCCAATGAGTGTAAAAAGCTTATATGTGGAAGGATGGCTCGGACTTTTCGTGTTTGCAGTGAACCGATATAATGCCAAACGATGTCGGTCTTATCCGCCAATGCTGCCACTTTTTCTGTAAAAACATCGGCACGATTTTCACCGAAATGGCGAACGCCTAAATCATATAGCTTTTCCATTGCCGCCACATCGACCGTTTTAGTTACGGCAACAAGATGGACATCACTTCTGTCGCGCCCACTTGTTTGTGCTGCTTTGGCAATCCTTGTTTCGATTTTTTGCAAATTGTCGTTATAGCTCATCTCATATCACCTAATTTTAAATAGTCTTTTTTAGCTGCGACGGTTACGATTGCGAATGAACGCTGGTACGTCAACATCTAAGTTCTGGCGTGGTTCTTCAACGTGTTGCGTTTGGCTTGGTTGCTCGTCTTGGGCTGGTGCTGCATCTTCTTTTACTGCGTAGCCTGGACGATTCACTTGGATTGCTGGGTTAGGACGACTTTGCGGTTGCGCTTTTTGTTTCGCTTGAGCTGCTTCGTCAAAACCTGTTGCGATGACTGTCACGATTAGCTCGTCTTGCAATTCATCATTGATAACAGAACCGAAAATCATGTTTACATCTTCATCTGAAGCCGAAGACACGATTTCTGCTGCTTCTTGTACTTCATACAAACTCAAATTAGAACCACCAGTAATGTTCATCAAAACGCCTTTCGCGCCGTCAATCGAAGTTTCTAGTAGTGGAGAAGAAATCGCTTTTTTAGCAGCGTCTGCCGCTCGATTTTCGCCTGTACCAATACCGATTCCCATCAATGCAGAGCCACGGTTTGTCATAATGGTTTTCACATCGGCGAAATCCAAGTTGATTAAACCAGGAACAGCAATTAAATCAGATATACCCTGAACACCTTGACGTAAAACATTGTCGGCTTCACGGAATGCTTCTAACATCGGCGTATTTTTGTCTACGATTTGTAGTAAACGGTCATTTGGAATAACGATTAATGTGTCTACTGCTTCTTTCATCGCTTCTGTACCAATCGCCGCTTGTTTCGTACGTTTCGGCCCTTCAAAACCGAATGGACGTGTGACAACGCCTACTGTTAATGCGCCCATTTCTTTTGCGATTGTCGCAATCACTGGAGCAGCACCCGTACCAGTTCCGCCACCCATACCAGCTGTAACGAATACCATATCGGCACCTTTTAATGCTTCTTCAATCATTTCGCGGCTTTCCTCAGCGGCTTTTTTACCGATTTCAGGAACAGCGCCAGCGCCTAACCCGCGTGTTAATTTCGTACCAATTTGTAAATGAACTTCGGCTTTGGATAGATTTAAAGCTTGTGCATCCGTATTGACTGCGATAAAATCAACGCCTTGGACACCATGCTCAATCATTCGGTTGACAGCATTGTTTCCGCCGCCACCGACACCAATTACTTTAATCGTTGCTAAACTTTCTGCACTCGTGTCAAACTCTAACATATTTTTTGCCTCCTAATTTTACCTTAATTACCGAAAAACACTTGCTTTCTAGTCGAAAAACGCGCCGAAGAAATTTTTCATTTTCGTGGATACTTTTTCTTCTTCTGTTTTCTTAGGTTTTTGTTTTGGCTTCTGATTGTAATTGTCTTCTGCGATTGGTTCTTCTGGAGCCGCGCCTAGGCTTCTGCCTTCTTTTTCGGCGGTTTGGTAGGCGTGTTTAATCAAACCAACTGCGGTTGTAAAACTTGGTTCGCGAACACCGATATAATCCGGAATCGCCAACCTTACATGGGCTTGAAAAACTTTACCGGCCAGATCAATCGCGCCAGGAATGGCCATCGAACCACCAGTTAGCACGTAGCCTCCTGGAAGATGTGATTTACCAACACGGTTTAATTCTTCTATCGTTAACATGAAAATCTCTTCCATGCGAGCCTCTACGATATCAGCGACTTCAAGCTGTGTGAAATGTTGTTGTTGGTCACTGCCAATGACATCAATGCCAAATGCGACATCAGAAGAAGCGTCGTCATAAAAAGCATAACCATGTTCTAATTTTACTTTTTCAGCGGTTGCTGTAGATGTGTTTAGACCAAGTGATAAATCTTTGGTAACATGATCTCCACCGACTGGCAACACGGTCGTATACGTTAACTTGCCTTGTTCAAAAACACTAATTGTTGTCGTTCCAGCACCAATATTAACGAGCGCTGTACCAAATTCTTTATCGTCTTCTGTCAATGAAATGGAGCCTTCTGCAAGGGGTTGGAGTACGATATCGGTAATTTCTAAACCAGCACGTTCAACGCAACGAAGCGTATTATGTAAGATCGTTTTTGAACCGGTAATCAACGTTCCTTCCATTTCAAGGCGCACACCTCGCATGCCTCTTGGGTCTGTTACTCCTTCTAGTCCGTCCACTACGTATTGCTCTGGGATGATACTAATGATTTCTCGTTCTGGCGACAATGGAACGACTTGCGCTGCGTCCATCACATTCCAGACATCTTCGTCGGTAATATCACGATTTTCGCTACTCACCGCGACGATTCCTTGGCAAGCTTCTAACTGCACTTGGCTAGAAACAATTCCAACAATAACTTGTGAAATATGCACTCCTACCATGCGTTCTGCTTGTTCAATTGCTTTTTTAATAGAATCCACTGTTTTATCAATGTCAATAATGACGCCACGTTTCACACCTTGTGATAGGACGTTTCCCACACCGATAATATTGAGTCTGTCGTTCGCCATCTCGGCAATAATTACTTTTACAGACGATGTTCCAATGTCTAAGCTTACGTAAATCTCGTTTTCTTCCATTTATCGGCACCTCCTTTATTTTGTTTTTACCTTTTATGTGTCTACTTGTAAAAATTTCAGTAGTAAGTTATCTATCAGTCATTTATGTTTTCAATTCATGGCGTTTGTCAGTTAAGATTCCCCTTTAGACAAACAAGATAGCAATCGTTAAAATTGCATAAAAATGTAAACTTGTTCTTACGATACCTAGTTACAGTCTACACCAAGAAACCTAGTAATAAAAGCACAAAGGATAATTTTCGGCAAATATTTTGATTTTTGTCAATTTCGCCTAAAAAAGAGGAATGTACGTTCTTGTTCTGCGGTTTTGCAGCCCGAATGAATGTTATTTTTCCCACATATTCACTTAATTCTTCTTACTGGCAGCTTTTTCTTCTTTATCCTTCAGATAGGTTCGGAAATAGGAGCCAATTTCCAAATCAATAATGCCTTTTTGGTCTGCTTTTAGTTGGGCAACGATGGACGGGTAATGCGACATTTTTTCCGCGAAGGTATTGATTGTTGCGGAGACTTCATTGCCGTCATTCATGTATAACTTGATGTGTTCGTCATCGCTTTTGGTTGGTGCGAAATGAATCTCGGAAATAGAAAGCAAGACGCCTTCTGGTAAGTCCATAAGTTGGCTCACCATGTCTTTTAGGACGGTTCCGTTTTTGAAGTTGCTAAAAATAGGATTGTTGCCGATTGGGAATTCTTTTGGCTGTGTTGTTAAAAGCTTGCCTGTTTCTAGCACGTCGTAGTATTTGCCGTCTTTTTCTTGGTAGCCGATGGTTTTATTTTCGGTGATGTGGACGCGTAATGTGTTTAGACCTTTTAGTTCGACGGTTGCTTTTTTAATTAACGGGTTTTGTTCGAGTGCGTCGGCGCTTTTTGATTTGCGCAAGCCAAACACGAATTCGTCTTGGTTGAGATTGCCTTCTTTTAGCACAGTTTGCTCGTCTACTTGTTTGTTGCCGTCCACGTAGATGCGTTGTACTTTACTGAGTGGTGACAGGAAGTACAGCGTGATTAAAATGAGAAGAACAAAGATGCTAATAATAATCGACATATGGCGAACGAGCTTCTTTTTGCGATATTTTTTTAGTTCTGGGATTCTGCTTTCGATGGATACTATTTTTTTATTCGCCATTTATTTGTCCTCCTCACTTTTGTATTATTTCGGAATGATGTCTAGGATAGCGTCTACTAGCTTGTCTGCTGCATCTGGGACGCCGAGTTGTTTTGCTTCGTATTGCATTTTTGCGAGTTTCTCTGGATTGTCCATGATGCTATCGATCACATCCAGCAAAAGATGCGGTGCGAGTGTTGCTTCGGAAATGATGACTGCTGCTTCTTTTTTCGCTAGTGATTCGGCATTTTTTTCTTGGTGATTCGCCGTGACATAGGGACTTGGGATTAAGATACTTGGAACGCCTAGTGCCGTAAATTCGGCGAGTGATGTTGCGCCAGCTCGCGATACGACTAAGGTGCTGACATTAAGTACTTTTGGCATGTCGTAGATGAAAGGCTGGACGCTAATGTTATCGTGCAAATTCATGTCCGCTAGCTTATCTTTGATTTTGTTGTAATGCACTTCGCCAGTCACGTAAAGCAATTGATACGGCCGCTTGCTGAATTTCGTCAAGTTCGCCTCCACTGCTTCGTTAATCCCACGAGCACCACGACTACCACCAAAAACAAGAACGGTCGGCTTGCCTGGTTCCAAATCAAATTCGGCTAAAACATCACCTGATTCGATACCAATCACTTCGGAAGCACGCGGATTACCGGTGAAAACAATCTTCTCAGCGGCAAACGAATCACTTACTTCTTCAAAACAAATCGCCACACGATCCGCATAACGGCTTAAAAACTTATTCGTTAAACCAGCGACACTATTTTGTTCGTGAATGACAGTCGGGATGTTCAGCTTCGCCGCGGCGTAAACGACAGGGCCACAAACATAACCACCCGTACCAATGACGGCATCCGGTCGAAAGTTGCGAATCAGTTCTTTACTTCGCGTCACACCTTTGAAAAAGCGCGTAATCGTTTTGATGTTTTCCATCGACAACGAGCGTTTAAAGCCAGTGATTTCAATCGCTTCAAAAGGAATGTTTTCGCGTCGGACAAGGTCTGACTCCAGCCCTTTTTCAGTACCGATGTAGAGGAATTCTGCTTCTGGGTCTCGTTTTTTGATCGCTCGGATTAAGGCGAGGGCCGGATAAATATGCCCTCCTGTGCCGCCTCCGCTTATGATAAATTTCATTTTTCCACCTCATCTGGTAGTTCGTCGATGGCATCCATAAAGGCGCGACCGCGAACTTCGAACGTTCGATATTGATCCCAACTCGCACATGCTGGTGATAAAAGAATAATGTTGCCGGGTTCCGATAATTCGTAGGCTAGTGGAACTGCTGCTGTAACGTCATGAACTTTATGCACGTCCACACCGGCTTCTTTTCCGACACGACCAACTTTATCTGCTGTTTCGCCAAAAACAATCAATGTTTTGACGTTTTTGAAAAATGGTTTTAGTTCGTCGAATTCGATACCGCGATCCAGTCCGCCAGCGAGTAGTACGACTGGTTTGTTAAAACCGCTAAGTGCGCTTTGTGTCGCCAAAATGTTCGTTGCTTTCGAGTCATTGTAGAACTTGCGACCGTTTAGTTCTTTGACAAACTGTGTCCGGTGCTCCACGCCTTTAAATGTTTCTAAGACGTGCATGATTTGTTCATTGCTCACTTCGCAAATTTTCGCAACGGCAATCGATGCCAAAATGTTTTCCAAATTATGCTCACCAGGAAGTAAAATATCTTCGCGCTTGCCGATAACTTCATCGTAAAACATGATGTTGCCGTCTTTGACATAAGCACCTTCCCCTAATTTCTGCGTCGGTGAGAATGGGATGACTTTGGCTTTCGTGCGTTTTGTCATGTTGCGCAGTTCGTCTTGATCCCAATTGATAACGAGAAACTCATTTTTCGTTTGGTTTTCTTGAATGCGCCATTTAGCTTTTACGTAGTCTTCGCGCGTTTTATGGTAATCGATATGTGCTTCGTAAATGTTCGTGATGACCGAGATTTTCGGGCAGAACGTGCGGATTCCCATCAGCTGGAAGGATGATAATTCCATGGCGATATATTGATCGGCAGTCGCTTTTTCGGCAACTTCTGAACCTGGGAAACCGATATTTCCGGCTAGCAATGCTTTGTTTGGTTCCATTTCGTTTAACATATGATGCACGATGGTTGTTGTTGTTGTTTTTCCGTTCGTTCCTGTGATGCCAATGATAGGTGCGTCTGAAATTTGGTAAGCAAGCTCGACTTCTGTAATAATCGGGATGAGCAGGTCTTGTGCTTTTTTAATCATTGGATTGTCATACGGGATGCCGGGATTTTTAACGACAAGTTCGAAGCCTTCATCTAGAAGTTCCACCGGATGCGAACCACAGATGACTTTAATGCCTTGTTCTAATAAGCCTTGTGCTTCTGGATTCTCGCTGAATGGCTTTTGATCGTTGACGGTAACGAATGCACCAAGCTTATGTAGCAAAGATGCTGCACTTACGCCACTTCTCGCCAAGCCCAATACAAGTACTTTGCGATGCTTATATTGAATAATGTTTTTCATTTTTACTCCCCCAGTTTTACAGTTCCCATTTTTTTAAAGAATAATTAGCAGTGCAAGAATCGCGCAAACAAGACCGGCACCCCAAAAAGTAAAGACGATACGCCATTCCGACCAGCCGATATCAACATGTTCGAAATGGTGATGAATTGGACTCATTTTAAATAATCGCTTGCCGTTTGTTACTTTGAAATAGAAGACTTGAATAATGACCGACGCTGTTTCGATAACGAAAACAAGACCGATAAGTAGCAGCATCCATTCTTGGTGTAGCATAATCGAAATCGCCGCAATAGCGCCACCGAGTGCTAAAGAACCTGTATCCCCCATGAAAATTTTCGCAGGATTCTTGTTGAAAATAAGGAAGCCTAGCATCGCCCCAACAATCGCCATACAGAACATCGCGACAACGCCTTGGTCTTGGTGATTAGCAATAATCGCAAGCGTTCCAAAAGCAATGACAGAAAGTCCGGAAACTAAGCCATCTAAACCATCTGTTAAGTTCACCGCGTTGGAAAAACCGACCATCCAGAAAATCACGAAGATAAGGAAAAACCAACCAAGATTGATTTCAATACTTGTGAACGGGATGTTAAGCGTTTCTGGATACCCGTTGAAATGATAAATAAGGTAGAACAAGACCGAAATAACAACTTGTCCTAAAAATTTTTGTTTCGATGTTAAGCCTAAGTTTTGTTTCTTAACGACTTTGATGTAATCGTCTAAGAACCCGAGTGCACCGAATAAAACAAGCGGGATAAGGAGAAGCAATGCCTCACTACCAAACCAACCACCGATGGATGCCATAATGATGAAGCTTAGAATCATCGCGATAAGAAAAACAAGTCCTCCCATCGTCGGCGTTCCTGATTTTTTTTGATGGCTTTGTGGGCCTTCTTCGCGGATGCTTTGACCAAATTTCAATCGTTGTAAAAACGGGATGAATAATGGTACCCCGACTACTGTAATAATGAAAGCCATCGCAAATGTTGTAACTATCCAATATAATGACACGCTTTTTCGCTCCTATCTCTTTGTCACAAACAAGATTATCTGTGCACTAAAATGTTTATCTTTTTGCTAAAATTGCCGCTCGGGCTTCTTTTCTATCATCAAAATCATGAACAACATCGCCAATGATTTGATATGTCTCATGCCCTTTGCCTGCAATCAAAATGACATCTTCTGGTTTTGCCGCTTCTACCGCATAAACAATCGCTTCGTGGCGTGCTTCTTTTACGGTATAATTCGCGTCTGGAACACCTGCTAACATGTCTTCGATAATTTGCGTCGGGTCCTCCGTCCTCGGATTATCAGAAGTGAATACAGGGTCAGTCGCGTATTTCACGGCAATTTGAGCCATCAATGGGCGCTTACCTTTATCCCGATCACCACCACAACCAACGACGACAAAAATACGACCTTTGGCAAATTCGCCAACCGTTTTCAAGACATTTTCTAGGCCGTCTGGTGTGTGGGCGTAATCAACAATGACTGGGAACTGTTGGCCTGCGTCCACTAATTCGAAGCGTCCAGCTACGCCAGTTACTTTTTCAAGGGAAGCAATGATTTCTGCCATCGTGTTTGGCGCCTCGTCTGTTGCATACACCGCAGCAATGGCAGCCAGTGCGTTGTAGACGTTGAATTTGCCGATAAGCTGTAGTTGTACTGGGAACGTTTCGCCTCTAAAATGAAGTTCGAATCGCGTTCCTTTACTGCTGATTTCGATATTTGCTGCTCGGAAAGTCGCCGCTTTATCAATGCCGTAAGTAAGAACGTGGGCGCTCGTTGCTTCCATCATGAAGTTTGCGTACGCATCATCGTTATTAATAACCGCCGTCTTTGTTTTACTGCTCGATTGATTGCCCAATTGGGCGAACAGTAAACTTTTGGCATGAGCGTATTCTTCCATTGTATTGTGGTAATCTAGATGGTCTTGCGACAAGTTCGTATAAACCGCCACGTCGTAATCAGAACCGTAGACGCGTCCTTGTACGAGCGCATGCGATGACACTTCCATGACTGCCGTTGTCACTTCCACATCGCGCATTTGTCGGAATGTTTTTTGCAACGTTAAGCTGTCTGGTGTCGTGTTTTTCGTTTCTAAAATTTCTGTTCCGATTTTGCGATACATCGTGCCGATAAGCCCAGTTGTCGCGCCATGGTCTGCCAAAATGAATTCAATCAAGTGGCTCACCGTTGTTTTTCCGTTCGTACCTGTGATACCAATCAAATTCATTTCTGCCGTTGGATCCCCATAAAACATCGCGGCGAGCCTTGCCATCGCTCGTTTGCCATCCTGCACTAAAACAATCGGAACCGCAACGTCGTCTAGCATGCGTTCTGCCACAATCACCGTCGCGCCACTCGCCACCGCCTTCTGCGCATAATCGTGGCCGTCCACAACTTCGCCATCCACACAAACAAATAGCGTCCCAGCCTGCACTTGCCGACTATCCTGTTCGATGGTCTTTACTTCCATATGTAGCGTATTTTCGTCGGCCTGCATGAGCTGACAATACGGAATCGCCTGTAATAACTTCTCTAATTCCATCATGAACTTCCCTTCCTTTGCCCCAACGCCAAAAAATGATAGCACCACCTTCTTAAAAATCCAAAAGGGCGTATCAAACCTACTTTGTGCGGCTGGCAAATCTTCTTCTACTATATTAGCAAAAACGCGCCACGAATACAATGCGTAGGACACAAAACACGTTGTATAAAATAAGCGCGCCCTGCAAAAAAACATAAGAGCGCGCACTATTTTCTATTGCTAATTTAATAATGCGTTTAGTCCGGTCGCTTCTTCTACGGATGTGTCTGTGGAGTCTTTTTTACTATCGTCGGCAACTGGTGCTTTATTGAAGTTTGGTATTTTGTCTGGTGTTGCTAACGTAATTGTGATTTTGGACTTATCGTTAATGACTGATCCTGCCGAAGCGCTCTGTTTTAGAACGTAGCCATTGCCTGTGACATCAAAAGGTACACCGGTGATTTCCGAGACTTTTAAGACATCGTTTTTCGCCCAGTCTCGCATGTCTGGAATCGTCATATCGCCTTCTGTCATCAAAATAACACGCTGGCCTTCTAAAATTTTCTCGCCTGGTTGTGGCAATTGTTGCACGATTTTCTTCCCATTTCCAATCACGACTGGCACTAGCTTTTTAGCCGTCAAAGCTTTTTTGGCCTCTGCTGGTGTTTTGCCTGTCACGCTGTCCATCGTCATCGTTTTTAATTTTGCCGTATCAGCGGATTTGATATTTAAATATTGTAGGCTATTTTTCATTACTGGGTTGAAAACTTCCGAGACAGCTTTGCCTCCCGTTTCGCTACCAGATAATTGCGGTTGTTGCATCGTCACATACATCACAAGCTCCGGATCGTTTGCTGGCGCCATTCCCATGAAGGAGAAAATGTAATTATTGTTCCCCGTCATGTAGCCGCCACCCTTCGGATTCGGGATTTGCGATGTGCCTGTTTTCCCGGCGATATCGTAGCCTTCAATCGCGTACAATTTCCCAGTTCCAACATCACCAGTAATAACATTGCGCAGTTCTTCGCGCGTTTGTTTCGCCGTCGCAGCACTAATCGGTTGCCCCGTCACAGTTGGTTTCGTCTCCGTAGTCTCGCCTGTATTTGGATTAACAATTTTTGACACAACGTAAGGCCGCTTCATCTTGCCATCACTCGCAATCGCCGTCGCACCTTGCAACATTTGCATCATCGAAACCGTCGTACCTTGCCCAAACACCGTTGTTACCTGCTCAATTTTATGGTCATACAAAATCTTTCCAGACGCTTCATCTGGCAAGTCGATACCCGTTTTTTGGCCGAAGCCAAAGTTTTGCAAGTACGTTTTGAATTTGTCAGGGCCCATGGCCGCAAGCAATTTCGCGAACGCAACGTTACTTGAGCGCTCCACACCTTCACGGTACGTAATCGAGCCCCAACCAACACCAGCATTATGGTCATGAATTGGAATGTTACCAACATTGTACGTTCCCGATTGGTAGTACGCATTCGGATTATACACGCCAAGATCAATCGCCGAGGCTAACGAGAAGATTTTCATAACCGATCCTGGTTCATACGTTGTTTCCACAGGCAAGTTCGCCCATTCTTTCGACAAACCTTCTTTTGTCGTCGGATTAAACGTATCACGCTGGCTCATCGCCAAAATTTCACCCGTTTTCGGATTCATCACGACCGCCATCATATTTTTCGGATTATATTTCGCATCCACCGTATTTAGCGTATCTTCCAAGAACGTCTGAATCTTCTTATCAAGCGTCAAATAAATATCGCTACCGTCCTGCGCTTTTTCAACCGCACTTTTCGTGTTCGGCAAAATGTAGCCATATTTATCCGCATCATAATTGATTTTTCCATTCTTACCCGTCAAAATCGAATTATACGCCTTCTCAATTCCCATCTTGCCAATCAACTTGGTCACGCCATCCTTACCTTCTTGTTGCTGCGCGTAACCAACTAGATGCGATGCAAACACACCGTTCGGATAAAACCGCTGCGCTTGTTTCGTGAAAATGAGACCCGGCAATTTCTCCGCCTCAATCTTATCTTTCACTTCCGCAGACAAGTTCTTCCCAGCTTTCCCAAATTCGACTTGGAATAATTTTTTTGTTTTTAATTTCTTCAACACATCGGCTTCTTTTAACGACAAGTATTTGGCTAACACTTTCGCTGTTTTTTCCTTATCTACCACGTGATGCGGCGTTTTCGTGCCTTGTGATTGTTTCGGATCAAGCACTGCCGCTAATGTATAAGAAGCAGTGTCTTTTGCAATCACTTCGCCCTTTTGATCTAAAATAGAGCCGCGATTTGCTTCAATGACACTGCTTCGTAAATGCTGTTGCGCCGCCTTGGCAGCAAGAGGAACGCCGTTGACATCGCCAACGACTTGCATGTAAAAGAAGCGTCCGATAACCGACAGAAAAATAACGCCAAAGATGATAAATAAGACAAGGGCCCCTCTTCGCATGTTTCCTACTCTTTTTTTCATTTGCCTTCCACTACTTTCACATTATCTGGATCAAGTTTCAAACCAAGTTCTTTCGCTTTTTGCCATACACGTTCGTAACGACTAAGGTCCGCCACTTCAGAAGACAAATCTTCGTTTGCTTTCACTTGTTTATCGACATTCGTTTGTTGCTCTTGAATGCCTTGATTCACACTATATATTTGCGCTTGTACACCTATAATTTTAAAAGCAAATACCGCAATCACAACAACAAAAATCGAGACAATCAACTTCTCGCCTAGCGTTATTTTGCCACGCTTTAGAATCTCTTTTTTAGGTTGTGGTTGTGGAGCTTCTCTATGTACGCGTTTTGGTTCTGCGTTTGTTTTGTAAGCTACATTATTACTCATTTACATCACTCCTAAATATTCCGTTCTACCACTCTAAGCTTTGCTGATCTCGCACGGTTGTTTTCCGTAAGTTCTTCCTCGGATGGGAGAATCGGTTTTCTTGTTACTAGCTTCATTTTCGGCTTATATTCATCTGGAATAATCGGTAACCCTGGCGGCAGTTCTGGACCTTTTGCTTGCTCGGTAAAAATTTGCTTCGTGATGCGATCTTCCAACGAGTGGAAAGTGATGACACTGATGCGTCCACCTGGTTTTAGCAACTCCATCGCGTCTTTTAGAGAATCTTCCACCGCGCCTAACTCATCGTTCACAGCAATTCGAATCGCCTGAAAAACGCGTTTGGCAGGATGTCCACCTTTCCTTCTGGCTGGTGCTGGAATCGCAGCTTTAATGCAATCTACCAACTCACCTGTCGTCTCAATTGGTGCTACTTCACGTCTGCGTTCAATCTCGCGCGCTACTTGCTTGGAGAACTTCTCTTCCCCATATCGGAAGAAAATGCGAACCAAGTCCTCGTACGGCCAATCGTTCACAACATCTCGTGCTGTAAGTGGTGCGTCCTGATCCATGCGCATATCTAGCGGCGCATCTTGGTGATAACTAAATCCACGTTCCCGCTCATCTAGTTGCGGCGATGACACACCTAAATCATATAAAATGCCATCCACCTCTGTGACACCAACTTCTAGCAATGCTTCCTTAATATATCTAAAGTTGCTTTTGATAAACGTCACTTGTCCTGCATACTCACTCAGTCGCTCTTTGGCGTGCGCTAGCGCTTTGCTATCTTGATCAAACGCAAATAAATGCCCTGATTCCGAAAGCTGGCTCAGCAAATACGCACTATGCCCCGCACCACCTAACGTACAGTCAACATACACACCATCTGGCTTTATATTCAGATTATCTACGGTTTCCTTTAATAAAACTGTTTCATGTTGGAACATGGTTGTTGCCCTCCTTTTAAATATCAAAGCCAATCATATTTTCGGCAATATCAGCAAATGATTCCTGCGCATCATCGTAGAACGCATCCCATTCCGACTTGCTCCAAATTTCAATACGACTCGCGACCCCGACAATCACTGTTTCCTTCTCAAGCGCTGCGTAACTCGTAAGGTTCGACGGAATATTCATCCGTCCCTGCTTATCAAGCTCACACTCTGACGCCCCTGAAAAGAAAAACCGAGTAAAAGAACGAGCATCTTTTTTAGTTAGTGGGAGTGTCTGGATTTTCTCTTCTACTTTCTTCCACTCATCAAGCGGATAAGCGAAAAGACATTTATCAAGCCCTCGGGTTATGACAAATTGGTCCCCTAATTGTTCACGGAACTTCGATGGCACGATTAAACGGCCCTTTATATCAATGTTATGTTGATATTCGCCCATGAACATAGTCCATCCCCACTTTCTTATTCCCTACTTTACCACAACTCCCCACTTCGCACCACCAAAAACTGCAGAAATGCATAAAAAATATAAAAAGGGCTCCGCAGAACCCACGAAACCCCCTGCTATATCAATGTTTTTCAGAAAGTGGTGACAAGGTGGGAGGAAATGAAGCGAATGCAAAAAATACTACAACTTTCCTGCAATTTAAGCGTCAATTAATGTGGAGTTTATTTTCATGTGCAATAATTATGTATGAAAGGAGGAATAAGGATGCGAAAATGGCTATTATCAACGTTAACAATCCTCATTCTGACGCTCACTGCCTGCACGTCAAGCGCCAACACACCCCCACCAAAAGAAGATGCGAAAAAACAAGAAGTGGAGGAAAAACCAATGACAAATAATAACGAATTAAATCAAGACTTACTACAAGCAATCGCGACACAAAATATAACAGAAATCAAAACCCTTCTCGAACAAGGTGCCAAAGTCGATGTTGTTAATAACAAAGGCGAGAGCGGCTTACTCATCGCAACACACCATAACAACATCGAAATGGCGCAACTTTTCTTAGATCACGGTGCCAATGTGAACTTGCAAGACCACATACAAGATAGCCCATTTCTTTATGCCGGAGCAGAAGGCCGCACAGAAATTCTGAAGCGCATGCTATCGCACAACCCCGACTACACATTAACCAATCGTTACGGCGGCACAGCACTAATCCCCGCCGCTGAAAAAGGCCATTTGGCAAACGTCGAACTTCTATTAAAAGAAACAACGATTGATGTGAATCATATTAACAAACCCGGCTGGACAGCACTTTTAGAAGCCATCGTCTTATCAAACGGCGGCAAAACACAGCAACAAATCGTTCAAGCTCTACTAGAAAACGGCGCTGACCCTAATATTGCCGATGCAAACGGCGTCACCCCACTAGCCCATGCGAAACAACACGGCTATAAGACCATCGCAGATTTATTAATATCGCATGGCGCCAAATAACACAAAAGAGACATCTACCATTCTCTGCGGTAAATGTCTCTTTCTTTATAACCCTTGCTTCACGCTGACCGTTTTTGGTTTTAGAGCCATTGCCGTCAGCATAATTCCAACGGCACCACACAGCAAGATAAACACGCCCATCCCATATTTGCCAATGTACGGTGCGAAAATCAAACTCCCAGCACCGATTAATTTTCCAATTTGAAATACGAAGCCGTTAAATGCCATATACGTCCCGCGCATTCGCTCATCCACAATGTCTGCCAAAATCGTCTGACGCGTTGGTACATAGAGCAATTCTCCAACCGATAATACGACTGTTGCACCGAGCAATACCCAAATACTACCCGCCACCGCACAAATCGCAAACCCAATCGCAAAAAGACCAAATCCGACATACATCCATTTTTGCAACTCACGGGTTCGAACCCATTTCGCAAACGGTGCTGTGAAAAAGACAATCATCAACGTATTCACAAGCGTCAACACACTAAGTAATTTTATACCATCAAAGGCAATATCCGAAAAGCCAAAGAAAGAATACAAACCTGGCGGAAAAATATCGGCCAGTCGCACAGAAATGAAGTTATTCCGCTGAAATTCAATCGATAACACTGCAATGCCACCAAGCGTAAAAAGTAAAAAACGTAAATCATACATAATTTTCCGATAACTTCGCAGTAAACTTTTCAAACCTATCGTATCTGTCGCTTGTATCATACTAAAATCAAGTGTTTCTGAAATCAAAGCAATCGTCAGCCAAGTTGTAATCAGCGAAAGCACAAGCAAAGCAATCAACATTTCAAATAAATAACTCTGGAATAGCCAGCCACCAATGACAACGCCAATCGTAACCGACAAGTTATTCGCCCAGTAATTAATCGAGTACATAAACGCCCTGACTTCGCGCGTGCTCACATCAATCAACATCGCGTCACTTGCTGGAACCGTCATCCCTTGTGAAACCGCGATAAGCAGCAACGCCACAAACGTAATCCAAGGTGACACAAACAACTGCGAGTTCACCAAAAGCATTACCGCAAAGCCAACGACCTTCGTCCATTCGCCCCAAACCATCAGCTTGCGTCGTCCGATATGATCCGCCAAATGCCCCCCATAAATACTAGCTACAAACTGAACCGCAATATTTAGCATCAACAAAATACCTGCAATCCCGACATTAATCTCTTTCGAAAAATAAATCGCCATAAACGGAAAAATCATCGAACTGGCTAACTTACTTAAAAACGAAATCGCAATCCGCGCTTTAATGTTCGGGTGTAACTCTTTAAACATTGACTTCACCTCCTAAACATAGTATAACTAGTTTTAAAAAGAGGAAAAAGGGATACTTATAATTTCTTTTGTCCCCTTTTAGTATTAGGAGGTTATTCCAATGCAGGATATGCGTTACTACGAAATGCGCGCGTTTTTATTCGAGCGACAAACAGCGAACAGTGTTCCTTTTACGTTACAGGAGCTCGCCGATTTGTGGGAATGCAGCACGAAAAATGCGAAGCGTAAACTAAAACAATATCAAGCGCTTTCTTTATGTGTGTATGAGCCTGGCAGTGGGCGCGGCAACATGTCGAAGCTGACTTTCTCGCAAGACTTCCAAGACGAAATCGATCAATTCATTCGTGCCGCAGTAGAACAGGAAAACTTAGATAAATTGCTCATTTTGCTACAACTCAACATTCCGCGCGACTGGTTTAATGCCGTTTCAAGCCAAATCAACGAACTTTTTGGCCTGCAAAGTAAAGACAATGACCAAGACGTACTTCGTTCCATCATCGCCCGTCCGTTCAGCGTTTTAGACCCATTGCACACCGCCATCAATATGGAAAGTTCCTTGCTGACCCAACTCGGCGACCCACTCGTTCAATTCGACGCTACAAACCAAACGATAAAACCGTGCATCGCGCACTACTGGACATCCGAGAACAACCATACCACGTGGACATTCTACTTACGAAAAGGCATCCGCTTCCATCACGGCCGCACCTTAACGAGCCAAGACGTCCAACACACACTCGAAAAA
This sequence comes from Listeria booriae, assembly GCF_000766865.1. Lineage (GTDB taxonomy): Bacteria > Bacillota > Bacilli > Lactobacillales > Listeriaceae > Listeria_A > Listeria_A booriae. Next base: position 210,779 of record NZ_JNFA01000023.1, read on the forward strand.
GCGATGCAAAAAGGCACCGTAGCCTACTGGCAACTACACGATATCCAACAAATCGAACGCCCCTCCAATTACAAAATTACGATTCAGCTTCATAAACCCAATCCATTTTTTATCCGCTACCTTTGTTTAGGCGCCCTCGTCATTTTACCGTACGATGTTCCTTTTGACGAATATAAATGGGTTAGTACCGGGGCTTTCAAAATCGCCGAACGAACACCAAAGAAGCTCGTACTAGAAGCCTTTGATAATTATTTCCTAGAACGCCCACTGCTTGACCGGATTGAGTTTTGGCTCGTCGAAAATCAGCGCAAACCGATGGCTGTCATTACGCATCTCGGCAACGAAGAAAGCGAGGACTATACTGACTATGCCGCAAAAGACTATGGCGTCAATATCATCACCTTCCATTTCGAACATTGCCTATTCGCACGCCACCCCGCTTTTCGCGAAGCTATGTTTCACGCTTTAAACCCAAAAGACATGTTGCAAGCAATGAAAGACATCGAAAACGTCGAAGCCTCCAGCTACTTCATCCAGAACTCCAAACCCCAACAACGAGACCCGAGCAAAATCAAAGCCCTATTAAAAAAAGCAAACTACAACGGCGAACCGCTACAATTTGCTGTCTTCTCACACGTAAAAACAGTCCAACAAGGAAAATGGCTCGTCACACACGCCGCCAAATTCGGCATTCAACTCCAATTGCGCATTATTGATTTAAGCTCCCAATTTTACGATAAAATGTTGTTTGACGACATCGACATGAGCATGGGTGGCGATGTCCCGTCTTATGACATCGAAGTAGCCTTCATGGACTTTTACAGCAATCCAAATTTAGCACCACAACGCTATTTAGCCAAAGAGGACCTCGCGCATATCGAGACATTGCTGCAACAAGCAAGACAATTCGAGAATCAGAGAGAACGTTACGCCGTATACGAGCAAGTCGAAAGCTACACCCGCGATAATCACTTGCTCTTATTCATGGAACACATCACCAAACACCAACAAATCCATTCCATGATCCAAACCGAAGAAAAACATCTCTACGGCCACCTAAACTTCAAAACATTGTGGATCAAATAAGCCTCACAAAACGAGAAAAACACTTTTGATAATGCCATAAACGAACAATAACAAATACAAAATCGCAAACGTAAAGAAACAAATGCGCCAGTAACCACGAATCACTTTGCGGAAATTAATTTCTCCTTGCGACTTCGCGTAAAGCGCTACAAAGGCAATTCCCACCAAGAATAACAACAACAAAATATACAACAAAAACGAGCGATCAAACAAGATTATCATGAAGAAATGCACCGCCAAAATCAGAAAAAACGTCGTCACATCCGCACTTCGTTTCACAGCTTTTGGCGTTCTTTTTGTCATGTATTGCGTCACCATAAACGTTATCGTAAAAATAAGCACAGGCGCCACAATAACAAGCGCCGTCACATTCGTCAACCAATTCACTGTAAGTACTCTCCTTCTAGCCCCTTCACTTGAGCATATAAAATCTCCGAAATCAGCGCTTCCTTCCCTTGCTGTTTCGCCAAACGAATCACTGCCCCTAAAATGCTATCAATCTCCGTTCGCCGCTTCTCCATCACATCCGTCGCCATCGAAGAATAGTTCATCGCCGTAGCCTCGCAAACCGCAGTTAGCCTTTCAAACCACTGCTCATCACGCTTCAACACATCCGCAACCTCGCGACCAAATTTTTCAAACACTTCATAAAAAAACGCATTATGTATCAACGCACCATTGCGCACGCTCAAAACAGCCGTCAACGGATTCACCACCGCGTTTATTAGTAACTTATCATACAACATTGCTTCAAAATCAGACTTTTCTACAAAAGGAAACCCAGTTTGTCCCATCAAGAAATCACGCAATCCAGCCTCCAAATTGCCACGAAAAACCGCCCAATTCGTCCGTCCCACACCACGCCATTCCACACTAGCGCCGTCCAATTTTCCAGCCCCATGTTCACAAGTCCCGACCAAAACCGTCTCATGCCCTAAGCTCTCCAACCACTCCAAGTGCCCAATCCCATTTTGCAAAAACAACAGCGGCGTCTGCATCGGAATCTCCCGAATCATCTCCGCCAAATCCGGCAACTGATACGACTTCACCGTAAAAACAACCAAATCAAGCCTCTCAAAATCCGCCTCTAGCACCGGCACCGCTTGAACAGCAACACGAGTCTCGCGCCCATCCCGAACTACCGTCACACCACCACGCACACCAATCAATTCCGCCTGTTCCACAGTACGCGTATAAACTTTCGCACCTAACAACCCAGCATACAAAAGCCCCAAAGCTCCCGCACCAACAACACCAATCCTACAACCCACAAGCTCCACCTCTTCACAACCACGATATATCTATTTTAACAAACTGCCCTCTATTTTGCATTTTTTAATGAACCTGTTCAAAAAAATAAACAAAAAAGATTGAGACAGCTCAAAATAAAGAAAAACCGCCCAGCCATTTAATTTTTTGGGGTAAGACGAAAAATCCTGCTTCACACAAATCGAGCGAAAGCGTTTGCAATCAGCGATTTTGGTGGAAGCCGGAAGCGGAGCATACTTACGTATGTGAGAACCGGAAGTCCACCAAAATCGCTGATTGCGAGCGCTTGTCGCCGATTTACTACGCCTATGATCTACACCCCTAGGAAAAATAAAAAACCAGAAGATCCATGGCGTCTTCTGGTTTTTTATTTGACAGACGTACGTATCGCCTGTTTGTTTACGCAATTAGTTGCTTTCTACTACTTCTTTGCCGTTATATTGACCACATTCAGGACAAATACGGTGAGAAAGTTTGTATTCGCCACAACTTGGGCATTCTACCATACCAGGCACTTGTAATTTGAAGTGCGTACGACGCTTGCGTTTTTTTGCTTTGGATGTTCTTCTAAAAGGTACTGCCATTTCCATACACCTCCTTCGTGATTTAACGGATATCTCCATCAACCACAATCCATTTAAGAAAATCTCTTCTCTTAAAATATATTCCAGCTCTTAGAATTAGTCTTCTTTCTTATCAAAGAAATCAGCTAATCCCGCAAGACGAGGATCCACTTTCGGTTCTTCTTGTATTGCTTGTTGTTCCAGTTCTTCTTCTGTCACGACATTCCAATCCTTACCTTCTGACAACGCATTTTCTACATTATCGCTGTAAACTTGCATCGGAATTTCTAACAAAAGCAGTTCTTCCACTACTGGCAACGCATCAATCTTGTCACCATCCATCATGTGGTGCATTTCATCGAGCACGTTCTCCTCTTTGTTCACATATGTTTCCACAGATTCGATGTGATACGGATAAATAACATCTTCAAATGTTCTCGCACACGGCAATGTAAAAGTTCCATCTAAAACAAGGCGAATCACAACACTATCTTGACGAACCGTAATATCTCCAGTTACACGCACAAGGCTTGCATCTCTTACATCATGATTATGTTCCTTCAAGTAAGTCGTTACATCGATTTCTTGTTCAAGCGGCATCTTTTTGCCACGATATTTCTGTAGTTGAATTAATGACCATTTCATAGTTTATCACTCCAAGCGCAACAAAAAATATTATAGACTTTTCTAAGCCTTTTGTCAATCCCTATTTCTCTAACGAACCATGTTATCATGCGCGATTTTATGGTATTCTGGAGATATTAGAAATTGAGGCTGGGAAAAACAGGACGAAAAAACTTTACTTTTACTTCAAAATTCGACTGCGTTTGCCAAACCTAAGTGTGTCAACGAATGCTTAGTTCCTAGGCAAAAATAAGTACCGGAGCGGCGTGTACGACTTGTACATAAGCACCGGAATGGAATTTTTAACGACGAAAATGAGTATTTGTCGATACACTTAGTATTATTGTGACATGGAGTGATGAATAATGAAAGCAACAGGACTTATCGTGGAGTACAATCCCTTTCATAATGGGCATTTACTACATCTGAACGAAGCTAAAAAGCAAACCGGTGCAGAGGTTATCATCGCTGTGATGAGCGGCTCTTTCTTGCAGCGCGGCGAACCAGCTTTACTGCCAAAATGGGAACGGGCAAAAATGGCTGTCGATGCTGGCCTTGATTTAGTCGTGGAACTTCCTTTTCATTTTGCGACTCAACAAGCGGCAATTTTCGCAAATGGGGCTGTGGAAATTTTGGCGGCGCTCGGCGTATCCTCGATTTTTTTTGGAAGCGAAAATGGGGATGCAAAAAGTTTTTCAAAAGCGGCTAGCGTAATCTCTGGACAAAACGATGCGTTTAAGGCTGCTATCCGTCGATATTTGGATGATAAGACACATAGCTATGCCACGGCATGGAACTTGGCAATTCGCGAGCTAGCGCCCGATTTAGCGCTTGATTTAACGCAACCTAATAATATTCTAGGTTTTCACTACACACTTGCTGCTGTCAGCCAACAAGTTCCCATCACTATGGCAACAATGAAACGCCAAAATGCAGCCTATCACGACCATTCGCCATCCCATCAATCCATCGCAAGCGCCACAGCAATTCGGCACATGCTTTTAAAAGACGATTTAGCGGCTGTTTCGCAATACGTTCCTGAAACCACATTCCGCATCCTACAGAATTACCAACAAACACACAATTTCGCGTCATGGCACCATTTCTGGCCACTCTTAAAATATCAGCTCATCACCGCATCAACCGAACAATTACAACAAATTCGCGGCATCACCGAAGGCATCGAAAACCGCCTACAAAAAGCCGCCCTGCACGCTGATAACTTCGAGGATTTCCTAGTCCAAACCGTCACCAAGCGCTACAGCAAATCTCGCATCCATCGCACTGCCTTACAAATTCTCATGCAACAACAAGAAGCAGAAGTCCCATCCCAGAACTACATCCGCATCCTCGGCATGTCAGCAACCGGCCAGCGCTACTTGAACCACATCAAAAAAGAAATACCATTACCGCTCGTAAGCACGATGTCCAAAGCAAACCCAGCACTTATTCAAAACGACATTCGCGCAACCCAACTCTATTCGCTCGCACCAACATTGTCCGACCAAATACAGCGCGACTTCCAAACCCCTATCTACCGAAAAAATCCTTAATCAGCGCGATTAAGGATTTTTTCATCTTATTTTGCTTTCACGGTTTTCAAATAATCGAGTGCATCTTGGAATGTCTTCACAGGAACCACTTTCATTTTCGAATCGATTGCTTTAGCTGTTTTCACCGCTTCTTCGTAATTACTCACAGCGCCCGGTTCCACTTTCTTCAGCTCTGCAGTCACCGTATCATCTGGCGCAAAGAAAATCTCTGCATCCGCACGATCCGCCGCGACGATTTTTTGGTCAATCCCGCCGATTCTGCCGACATTTCCGTCCACATCAATCGTTCCCGTACCTGCGATATTACGTCCTTTCGTCCAGTCCGTATCACCGAAATGATTATAAATTTCTAGCGTGAACATAAGACCCGCAGAAGGTCCGCCAATTTTATCAGAATCAATCTTTATTTTTGGATCGGTAACTAACTTCTGATCATCGACGAGCGAAATACCGATTCCGGGTGTGCCTTTTTTATCAATATCAATCAATTCAATCGACGCTTTCTCCGATTTATCTTCATGTTTGTAGCTCACTTCGACTTTATCGCCGACTTTTTTGCTACGTACATATTTAATAAATTCAGCGCTAGACGCAAAGGATTTCCCGTCAATTGCCGTGATCAAATCCCCTGCCGCAAGGTATTTCGCAGCTGGCGCATCCGGCATGACGCTAAGTACATACACACCACGATACTCCACTTTCACCGATTTCCCCGCCGCTTTATATGCTACTTGAATCGCATTGTTTTTCGATTGGTTCATGAGTGATAATTGACGAACATTGTATTCCTCATCCGTTTCATGTTCCCCACGAACATCGGATTCTTTCTCAAGCTCCTGATACGGCAACACTTTCGCCGCTAAGTAAGAATAAATATTGGCCTGCCCCATCGCAATCGTCACTAACCGAAACACGCCTTTGCCATTACTCGAATACCCTTCCACCGACACCAGCGGATCCAATTTATCTGCACTACCAGGCCTCGTGACATAGTACGGAAGCGGTACAAAGAACGCCACCACCAAAACTAACACAATAAGCCCAGCTAAAAGTTTTTTCCAATTTCGTCTAATCATCCTTATTTCTCCTGTATTCCTAGTTTATCTAGCAACGCCTGATGCACGACTGGCGGCACCAATTCCGCGATATTCCCATTGTACTGCGCAACTTCTTTTACAATACTCGAACTTAAAAACGAATACTGCGAACTCGTCATAATGAAAAACGTCTCGATATGATCATCCAACACACGGTTCATCGACGTAATCTGCATTTCATATTCAAAATCACTAATCGCCCGCAATCCGCGCACAATCACATCGGCTTCCTTCTCCTTGGCATAATCCACAAGCAATCCAGAAGCACTCTCCACGCGAACATTCGGCAAATGTTTCGTCACCTGCTCCATCAAATAAATCCGTTCCTCCACATCAAACAACGACTTCTTCGACGAATTATTCAAAACCGCCACATACAGCACATCAAAAACTTTCGCAGCACGCGTAATAATATCCAAATGCCCATTCGTAATCGGATCAAAACTTCCCGGACAAACCGCAATCTTATTCATTCTCAGCCACTTCCTTCACATATTCAAATAACGAAAGTACCGTAATCCCGTAACGTTCTTCGCGAAACTTCTTGAATCCCGCAATCGCTTCTGGCAATACCGCATCCGCATCATGCTCACACACAACAAGCGCGTCCTCATTCACAAGTCCAAGCGCGTCCAACGACTCCATCAACTGCTCTAGCTGCTGTTTCTTGTACGGCGGATCGAGAAACACCAAATCAAACGCCCACTCATTTTTCGCCAAAACTTTCAGCGCCCGTTTTGCCTCATTTCGAAAAACATGCGCCTGGTCCTCCAAATGACACGCCGACACATTCAAATGCACCGTCTTAATCGCTGCCTGCGCCTGATCAATAAACACGCACTCCGAAGCCCCACGGCTCAGCGCCTCTATCCCTAATCCGCCACTTCCAGCAAACAAATCGAGTACTTTCTCGCCATCAAAAAACGGCCCAATAATCGAAAACAGCGACTCTTTAATTTTATCCGTCGTCGGTCTCGTATTCGTTCCTGGAACAGCCTTTAGCGAATGGCCCTTCCTGCTCCCTGCAATAACTCGCATCTATGTACCCTCCTTAAAACATAAAACAGCACAACCCAACCTCAAAAAACGAGGTCGAATCATGCCGCGACAATTATTAAATACTAATTTGTACGTCTTCCATGCGGTCACGAAACTTCATGTCTTTCTTCGATTCGTATTCGGTGTTTAAAAACGGCCGATACGATAATTCCACACGTTTCACATAATGGAATCGCGATAACTTGGCTGAAATCTCTTCCACGTCCACCATATCGCAATAAAGCACCGCATATTTCAATTTTCGAGAAACATAATGCACATTTCCAAAACGCTTCAAAGAACGCACTTGCTTCAAATGATTCATCCAAATGATAATCGATTGGCGTTCATTCTCCATTGCTTATTTCCCCTTTCTTTAAGCAGAGCAGCCACAACCGCCGCCACTGCCACATCCCCCAGTGGAACAAGCCGATTTCGTTTCAAAAAACGGATTTCCCGTAGGAACTTTAATATTTTCCGAGACGGCTCCTGCCAAAATGAAACTGATTTCATCGAGTAAGCTTTGTAAATCCATCTCTGCTTGCCGAAACGCTGCGACATGTTCATCCATATCCACTTCGCGTTTGTACTGACGAGCCAAGCGATTCACTTCTTTATAGTCCGGATGATAGCGCCCAAAACGCTGCACTTCATCATACTGCTCTTTTATCTTTGCTAAGCGTTCGACACGCTGCTGTGTTTGTAAACTGTTCGTCATTTGCGAAAGACATACACGATAACGCTCCGCCTCCGCCGACTCTAAAATCATCGATGCAAGATCATCTGACAAATCTAACAATGCCAAATTTTCCATCGTAGCAAGCATCTTGCCACCTTCTTTCCATCGTAAATCGATAACACGGTCTATTATAGCACGATTCCACAAAAAACGCCTTATTTTTGCAAGAAGTTCTGCGTGTAATATTTCCGATAAGTTCCAGAACCGATATCCGTAAAGCTCTTATCAAACAAGTTCTTGCGGTGCCCAGCCGAGTTCAGCCAGCCTTCCACAGCCGCCGGACCGTCCAAATAATTAGACGCAATATTCTCCGCTGCTTTCTGATAATCAATCCCCGCCTGACTCATCCGATCCGCAAGCGAACCATACTTCGGCGAATCATGGTCAAAGTAATTGTTCTGTTGCATATCGACACTGTGCCCAAACGCCACTTCCGCCACACGCTCATTCCAAACCAACTCGCCCGCATCATAACGCTTCCTGAAAATATTTGTAATATCAAACACCTGCTGGTCCGACGCCTTATCAATCGCATCCCACTGCGCATCCGTCACCTTATCCTTAAAAATATCCCCTTGATATGTCATTTCATACGGATGCATCTTAATCAGCGATAATTTATTAAAATACCGGATACTAATCACCTTCGACTCAAACTTATCGAAATTAACCTGCGCATAAACCCCGCCACCTAAACTAATCAGCGGACGAATATTAAGCTCATCTTCCGACAACTCAAAACGATAATAATTGTCCTGATAATTAAACGTAATTTCCGACTGCAATTTCATATTCAAAAATACTTTTTCCGTGTCCATACCAATCTCAAACGGTTTTAGCGGCAAATCCTCACCCAGCGCATAAATCGTCTGCACCCGATTATTCAACACACCAACCTGCATATACTGCCCATCCGACCGATGAAAAATATAATTCTGATACCCATACGGCGTCGCATCTTTCCGTTTCGGAGCCCCGTACCGCTTCTCCAAAACCTCGACATCTTTATTCACATAAACAGCAAGACTCGCCTGATTCTCCACTTTCGCCTTGCCATCATCCGTCTTATTCTTATCCACATTTCCTTGCTGCACTGCTTTATCATCAACAGAATTAACCTCTGTAGGCTTCTCAAAAAACAAGTCTGTATAGTAACCAATAAATAAACAAATCACTACAACAGCCAGTGTACGTAAAATAAATCGCATATATTTCTGCACTCCTTCATGCTACTATACTCTATTGTATCGGCTTTTCCCCAAAAATACTAGTAGGAAAAACAAAATATCTTACAATAGAAAAACCTGACCTAAAAAGCAGATCAGGTTCCAAACAATTATAAGAACACACCGATAATAACCATCGATACGAATAAAATCGTCATATAATTAATCGAGTATACAAAACTAATACGCGCCCACTTCATGCTGTCTTCCATCTTGAATCCGTAGAAACAAATGGCCAACCAAATCACATTCAGTACCGTTGCCAGAATCACGTACACAAGACCTAATTCCCACATGAAAAACGGCAAGATGGTCAGTAACACAACCCAAAACAACGTACTCCATTTCGTCCGTTCAATACCTTTTACAACTGGGAGCATCGGAATTCCCGCTGCCGCATATTCTTCTTTCCGCTTAATCGCAATCGCATAAAAATGCGGCGGTTGCCAACAAAACATCACTAAGAACAACATAATCGGCACAGCGCTAAAACTTGGCTCTACTGCAAACCACCCAATAAGCGGCGGCACAGCCCCAGAAAAACTACCAATAACCGTATTACTCACAAGTTTACGTTTTGCCCACATCGAGTAAACAACAACATACAAGAAGATCCCGATTAAACCGATCACACCTGCTTGCCAAGTCGTCATAAACAACAATGCTTCCCCAACAACACCAAGCGCTACAGCAATAAGCAACGCTCGCTTACCTGAAATTTTGCCAGTCATTGTCGGTCTATTTTTTGTTCGTTCCATGATACCATCGATATCGCGGTCAATCACATTATTAAACGCTCCAGACGCCGCTACGACCATTCCCGACCCTAGGATTGTAAAAATAAGCACGTCTAAATTCTGTATAAATGAAACACCTGTTAACTGAAAAGCAAGCCACATTCCCGTAAAAGCAGTAATCGTGTTAGAGTTAACAATTCCTATCTTCACGAGCTCCGTAAAATCTTTCACAGTGAACTTAGCAGCAACATCGACCTTTGCTGTCTTTTCCATTTGATTCACTCGTATTTCCCCCTTAAATTCTGTGCGCATTAGAAATTTTTCACATAAGATTGCTTATTTTTTCACAATCTTTCTATAAATCTCATCCTACTCATTATCGGAAATAAACACCCTAATTGTCAACCATTTGGGCTTCATTTATATAAGAAAAATCCGATCCACAACTTTTCATCTCCTTCATTTTCACAAGCCACACCCTTTACTTACGCCAATAAACAAGTTAAAATGATAATTGTGCAATTATAAAAATAGCATTCCTACACGCAGTACATTGCTCAGTTTTGAATTAATACATATTTTAAGGGGGAAACAAGAATAACATGAAAACATTTCTAAAAGTCTGGTCCGTCCTGACAATTCTCTGCATGACGTTCGTTGTGTTCGGCGGCGCGCTCGTGACAAAAACCGGCTCAGCTGACGGATGCGGCAACACATGGCCACTATGTAACGGTCAATTTGTCCGCCTAACAGACATCACTCCAGAAAAAATAATCGAAGTTATGCACCGACTAACAACAGGAATTAGCTCGATTTTCGTTATCGTTTTGGCCATTTGCGCATGGATTTACATTAAAGACCGTCGCGAAACCAAACCGCTTGCAATCGTTGCTGTTGCTTTCCTTGTCCTACAAGCATTTATGGGAGCCGCTGCGGTTATGTGGGGTCAAAACCCTTACATCATGGCATTACATTTCGGAATTTCCATCATTTGCTACGCAGCCATCGTACTGCTTTGCCTACTTATTTTTGAAGTAGATAACAAGTTCGATGCCCGCAACATGGTCATTGGCACGAAGTTGAAAGTCAATCTTTACTTACTAACGATTTACACATACATCGCAGTCTACACAGGAGCCCTCGTTCGCCACGAAAAAGCGAGCCTTGCCGTTCCAGCTTGGCCGTTTGAAAATGGTTCGTTCGTGATGCCAACATCCGTTCAAGATTACGTCCAATATTTACACCGATTAGCAGCACTCATTCTCGTTGTTTGGATTTTATACGTCACTTGGATTGTGTTCCGCGAATATAGCCATTACCGCGTATTGAAATATGCGATGATTCTTGAGATTATTTTCGTAGCCGCGCAGGCCTTCACCGGCATCATGTCCGTCGTTACAAATGTCAATCTATACATCGCTTTAGCACACAGCCTTATCATCACGATGATGTTTGCCCTGATGACTTACCTATGCTTACTCGCCAGCCGCAGCAAACAAAATCGCCTCAAAATAAAATAATGTAGAAAGAACGGTCAAACTCATTTGTGAATTTGATCGTTCTTTATGTTAAAATGAAAAATATGTACAAAAAGAAAGTAGGCGATTCCACGTTGAAAGCACCGCGTCGAACGATTATTTATGAACTCTTCATGTTTTTGTTAATCTTGATTTCCGTCTTGACTATCCCGATTCAAACACCTGCCGTGAACATCCTTAACGGCCTTATTTGGGCGGTTTTCGTGGTCGATTATTTCGCGAGACTGATTCGAGCAAAAGACAAGAAAGAATACATCAAAACACATTTATTCGAACTGATTGCCATTTTACCATTATATAATCTATTTCGTCTTGCACGTATCGTTGGTTTATTCCGAATTCTGCGCCTGACTGCCATGGGAAAACGATATATCGTGCCTTTGTATAGTTTTTTGCGTACCAATGGCTTTAATCGAATGGTCGACGCGCTTGTCATTACACTCATTGTAATTCCGATCCCGCTTATTTTCATTGAACCAAGTATCAAAAATTACCCCGACGCCTTATGGTTCGCCATCGTCACGACAACAACAGTCGGTTACGGCGATATCGTTCCAGTCACACCAATCGGTCGAACACTCGCGATTTTCCTCATGCTATTTGGAATCGGCTTTATCGGCGCCCTAATTTCCACCATCCGCACCTACATGACAAGCAAACGAAAGCAATTAAACAGCTCCGAAAAAATTTCCAAAGTAACCAAAAGCATCGAACAAGTCGGTCCACTCACCGAATCTGAAATCACCATCATCGAAACTTTTCTTCATTCAAAAAAAGAATTAAAATAAGCAGGCCGAGTTCTTCGCTCACAGCCTGCTTTTGTTTGTTATTTCGTTAAATTAAAAGACCAACCAACACCGTATTTATCTGTTAACTGTCCAAATTTTTCTGACCAGAACGTTTGTTGTAACGGCATGATTTTTGTTGCACCATCGGACAACGCATCAAAGTAGCGCGTCAACTTATCGCCATCTGTCGTCTCCAACACAAGCGTGACATTATTACCACGAACAAGTTCTGACATAAAAGCTGGCGTATCAGAGAACATCACCGTTTGTCCTTCGATTTGAATACTTGCATTCATCACTAATTCTTTCGTTGCTTCATCCATCGGAAACTCATCGCCATGATCAATGGAACCGTAAGTCATTAAGTCCTCACAAGTTGATCCGAAAATCTCCCCGTAAAAAGCGATTGCCTCACGTGCTTCTGTTTTCAAGTTAATATATACCCCTAAAGTCATGTTCATTCCTACTTTCGATTAGTTTATAACGCTTTCATTCCAAGTAATTATAGCACGATATCGCAAGAAAAGAAAACATCCTACAATACGATACCGTCTACAAGATTAATCAAACGCGTCTCCACATCAAAGCGATAACGTTCCGCCAACGCCTCCACTTCTAAAATACGAATTAAATCATCCACCGTACCTTTTCCGTGCAAAATTTTATCATGACAAAAAGCAACCGTCACAAGATCATCTGGGCGTTCCAGACAAATTAATTCATCGCCAAGTTTGATTTCCCCAACTTCAATCGTCCGGCAAAGATATCCAGTATATCCCGTGTTTCTGACCTCTTTGAATAATTCAGATAACTCATTACGCTTCCCGATTGTATTGCATGGATTTCTGGCTTCCGTGACTTGAATAATCGCTCCACCAACTCGAAAAACATCACCGATACAAACATCTTTTTCTAACAAACCGGTGACCGTCAAATTCTCACCAAATGCAGCGTCTGGCAAAGTAATTCCAAACTGTTCGTTCCATCTCACATAATGCTCCGCCGGATAAATACAGACTGTCCGATCCACACCACCATGATGTTTTAAATCATGCGATGCGTCATTGACAAAGCCGTGTTGCGTCAGCATTGCTTTTGGAACTTGTTGCTTCATAATTCCCGTCGTCATTGTTCGATTTCTACCAATCGCCATCTCTTTTGGTTCACCAATTGCTAGCCCTACAATTTTACCAACCATGTATTCACCCCTCTGATGTTTTCAATTTAACAAAAAAACGCCGAACTTTCAAGCTCTGGCGTCGTATATTTACATTTTATTCGTCGCGACCTTCACAATTCTGACAATTATCCAAATAAAGATGATTACGTTCACAACGACCATTACAATCAGCATAAACAGCACAATAAACGTTGTCCCCGCTTCATCTCCAGTGGAAAAACCATACAATCCGACAACAATAATAAACAAAATGTTACATGCAGTCGGTACTAAGTCCACGAAAAAAACCGTTTTCGCATGCTTTTTTACATATCCTGATGACACTAATAACCAAACCAACGCCGGAAAAACTACCGGCAAAAAGAAATGGCTGGCATAAGATAAAATCACCCAAACCTTATCATATTTCATAAAACTTCATTCCCTTTTTAATTTTTACGTTTTCGAACCAATGCCCAAATTGCGATTAGTAAAGCAACAATCGAAACGCCCAGCGTCACCCATTGAACTACTGATATGCTATCATCTTTTGCCGTTTCATTCGCATCTGATTCTGCTTTCTTTCCGTGAGAGTCCGTTGCACTTTCTGATGCAGCCTTTGAAATCGTTGTTGTGGCATGTGGATAGTCTGCCGAAGCATCTCCCGTCCACTCCACAATCGAACCGTCCGCATAATACTGATACGCATCCCAGTTGACCGTCCCACTTTTCTCTGGATTTTGCGCTACAAAACTAAAACGTTGAAACTGCCCATTCAAAATGCCACTCCCAGTCGCCGTCCAAGTCACCGTTCCATTGTCCTTATTCACCGCAACATTCCATCCCGGTACAGGCTCATACGACTGAAACGCCACACCCGCAGGCATCTTCACAACCACTTTTGTCGTCGCGCTATCCTTTTCCACCGGCACTTTCACCGTATACGTCTCCCAAGCTCCCGTCGTCGATTCCATTGGTGCCACCGTCACATGCGCACTAGCAACAACCGGCGCCGCAACTAAAAATAAAATACCCATCAAACTCGCGATTAATTTTCTCATTATCTAATTCCCCTTTATCGTTACTGTAAATGCCTCATCAATTGGCACAAAATCCTCCGTCAACGCGTGGACTTCTAACTTCCAACGCCCTGGCGCATTCAAATACAACCCAGTCGCAACATATTGATTCTGCGCATTCTTCTTCGCCTCAAACGTACTTGATTTCTTATTCCCACGCGGAATCGCCGTCAATGTCACCTTCTGAAAATCCGTCCGCACTTGCCCATCCGAATCCGTAAACACGACCAAAAACGTATTATCCCCAACAACAGCAGGCATAATCTTCAAAGACACGAATCCCGTCTTCGTCGCCGTTTTCTCAGAAAAAGCTTCTGGCGGCTTCGGCGGTGGTGTCTGCACATTCGTAAGCACCGCGGCAACACCGAGCAACACCAAACCAACACAGAATTCCGCAATCACCGTCTTCCCAGAAACAAGCTTCCCAGTATTGCGCATATACAAATAATGCACCAATCCAAGTCCACCCATCAGCGCAAACAACGCTATTTTTAGCAGTATAACACGCCCATAATCCGTTGTAAACAAGCTCGCCATCGAACCAAGATTAATCACGCTCATCAATAAACCACTCACGATAATTCCCGCCACAAACACCGCCGCAAAAGGACTAAATCGACTCCAAACAAGACTAGCCGATGCCTCTTTTGCCAGCAGTACGAACAAAACAATAATCCCGCCGACCCAAGCCGAAGCACAAACCAAATGCACAAAATCCATCGGAATCGCCACACTTTTACTCGCACTTCCCGCAGCATGGCCTTGCATCGCTTTCGCAAACAAAATAACCGCAAAAAACACCGCCGGCAACGTCCATATCCAGACACGCCCAAACCATTCTTTGCCTAGCATCACGGCAAAACTCACAACAAGCAACACAAATGCGGCGACCTGTATCAACCACAAATGCCCAATACTAGCCTTCCGAATAATCGCCAACATCGCGTCAAAATTCCACACATCCCCACCAGTATAAATTTGCACCTGCACTGGTAAAAATAACAATAATCCGAGCAAAACTAGCCCAAGTCCCGCGCCAAGTAACCACACAGTCTTCCGTCGCATGCCCGCACTAATTTCCCCACGATACAGCGCCAAGAAAAACAAAATAACCCCAGCAATCAGACTAAAACCTATGTATAAAATAACCTTCATCACCGTACTAGGCCAAGACGCCGTCGCATTATTCGCCGCATTCGTCGTTACAAACGCCTGACTCGTCTTTCCAACCTTAAACGAAATCACACCCGAAACCGGATGCCCATCCGCGGATACCACACGCCATTCCGCACTGTACACATCATCCGCCAAACCATCTTGCAACGCCACTTCCACCACATGATCATTTTCTGGATGAATAAACGCTTTGCCCTTCTCCACACGATCCCCTTTCGAATCCCGAACAATAATCGATGGATACTCATTTTGAATCATCTCCGTAAACGTCAAAACAACATTCTCCGGCGCCACTTTCAACTCCGACTGATCCGCAGGCGTCGAACTTTGCAAATACGCATGCGCCTCAGCAACCGTCCCCGGCACGAAATAAAGCATCAATCCCGCAAGCAACGCAACACACCAACCATATACCGACCGCACATTCATCCCTCCGTCCCACTAAATTCTCCACCTTCTACAATACCATTCCTCCCGCCCTCAAAAAATAAATCTGCTCAAACAAAAAGAAGCCCGCATCGAAACTGCCGACTTCTCATCATTCTACTGCTTCACCCGCGCCACAAATTGGAATCTATTCCCGACATATTGCGAACGCGTAAATTCAAACGGTCTACCATCCTGTAAAAACGTAATCTGGCGTAATTTCATCACCGGTGATCCCATTTTCACATCTAAATATGGCGCTACCTTCTCAGAAACAAGCGCTGCTTCCATAATTTGTTCCGCTTCTCCGATATTTTGACCGAGTTTAGATAAAATCGCCTCATAAAGCGACTCCATAATGTCCTCTTTCGTCAATAAAGACGCAATGTTCTCCGGCACAACAACAATTTCAAAAAGAATCGGAATTTTGTCACCATAACGAATCCGTTCGATACGCATCACATTACTATTTTCCGGTAATTGCAATGCTTCCCGTTCTTGCGTACTTGCTGGACGAATTCCGTATGATACGATTCGTGAAGAAGGAACCTTCCCCTCATGAATCATCAAATTCGTGAAACTCGTAACCGCTTCTAAATGTTCCGTCATCTTCTTCTCAGCAATAAATGTTCCCGCTCCAACGCGCCGTTGCAAAATCGTATCATCCACAAGCCCTTGAATCGCTTGGCGAACCGTCATTCGGCTCACATGAAACATCTCCGCTAACTGTCGCTCTGCTGGAATGGCTTTACCGACTTGCCAAGTGCCATCTTCTATTTTCTGTTTAATTTCACTTTGAATCTGAATATAAATCGGTATTCCCGACGACTTATCTATCATTTGCCTCGCACCTTCTTTTTTATTGGAATGAATTATACCACAAAAGTACGCCTAACCACAACACACCAAACCATCATCGCTCTGTGAACAAAAATAGTTTGGTGCTTGATTTCGTTATTTTCTTATAAAAGGGATGCCGCTGCTTTATCGACAATAATCGTTACATCAGGATGGTTTTGTAAAACAGAAGCAGGAACACTTTCGTCTACTTTGCCTTCTACAGTATCTTTAATAGCTTGGGCTTTGTTTTCGCCAAACGCTAATAAAACAATTTTCTTCGCGCCCATGATCGATTTAATTCCCATCGAATACGCGTGTGTTGGCACATCTTCTTCACGTTCAAAATAAATTTTGTTAGACTCACGTGTAGAATCTGTCAAAAGTACTTTATGCGTTGGTGTT
Source organism: Listeria booriae (assembly GCF_000766865.1). Taxonomy (GTDB): domain Bacteria; phylum Bacillota; class Bacilli; order Lactobacillales; family Listeriaceae; genus Listeria_A; species Listeria_A booriae. The sequence continues at coordinate 228,119 of NZ_JNFA01000023.1, forward strand.
TCAAATGGCGTACCAGGCTCGTTAAAACCGATATGTGCATTCGTACCAATTCCTAACACTTGAATATCAATCGGATGATCCGCTAGCACTTGCTCATAACGCGCACATTCTGCGTCTGCATCTTTCGCTAAACCGTCCGGCAAATAGCTTTCTTTAAATTTCTTTTTCGAGAACAATACGTCGTTCATGTAGAAATGGTAGCTATTCGGATCATCAGCCGCAAGACCAACGTACTCATCTAAATTGACAGACACGATATCCGAAGTATCTAAATCGCTATTAACGAACTCTTTATACAGATCAGTAGGCGTGCTTCCTGTTGCTAAACCTAATGTTTTCGCTTCGCCTGCTTTGATTGCTTTCTCAAAAATTTGGAAAGCCTCTTTTGATGCTTCTGCTTTATTTTCTTTTACAATAATGTTCATGAATGATTTCCTCCTACTATTTACTATGCTTTGTTCCAAATGAATATGTGGCTTGGATTTCAAGCGCATCATCCAAAAGGTTAAAGTCAGCATCTTTACCTACTGCAATGCCGCCTTTTGTAGTTAATTTGAACTCTTCTGCTTGGTTCACAGAGGACATTAATACAGCGTCTTCTAGCGAACAACCAGTGAATTTAATCATGTTGCGGAATGCGTCGTCATAACATAACACACTTCCTGCCAGTGTTCCGTCTTCTAAACGTGCTTGACGGTCTTTCACATATACTTTTTGGCCACCTAATTCGTAGTCACCATCTGGCATACCTTTAGCACGCATCGCATCTGTGATAATGTTGATTCGCTTTGGACCTTTGACATTGTATGCTAATTTAATCATATCAGGATGTACGTGAATACCATCTACAATTAATTCCGCGTGAATGCTTGGTTCTAACATAACGTGACCAACAACGCCTGGTTCACGGTGATGCAGCGGACGACAAGCGTTATACATATGTGTCGCATGACTTGCCTTGCTATGAATCAATTCAGCACGAACAGCATTCGAGTGTCCTACAGAAGGTACAACACCTAATTCCAAACATAAATCTTCAAAAGCTGGTGACGTAGAATGTTCTGGCGCGTACGTTACTAACTTAATACGGCCTCCACTAGCATCAAACCATGTTTTAAATAATTCTAAATCTGGCGCTGTAATATATTGTTCCGGTTGCGCTCCTTTAAAAACTGGCGAAACAAATGGTCCTTCTAAATGAATCCCACCAATAAGTGGCTCGTCTTTCGCTACTTCATCAATGACTCTTAGCGCCTTCTCAATGTTTTCGCTAGATTGTGTCATCGTTGTCGGGAAAATAGTCGTAATCCCTTCTGCAAGCATCGAACGAACTTGTTTCTTCAACTTCTCAGGATCTGCATCCATCGCGTCAAAACTATAACCGCCGTGTGAGTGAACATCGATGAACCCTGGTACAAGCTTCTGTCCCTTGGCATCTAGTACTTCTTCATTCGCACTTTCTTGATAGTCAGACATGGCGCCTACTTCTGTTACTGCTTTATCGAATCGAACAAAACCATTCTCGATCACGGAATCCCCTGTGTAGATTACCGCATTCTTGATTACTTTTGAAGTCATTTAAATCATCCCTTCTATAATCGGTCTATACCAATTATTATACAACTTTTTTCAGAAATTGCAACCTCTTTACGTTTCTACTTTTACCCCACTTTTTGATAAAATAACCTCTTGTTAGGTAAAAATAAGAGACATAAATGCACGAGATTGGTGAAAATGGCTACACTAAAAAATAGTCCTGGGGATTAGTTCGCTAGCTTATAGAGGGTAGGGCGTGTGGGTATTTGGATATATTTAGTAAAAATAAGTTTGGCGTCGAACACTCTTTGAAGGATTAACCCATCGCTGCGCTCACGCTTATATTGGGAGTGTAACTCACTCTGTTCGAACACTCCCAACAAAAAGGATGCAACGTGTATATCCGCTACATCCTAATTTTTTATTTATGCTTGTGGGTTGTTGTCTTCTTGTTTTTCTTCTTTCTTCTCAAGTTCTGGAATCAAAACTTCTTTTTCTTCAACTGGCTGTTCTTCTTTTGCTTGTTTCTTTGCATCGCGCTCTAGTTCTTCTAGCATTTCTTCCATGGAAGCATTGTCTTTTTTCTTGAAGTTCTGTTTCTCGCGCTCGATAATGTCATCTACCATTTTTGTGAAATCTTGTGTTTTGCCTTTGATGGTTTCTTTGCCTTTTGCTGTTTTCTTCTCAAGTTCGGCCATTAATTCATCGAACGTTTGTGATAGTTCGCTTGTCATATCCGCTTGTTTCTTCGCTGTATCGGCTAGGTCGCGTTGCTTTTGTGCTTCGTGATAGTCTGTTACGCTGCCCCAGCTCATATCATGGATTACTTTGTCCATTTTTTCTGCTGTTTCTGTGGCGTTCTTCTCTGCTGTTTCTGCTAAATATTGTGTTTTCAAGTTCTTCCATTTCAGACGCATTTCGTGCATGCGTAATTCCAATTTATCGAGTTGTTCTGATGCGTTATCGTAATGAGATTGTGTTGTTGCCAACTGCTCTTTATATTGCGCTACTTCTTCTTTGGCAAAATTAGCTAGTTTTGTTTCGCCAGCTTCTTCTGCGATTCCTGCTTGATGCTCACGTTTTTCGATATACTTCTCGATTTCTGTGCATTCTTTATAGAATAAAGATTTCAATTCGCGTTGTTTGTCTACTGCGCGTTCGATGTCCTTCATTTCTTTCTTCGTTTGGTCCATGTAGTAGGATACAGAATTACGTTTCTTCTCATCGCGTTTTTCTTTCATTGTTTCCCAGTCGTTCGTTACTGCTGTTTTAAATTTATTAAAAAAGTTTGTCATTGTTTATTCCTCCAATTGTTTCGTCTATATTAATAATCAAATGTATTCGGATTGCTAGGTTTACGCTTATTTCTCGTCAAGAAATAGACAAGTGCGGCAATGATGGCTACGGTTATAACACCTTGTAAATTAGATAAGATGACTAGTGCGCCAACACCAATAAGTACGCCATACAGAATTTTTTCAGAAGTCGTGTTTGCTATCATTAATTGTCTTAATGCCCAAAAACCAAGTGCAGCTCCAAGCGCCGCCATAATTGCGGGCCATAGGAAAACAATGATTGCAATAATAAGTGCTGCGACTAATATTCCAATTATAATTCCTCTCATGACTTTGTCCTCCTCGCTTTACTATACAACTATCATAAAAGATATCCGCAACTTCGGTAAGCTACTAGGGTTGGAACTTTTACTACAACTCGAGTCCTACTATCTTAAAAACTTTCCCTTACTCCCAAATTCTATAATTTTCGCCTTGAAAAAGCAACTATCATTTTATTTTTCATTTTTGATTTATTTATTACAAATTCTATCGATTCAGATTTTTATTTTTTATTTACAAAGGTTATACTCTGGTTGGGAGGTGATAAAACAAGTAAAAACAATCTATTCTACTCGTACTGGGGGTGATTATCCACACATTAAAAAAAGGGATCTCCAATGTGTAAAGGATACGGTTTTATGGGATGAACTGAAATAGAGGTGAAGGGGAATGAATAGCGATATAAACAAACATTTGACCACCATTTTAAAAAGTTTGGAAGACGGTGGTTTATCATTAACAAATTTCAACAAGGCAAGTTCGCATATAGAGAGAAAAACAGATTTAAGTAAAGATATCATACTTTTAGTCCTCTACACATTGGAAAGCTACGGATATGTCTTTCGCGTATACCATTTGGATGATACCAGCTACCAAATAACACCCAAAGGGCAAAAACTAATAGAGAAAAGCCGTCATTGAGATGAAAAAAAAAGCCTGTTGCCAAGTGAAGATGCTTGGCGGCAGGCTACAATGAACGTGCGCGATATTTATTTCTTTTCTTGTTTTCGGTTTTCATAACTAATACTTGTCATCGCACCTTCTGAAACCATGTTATTTCCTTCTAAGTCCTCTACGTCTTCTTTGCCCTCTTCAAATGGGTCCAATGTGCGCTGATTTAAGATGGCGTACGTCACAATTCCACCGACTGCTCCAACGATAGAGCCAACCAATAACCAATTCTTCTTATTTTTCATTTTGTGAGCCTCCCTCAAATGTCTTCGCTTATGTTGTTCTATTTCCCACTCCAAAACAAAAATAAACCGCACCATGTAAAAAGGCACGGTTTCTTTCTTATATCGCGAACGGATCTTTTGGCTTGCGGACAAAGCTTAGAATCGCTGCAATAACAAGCAGTAATCCTGGTACAAAGCCTGCGACAACAAAGCCACCGATTGTTACAAGAATACCAGCAATTAAAAACATGAAACCAGCTAAAACAGGCTTCTTATTCCCTGTGATACAAACAAGTCCGATAATTACTAAAACCGTGAAGATAATGGCTGCAATCAAGGCCAAAATGGCATATGTATGTACCATATCTAGTATTTGTTTCGCGCTAGGCACTTCTGATACAGGAATACCAGATTCTTTTAGTTGTTTGTAATAATCTTCAGTAAAGGTTTCCGCTCCACCTGGCTTGTTAATCGCTTTATCTAAAATAAAACCGATAGCTGTAAAACCAAACAGCGTTACCATACCGAACAGCATCCCAATCACAGATAGAACAACCTCTGCTGTACGTTTAATCATATTAAAACTTCCCTCATTTCCTACATGTTTGCCTTTAAGTATACTATAAATTTAGCTCACTGTAAAAATAAAGTATTGTTTAAGATAAGTTAGAAGATGCGTTTTCCTTCAAAAACTTGTATAATTTACATAGAAATGTTGTTAAATTGGAAAAGAGGATATGGACTATGTGGAAAAAAAGTTTATGGATGGGGTTTCTGTCTGCTATTTTTGTGGCGGCGTCGGTCTTCATTTTGATTCAGTTACACGGGACTTACCCGAAAGTGAATCAAGGCGCGACACCGACTATTTTTATTCATGGGTATCGCGGGACAGACAGGTCGCTTCACGGGATGATTCGCCGTTTTGATCAGAAGTATGATTGGGCGACAGATGCTTTGACGGTGAAAGTAAGCCCCACTGGAGATATATCAGTGAAAGGGACGTATCCTAATGATAAAGATAACCCGCTAATCAATGTTGTTTTTGCGGATAACCGGGCGACGGTCACTCAGCAATCGCTCTGGACGAAGAAAGTGTTGCGTTATTTGCAAGATACGTATAAGGTCACGAAATTCAATGCGGTTGGCCATTCGATGGGTGGCGGTGCCTGGGTTTCTTACCTTGCCTCTTACGCTAACAAACCGAACTACCCAGAAGTTCAGAAAATCGTCTTTTTGGCGGTTCCATTCTACCCGGAAGAATATGTGAACGGGGATCAAGAAGTAGATTTGGATAATGCCAGCATGATTCATACGAAGTTCGCCAAGCAAATGGAAGACAGACTTACTAGCTCGACACAAATCCTGATTATTGGCGGTAATCTAGAAGATGGCTCCAATAGCGATGGTGAAGTGAAGATTGACAGTGTTATGTATGGGAAAAAATTGTTTACAAATCAAGAAGTAGAAGCACACACGCTCACAGGTCCTACGGCCAAACATAGTAATATGCACGAACTCCCTGTTGTCGATAATTATGTCGCCAAATTTTTATGGGGATTTAAGGAGTAGTCACACATGAAGAAAATTCTAACAGTTGTTGCAGTTATCGCCCTATTTTTTGTTGGGTTTGGTTTTATATTTGGCACGCATGACGTGGCGAAAGAGGATACAAAGAAGACAGCGGAAGTGAAAAAAGCGGCGGCGGTTAAAAACTCTGAGAAGGTGAAAACGATTGATGTACCGACGTTGTTTTTGCATGGGTATTCTGGGACGAAGAATTCGATGGGTCACATGATGGATCGTCTAGCAAGTAATGGCGATGCCACGCGTTCTTTAGTCGTTTCTGTTACTCCCCAGGGCGCTGTCAATGTGACTGGTGATTGGGATAAATTCGCGAAGAACCCGCTGATTCAAGTACTTTTTGAGGATAATAAAAGTTCCCTCACAAACCAGACAGTCTGGTTACAAAATGTCATGTTAAAATTAAAAAGCGAATACCATATTCCGAGTGTCAATGTTGTTGGTCATTCGATGGGCGGCGTAGATTGGACAGGCTATTTAGAAGAGGTTGGTAATAAACCCGACTTCCCTACTGTTAAGAAATTTGTCGCGATTGGCTCTCCGTTTAATGGACTAGAAATCGGTAAGGATGGCAAGACGGCTTATGATTTAACTGAAACTGGACCTGCGACGAAAACAGAGCGTTTCGCCAATTTTATGACGAATAAAAAAGTAATTCCTACAACACTTGAGGTTTTGAATATTGCTGGTGATGTAGAAGATGGTACGAAAAGTGACACGAGTGTTTCGCTAGCAAGTGCCTTATCAGGGAAATTTATTTTTGATCAGGTGGCGAATTATAAGGAGCTTACGTTTACAGGGAAACAAGCACAGCATAGTAAATTACATGAGAATAAAGATGTCGATGCGGCTGTGAGTGATTTCTTGTGGCCGTCGTCATAGTGTATAAGAAAACGCTGAATCCGATTGCGATTCAGCGTTTTTTTTATGCTTTTTTCTGCTTCTTTTTGAAGCCCCAGAAATTGCGGTTATTTAGTTCGCTCTCGTCCCCTCTTACGCCTAGAACGTCGAATAGGAAGACAACAACTGGGATTCCGACAATCAGTCCCCAAACGCCGAAGAAATGTTCTGAGAAGATGAGGATGATGAACGTGTAGAATACTGGTAAATCGGTTTTAGATGACATTAGTTTTGGATTTAAGAAATAGGTTTCGATGGCGTGCACGATGACAACGGTGATGAGGATGACGATGACATCTGTGATTCCGCCGACTGAGTACGCGATAATGGATAGCGGGATGCAGGAAATGATGACCCCAGCCACCGGTATTAATCCTAAAAGGAAAACCATGATCGATAATGTCAAAACTTGCGGGAAGCCCATCGCGATAAGCGCAATCGTCGTTAAGAATGTATTGACAAGCGCGATTAAGAATTGTGCTTCTAGTACGACGCCGAATGTGCTGATGAATTTTTTGCCGAAATAGGCAACTTCTCGGAACACTGGGCCGATTTTGCTTGTTAAGAACTTGCTTGAGAATTTGACCACGCGCTCTTGCTCGAGTGAGAAGAAAAGGCTTAGAATTAATGCCATAAAGAATGATATACCAATACTTCCAAGGCCACTCAGTGAACCAATAATGAATTTCAAGCCGGAATTGATATACGCTTTGATGTTTGAGTCATTAATTAGGCCCATGACATATTTGATAAAATCATTGTTTCCTGGGTTGTTGTAAAATTTCATGACTGCGTTGAACGTATAAATGATTTGCTCGATAATGATTGGCAAATAATGCGTTATCGCGATGTAAAGGAAGATGACAATCAGTATGTATAATACCGTCACGATAAGCTTTCTCGGCACTTTCACCCACCGCAAAATCACTTTTTCCAACCGTGTAATTAAAAATGTAAAAATAAATGTGAGTAAGATTAAGTCAATCATACTCCTTACTAGGTACAGTACAAAAATGAGTAGCGCGAAAATAAGAACTCGCTGCAATCCTATATTTGCTTTAAATTTCTCCCATAGTTCTTCCACTGAACACCACTCCAATCGTTTTCCTTATCATTCTAGCATACTTTTCTTTTTTTCTGAAAAATTATGTCGGTTTTTTATTATTTTCCTCTTTACTTTCTTCTAAAAATCGCGTAACATATCCTATGAACCAATCATCCTACCTTTAAAGGAGTTTTGAATATGTTACATAAATTAGAGAAGAAATCGTTGGTAGAGCAAGTATATAGCCAAATTGAAGAGATGATTAAGAGCGGTGTTTGGGAAGTCGGTGATCGGTTGCCGACGGAAGCAGAATTAATGGAGCAGTTTGGCGTGAGTCGTAATACGTTGCGGGAAGCCATTCGGGCGCTGGCGCATGTTGGTTTGCTTGAAGTGAAGCAAGGCGATGGGACATTTGTTTTAACGACGAGTGAATTAAATGCGGTTTTACAAAAACGGATTCAGAGTGCGGCGGTTTTGGAGATTTTAGAGGTGCGGCATGCGCTGGATCGTGAGGCGGTTTCGCTTGCTTGTTTGCGGCGTACAGAGGAAGATTTGACGGAGATGGAGAAGTTTCGCGATCTTTGTTTTCAATATACGACCGAGAATAATTTAGAGAAGTTTGTGGAATCGGATTGGCAGTTGCATCAGGCAATTACGGCGGCTTCTTATAATCCGTTACTGATTGATATGTACGCGCATTTATTTGAAGAGATTCAGATTTCGATTACGAGTACGACAGAGATGAACGATGCGAGTGCGGCTGGGCATAATGATTTGATTTTGGCTATTCGGAATCAAGATGCGGCTTCTGCGGTGCATTGTGTGGATATGTATATTTCGCACTTTAAACAAATTATTTTGCCGAAGAAAGGAGAATGAAATTGATGGGGAAAGAGCTTGTGAGTGCACAGGAAAACGTGAAGGTGCGCAGTCGGTTATTATTAATTATCGGAATTATACTGGTCGCCTCGAATTTACGAGCGCCAATTACGGCGATTAGTCCTTTACTTGGCTATATGCGCGCTGATTTGCCGCTGTCAAACACGATGACAGGATTTTTGACGACGCTCCCTTTGCTTGCTTTTGCAGGTTTGTCTCCTTTTGTATCGCAACTAGCACGGAAATGGGGCATGGAATTGCTCGTCTTTTTTGCGCTTTGTTTTATGGTTTTTGGGAGTTTGATTCGACCGTTTGGTGGCATTCCGGTACTTTTATTCGGGACTTTCTTGATTGGGCTTGCGATTGCAGTGGGAAATGTGTTGTTACCGAGCTTAATTAAGAAAGAATTTCCGTTTAAAATGGGCTTGATGACTGGGATTTACTCGATTTCGATGAATGTCTCGGCGATGCTTGCTTCCGGGCTTAGCGTGCCGATTGCGGTGAATGCTGGACTAGGATGGCAAGGGGCGCTTGTTATTTGGTCTGTATTTGCGGTTATCGCGCTCGTTGTTTGGTTGCCACAGTTGCGACACAATACGCGAACTGCTCCAGTGAACGTTGCGGCCACACCGAAAAGACAGAATATCTGGAAGTCCCCGCTCGCTTGGAAAATTACGATTTTTATGGGGATGCAGTCTACTGTTTTTTATGTGATGGTGGCTTGGTTGCCTGGGATTTTAATTGACCAAGGGGTGGCGAGTGCGCAGGCTGGATTTATGTTGTCGATTTTGCAACTCGGGATCTTACCTTTTACGTTTGTCGTGCCGATTATTGCTAGCAAAATGAAGTCGCAGCAGCCGATTGTGATTGTAATGTGCTTATTATTGCTTGCTGGAACGGGCGGGTTGATGTTTGGCTCGGGGCATATTTGGTTGATTACGGCTTCTGTGTTTATTATCGGGATTGCTTCGGGGACGGCGTTTAGTGTGTGTATGATGTTTTTCAATTTACGGACGACGACAGCGATTGAAGCGGCGGATTTGTCTGGCATGGCGCAGTCAATCGGTTACTTGCTTGCCGCGGCGATGCCAACTTTATTCGGTTTTCTACATGATTTGACGGGTGGGTATGTGATTCCGCTTGGGATTTTGGTTTTCGCGACGTTGGTATTGTTTGTTACGGGGCTCGATGCGGCTCGGGATAAGAAAGTGTTTTCTAAATAAAGAAATCCGCCAGGTGGCGGATTTCTTTATTTAGTGATATAAGCCCAACGGAAGCTATACGGGGCGCCAAATAGATGTTTGACAACGCCTTTTACGTATGGTTTTTCCAGAACTGCTGTCGCGTTTTGATATAGTGGTGCAATGGCTGCGTCATCGTCAAGCAGGACTTTTTCGGTTTGGAGCATTGCTTGCCAACGGGCTTCTGGGTTTGTAGCCAGTGTTGTTGTGATGTCTTTTGTTAGTTTATCGTAGGCTGGATTGGAGTAGCCCATGTTGTTGTAGTTGTTGCCTGTTTCCCAGCTCGCGATGTAGGTCATTGGGTCTTTATAGGCTGGTGCCCAGCGTGATAGTTGTACGGTGTAGTCTTGGGCTTGATCGAGTGCTAGTCGATTTTTGTATGGCACTGTTTTTAGTGTGATGGTAAGGCCTTTTAGGTTCGTCTGCAGTTCGCTTTGGATGAATTCTAGCGTTTTCTTCGCGAACTCTTGGTCATCGCCGACGATTTCAAGTGTGATATCGTTTTTTCCGAGCTGTTGTTGCGCTTTTGCAAAATTGGCTTGGGCGGCTTTGACATTGTGCGTTAGGTGGTCGCCGCTGTCTTCGCGGAAGTCTTTACCTGTGCTTGGATTTTGGGCAAAACCTCTTGGAATTTCGCCGTTGATTGGTGTGGCTCCGTTGGCAATGACCGTGTCGGCAAGCGCTTCTTTATTAATAGCTTGGGCAATCGCTTTTCGTAAATAGAGGTTGGCTACATCGGTTGCTTTGCCATCGCGCTTTTGGTTGAATTTAAGCCAGTAAACGTAAGAATCTGGTTCTGCGACGAATTCTTTGTTATCTTTGTATTGGCTTGCGTAGTCGCCTGTAAGTGGTGCGCGGTCGACCTTGCCTGTGTTGTATAGGTTTACTGCTGCGCCGGGTTCTTTGGCTACTTGGACGTCGATGCGGTCTAGTTTGACGTTGTCTTTATCCCAATAGTCATCGTTTTTTTCAAACTTCCATGATTTGCTTGTGCCGGACCAGTCTTTCATCGTGAATGGGCCGTTATAGATCATATGGTCAGAATCTTTCGCAAAGTCTTTGCCCTCTTTTTTCACGTAGCTTTCTTTTTGCGGGTAGAATGGACCGAATGTTAGAAGTGAATTGAAGTATGGTACTGCTTGTGTTAGGCTGATTTGAAGCGTTTTGTCGTCTAATGCTTTGACGCCAAGTTCGGTTGGGTCTTTTTTGCCGTCTAGGATTTCGCTCGCGTTTTGGACGATGTCGCGGTATAGGAAGGAATATTGAGCTCCAGATGTTGGATCTACGACTTTGCGCCATGCGTAGATGAAGTCATTCGCTGTAAGTTCAGAACCGTCCGACCATTTGGCGTTATCGCGGATTTGGATTGTGTATGTTTTTTGATCTTCGCTTATTTTTGGCATTGCGGTTGCTGCGGCTGGAATGATTTGGTCGTTTTTGTCTAAGGTGTACAGCCCTTCAAATACTTGATTCATTGCGGTAAAGCTGACGCCATCGGTTGCTAGCGTTGTGTCCATCAGTGGAATTTCTGTGGATTCAATGACGCGCAGGACTTGTTTGTCACTGGCTTCACTTGCTGTGTCTTTTCCTCCACCGCATGCGGATAAAATGAGTGCGCTCGCTAGTAGGATTGTGCCTAGTTTATATCTTTTTTTCATCTGTAACTCCCCTTTTTTGTGTGAATATGTTTATCATACATTATTTCCCCTCTAAAATAAACAATTATTTCTAAATTATTAGAATTGTTTTATTTATAACGTAAAAAAGAGACAAGCCGAGACTCGCCTCTTTCTATGCTAAATTTGTTTGGTTTCTTCGTATTCTTTCTTAATGTCAGCTAGTAGTTGTTGATCTGTATACAGTTCTAGCGCTGTTAGAGCGATGAGTTTCGCGCCTTTAATAAGGGCTTGATCACCGACTTCTGATCTAGCGGCTTCGCGGAATTCGACCGTATGCCCGACAAGATCACTTGGTCCGATTTTGATGTACGGATGAATTGTTGGTAGAACTTGGCTGATGTTGCCTGCGTCTGTAGAACCAATGCCGCGGCTATCTGTTTTTACCGGCTCGTCTAATTGTTCGGCAATGCGAGCAAAGACACGGTTGAATTGTTTGTTTATGAGGAAATCATCGACGCCGTTTTGGATGTTCGTTACTTTGAATGTTGTGCCGGTTTGAATCGCTGCACCCTCTGCTACTTGAATCACGCGTTTCGTTACTTCGTCCAGATGACGACGTTTGGCAGCGCGTGTGAAGAAACGGGCTCTCGTGTAGTCAGGAACGATATTTGGCGCTTGCCCACCGTCTAGAATGACGCCATGGATGCGCACATCAGATGTCACGTGCTGGCGCAAAGCATTTACACCGTTATAAAATTGAATCAAGCCATCAAGGGCATTAATACCGTCTTCTGGATTCGCCGCCGAATGGGCTGGTTTTCCGAAAAACTCGAATTCTAAAACATCAACCGCTAAAGATGGCGTTGTTAGCGCAGAATCGTTGGATGGGTGAATCATTAATGCCGCGTCAATGCCTCCAAGCAAATCATGTTTGACAAAACTTCCTTTGGCACTGCCGTTTGGTCCGCCTTCTTCGGCTGGCGTTCCAAGCACAACTACTTCGCCGCCCACTTCTTCAATCACTTCGGCTAGCGCAATAGCTGCCGCGACACTTGTTGTTCCGATAATGTTATGACCGCATGCGTGACCAAGACCAGGTAAAGCGTCGTACTCTGCTAGGAAAGCGACTGTCGTTCCTGGTTTACTTGCTTTTTTACGGGCGATAAATGCTGTTTTGTGACCTGCAACATCTAGTTCGACTTCAAAACCCGCTTTTTGCAAAATACTTGCCAATTTCTCGCTAGCGTAGAATTCTTCGTTACCGATTTCAGGGTGATCGTGAATGTCATGGCTTACTTCTATATAAAAGTCTTTATGTGCATCAATGTTCGTTTGGATTGTCTTTGCTAAATCGATTTTTGTTTGTACCATTGCGCGGATACCTCCTATTTTTTAATTTTTAGACCATGTTTCTTTGTATTTCGCTAGTTCGTCAAGTGGGATGAATGCTGGGATGGAGCTACCTTTATATGTTTTGTCGATAAACTGTTTCATTTCATCGGAGTGGTAAATTTTCACGATTTTTTGTAGCGCTTCACGTTTTGTGTCGCCTTTGCGTACTGCGATGATGTTGATATATGGTTTTGCTGTATCGGATTCTAGGAAAATAGCGTCATTTAGCGGATCAAGTTTGGCTTCGACTGCAACGCCGTTATTGATGGCAGCTGCATCCACGTCATCTAATGCGCGCGGGATTTGACCGGCAACCATTGGCTTGATGTCTAGTTTTTTCGGATTTTCTTTTACTGCATCAGGCGAGCCTTTTCCGTCAAAATCGTCGACTAACTTGATTAAACCTGCTTCTTGTAAAAGTAGTAATGCGCGGCCGTAGTTCGTGCTGTCGTCTGGAACTGCGATTGTTGCGCCATTTTTAATGTCTTTGATGTCTTTTACTTTGTTTGAATATACGCCCATTGGTGCGATAACTGTTGATGCAAGTGGTTCTAGGTCTAGTTTGTTTTCTTTAATGAAATCATCGAAATAGGCGATTGTTTGGAATGCGTTGGCATCTAGGTCGCCATCTGCTAAAGCACGGTTTGGTAATACGTAGTCGCTGAATTCTTTTAGTTCAATGTTGATGCCTTCTTTTTCAGCTATTTTCTTGATTTCTGGCCACGTACGGTCTCCTGCGCTTACGCCGATAACGAGGTTTTTCTCGTCGCCGCTTGCTTTTTCATCGCTGCCACCACATGCTGTAACGACAACTGCTAATAATGCTAAAGTTAAAACTAAAATTAATTTTTTCATGAATAAAAACTCCCTTTTATATAATTTTTTAACGTCTGCGAATTTTGCGTGAGATAAAGTTTCCGAGTGATTGGACACTTTGGACGATGACGACAAGAATGATTACTGTGACTAGCATCGTGATGTTGTCGTAGCGTTGGTAGCCGTAGGTGATGGCTAAATTCCCGATACCACCTGCCCCAACAACACCTGCCATTGCGGTTGCTCCAACCAGTCCGATTGTTGCGGTGGTCAATGTTAAGATGAGTGAGCTTAAGCCCTCTGGCAACATGAAGCGCCAAATGATTTGCCATGCGTTTGCGCCCATTGCTTGTGCGGCTTCGATAATGCCTTGATCGACCTCTAAGAGCGAGTTTTCCACAAGTCTGGCAATGTATGGACCTGCGTAGAAAACAAGTGGTACAATCGCTGCTTTCACGCCTATAGAGGAATCCACGATGAAGCGCGTAATCGGAATTAGTGCTACGAGTAAAATGATAAACGGCACGGATCGCAAAATGTTAATAATGGGGTTCAAAATATTGAAAATCACCGTGTTTTGTAAAATATGACCTTTTCGTGTAACGACGAGAAGAACGCCGAGTGGAATCCCAATGATACAGGCGAAAAGGAGTGACCAAGTGACCATGTAAAGTGTTTCAGTAAACGCTGTTAGCAGTTGTTCCGTTGTGACTTCCATCGACAGTTACCTCCTCTAGTTTGACGTTTTGTGTGGCTGCGTAATCGTATGCTTTCGCGATTTCGGTAGCATCTCCTGTGACTTCGACAATCATGTATCCGAATGCAATATCTTGAATTTCAGAAATATTCCCACTTAAAACACTAACGTTTACATCAAATTGTTTCGCAATATTCGATAGTAATGGATTTCCTGAAGATTCACCAACAAAAGTAAATTTCCAAACCGTTGCGTCATGATTCTGGATAAGCTTCCAAGCGCTTGCTGGAATATCGTCATTGATAACCGTTTTAACGAAGTTCCGAGCCGTCTGACTTTGTGGATTCGAAAAAATGTCAAACACTCTGCCTTCTTCAATGACTTTCCCACCTTCCATCACGGCTACGCGGTTGCATATTTCGCGAATAACAGACATTTCGTGAGTGATAAGTAGAATCGTAATATTGTATTCTTTATTGATTTTTTTAAGTAGTTCTAGGATTGCGCCAGTTGTTTCTGGATCGAGAGCACTTGTGGCTTCGTCGCAGAGTAGGATATCAGGGTTGGTTGCTAGCGCTCGGGCGATGCCGATACGTTGTTTTTGCCCACCGGATAGTTGGTCTGGGTAGTTTTTGGCTTTATCGGCGAGACCGACGAATTCTAATAATTCCATGACACGCTTCTCGCGCTCTTTGCGATTCGTATGTATTAATGCTAGCGGCACCGCGATGTTGTCGAATACTGTTTTCGAATTTAGCAAATTAAAATGTTGAAAAATCATTCCGATTTTCTTTCGTTCTGCGCGTAAATCTTTCGAGCTTAAACGGGTTAAATCTGTTCCTGCAATCGTTACTGAGCCTGTCGTTGGTCGCTCCAGCAAGTTCACCGTGCGAATCAACGTACTTTTACCTGCGCCACTAAAACCGACAACACCGAATATGTCGCCTTTTTCAATGGTCAAGCTGACGCCGTCTAGTGCTGTAATTTCTTTGCCGCCGCTTTTGAATGTCTTTGTTACGTCTTTAAATTCAATCATTTTCTCACTCCCCCAAGTTGTCCGAACCTTACCCACAAAAAAATCTCCCCTTAAGTTAATAAGAGGAGATTCTAATCCAAACATCTATGTACCGAATAATTATACAGTCATATTAATGCAGTCTTTGTCGTCCCACCTTATCTACCAAGCACGGTTATGCTTGTTGGAATTGGCACAGTATCATAATCTGATCTGTTGCCGAGGTTTCGTAGGGCCAAATCCCTCCACCTCTCTGGATAAAATGTGTAAGTCGTTATTTATTTTTTATAACTATATCGTTTATTTCGGATACTGTCAACCACTTTTTCAAAATTTCTTGGTGGCTTATTACTTCTTGTTGCGCAACTGCTCAAGCTTTGCGGCGATTCGAGCTTTATTTTCAGCGGTTGTTTTTGTGTCTAGTGTAATCTTTTTGCCTTGGATGATGACGGAGCTACCTTCGTGAATGCCTGCTGGTAATTCGGCTTGTGGAATCGTCCATGTTTGTTGGTTCGGTTCGAGTAGAAAAACTGCTTTTCCGTCTTCCACTTGGTCTAAAATCGCTTTTTTCATCTTGATTCACCTACTTTACGGTTGCTTTGCCTTGCTCTTTAATTTGCCGTACGATGCCTTGGCCGATGCCGTTGATTTTTTTGAGGTCGTCAATGGTGCGGTACGGTCTTTCAGCGATGATTTTATCGGCTAAAACTGGGCCGATACTTGGTAAATATTGCAATTGCTCGGCGGTAGCTGTATTGATGTTGATTTTGTCAGGCATTGGAATGGATTCGCCGGGTTCTTCTGTTTTTTGCTTGCCGTTATCGTTTCCAGGAGCTGGTGTGCCGGATTTCTCTGTTGCTACGTGGATCTGTTTGCCATCTGTTTCAATGGTTACTGTGCCTTCCACATCGGTGCCGTATGTCTTAATATCGCGGTCTTTTAGCCATTGGATAACTTCACGGTGCGGGTGACCGTAAGAATTGCCTTTTTCCGCAGAATATACCGCTACTTCTGGTTTCACAGCGTCTAAAAAGTATGGCTGGTTCGATGTCGAGGAACCGTGATGCCCCAAATCTAAAATCTGTGCATCCAGTTTCAAACCACTGTCCACCATCTCACGTTCGCGCCCTTTCTCCGCATCTCCCGTGAAAATCGCCGCAATATCTTTGTACGTCAAACGAATCGCAATCGAATCATTATTCGCGTTATCTGAAAGCTTGTCTGGACTCAACACTTGAATGCCAAAAGGTCCAAATGTCGCCTTCTCACCGCGCCGTGGTTCTTTATACTTCGCATCTGAAGCAAGCGCCGCGTCAATAACCCGCTCATAAATCGAACTGTTAAAAACAAGCCCATCCATCCAAATTTCTTTCGGTTTATATTGCTTAATGACTTTGTCCGCGTTCCCAATATGATCAGAATGCGGATGCGTCAAAAGCAACAAATCAATCTTCTTAATGTTCGCCTTCTCTAAATACGTCAAAATCCGATTATCATCATGACGGCCTGTATCAATCAAAATCGTCGTGCCGTCATCGGCTTGAATTAGCGTACTATCTCCTTGCCCCACATCGAAAAACGTGAATTTCGCGCCGTTCAATGTACTTTCTGTCATACTTGATGATGATGTGTTATTCGAGCATCCGCTAAGTAGCGCCAACATGAAAATCGTCACGATGCTCCATAATGTTAATTTCTTCAAAATCTCAACTCCCTAATTCTATCTCTTTAGAATAGCAGAATCGTTGCGGGGAGTAAATAGGCACGCCACAACTTGGGAGATTTCTAATCAAAAAACAGGCCCCAATTCTGGAACCTGTCAGGCTTACTTATTTTACTTTCTCGAAAAATTTAAAGGTTACTTCTTCGTTTTTAGGATTATAGTCAATTACCCAATCGTGGTCTTTGAAATACCAGTAATCGTGGTCTTCTACGTAAAATAAAATATCGTCGATTTGGTGTTGCAATGCCACTTCTGTAGGTTTTTCGGCCACCAATCCAATCGAAAATCCTGGATGGAGCGAGCTATTTGAGCCACCATATTTCGCGAATAGTCTGATTCCGTTTCCATCGCCCGTGTTAAACTCATTTCTAAACCATTGTTGTGCTTGATCGCTTACTTCGATTTGCATTGTCATCACTCCTCTTCCTCTTTCAATTACTGCAAGAATAGCAGATATCTATACATTTCGCATTATTTTTGCTTACAGAATAGATAATTTCTATTTACCACCGTTTGGCTGTGTTGAAACTTATATTATGAAATTTCAGTTATTTATGAACGTAGATATAAGCCTTCTGTTGTACAAATATGCTCCAAGAATTCGCGCGACTCCTCGTTTTCGATGAGACAAACAACATACAAATCGGAGAAAAATAAAATGATTTGGAGATCGCATAAATAAATCACAACATCCGTATAATCACGGAATGCTTGTTGAAATAAAGAAAGCAAGTCGATTTGTTTTTCTGGCTTTTCATTGCGAAATCTCTGATAAAAATAGCGCCAGTTCTTTCTTGGTTTTGCAAGATGAACATTTCCCATCGTGTCAGCAGGAATCGCCATAATGTCTGTCCCGTGTTTTTTGAGCAGTTCGTCACTTTCCACATATGTATCATGACTGTATCCCATGATTGTTAGTATTACTTTTAAGAAGCGTTCTTCGTATACCTTGTGTGCCGCTATGGCCTCTTTTTGCTTAGAGCGATAGTACACATTGAAATAGCTGTCGTATATATAGGCGTTCATCATGGCTTTTGGCAGAAAATCAATGCCATAAAGCTTGTCTTCATTTTCTTCAAAAATATCTAAAAGCGCGACGCCTTCATCGCGGATTGTTTCGATGTTTTTGAACGAGAATTGGTTTGTAAAATGGTATTTGTCCGTAGACATGTCTTTACCTCCGATATAAAAAACGCAAAGCCTCGAAAAAGAAGGCTCTGCGTCTTGTTCTACTTATTTCTCAAGTGGTGCTTTTCCTAGGAATGCTTTGAACATCCAGATATGTTTGTCGATGGAAGCCTTGAAGCCGATTAACATGTCTTGTGTTACGTCGTCGCCTTCTTTGCCAGTTAACTCGATACCTTGTTGGTATTCGTCACGTAGCAATTCTAGCGTGCCTGTAAGGTCTTCCATGAATTGATCGATTGTTTTTGGTTTTGTGTACGGTGCTTCTTCTACACTTGCGTTTTCGGAAAACTCTTTTAGTGTGGAGAATGGAGCGCCACCTACTGCTAATAAACGTTCTGCGATTTCGTCTAATTGTTCGCCGAATTCGCTGTAAAGATCGTCCATTTTTTCATGTAATGTAAAGAAGTTATGGCCACGCATGAACCAGTGGATTTGGTGAATTTTCACCGTAAATACGCTTAAGTTCGCCACCTGATGGTTTAAAAATTCCTTTGTGTCTACTGAATTGATTGTTTTCATTTATAATTCTCCTCCTTATTTATAATAACTATTATCTAATAATAATTATAAACTAGATTCCACGATTTGTCCAATCGTGTGTCGCCTCACAAACTTTTTTACCACATTTCTGCTGTTTTAAACACGAGGCGCGTCTATTGACTTCTTTCTGTTTTGTAACTACAATTGTTACAAAGGAGCTGATTTGGATGAAAATAAGTAGCCGTTTTACTGTTGCTACCCATATTTTATCACTAATTGCTATGGAAGAGCCACCATTAACCTCTTTGCGGATTGCTGCGAGTGTCAATACGAACCCTGTGGTGATTAGACGAATTAGCGGACAGCTGAAAAATGCAAGGCTTATTGCTGTGAAAGCTGGTTCTGGAGGCGCAACACTTTTAAAACCGCTTACTGAGATTACGCTTTTGGAAGTGTATAAGGCGGTGGATAGTGTAGAAGATGGCGAGCTGTTTCAATTTCACGAAAATCCCAATCCGAATTGTCAAGTTGGGGCGCATATTCAAGATGCCATGGAACAGACGCTGATTGAGGCGCAAAAAGCAATGGAGCAAGTATTGGCGAATCGGACAATGGCTGATGTGGTAGATACGATTCGTACGGAAATAGCAGAATAAGATGGGAAAATCAGTTTTGATGCTGGCAATGGTCAAAACTGATTTTTATAAGGAGGCTTTAGGTGATGGGTGTTTGGTTACGCGGACGAAAGCCTGCTTCGGAGCATTCGATTGTGGCTTGGGAACAGGAGCATGAACTGGTTTTGCCGGCGCTTTATAAGGAATTGTTATCGGTTCATGATGGCGGGCTTTTGGCGAAAAACCATTTTGCTGTGTCGGAACCGACGTCTTATGGTTTGGCAGATGCGGAAATTTATACGCTTGCAGGACTTGCTGAGTTGCAGATGGCGATTCCTCAGGAGGATGATGTCGATTTGCCGGGACGCCAAGTGTATTTTCATCGGGATGGGGATCGGTATATTGGGCTTGATTATCAGACGGATGCGCCGCGTGTGATTTATGTGGATTTTGAGACATTGCAGACGTTGGTTGTTGCGGAAAGTTTTGCGGCGTTTATGGATTCGCTTTACTTTTCTCCTTTTCCGGTCGAGTCGGTGCCTAGTTATCCGCTTGTGAAGGTGGAGCAGATGTTGGCGCTTGCGAATGTGGCGAAGACGTTGCAGATTCTTGAATTGCTGGAGGATTGTGAGGATAAATCGTGGTATTTGGCGCGGATTGATGGCTTGTTGCATTCAGAGGAGTCGCCGTATCAGCAGATTGGTGTGACATTGCTGGAAAATCAAATCTTTTATTTCCGGCGAAAATTGGACGAAAGTCGTGTGACTGCGATGCTTGAATGGCTGGAATCGCAACACATTTGGCCTGAAAAGATTGCGGAATTGCGCAAAGAATGGGAGGATTAGGATGGTTGTTCGTGTATTATTTGTATGTTTAGGGAATATTTGCAGATCTCCGATGGCGGAGGGTATGTTTCGCGCGAAGGTAGATGCGGCAGGGCTTAGTGATGCGATTCGGATTGATTCTGCGGCGACGGGAAATTGGAATTTGGGAAATCCGCCACATCGCGGCACGCAGCAAGTTTTGACGAAGCATGGGATTGATTATTCGCAAATGCGGGCGCGATTGATTGATAAGGATGATTTCGCCGATTTCGATTATGTGATTGGCATGGATGGCTCAAATATGCAGGATTTAGAAGCGTTAAAACCACTGGAAAGCGACGTTGCGTTGAAAAAATTGATGGACTTTGCGCCTGATGAAGGGCAACATGATGTGCCTGATCCGTACTATACGGGAAATTTCGCAGAAACAGAGCGGCTTGTTAGCGCTGGATGTGATGGGCTTTTAAAAGCGATTCGGGAAAAGTTTTCATTATAAACAAAAACGTATCTCCGCACTAGCTGGATGATACGTTTTTTGTTGTTTATTTTTTACCTAATTTTTTGCTTTCTAAGAAGCTTTTTAGGTCAAGTCTTGTGGAATGTTTTAAACCACGTTCGATTTGGTCTGTCCAACCTTCTACGCGGTTTCCGCCAGTTCTTGCGGTGTAATAGTCGCGAATGGTGTTGTCGTATTGGATGAAGTCGTCCATTGTTTTTTCTTGGTACTGATTTTCGTGGTAGACCAGTTCGGATGATAGGCGTGGTTTTGGTGCAGAATTGGCTGTTGGATGTCCGACTGTTAAGCCGAATAATGGCGTTGCGTAGTCTGGAATATGTAGAAGTTCGGCCACTTTTGCCAAGTCATTGCGGATGCCTCCAATGTAGCAAATTCCTAAGCCCATGGATTCTGCTGCAATAGCCATGTTTTGAGCTGCTAGCGTTGCGTCAATCGTTGCTACGAGTAAGCGCTCCATCGATGATAAGGAGTCTGTCGCTACGCCGCGCGCCTCGCCAATTTTGTGATGCCGTGATAAATCTGCCACGAAAACAAAGAATTGCCCTGTTTTGATGACATATGGTTGATTTCCTGCAATTTCAGACAGCGATTCGCGCAAGGCCATGTCTGATACGCCAATAATCGAATACGCCTGTACAAAACTAGATGTGGAGGCTGCTTGGGCACTTTTTACAAGTAGATCAATTTCTGCTTTTGTCAGCGCTTGGTCGGTGAATTCCCGAACCGAATAGTGACTTAAAATTCCTTCAATCGTCTCGTTCATACGACTCATCCCCTAATCTTTAAAAATTTTACGATCATAATGTGGCATTTGGTCCAATTCGCCAAATTGTTGTTGTCGCAAGCATTCGTAAATCAAAATGGCCGCGGTATTCGACAAGTTGAGCGAACGAATGTGGTCTGTCATCGGAATGCGCAAACACGTGTCTTCATGCGCCGCTAGAATCTCGTCTGGTAGACCCGTTGTTTCCTTCCCAAAAATAAAGAAGTAATCCTTACCTGTGTCTTGATAATCGACATCGCTGTACAAATGGCGCCCAAATTTCGTAATAAAATAAAATTCGCCGCCAGCATTCTTTTCAAAAAATTCCTCAATCGAGTCATAATATGCCAACTTCACATGATCCCAATAATCGAGCCCTGCGCGTTTTAACATCTTGTCATCCGTCGAAAAACCGAGTGGGCGAATCAGATGCAAATAAGTATCCGTCCCCGCACATGTTCTCGAAATATTTCCCGTATTTGCCGGGATTTCTGGTTGAAAAAGTACTATATGATTTGCCAATCCGTTCACCTTATTCCTATTAAATTCTTCGCCCGCGTAATTTCTGCGAGCACTTCATTGTCCTCGTCGTGCGCCACTTGCAACGCTTCTTTGGCTTCTTCTCCGCCAATTTTACCAAGCGCCCAAGCTGCCGTCCCACGAATAACTGGCCGCGTGTCTTCCGTCATACACCGAATCAACTCGGGTACCGCGGTCTTGTCTTTATAGCGCGCCAACACAATAATCGCATTGCGCTGAATGGGCTTTTTGCCGCGCCACGAACCTGCCATCGGTCCGAATTTTGCCTTAAACTCTTTATTTGAAATCGAAAGAAGCGGCTTTAATTCAGGCTTCACAAGTTCAGGATCTGGCTCCATCGCCTCATGGAAATGAAAGTCATGCCCGCGGTTGTAAGGACAAACCACCTGACACGTGTCGCAACCATATAACCGATTATGCAACACATCGCGATATTTTTCATCCAAAAAGCCTTTCGTCTGACTCAAATAGCTCAAACAAATCTTCGGGTTCATCTTTCCTTCACCGAGCAAACTGCCGGTAGGACAAGCTTCGACGCACTTATTACAATCCCCGCACAAATCCCCCATCGGTTTATCCGGCGCCAAAGGTAAATTCGTCACCATCTCGCCCAAATAAATAAAAGAACCGAATTCCGGCGAAATAAGCAACGTATTCTTGCCCCGCCAACCAAGTCCAGCGCGCTCAGCCACTGCAACGTCCGAAAGCTCTCCCGTATCGACCATTGATTTAAACCGCGCCTCCGGAACAAGCTCCGTAATAAAAGTCTCTAATTTCGCCAACTTCTCACGCAACACCGTATGATAATCCGTCCCCCACGATGCCCGTGAAAAAACACCACGACGCGCTTCCCTACGACTCACAGGCTCCTCTTTCATCTTCGAAGGATACGCCAGCGCAATCGCAATAATCGACCGCGGTTCATCAAAAATAAGGTCAGGATACACCCGCTCATCGATGTTTGGATGCTCAAACCCCGTCAACACATCCTCTTTCACAGCGACTTCCAACCTAGCCTTCAACTCCAAAAAAGGATCAGCCGAAGCAAATCCTATTTTTTGAATACCTATTTCGTTCGCGTATTGAATAATGTCTTGTTTTAACTGCTTCATGTCTATATTTTGCAAGGTTCGCACCTCGGTTCTTAGATTTTATCTTTGTCTTCCATAAAAGTCATTGTTACATAAAAAAGGCCCAGCGTCATGTTCTGGGTTGTTTGGTTCGCGCTCCATTCGTGTCTAGCTTCATCGGCTAGCTCCTCGAAAACTTCACGCCCTCCTTAAAAATCAAGAGAGGATTTTTACTGCGGCCGCTCCAGTTTTTGTCGGAGCTAAACGAGCCGATTCAGCTTTTCAAATAATAAAACGCAATGCTTCGCTTATAAAGTTCGAAACACTGCGTTGATAACATATTTAAGAGCGGGTGATGAGAATCGAACTCACGACAACAGCTTGGAAGGCTGTAGTTTTACCACTAAACTACACCCGCATAGTTTAGAACAACTTGTTCTAGCAACATTTAATATATTATCACTACTACGCAGGTTTGGCAAGGGGTTTTTGAAATTTTTTTTAGTTATTTGCGATTGAGATAGATTTTTATCATTTTATTGCTAATTTGCCTGATATTTCATAACTTTAAACGCAGATAATTTTTAAAACTTATTTCCTACCCTGTTCATCCTTTTTTCACATTTCCCAGCTACACTTGATTTATCAGCAAATGAAGGAAGTGATGGAAATGGTGAAGAAACGACGAATTGATTGGTTTTTGATAGGGATTGCAGTGCTTGCTGCTTTCTTAAATTTCTGGGGTGTTTGGAACGATGATGCGGTGAACCCCTACTACACGGCCGCGGTGACAAGTATGACGGAAAGTTGGTCGAATTTTTTCTACGGGGCGTTTGATCCTTCGGGGTTTGTAACGGTGGATAAGCCGCCTGTTGCGCTCTGGCTACAAACGATTAGTGCACTTATTTTTGGTATTCATGGTTGGAGCGTTATTTTACCGCAAGCTCTTGCTGGGGTTGGCTCGGTCTTATTGCTTTATTTTTTAGTAAAACCGACGTTTGGCTCTTGGGCGGCTCGGATTGCTGCGCTTGTGATGGCTACGACGCCGATTGCAGTTGCGGTTAGTCGGACAAACAATGTCGATAGCATTCTTGTTTTCACATTATTACTCGGTGCTTGGGCGCTATTCAAAGCCGTGAAAAAAGGCAAAATTGGCTTCTTATTACTAGCTTTTGTATTAATTGGTGTTGGCTTTAATGTGAAGATGCTACAGGCGTATATGGTCGTACCAGCGTTCTTGCTCTTCTACCTCATCGCCGCAAAATTGAATTGGAAGAAAAAGGTGTTACATCTCGTGATTGCTTTAGTGATGATGCTTGGCGTCTCTGTTTCTTGGGCTGTCATCGTCGACAACACATCGGCAAGCGCGCGGCCTTATATCGGCAGTAGTCAAACAAACTCTGTCTTGGAGCTCGCATTTGGCTATAATGGCGTGGAACGTCTGCTAGGTCAAGAAACGGGCATGAGTAATGGCGGTGGTGGTGATAATTCACAAATGACGCCTCCTAATTCGCAGTCTGGTTCGTACAGCATTGCGCCAGATGCAAGTACAGAAAGCACACAAGGCGGGCAAAATAACATGTCTGGCCAACCGCCAACGCCTCCAAGCGGCGGTATGAACGGTGGCGGACCTGGTGCTTCAAATGGCAAAACTGGCGGTGGCCCTGGTGGTCAAGGCGGTGGTAACGGCTCGAAAATGATGGGCAGTACCGGCATGTTTGGTACTGGAAAAGCTGGGCCATTGCGACTTTTCCAAACAGCTCTTGGGGATCAAATTAGTTGGCTCCTTCCGATGGCACTTTTCGGCATTGCGGCTATCTTTATCGCAAGTTGGCGCCGGACACGACGCTTCTTCCAATGGGACACAGCACAAAAAGAAATGATTTTCTGGGCGGCTTGGCTCGTTCCTGTCGCAGGATTTTTCAGTGTTGCAGGATTCTTCCATCATTATTATTTAATTATGCTGGCTCCAGCGATTGCAGCTTTGACGGGCGCAGGATTCATGGCACTTTTAAATCTGTATCGTAAAAACACAGGTGTGCCGGGTTATCTGTTGCCTAGTGCAGTGGCGATTACGACTGGCTTGCAAATGTTCTTTATTGCGCAATATTCGATTCTTGGCATGAGTTTCATCGGTGTCCTTGGGCTTGGCTTGGCGACAACGTTATTTATTATAAAAGCCAAACAACCCGCGTGGACGTCATGGATTGCAGTCGCTTCACTTATTGCCATGCTACTCGCACCGATGTATTGGGCACTGACGCCAATGATGTACGGTGGTAACAGCTCGCTTCCTGAGGCTGGACCTCAATTAAAAACAAGTGGTGGTGGCGCATTCGCGGATGCATCTGTCAACGAAACGCTGATTTCCTACTTGGAAGAAAACAGCGCGGATACCGAATTCTTATTTGGTACTACCAATGCCTCCACAGCAGCGCCATACATTATTAAAACCGGCAAATCGGTCATGGCACTCGGCGGCTTCAACGGGACAGACCCAATTTTGACAGTAAAAGAATTGAAACAAATGATTAAAGATGGCAAAATTAAATATTTCTATCTTCCATCCAACAATAAAGGTAGCAGTTCTGATGTCGTGACTTGGATTGAAGAAAACGGGACAAAAGTGGATAGCTCAGAATGGGGCGGCGAAACAACATCCACAGACGCAACAACAAGCGCATCAACGACTCAAGACGGTTTTGGCGGTGGTGGTATGCAAGGTGGACCTGACGGACAATCGGGCGGTACACTTTACAAACTTAACTAAAAAGGAGTGATCTAAATGACAAAGAAAATCTCTGTGGTCATCCCACTTTATAATGAAGAAGCCGTTATCGAGCAAACTTACACGCGGCTAAAAGATGTGATGGAGACGCTAGCCATGGATTACGAACTCCTTTTTGTGAACGATGGTAGTAAAGATAAAACATTGCAACTTGTTCAAGCGCTTA
Source organism: Listeria booriae (assembly GCF_000766865.1). Lineage (GTDB taxonomy): Bacteria > Bacillota > Bacilli > Lactobacillales > Listeriaceae > Listeria_A > Listeria_A booriae. The sequence goes on from NZ_JNFA01000023.1 coordinate 254,025, forward strand.
GTTTCGCAGATAAACACGTGAAATGTCTCGCTTTTTCACGAAATTTCGGACATCAAATCGCGATTACCGCAGGAACGGATTATGCAAGCGGCGATGCTGTTGTGGTCATTGACGCGGACTTGCAAGACCCTCCCGAACTCATACCCGAGATGATTCAAAAATGGCAAGACGGTTTCGATGTTGTTTACGCGAAACGAATCAAGCGAAACGGCGAATCGTTTTTCAAGAAATGGAGCGCCAAAATGTTTTACCGAACATTGCATCGACTAACAGATGTGGAGATTCCCGTTGATACCGGGGATTTCCGCCTCATGGATAAGAAAGTGTATACCGAGCTTAAAAAAATCAATGAGAAAAATCCATTCGTTCGCGGTTTAGTAAGCTGGCTTGGTTTCCAGCAAGTAGCTTTAGAGTATGAGCGAGAGGAACGCGCGGCTGGCGAAACAAAATATCCGCTGAAAAAGATGATCAAACTCTCACTCGATGGCCTCACCTCTTTTTCGCATCAACCATTAAAAATAGCGAGTTATGCGGGAGTCGTGTTATCTATCGCTGGCTTTATCTACATGCTAGTCGTGCTTTTCCAAACCCTCTTCACAGCGACAACCGTCAACGGCTGGTCTTCGATTATTATTATTCAACTTCTGTTTAGCGGCTTTGTTCTTATTATTTTAGGCATGATTGGCGAATATATTGGCAGAATTTACGATGAAGTGAAGGATCGACCTTTGTATATCGTTGAAGCAAGTTATGGTTTTGAGCAACGAGAAACCGTGCGATGGATGAATCAACAACAGAATCAAGGCTAAAAAAGAGCAGTTTTTCATCAGTTTTTATTGGCGGGAAACTGCTTTTTATGTTGCCTAATAGCTTAGAACTGCATTTTTACGGGTATTGTGAGAAAATAATAAAAAAGTAATGGAAGTCAGGTGGAGCGCGTATGATGGATATGTATAACTCGGTGAAAGAGTTTTTTTCTTATGAAAATATAATGCAGTGGATGCAGTCATATCGGGCATTTGGTCCTTTATTAGCGTTTTTCCTCCCCTTTATTGAAGCTTTTCTGCCGTTTCTGCCATTTTCTTTATTCGTTATCGTGAATGTTAGCGCGTATGGTTTGTTTTGGGGGTTCACGATTTCGTGTTCTGCCGCGATATTAGGAAGTTTATGCGTATTTTGGATTGTTCGGAAGTTTGGACAAACGCGGTTTTTGCATTTTTTGACGAACCATAAACATGTTCGCAAAGTGATGGATTGGATTGATGAGCATGGTTTTGGCCCGATTTTCATTTTGCTTGTTATGCCGTTTACGCCTTCTTCTGCGGTGAATGTTGTCGCTGGGCTTTCGGAAATTCGATTTTTCCAGTTTTTGATGGCGTTGATTGGTGGGAAAGTGATTAAGGTTTTCGCGATTAGTTATATCGGTTATGATTTGCGGGATATGATTGAGCATCCGGTGAAATTGCTTGTTTTAGTTATTATTGTGGTGATTTTATGGTTTGTCGGCAAGCGGTTGGAGCGTTGGATGAGTTCGAAAAAGACAGGAGGACATAATGAGCATTCATGAGCTATTTTTTCATATTCATTATTGTAATGGCGGGAAATATCGACAATTTAGGACATTGACGCGAAAAATGACACGGACGCTGCAACATCATGAGTTGGTTTTGGTGACTGGTGGCGCTGGGAAATATGAGACAGAGGGCAAAGTGTTGCATTTTCATGAAGGAATGCTTTTTTATATTGCGCCGAATGTGCGACATTCTTTAGAAACAAGCGAGGCCTCTCCGGCTTCTTTTTTAACGGTACATTTCAGTTATGCGCGGGTCGGTTTTACAGACGCAAATTGGACGATTCAACCCGAACCGACTTTGCTTAGCTTCCCTCCTGTTTCGACATTGCACGATTATTATCCAGTCAGCGATACTTTCGAAAAATTAGTAGCCAATTGGCACGCGAAGCTACCTGGTTACGAATTCACGAGTAAAACATTGCTGCAACAGTTACTCATCGCGATCGAAGAAAATTTACGAAAACAGCATAAAAATTACGCAACAAGCCTAAAAATCGAAAAAGTCATTGATTATATGCGACAACATCTACATACAAGCGTCACATTGGAGGAATTAGCGGCTTTGGTTCAACTATCACCGACATATTTATCGCGGCTCTTTAAAGAAACGACAGGCTATCCAGTCATCGCTTTCTTCAATAAAATCAAGATGGATCGCGCAAAAGAACTCATGATGGACGGCACGAAAAAAGTGAAGGACCTTGCGAATCAGCTCGGATTTCATGATGAATTTTATTTTAGCAGGCTTTTTAAACAACAAGAAGGCGTTAGTCCTACCGAATATTATCATAAAAATATCCATGGTTTTTAATATTGTGCATGGATTATAGCCAACTACTCTTTTATAATGAAGTTGTTATTGTCTAAGATAACAAAAGGAGATGGAACGCATGCCGATTTGGAAACGAAATTTAATTGTTTGTTGGTTTGGAACATTTGTGACCAGCATCGGGATGAGTCAGATTGCTCCGGTTTTACCGCTTTACATAAAGCATTTAGGAATTGAGAACGCGGGACAGATTGCGCAACTTTCTGGATTAACATTTGGAATTACGTTTATTATGTCCGCGATTTTCTCACCGATTTGGGGGCAGGCAGCCGATCGTTTTGGTAGAAAGCCGATGTTGCTCCGCGCTAGTTTTGGTATGGCGATTATTATTGGTTGTATGGGGTTTACGCACAATGTGTATGAATTGATTGCATTGCGTACTTTGCAAGGCGTTGTGACGGGGTTTGCGACCGCTTGTACGGCGCTTATTGCCACACAAGCAGATAAATCTCACGCAGGTTGGGCGCTTGGAACGCTATCTACTGGTGGGATTACAGGTTCGCTACTCGGACCATTGGTTGGCGGTTTTATTGCCGAACATTTTGGTTTGCAAAATATCTTTTTCATTACCGGTGGATTGTTGTTCGTGGCTTTTATTTTGACAGCTTTGTTTGTAAAAGAGGACTTCAAACGCGCAGATACAAAAGTGATGAAAACAAAAGAAGTTTGGCAAGCGCTGCCGAATAAAAGTTTTATCATCACGATGTTTATCACATTCTTCATGATTACGTTGGCGCTTTATTCTGTGGAACCGATTATTACCGTCTATATTCAACAACTTTCATCGGGAACGTCGCACATCGCCTTGCTTTCAGGGTTGGCGTTTTCCGCATCAGGACTTGCCAGTATCATTGCAGCACCGCGTCTTGGCAAACTTTCCGACAAAATCGGGGCACAGCGCGTTATCTTTGTCGCCCTCATCGTCGCAGGGATCGTCTTTATTCCGCAAGCTTTCGTCAAGAGCCCGTGGGAACTTATCGCCTTGCGCTTCGTACTTGGACTCGCCGTCGCTGGACTCAATCCTTCCGTCAACATCCTCATCAAAAAACTAACGCCATCTGAATATACCGGTCGTGTTTTCGGAATTACCAACTCGGCAAGTTATTTAGGCGTGTTTACAGGTTCTATTTTAGGCGGACAAATCGCGTCGTCTCTAGGTATCTCCTATGTTTTCTTCATCACGAGTGCCCTGCTTTTAGCAAACGCAATATGGGTTTATTTTAAAGTATACAAAAAATTAAATGCGCGAGAAGTTCGCATAAACCAGACATTAAAGGAGCAAAAATAATGAATATACAAGTGGAAAAAACAGCATTAGTCTTAATTGATTTACAAAATGGGATTCTAGGCCATCACTGCGCCCCGTATACAGCGAAAGAAATTGTCGAACGAGCAAAAACATTAATCGAAGCATTCACTGCAAAAGGCGGCTTTGTGGTACTTGTTCGTGTTTCATCACTCGATGGTAAAGATATGTTACAGCCAATTACAGATGCACCTGCTGTACAAGCGACAGGATACCCAGAAGGCTGGGACCAAATCGTACCTGAGTTAGCAGAATTACCAGGAACGTATACGCTCACAAAACGCCAATGGGGTGCGTTTCATGGGACAGATTTAGATGTGCAATTGCGTCGCCGCGGTATAGATACGATTGTCCTTGGTGGCGTGTCCACTGGCATCGGTGTTGACATGACAGCACGTGAGGCTTTCCAATTAGGGTACAATCAATTTTTCGCAGAAGATGTAATGGGTGCGGCTGATAAAGAGATGCACGATTACGTTCGCGCGAATATTTTCCCACGCATCGGTCGTGTTCGTTCTAGCGCCGACATTATTTCTTACTTATAAAAATAAGGCTACCAATTCCAAAAAATGAGGAGTTGGTAGCCTTATTTTATACGTAGAAAAAGTCGTGTGGTGCGATTGTGTTCCCTTGAATATTCAAGGCTTTCAAAATGTCCTGCCACCTGCCACTTTCTGGATAGCAAGTTGCCAAGTCTACTTTTTGCGCTTCGTCCGTTGGGTTTACGATAAACACATGCCAGCTATCACCCGCCACATACCGAATCACGCCGAACAAATTATTTAATGAGAACGGATAGTAATCCCCTTTTCGCAAAGCTTCTGTCGTATTTCGCAACTGAATCGCTTCACGGAAAAAGCCACTGATTTCCTCATCTTCGCGTCCCCACGGATAGAACTTCCGGTTGTCCGGATCAGCCCCACCTGTAAGTCCTGCCTCGTCACCATAATAAATACACGGCACACCCGGCAAAACCATCAACATATAAATCGCCAATCGCAATTTCGCCTTATCTTCATGCAACATGGTCAAAATGCGCGCCGTATCATGCGTTCCGATATTATTTAAATTCGCCGCCAACGCTTCTGCTGGGTAGTTTTCTTTAATCCCCATCGTTTTTAGCGTCGCCTGTTTGGTCGTTATTTGCCCGTTAAGCAAGTCAATAATAACTTGGCGGAACGGGTAGTTCATCACACCTTGCAGCATGCCGCCCTCTAAATAATGGCGCCGCTGATCATAGGCAATTTTGTTCGTCGCATCTTCCCAAACTTCTCCAATCAACACACGGTCTGGATATTTCATCAACGTCTGGCGAATACCCGCAATAAAAGCATCCGGCAGCTCATCAGCAACGTCTAAACGCCAGCCAGCAACACCTCGCTCGGTCCAATAATCAATCACGCTATCCTGTCCTGCGTAAATCATCTCCTGAAACGATTTGCTGTCTTTATTCACCACCGGCAAATTGCTCACGCCCCACCACGCATCATATTTATCCGGAAAATGTTGAAATGTAAACCAGTGATGATACGGCGAGTCGATACTTTGATACGCACCTAAAGAATCAAAATGACCGTACCGATTAAAGTACAAACTGTCCTCACCAACATGATTAAATACGCCGTCCAAAATAACACGCATGCCTAATTCTCCAGCTTTTTGAATCAGTTCCGTCAAAATCGACTCATCGCCAAACATCGGGTCAATTTTTTTGTAATCAGATGTATCGTATTTATGATTGCTCTTCGCTTCGAAAATGGGACTTAAATAAAGACCAGAAATTCCGAGTTCTTGTAAATACGTCAATTTCTGCGTTATGCCGTCCAAATTGCCACCGTAGAACTCCCAGCGCACAATCTCGCCCTTGTCGTTCTTAATATAATAAGGCGTATCTTCCTTCCGCGCATAAATAAACGAATCCGGCTTCGGCTCTCGCACCACATCATCCGCATTATAAAACCGGTCCACAAAAATATGATAAAAAACCGCGTCCCGATACCATTCTGGCGCCTGATCCGCATACTCAAAACACGTCAACTGATACGTACAAATATCATGATAGTTCTCCGTGAAAAACCCTTCCCCACCATGCAAATCCCGATTATTAAAATAATACGTCGTTCTCGTTTGCGTATCAAAATTTTGCTGAATCTTAAAATAATAAAAATACAAGCCCGTCTCTGCGTACGGTTGGAATCCCACTTCATAAACACCATTTTCCGTGTGCTTCATTTCAAAACTTTGCTCATCCATCCCGTCTTTATGGATTTTCAGCTCTACTTTTGAAACGTAAGGAAGCGCGACATCGATTCTAAAATCTACCGTCGCGCCTTGCTTCACTGCACCGAAAGGTCGTTTATATCGCTCATTCCATGAATCAAATACAACTACCTTCGCCATTTTCCAAACTTCCTCTCGTTACAGGTTTTTATTATGATGGACGTTCCAAATTTCATCCGCATAATGCATAATCGTATAATCCGATGAGAATTCCCCAGCGTGCGCAATGTTTAGTAGCGACATCTGGTTCCATTTCTTACGATCCGTGTATAAACTATCGATTCGGGACTGTGCCGCAACGTATGCGTCATAATCTTTCAACACGAAATATTCATCGTTATACTTCAACAACGAATCAAAAATTTCCTGTCCTTCCGCCTCAATATTTGGTATCGTACCATCTACTAATGCATCAAGACAACGTTTCAAACGTGGGTTATGATCATAAATCTCATGCGAATGATACGAATGCGAATCATAAAAATGATACAATTCCGCTTCTTGCATACCGAATAATAACATGTTCTCATCGCCGACTTTATCGCGAATTTCAACATTAGCCCCGTCGAGTGTCGCAAGCGTAATCGCGCCGTTTAACATTAACTTCATATTACTCGTTCCTGACGCTTCCTTCGTTACGAGCGAAATCTGCTCACTAATATCTGCGGCTGGAATTATTTTTTCAGCTAGTGTCACGCCGTAATTTTCGACGAAGACTACTTTGATTTTATTATCAATCGACGTATCATTATTAATTAAGTCTGCCACTGCATTGATAAGCTTGATAATTTCTTTGGCGTACGAATAACTAGGCGCTGCTTTTGCTCCAAAAATGAACACGCGCGGTACCATTTCTTGCTCTGGCGTTTGGCCTTCTTTTAGTTTCAAATATAGCGATAAAATATGCAGGACATTTAATAATTGCCGTTTATACGCGTGAAGTCGTTTAATTTGAACGTCAAACACAGCATGCGGATCAATCTCAATCCCCATCGTTTCCTTCACATACTCCGCTAGACGCGCCTTATTATCCAGCTTCACCTGCTCCAACTTGTCCAGCAAAACCGTATCCTCTTTAAAAGCCTTCAATAAGTAAAGCTCATTCGGCTTCTTCTTCCATTCCGTACCAATATAATCACTAATTAAATCACTCAAACCCTCATTGCTTAGCAACAACCAACGACGGTGCGTAATTCCGTTTGTTTTATTATTAAATCGCGCTGGAAATGCCAAATAAAAATCATGCAACGCTTTTTCCTTCAAAATTTCTGTATGCAATTTGGCAACACCGTTAATGCTATGGCTGCCGATAATCGCCAAATGCGCCATGTGAATGACGCCATCTTGAATAATCGATGTACGCCAAGTAAATTGCTCGCCATAAAGTGGGGTCATGCTTTCAATATGCCGACGATTGATTTCGCAAATAATTTGGTAAATCCGTGGAACTAGCTCCGAAACCATGTGTTCTGGCCATTTTTCCAAAGCTTCTGCCATAATCGTATGGTTCGTATAAGAACACGTCTTCATCGTAATCGCCCAAGCTGCATCCCACGTCAAACCTTCTTCATCTAGCAAAAGTCGCATCAATTCAGGAATACACATCGTTGGGTGCGTATCATTAATATGAATCGAAATCTTCTCCGCCAAATGCTCCATCGGCACACCGAGCTTCCGGTAATAACGCAAAATACTCTGCACACCCGCCGACACGAAAAAGTACTCCTGCTTCAAACGCAACATCCGACCATCATAACTCGAATCATCTGGATAAAGCGTATCAGAAATGCTATGAATCGATTTCCGCATTCCTTCCGAAGAGTAATCCATCTCCGCACTCGCTGGAATTTCCGCTGACCAAAGTCGTAAATTATTCACCGTATCATTCGCATACCCCGTCATCGCAGTATCATAAGGCACTGCCAAAACATCTTGTGTATGCGTATACGTAGGAACAATGCGACCCTCCTCATTTTCTTCTAAGTGCACTTGCCCATAAAAACGAACTGTTTCTGCCTTATTTTCACGTCTTGTTTCCCAAACATTTTCATGGCGCAACCAGTTATCCGGCAACTCAACTTGATACCCATTGACAAACTTTTGCTTAAACAAACCGTGGCGATAGCGAATCCCGTTTCCGTTTCCTGGCACATCACATGTTGCCATTGAATCCATAAAACAAGCCGCCAGACGTCCAAGTCCGCCATTTCCAAGCCCTTGATCGGCTTCCACTTCTTCTAAATGCGTGAAATCCACACCTAAATCGGCCAAGCCTTCACGCACCGTATCCAAAATTCCTAGATTCAACAAATTACTTTTTAATAATTTTCCTGGAAGAAACTCGATGGAAAAATAGTAAACTTGCTTCGCTTGATCTTGCTGGTATTCTTTCTTTGTCTGCATCCAGTTCTGAGCGGTGTATTCTTTCACCACACTACCCAACGTGATGTATTGCTCCAGTGGCGTTAAATCGTGCACTTCGGTAGCATAAAGGCTCGTCAGTGCGCGATTGTACTCTTTTTTAAACTGCTCCTTACTAATTTCCAATCTGATTCCTCCTCGAACTAAGGTTGGCAAAATTTTTGTCTGCTATTTTTAAAAACTAGTATTCCTCGTAAATACCCTTGTATTTTTCCGCCGAAACTTTCCAGCTGAAATCTTTGGCCATGGCTTGCGTCACTAATTGCTCCCACGCATCCGGATTTTCCGAATAAACAGTGATAGCCATCTCTAGTACTTTTCCAAAAACAGCGGCATCATACTGGTTAAAACTAAAACCAGTTCCCTCACCCGTATATTGATTGTACGGCGTCACAGTATCTTTCAAACCGCCCGTCTCATGCACGACAGGAAGCGTCCCGTAACGCATCGCAATCAACTGCGAAATCCCGCATGGCTCAAACCAAGAAGGCATTAACAACATGTCCGCCGCCGCATACAACTGCTGCGCAAAACCGATATCAAACGTCATATTCGCCGACATTTTCTCCGGATAGACGTATTCGAAAAATGGAAACGCCTCTTCAAATTCGCGCTCACCCAAACCAAGAATCGCAATTTGCACATCCTTTTGCAGTAAAGCGTCCAAATTATCGACAAGCAAATGGCAGCCCTTCTGATGCGTCAGGCGAGAAACCATAATAATGAGCGGAACATCCGGGCGAACCGGCAAGCCTAGTTTTTCCTGCATCGCCGCCTTGTTCGCCGCTTTCCCAGCCAAATCCGTCGCACTAAAATGATTCGGAATCAGCGGGTCACTCTCAGGATCATTCAAATCCTGATCAATCCCATTCAAAATCCCCGTCAATTTCCAAGCATTCGCACGAAGCAAGCCGTCAAGCCGTTCCCCATACATCGGCGTCTGAATCTCCTCCGCATAACTCGGACTCACCGTCGTAATCCGGTCCGCATACTGAATCGCGCCCTTCATAAAGTTCACATCATCATAGTACTTAATCCCGTCCTCATGCCACGTCTGCATCCCAATTCCAAGCAATTCCTCCAACACGCGCGGCGAATAAATCCCTTGGAACTGCAAATTATGAATCGTAAGCACCGTCTTAATCCCACGATACGCCTCAATCCAGTGATACTTATCCGCCAGAAGTAGCGGAATAATCCCCGTATGCCAGTCATTCACATGCAACCAGTCCGGAATAAAATCAATTTTCTCCATCATTTCACAAACCGCCATCGAGAAAAACGCATAACGCTCCGCATCATCATAATCCCCGTACACATTCGGCCGGTCAAAATAATACAAGTTATCGATGAAATAAAACGTCACACCGTCACGCACCAACGTCTTCACACCACAAAACTGCTTGCGCCATCCAACGTCCACCGTAAACTGCGTCACATCCTCCATCTCATCCTTAAATTCCTCCGCCATCTTCGTATGAAACGGCAACACTACGCGAATATCCACGCCTTGCTTCACCAATTCTTTTGGCAACGCGTACGCCACATCCGCCAAACCACCGACCTTCACAAAAGGAAAAACTTCCGCTGCTGCAAATAAAACCTTCATTATTGTACCTCCGCCCCTCTGTTGCAATCGATATGCTCATCTTTCTTCACCACAATTGGCGCATCCTTCGTACCAATCAATGTCACCCCAGGATCAATCACACTCTTCTTATCCGCAATCACATATTCCAAATGCGCCCCAGCCCCGACTTTAGCACCTTGCATAATCATCGAATGACGCACCATCGCGCCTTCTTCCAACAGCACATTCCGGAAAATCAACGAATGCTCCGCCGAACCGCGCAATAAGCAACCATTCGCCACAAGGCAATCGACAATATCCGATTCCTCCGCATAAAACGTCGGCACTTCATTTTTGGCCTTCGTATGGATCTTCTGATTCTCTTGGAAAAGCGCCGCCAAATTACGATCGTGCAACATATCAAAATTGCCATCAAAATACGATTTCGTCGAATAAATTTGACGCATATAACCGGTGTACTCAAAACCGCTCGCATTCGTATGCGCAACAGCCTGCTCCATCACGGCATCCAATGAAAAATCGCGTCCCGTTTCCCGATAATTCGCAATCAGTTTCAATAATAACTCCTGCTTCAATAAGTATATTTCCAAACTAAGCGCACTATCTTCCGCAACGACTTCCCCTTTTGGCACAGCCGTGCTTTCCGTAATATGACCCGTCGCATCCAATGTCAAAACGTCCAGCTGCTCATGATCTTCCGCACCAATCGCACTCGCCAGTCGTTTATAAACCACCGTCACATCCGCGTCCTGCTGTTTATGGTGCTGCAAAATCGCCTTCACATCAATATTGCAAACCATTTTGCTTCCCATAATCACCACATACTCCGTCGCCGATTTCGTCAAGAAGTTCAAACTATTATCATAATTCTCCTGCGAAAAATCATCCGAATTCCGCTCATCAAACACGAATAAACCACCATACATCGTATTCAAATCCCATTCTTTCCCACTCCGAATATGGTCAAACAACGACCGATTATTCTCATTCAAAAACATCGCAATCGTATTAATACCAGCATTCGTCATATTAGAAAGCGGAAAATCAACCAACCGATACCGACACGCAAACGGCATTGCCGCAAGAGGCCGATTTTTCGTCAAAGGTTGCAAGCCCGTTTTGTTTTCCGATAGATTTAAGATTCCACATATTTTATTAGTCTTCATCTTCAGACACCCCAATCATCGCATAGTGACCAACAACTTCAATGTCATCCTCACCAATAATTTCGACATTATCCGCAATCTGTGCGTTTTCGCCAACAATAACGCGTTTTAGCACCACATTCTTCCCAATGACCGCATTTGGCATGATGACGCTATCTTCAATCACGCTATTCTCCCCAACATTGACATTTTGCGATAAAATCGAATGTTTCACACGCCCGTTAATATAGCAACCATCGACAATCAGCGCATTTTTCACATCTGCCTGTTTCGTAATATGTTGCGGCGGCGCAATCGGATTTTTCGAATAAATACGCCATTCGCGATCACGAATATTCAACTCATGACACGGATTAATAAACTCCATATTGGCTTCCCAAAGGCTCGAAATCGTTCCAACATCTTTCCAATAACCCGAAAAACGATACGCAAACAAATTCTCACCATTGTTCAAATACGCCGGCACAATATTTTTACCAAAGTCGCTCATATCAATGTCTTTCGTCTGCGCCTCTTTCAAATATTGCTTCAACAAACTCCATTTAAAAATATAAATTCCCATCGACGCCAAATTACTCTTCGGCGCAGCAGGCTTCTCTTCAAATTCAATAATGCGATCCGTGCTGTCCACATTCATGATGCCAAACCGTGAAGCTTCCTCGATTGGCACCTCAATAACAGCAACCGTCAGCGCCGCATTTTTTTCCTTATGGTAATCCAACATTTTTTCATAATCCATTTTGTAAATATGATCGCCCGACAAAATCAAGACATACTCTGGATTATGGCTATCAATAAAGCTCACATTTTGGTGAATCGCGTGCGCTGTTCCTTTAAACCACTTCTCACCTTCCAAACTAAGATGCGGTTGCAAAATCGTCACACCACCACTTTTATAATCTAAATCAAAATACGAGCCATCCCCGATATGGTCGTTTAATTCAAGCGGCTGATACTGCGTCACAACGCCAACTGTATCAATACCCGAATTCGAGCAATTACTTAACGAGAAATCGATAATCCGATATTTCCCGCCAAATGAAACGGCCGGTTTAGCCATTGCTTTTGTTAAATCTCCAAGCCTTGAACCTTGTCCACCTGCTAAAATCATTGCAATCATGTCATTTTTCATAATCCATTGGGTTCGCCATTACAACGAAACCCTCTCACCGCCCTTTATGATATCCTTTTATTCTCTTCGGCTTAATTATAAGTACACTCATTGCTGGCAAAATAACTTCAATACTGTAAGGTAAACCATTATGACCTTCCGTGCTCGTCTTCATTTCCGGCTGCGCAAAATCCCAAGTTCCCCCAAACTCCCGCGCCTCCGTATTCAGTAACTCCTCATAAATCCCCTCATAAGGCACACCAATGCGCACACGTTGCCGCTCCACTGGCACAAAATTACAAGCCACCACTAAGAAATCCCGCGGTTTCACGCCTTGACGAATAAATGTCAAAATCGACTCATCCCGATTATCCGCATCTAAAATATCCATTCCTTCTGGCTGATGATCCTGTTCAAAAAGCGCCTTGTGACTCACATACAACTCATTTAACGTCCGCACAAAAAACTGATACTGGTGATTTAAATCTTGATTCAAATCCGTCCATTCCAACTCCTCGGCGAACTTCCATTCCAAAAATTGTCCCGTTTCATTGCCCATAAAGTTCAACTTTTTCCCCGGATGCGTCATCAAGAACGCCTCAAGCGTCCGCAATCCCGCAAACTGGTTATAGCGATCCCCCGGCATTTTGTGCATCATCGACTTCTTGCCGTGCACCACTTCATCATGTGACAGCGCCAAAATATAATTTTCCTTAAACATATACATAAACGAAAACGTCACGAGATTAAAATGATCTTTTCGAAACAGCGGGTCCATCTCGAAAAACTTCAAAATATCGTTCATCCACCCCATGTTCCACTTGTAATTAAAACCAAGGCCATTCGTGTCCACCGGCTTCGTCACATTCGGATACGCCGTACTTTCTTCTGCAACCATCAACATATCCGGATACCGTCTAAAAACTTCCGTGTTCAACTTTTGCACAAAATCGATACCCGCCTTGTTCAAGTTGTTTCCGTCCTCATTCGCTTCCCAATACCCGTCGTCATAATCCAAATAAATCATGTTCGAAACCGCATCCACACGCAAACCGTCCAAGTGACACATCTCAATCCAAAACAGCGCATTCGAAATCAAAAAGCTATGCACTTCACCCTTCGATAAATCAAAATTCAGCGTCCCCCAACGAACATTGTCCGCCTGAAACGACTTCCAATACTCAAATTGAGGCGTACCATCAAAATAAGCAAGCGCATTATCATTCCGACAAAAATGTCCCGGTACCCAGTCCATAATTACGCCAATATTAGCCGCATGACACGCATCCACAAATCCCATGAACTCCTCAAGCGTCCCGTATCTCGCACTAAGCGCATAATAGCCCGTAATCTGATATCCCCAAGACGCGTCCAACGGGTGTTCCATAAGCGGCATAAACTCAATATGTGTGTATCCCATCTCCGCAACATAAGGAATCAACAACTCCGCCAATTCCGCAAAATTATAAAACTCCTGTTCCCCGCCACCTTTTGGCTTCCGCCACGAACCCGCGTGCACCTCATAAATATTCAGCGGCGCCTCGTAAACACTTCTTCGCTTCCGTTTCGCCATCCAGCGCCCATCCGTCCACTTAAAATCAGGCAACTTCGTGACCACAGCCGCATCTTTCGGCCGCAACTCAAACGCAAAAGCATAAGGGTCCATCTTCAATTTCCTGTTCCCTTTCGCATCCTCCACCAGAATCTTATAATGCTGCCCCGGCTTCGCGTCCGTCGAAAACCCTTCCCAAATTCCTGTCTCCCCAAGCAATGTCAATGAAAAACCCGTATCCCAATTACAAAAATCGCCAACAATCGCAATTCCCTTGGCATTCGGCGCCCAAACACGAAACGAAAATCCCTCATTGCCATCCCTATCCGTTGCAAACTGACATCCCATCAGCTGATAACTTTGGAAGTGACTCCCATTATTAAACAAATATGTATCCGCCTCTGACATGTTTCCAATCAGCAATTTGTTGCTCACTTCATCACATCCTTTTTGAATAGTCTGTCTATTCTGTCTACCGAAGTTAATAACGCCTCTGCCGCATTCCGAAGAAGTTTTCAAGAAACAAAGCATTCGTTTCCATACATCTAATATACCAGATTTTCACGTCATTTGAAAATAATACCTCTAGTAATAAAGTTAACATTTGCCCTTTTATAATCACGCTCCCAATTCCACGCCAAAAAGAAAGAACGCAAACCGATTGGCCGCGCTCATTTCGTCTTATTTAATAAATTAAATCTAGGAAATCTTCCAACGTAATATTTCCAAAATAGTGCTTAATATCTACACCTTGCAACGCCGCTTCGATGGCTTTTCGGTCATAATTCACACCGCGCAACTTGTCCTCAATCTCCGTCACATCGCCAACACCGAAGAAATCACCAAAAATCTTCACGTCCGCAATCACGCTTTTAACAACGTCAAGGCGCACATCAATACCACCGACTGGGAAACGTTTTGTCCGTTCCAAATTAAACTTCGGAGACTTCCCATAATTCCAGTCCCAATTGTTGTAACGCTTCTCAGAAATGGCGTGAATCTTCTCCCAATCCGCCTCTGTTAGCACATATTCTTTCACATCTTTCACATTCTCCACATCAAACAAATCAAGCAACAATAAATCACGAAATGCTTCCGTCGTCATTTTTTGCTCCATAAATTCCGAAATGTTAGCGACACGGCTACGCACCGATTTAATGCCTTTCGACTCAATCTTATCCTTGCGTACTTTGAGGGATGCCACGACATTATCCAAGTTCAAATCAAGCATCAACGTTCCATGCGAGAACATCTTGCCTTTCGTTGCAAACTGAGCGTTCCCAGACACTTTAAACCCATCAATCAAAAGATCATTTCGACCTTTTAACTCTGCATTCACGCCTTGTTTTTTCAACGCTTCCACAATCGGCTGTGTAAATTTGGCAAAGTTATGGAACGAATCACCGTCATCTTTCGTAATAAAGCTAAAATTCAAGTTCCCTTCGTCATGGTACACCGCACCACCACCAGATAAACGTCGCACGACTTTAATATTATTTTTAGCCACATATTCTGTGTTAATTTCTTCAATCGTGTTCTGATTGCGCCCAATAATAATCGACGGCTGGTTAATATAAAAAAGCAACACCGGCTCGTCCAAATCAAGCTCCGTCAAAATAAATTCTTCCACCGCCAAATTAATCGTCGGATCTTTCACATTCTTATTATCTATAAAATACACGCCTTACTTCCTCCTTAAAACTCGATAATCAGGCCTTTTTCAGCCAACACAATCTGTCCTTTATATTCCGATGCAGCCTCGGCTTTCAATGTCGCCAGCTCGCCAAACTGCGGTAAATGCGTTAACAACAATGTCTTCACGCCTGCGTCATGCGCAAGCTTGCCAACTTCCGTACTCGCCATATGAATCTGGCTTTTCCCAGCCAAATCCTGATAGAAATTCGTATCCGTCATCAACAAATCCGCATCCTTCGCAAAAGCCGTAAACACCTCCTGGTACGCCGAATCCGCCGTAAATACAAACGTCTTCCCGTTGGCCTCAATCCGCATCGCATAACAAACAACCGGATGCACCGTTTTTAGGAACGTAATCGTAAAAGGCCCAACCTTAAGCTCCTTGCTCGGATCATACGCAATGCCTTCCGACACGTTCGGCATGGATAAATAAGAAAAACCACGCGCATCCTCATCATGCCCATAGATTGGCAACACAGGCACATCTTCATTCATCCCGCCAATCAACCGATAATGCTGCAAAATCCCGACATCCGCCACATGATCCGGATGATAATGCGAAATAATCGCCGCATCAATCGTATTTGGGTCCACATAATTTTGCATAATAGAAACGGCGCTAGCACCAATATCAATCAATAACTTAAATCCGTCCTCTTCTAATAAGTAACTAGACGTCCCTTCATCCACTTTCGGATAACCGCCCCAATGACCAAACACAGTCAACTTCATGACCCCACGTCCTCTCTCGAATTGGTTTACTAGTTTATCATACACTAAAATCAGCACAGATAACAGATTTTGCGACTAAAAAAAGCGCACACCATTTCTGGAGATACGCTTTATTTTGTAGACGCTTTACATGAATACTCTCACTGACCAAAACCTAATATAAGAAACTTGCGTGTGCATAAAACGTTCCATCATTTTAAGCTATTATACTTTGTTAAATCAATGGTTTCACAAACATTCTTCGTTTCCATTTTAAGTCAAGCAGTTCAGACGCCACTTCTCCATCTTTCTCCCACGTGATTTTAAATGTTGTACCACCCTCTAAATCTTTTTTTCTAGGCGGATTATAATACGTTTCATTATCCACCAATTTTTTCCCATTAAAATTACCGGCCTCTACAGCTAATATTTCTCTATCGAATAATGGATATGTTTTCTCACCTTCTATTTGTTCCATTTTCAATAATTTAACTTTTCCTGATTTTTTCCATTTTATTGTGCCCATCCATGGATATTTCTCAGTATCTGCCTCATCACCTTTTCTCGGTTTATAAACCGCGCTCCAATTTTCACTACTACCTTTAAGAATTGGTGGTTGACTGAAAGAAATTCCTGCATAAACTAAAATTAGGCTTAGCACTATGCCGATACATATTTTTTTCATATACCCTCCTAAAAATGAATCTGATTCTTCTTAGAAAAACGGTATTAATATACGCTTATACATTTTCAATTTCACGACTTCTTCATGTTTTTTACCATCTTTCTCCCAAGCTATTTTTATTGCTTGAACACTACCAAGATCTGGACCATCATAGAATGTCATAGAATCAGATATAGTTCGCCCATCAAAGTTAGCATCTTTTTTTAAATCACGCTCCTCGAATAAATTAACTAACTCCCCGTCCATCACCAAGTCTACTTGTAAAACTTTCGGTTCCATAAGTCCTCGCCATTTTATATAACCACTCCAAGGATGTCCTACTGAATCCGTTACTCCACCACCCCTTGGTTTATAGACTACTTTCCAACGCTCGCCTTTGGAATATACTATAGCTGGTTGCAATAAGGAATATGTTATCCAACTACCTAATAAAAGCACCCCAATTAACAAAATATACTTACGCATCATACAACTTCCCATCATTATCAATTAAAGTCCCGCCTAACAATATACCAATACATATTTTCTTTTTCATATACTCTCCTAAAATAAATTGACAGCTATTTGATATCATTAACATCCATAAAGTCAGGTCTTCACTAGTTCAACAATAGTGCTATCTTAAATTAAAATAAGGGCTTAACAAAAAGTCTTTTTTTGCGTTCAAATATAATCTCATCCGTATGCTTTGTACCATCTTTCTTCCAAATAATCCGCATACCTTGTATTGTTTTATCTGGCCCATTGTAAAAAGTTTCAGGATCATCCAATACCTTACCGTCAAAGTTCCCATTTCCTTTTTTTGTAGCATCTGCATCTAAATCATTTATATATTTACCTTCAATCAGCAAATCTACAGATACTATTTCTGGCTCTCCTATAAGATGACGCCAAATTACCTTTCCCGACCAAGGATACTCCTCTGAATCAGCTACATCACCTTTTCTTGGCTCATACACAACCTTCCAATCCCTCGACTTTCCAACAATAATCGCTGGCTGGTTTAGTGAAAAAATTACCCAACCAATTATTAGTATCGTACAAAAAATAAATATGTAGTATTTCTTTTTCATTTCTCTATCCTTCCACACTTAATATCAAATCACTATAATAAGTTTTACACCATTTTTCAATGTATACAAGTTAGATACCAGAACATTCTTGCAATCACTCCTGCTCACCTATGAGCATATTTTTATACATGTTGGCTATGATATTGTTTACTCAAAAAGTGTTGTGCTGGATTTCATATTATCAAAAAACTATTTTCTTTGACGGAAGTATTATACGTTAGATTCGGAAAATCCGTGCTTTTAACATATTCTTGTAACAGATAGACATTTCACAGTCTCTTTTGCCTATTAACTTTTCCAACTCACTTCTCTACATCTATTTTCCAACATGCAACCTAAAAATATCACACAACTTTCAAGTAAGCAATTACATTTTAAGATTCTTTATAAAATTTTTAACATTTTAAGATTCCGTTTCATAAATTGACTAAAATAATAGTTATATGGACTAACGCAAAAAAAGCGCAAGAACAATTATCTCGTCCTTGCGCTTCTTTGCACACCATGAATCTAATTTCTAGTTAAGTCCTGTAACATCTACTAAAGATATGTTAGAGAAATTAACAGTACCTGAAGTTAGCACTCCATAACCGCCTAGCTCTACAAAGTATACCGTAGTACTTGTTGTGGTAGCCGTGAAAGTTAGTGTGGTCATTGTTCCTGTAGGTTGTTTCCAACCACCAGTTAATGTTCCTCTATCGGCTGCCAATGTTTGTCCTGTGGATATTTGCGAACCGGATATGACAGTGGCGTTGTAATAGCCATGTCCACCGTCTGTCGCTACATATTTAAAACTATACTGATGTCCTGGGATTGTTGCCACAGTTTGTGCAAGTAAACCTGCATGGTTTGCGCCCGATTTCATGTCAACAGAGCCGTTACCATTTGGTTTAATATCCATTTGTGGACCTAATATGCCTTTGCTTACAGTTGTCCAAGTACCGACTGCGCCGCTATAGTTATACAAGTTATCTGCTTGTGTGCCTATTGCTCCTGTATATGCGGTTTCGCCCCATTGGCCTAATCCGTTAAACTCTGGGTTGATAATCATGTTCTCGCCATTTACTCTCACCGTAATCGTTTTGCTAATGTTACTACCATCTGTTGTAGTAACCGTGATAGTTGTTGCGCCACCTTTTTTAGCTACCCAGTTTCCATTTGCATCTACTGTAATGATACTTGTGTCGTTTGATGTGTAAGTTAGTGTTTTGTTCGTTGTGTTTGTTGGTAGTACTGTTGCATCAACTTTGCCTGTGTCATTAACGTCTGCTGTGATGTTGGTTGCTGCTAATGTGATGTCTGTTGCTAACACGGTTGGATCTGTTACTGTTACATTGACTGTTTTCGTGATGTTGGAGCCGTCTGTTGTTTTTACTTGAACGGTTGTTGTTCCTGCTTTTTTCGCTGTCCAGTTTCCGTTTGCATCTACAGTGATGATGCTAGAATCGGCTGGTGTGTAAGTCAATGTTTTGTTTGTTGTATTACTTGGTTGAACTGTTGCGCCAATCGCGCCTGTTGTGCCGACCGTTGTGTTAATGTTCGTTGTTGCTAGGTCAATGTCTGTTGCTAACACGGTTGGAGCAGCTACAGTTACGTTGACTGTTTTCGTGATGTTAGTGCCGTCTGTTGTTTTCACTTGAATAGTTGTTGTTCCTGCTTTTTTCGCTGTCCAGTTTCCATTTTCATCAACGGAGATGATGCTGGAATCGGCTGGTGTATAGCTTAGTTTTTTGTTGCTAGCGTCTGTTGGCTCGACTGTTGCACCAATGGTTCCTGTTTCGCCGACTGTTGTATTGATATTTGTAGTTACTAGATCAATGCCAGTTGCTGGAACATTAGCTGGTCCTGTGATGTTGATTGTGAAAGTCCGGACTGTTTTGCCTGATGCGTCTTTCACTGTTACGAGTGAGCTACCTGTTTTATCCGTATGTGTGAACGCAAATTTGACGTTGTTTGTTTGCACATTTGAGAATAAATCAGGGTTAGAAAGTGTCAATGTATAGATGCTAGGGTCTATACGTGTATCTGCGCTGTTATAAAGAGCCACATCGATATTGCTGTTGCCGTATCCATCTTTATATGTGTTTGGTACTGTGATTGATCCGCCTTCTGCAATGTTTGTGTCTGGTGTAAAGTCTGTTTGATAAATCCATTTTGCATTTGCTACTTCATTTGGATCCGTAACGGTTACATTGACTGTTTTTGTGATGTTGGAGCCGTCTGTTGTTTTCACTGCAATCGTTGTTGTTCCTGCTTTATGTGCTGTCCAGTTTCCGTTTGCATCTACAGTGATGATACTTGCGTCTGCTGGTGTGTAAGACAATGTTTTATTCGTTGTGTTTGCAGGCTGTACCGTTGCATCAACTTTACCAGTTGCATTTACTGTTGTGTTGATATTTGTTGTATTAAGTGTTAGGTCTGTTGCTACAACTGTTGTTGAAACGAGTGCAGCGTTCATATCTGTGCGTGTTTGTTGTGCTGCTATGCTGATGTAGCCAGAAACACCGTCGCTACCAAATGCTGTGTTCGCTAAGTTATTATAACCTGTTGGTGGTGTGACTCTGACATAGTAAGTTCCTGGTGTAATCGTTTCGAATTTGTACAAACCATTGGCATCTGTCGTTGTTGTTTCTACCGCGGCACCTGTATTGCTGTAAAGTGTTACGGATGCTCCAGCGACACCGGATTCGCCAACTTCTTGTGTTCCATTTTTGTTCAAGTCGTTGAATACTGTAGAACGAATTTGGCCTGTTTTTTGTGCTAGTGTCAAGCGTAGGTTAGAGATGTTCGTTGTACCATCAGCTTGTAAGTAGTAACTATTTCCGTCGCTACCGAACCCTTGAGAAGAATCAAATGTGTAGCCTTCTGGTATCGTTGCTTTTACATAGTAGTTTCCTGCTGCAATGCCAGTGAAGCTGAAGTTTCCTTGCGTGCTTGTTGCCACTGTTTTCACAAGCGTTCCATCTACACTATAAAGGGATACGTTTTCGCTCACGCCTTGACCGCTTGGTGTATTGATTACGCCAGAGATCGTTGTGTTCGCTTGTTTTCTTAGTGAGATAGAGTAGCTAGATGCTGTGTTGCTACCATTTAGGCTGATGTAATTACTGTTGCCGTCACTACCGTAGCCGTTACTGCTCACGAAATCGTAGTTGCTTGGAATGACTACTTTTGTATAGTAATTGCCTGCTTCTAAGCCTGTGAAGCCGTAATGACCGCTAGAATCTGTTTGGACAGAAGTCACTAGATTCCCTTGTACGTCGTGTAATTCTACGCGAATGTTCGCAAGTCCAGTACTCGTTGATGCATCTGTTACTACACCACTAATCGCAGAATTGTTCAATGCCGCTAAACCTAAATTCAGCTCGTTGCGAAGTGTTTGTTCGCTTGCAACTGTGAAGTAATTTGTAGCGCCGTCACTTCCAAAATATGTGCCTGACTGATATTTGTAGTTAGCTGGAATATCTGCTTTTGCGTAGTATTTGCCTGGTTTTATGGCGTTAAAACTGTATGCGCCTGAGCTGTCCGTTGTTGCATCGGCTACTTTTGTTCCTGTTTCATTGTATAATGCCACATGCACTCCGTTTATGCCTGCTTCTCCGCTATCTTTTAGGCCGTTTCCATTGGCGTCATTATACACAAAGCTTTGAATAGCACCTTGTTCTGGATAGAAGCCAAAATGATAACCTGTAACGGCATTGCCACCAGAAATGGTGAAATAGCTTGAGTTACCATCTGAACCGTTGATGCCTTGTGTTGTGTAAAGTTTTTCATCAGTTGGTAAGGTCGACATGTCTACGTGCAAATAGTAAGTCCCGTCTGGAACGTTTGAGAATGTATATCTACCGTCCGTTCCTGTTGTTGCTGTTCCTATCAGTGTTCCTTGGTCGTTGTATAACTCGACTTTGATGCCTGCTATACCTGTTGTTTCATTACTGTCTTGCACAGCATTTCCGTTTAAGTCCTCAAACATCACATCACTAACACTACCTTCGCCAGATGCTTTTAATTGTTTGATTGTATTTTCTGCTGCGGATACTGTCGTGTAGGGTTGGATAATTGGTGTTAAGCTTCCAAGGACTAACACACCTGTGACAGCTCCTATACCCCACTTCTTCATGATTTTCTTGCTCATAAATAAATTCATCCCCTCATCATTTAGAATCGAAATAGTATACATCACTTTAACTATTTCATTGTCTACTTTATTGAATTGTGTTCAAAATAAAAACAGTAACTTGACACTTTTCAAAACTTTTTTTTGTACTTTTCGTCACAATTGCTTTTTTGGCGTTATGATATGTGTTGATGCTGCTTCTTTTTATTATTTGCAAATAAAAGAACAGCTGTGACTGCTGCAATTCCTATGCCTATCGTTGCTGCCATAAGTGGGTAGCCTTGAAGCATTGCTGCACCGATAATCGGACCGCCACCAGTCATCGGGACTAATGGATTTAGATTTCCGCCTTGACTCAATATTTTGCCTCCTCTTTACGTTGATTTTGTACCCTGATATTTCCAGAATCAACTGGTATCAGGTCGGTATGCGTTTGCCATGTGTTTTCCCCCTTAGCAAATCGGATTATAATCTGATTTTTTAAACTATTGATAAAGATATGTATGGTAGATTAGAAGCCGTTCTTTTTTGGCCTTTCCTATTTTTTATCTTAGCATGTAGTTTTTTACGTAGATGGAAACTATGCGTCATAAAGCTCTGTTTTTTTCAGAGAATTTGTGAACGTTTTTCTAATCTATGCGCAAAAAACGCCTTGCACAGAATTTTTATCCATGCAAGGCGTTTCTTCGTATTATTATTTGAAATACTTGTCTTCTTTTTCTTTGGTTAGTTTCTCCGTTGAGACTAGCTTGCCAATGGCTACGAATCGTTTATTTGTCTCTGTCGCTACGTCACACGTAATCAGCGTGATTTGTGGCTCGGTGGTGTTGTCGATAATGCCCACTTCGGTATCTTTCACGATTTTTGTACTTGTTACTTCATAGGTGTACAGATTCGTTAAATCCGTTAGGTACACTTTGGCGCCTTCTTTCACATCCATGACCGGGCCAAATAGCATCGACTCATTTCTCATATGGTGACCTGCGAGTGGGTAATTTCCTTTGCCCATGACTTGATCTTCCCGCATAGTTGTCGCACCTGCCAGTAAGTTCGCCGTGTTCGTTCCTTTTAAGACCATTAAATTAAGGTCTACGCTCGGAATCGCAATGGAGCCAACGACTGCGTCTTTGTCGTAATTCGCTGCGCCTTTCACAACAGAGGTCATCGATGGGAGTTCTACGCTTGCGAAGTCGAATGTGGCATCTCTACTATTGTTTTTATTAATCGTTTCCGCGCTGTAATTCGTTACGGAATCCCGTCCGCTTAAATATTTTACAATGCCGCTCTTAATGAATGGTGAAAGTACGAGCAGTAGCCCGATAATTAAAATGATAATTGCTATTGTTTTCTTCAATATACTAAGCCCCCTTGCAGTTCTCTCTCGATTATATAGTAGGAACCTTTCCAAAAGCAACGATAAAACTACGATAGCAAAAATGGACGGCTCCTTCGCGGCACTCTATATCCGTTTCAGCCCTGATACACCAAGGTTTTAGAAATATCTCGGGCTTGCGACGCATGTTTTTTAGTTTCGTTTTTGTTAAAGTTATGTTACTATTAGATTAACGTGGGTTTGGAATTAGCGCAAAGCTCTTTACATAGCAACCCAGTTTTTTTTATTCTTTTTTGTCTTAAAAAATGAAACAGTACTTACTCACACAGAGTGTTAGGAGAGGTGAATTATGAACGCATGGAAAGAAAAGGTCCTAGGTTTCTTAAGTAAGAACTACGGATTTTTTATTCTAGCCGTCATACTATTTTGGCTAAAATCGTATATTGCTTATAATGTCGCATTTAACTTGGGGATTGAGAACCCAATGCAACAATTCTTATTACTGATTAATCCGCTAAGTTCCGCAGTATTCTTCATGGGACTAGCCTTATTTGCAAAAGGAAGACGGTCGTTTGTTTGGATTATCGTCATTGACTTTATACTTTCATTTGGCCTTTATGCAAACGCGGTTTACTATCGCTTTTTCAGTGATTTTATTACGTTGCCGAATATTCGAGAAATTGGTAGTCTTGGTGAGCAAAGTGGTAGTCTTGGTGCCCTTATGCACTGGAGCGATATTCTCTACTTCGCGGATATACTCTTCTTGATTGCATTACTTGTTTTCCGCATTGTAAAACCAAGTAAAGAAGCGCGTATTCGTGCTCGCAAAACAGTTGGTGTTTTAACGCTTGGTGTTGCGATGTTCTTCGCGAACTTAGGTCTTGCGGAAATCGATCGTCCAGAACTATTAACACGTACATTTGACCGTACTTATATCGTGAAATACCTTGGAATGACGAACTTCCAAATTTACGACGCTGTAAAAAGTACACAGAACTCCACACAACGCGCGCTCGCGGATAGTAGCGATGTCAACGCTGTGTTGAACTATACGAAATCGAATTATGCACAGCCGAATCCAGAGTATTTTGGCAAGGCGAAAGGTAAGAACGTTATTTATATCCATTTAGAGAGCTTCCAGCAATTCTTGATTGGCTATAAACTACACGGACAAGAAGTGACGCCGTTTATTAACTCGTTCTTTAAAGATAAGAACACGATTAGCTTTACGAACTTCTTCCATCAAACAGGTCAAGGGAAAACTTCCGACGCCGAAATGATGCTGGAGAATTCATTATTCGGACTTCCACAAGGTTCTGCCTTCTCCACAAAAGGTAAGAATACGTATCAATCAGCGCCAGCGATTTTAGGTCAGCAAGGCTATGATTCAGCGGTTTTCCATGGGAACTATAAGAGTTTCTGGAATCGCGACGAAATTTACAAACAGTTCGGCTACAATCATTTCTTTGATGCTAGCTACTATGATATGAACGAGAAAGACGTTTCCAACTATGGCTTGAAGGACAAACCGTTCTTCCTAGAGTCAGAGAAGTATCTACAAACATTGAAACAACCGTTTTACGCGAAATTCATTACGTTAACGAATCACTTCCCTTATCCGATTGCTGCGGATGAAGCAACGATTCAACCGGCTGATACTGGTGATACTTCCGTGGATAGTTACTTCCAGACTGCTCGTTATTTAGATGAAGCTGTGAAGAGTTTCGTGCAGTATTTGAAAGATAGCGGTTTGTATGACAATACGGTAATTGTTATGTACGGCGATCACTACGGTATTTCCGATAATCACGCGCAAGCAATGAGTAAAGTGCTCGGTACCGATTACGATGCTTATCAAAACGCACAAGCACAACGTGTTCCATTTATGATTCGCGTTCCTGGTGTTGAAGGTGGCGTAAAAGATACGTACGGCGGTGAAATTGATGTTTTACCTACCCTACTACACTTATTAGGCACAGATACGAAGAATTACGTACAACTCGGTAGTGATTTGCTTTCTAAAGATGTGAAACAAGTCGTTCCATTCCGAAATGGTGATTTCATTACACCTGCTTACTCGATGATTGGCGGCAAGTTCTACAATCAGAAGACTGGCGAAGAAATTACGACGACAACAGACGAAATGAAAGCAACGAAAGACAATGTTGCTAAAGAACTCGAATTATCTGATGAAGTCTTGCAAGGCGATCTACTTCGCTTCTACACACCTGAAGGCTTCAAGAAAACCGATCCTTCGAAGTATAACTATAATAACAAAAACAAATCTACAACGACAGACAAGAGCAGTACAGACACAACAACCACTGAAAATTAATTTTAGAACCATCAAATCCTTTGTTTCAAGGGTTTGGTGGTTTTTTTATGCCCCTTCCCTCAAAAATGGCTTCCCTTTCCATTCGCAAAATGCTATTCTAGAAAAAGATAAAGGGAGGTCAACTACATATGAAAGTACTAAAAAACTATCGATTTAGCTTATTTTTACTTTCCGGAATTATTCTTGGCGGAGCTGCTGGGGTTATTTTTGGAGAGAAAACAGCTGTTGTTAAACCGATTGGGGAAATCTTTTTAAATTTGATGTTTGTTGTGATTGTGCCGCTTGTTTTCTTGAGCATCTCTTCTGCCATTGCGAATATGAACGGAATGAAGCGGCTTGGTAAGATTATGGGGACGATTTTTGCGGTATTTTTCTCGACAGCGATTATTGCTGGAATTATTGCTTTTATCGGGACAACGATTTATAACCCGCTAAAAGGCGTTGATTTGACGCAAATTATTAAAAACTTGCCTGCTGCTCCTGAAGCACAAAGTAGCTCTTTAGGTGAGACGCTCGTTAAGACGTTCACGGTGCCTGATTTTCTCGATTTATTTTCAAAATCGAATTTATTGCCTTTGATCGTGTTTTCGATTCTTCTAGGGGTCGCTACATCGCTTGCTGGTGATAAAGGAAAGCCGCTTGCCGATTTGTTAAATAGCGGTACAGAAGTGATTTTGAAGATTGTGCAAATTATTATGTACGCAGCACCGATTGGTCTTGGTTGTTACTTTGCGGATACAGTTGGAAAACTTGGACCCCAAATTATTAATGGGTATTTGAACTCATTCTTACTTTATTTAGTGTTAGCGGTTATTTATTATTTCGGCGCGTTTACGCTTTATGCTTTTATTGCTGGCGGTCCGCTCGGTGTTAAAGTGTATTGGAAAAACGTGATTACGCCTTCTATTACAGCGATTGCAACGTCTTCTAGTGCCGCATGTATTCCTGTGAATCTGCAGGCAACGAAGAAAATGGGCGTTCCTGATGATATTGCAGAAACGATTATCCCTCTAGGAGCAAATACCCACAAAGATGGTTCTGTTATGGGTGGTATTATTAAGATTATTTTCTTGTTCACTTTGTTTGGAAAAGACATGACTTCTCCGATGAGTATACTGGCCATTCTTGGCGTAGCTTTTCTCGTTGGTGCTGTGATGGGCGGTATTCCAAGTGGTGGCATGACTGGGGAATTAATGATTTGTGCGGTTTTCGGTTTCAATCCTGAGCTGGTTGGAACGATTATGATTATTAGTACGATTATTGATATTCCTGCAACATTACTAAATTCAACGGGAAATACGGTTTGTGCGATGCTCGTTAGTCGTTTTGTGGAAGGTAAGAACTGGCTATCGAAACAATTTGCATAGCTCTATACGAAAAGCGAAATGTAGTTTTTTAGACTCTTTCGCTTTTTTATTTTGTCTCCAAATGTGGCACCGTCTCACTTGAAAAAATTTTTTAAGATTTTGGTTTACTTTTTGCTTAAATAGGAGTATGATATGTCGCATAGCTCGGAAATAGGAATAATAGTTCACTTTATGAAGTACTGATATAACTAGGGTTTCGTGTTTTTTGGTAGCTATGTTAGCTTTTTAAAAATCGATTTTTTAACAATTGTATAAGCGTGATTTAATTGGATACAGAACCTCTATGTCACGATTTAGAAAAAGGGAGATGAAATGGCGTTTGATTCCTCGTTCTATATCCGCGGATCGGAATCTGGGGTGTTTTTTTATTGGAGTTATGACTGAGGAGGATTTACGATGATTGCGATTTTGTTGTTTGCTGTACTGTTATTAGGATATCTAGTGTACGCATTGGTTCATCCAGAGAAATTTTGATTGAGGGAGATAGTTAAACATGGAGATTTTACAAATCATTGTTGTCATTTTGATTTTGTGTTGTTTAATCAAGCCGCTTGGGACGTACATGTACGCGATTTATGCGGGGGCACCGATGAAAGGAAATCGTTTTTTTGAAAAGGTAGAGCATGGTATTTACCGATTGGCAGGTTTGAAGGACCGCCCAGCGATGAGTTGGAAGCGATATGCTGCTTCGGTGTTACTCTTGAATGGGATTTTGATGGTATTTGGGTTTTTAGTTGTTTTTATGCAAGGTTTATGGGCGAATCTGCATGGTTTACGTGGGCTTGATCCGACGCTTGCTTTTAATACAGTGATTAGTTTTATGACGAATACGAATTTGCAGCATTATAGTGGCGAAACAGCGCTCACGAATATGACGCAGATGATTTTTATTACGATGATGATGTTTACCTCAGCGGCTACTGGACTTTCGGTGGCGATTGCGTTTATTCGTGGGATTACGAGTAAGGGTACGACACTTGGGAATTTCTATGAGGACTTTACACGCTCGATTACGCGCTTGTTGTTGCCTTTTGCGTTTATTTTGACGCTTGTCTTGGTGGCTCTTGCGGTTCCGCAGACGCTGGCTAGTTCGCATACGGTAACGACATTAGAAGGTGTGAAGCAAACGATTGCGCTTGGTCCAGTGGCTTCGCTTGAGGCGATTAAGCATTTAGGCACGAACGGCGGCGGCTTCTTCGGAGCTAACTCGGCGCATCCTTTTGAGAATCCGACACCGCTGACAAACGTGATTGAAATGCTTGCAATGTGGGCGATTCCCGCTTCACTCACCTATACTTACGGACGTTTTGCCAAAAATCAAAAGCAAGGCTGGGTTATTTTTTCAGCGATGTTTGTGTTGTTCCTTGTTTTTCTTGGTCTGATTTTCATGTCGGAAAAAGCAGGAAATCCGGTATTGACGCAACTTGGTGTTTCGAACGCGCAAGGCAGTATGGAAGGTAAGGAAATGCGCTTTGGACTTGGTGGTTCCACCTTGTTTAGTACGATTACGACGGCTGCAACGACTGGGTCGGTGAACAATATGCACGATACGCTGACACCGCTTGGTGGTATGGGTACACTTGCCTTGATGATGCTTAATGTCGTGTTTGGCGGCGATGGTGTGGGCTTGATAAATATGTTGATGTACGCGATGCTTGGCGTCTTTTTGTGTGGCCTGCTCATTGGTCGTACGCCAGAGTTTTTAGGACGCAAAATTGAGCCGCGTGAAATGAAGCTCATTACGCTGACATTGCTTGTGCATCCGATTATTATTTTAATTCCAACAGCCACGGCTTTGCTGACAACGGTCGGTACGGAAGCCATTTCTAATCCTGGTTTTCACGGGATGACGCAAGTTTTGTATGAATTTACTTCTTCTGCGGCTAATAATGGTTCTGGATTCGAAGGTCTTGGCGACGATACGTCCTTCTGGAACTTGATGACTGGAATCGTGATGTTCTTAGGACGCTATATTTCCATGGCTTTATTGCTTGCCGTTGCAGGTTCGATGACGAAAAAACAATTCATCCCAGAAACGATTGGGACTTTTAGAACGGACAATGGCTTATTTACAGGGATTTTAGTGATGGTTGTGCTCGTTATCGGCGCCCTCACCTTCCTGCCTGTTTTAGCGCTTGGTCCAATTGCCGAAAGTTTAACTTTGTAGGAGTGTAAAAAAATGGAGAAAAAAAAGGCGTTATTTAACCGTGATATGATGTTTACCGCGATAAAAAATAGTTTTATAAAATTAAACCCTGCTGACATGATTAAAAATCCCGTCATGTTCGTTGTCGAAGTCGGAACTTTTGTTGTCTTGTTGCTTATGCTTTTCCCTTCCTTTTTCGGCGTCACTGGCGCATTTGGTTATGAATTAGCGATATTTATCATTTTGTTCGTAACGATTCTGTTTGCCAATTTTGCGGAAAGCTTGGCGGAAGGACGCGGCAAGGCACAAGCCGATTCGCTCAAGAAAACGAAATCAGATACGACTGCAAAACTGCTTCAAAAAGATGGCTCGGTGAAACAAGTAGCTGCATCTACCCTGCATAAAGGCGATGTCGTACTCGTTGAAGTTGGCGATTTAATTCCAAGTGACGGCGAAATTATTGAAGGGCTCGCGTCCATCGATGAATCTGCAATTACTGGTGAATCGGCTCCTGTTATCAAAGAAAGTGGCGGTGATTTTGCTTCTGTCACTGGCGGAACGATGGTGTTAAGTGATGCCATTAAAGTCCGCATTGAAAGCAATCCTGGCGAATCGTTTCTTGATAAGATGATTTCCATGGTAGAAGGCGCTAAACGTCAAAAAACTCCGAACGAAATAGCACTCACGATTTTGCTTATTACGCTCACGATTATTTTTTTAATTGTTGTTATTACGCTTTATCCGATTGCCCGTTTTAATGGTGTGATGCTGTCAATGACGACGCTTGTGGCTCTGCTTGTTTGCCTTATTCCAACGACAATCGGCGCCCTCCTTTCTGCTATTGGTATTGCGGGAATGGACCGGGTGACTCGTTTTAACGTTCTAGCGATGAGCGGGAAAGCCGTGGAAGCCGCTGGAGACATCAATACGATTATTTTAGACAAAACTGGCACGATTACGTTTGGGAATCGGATGGCGAGTGAATTTTTACCAGTTGGCGGGCATTCTGTGGCAGAAGTCGCGGAAATTGCTGCAATCAGTTCTTTAAAAGACGATACGCCAGAAGGAAAATCCGTGCTTATCCTTGCAAAACAAATGGAAATCGCGTTTCTAGACGATACATCACAAATTGCCGAAGAAATCGAATTTCAAGCGAACACTCGCATGAGCGGCATCACTTTACAAGACGGACGCAAAATTAGAAAAGGCGCAGCCGACTCGATTAGCCGCTGGGTACAAGATCTAGGCGGCGAATTACCAGCGAATATGCAAGAAGTTGGCGACAGCATCGCTAGACTTGGCGGAACACCGCTTGCCGTCTCGGTAGATGATGAAGTATACGGTTTTATCTACCTAAAAGATACCGTGAAACCTGGCATGCAAGAACGCTTCGCCGAACTTCGCAAAAT
Source organism: Listeria booriae (assembly GCF_000766865.1). Taxonomy (GTDB): domain Bacteria; phylum Bacillota; class Bacilli; order Lactobacillales; family Listeriaceae; genus Listeria_A; species Listeria_A booriae. The sequence goes on from NZ_JNFA01000023.1 coordinate 284,725, forward strand.
GGGCATTAAAACCATTATGTGTACCGGCGACAATCCATTAACCGCCAAAACTATTGCAGCAGAAGCAGGCGTAGATGACTATATCGCTGAATCCAAACCCGAAGACAAAATCCAAGTCATTAAAGATGAGCAAGCACTCGGTAAACTCGTAGCGATGACAGGCGATGGCACTAATGATGCGCCGGCACTTGCCCAAGCGGACGTTGGACTGGCGATGAACTCAGGAACAATCGCAGCTAAAGAAGCCGCAAACATGGTCGATCTTGATTCTGACCCAACGAAAATCATCGAAGTCGTTTCTATCGGGAAGCAACTGCTGATGACTCGTGGTGCGCTAACAACATTCAGCATTGCAAATGACATCGCCAAGTATTTCGCGATTATACCAGCGATGTTTGCTATTGCCATCCCAGCAATGAACCAACTCAACATCATGCAACTCGCCTCCCCGACTAGCGCTATTATTTCGGCCCTGATTTTCAATGCGATTATCATCCCGATTCTAATACCACTAGCCATGAAAGGCGTGAAATACGTCCCAATGAAAGCCAGCAAGCTACTACAAAAAAACTTATTCATTTACGGACTCGGCGGAGTTATCGCCCCATTTTTCGGTATAAAAATAATTGATTTGGCCGTTTCGGTCTTCATCTAGGAGGAAAATAAAGATGAAAGCATTACGATTATCACTTGTCTTTATCGTTATTTGCGGACTTATTTATCCGCTCGCAGCAACCGGAGTCGCCCAAGTCATTTTTCCAAACAAAGCAAATGGCTCCCTTATCGAAAAAAATGGAGAAGTCGTCGGCTCAAAATGGATTGGTCAAAATTTTGCATCGAATAAGTATTTTCACGGCCGCGTTTCGTCTATCGCTAACAACGCTAGCGCCAGCGGTTCTGAAAACTTAGCTCCGTCCAATCCAGAACTAAAAAAACGCGTGGAAAACAGCATCGCAACACTACAAAAAGAAAACCCAACAATGTCTAGCAGCAATATCCCAGCCGATCTTGTCACTAATTCAGGCTCTGGACTTGATCCCGATATTTCCGTCGCTAGCGCAAAACTACAAGTAGACCGTGTTGCCAAAGCAAACCAGCTCGATACAAAAATCGTTTCAGAACTCGTATCTGATAACACAACGAACCGCTCCCTTGGCATTTTTGGCGAACCACGTGTTAATGTTTTGCAACTGAATTTAGCACTAAACGAACTCATTGATTAAGGAGGTGACACATCGATGTCCGAAGAACAAGATTTTTCATTCCGCCGCAAAACCCCTGAAGAACTTTTAGAAGAAATCGAACGGCTAAAAAAAGGCAAACTAAAAATCTATATTGGCTCTGCGCCTGGCGTTGGGAAAACCTATCGCATGTTGACAGAAGCGCATGAACTTGCGAAAGAAGGCATCGATGTCGTTATCGGCCTTGTCGAAACGCACAACCGGGAAGAAACCGCCGCTATGATTGGCGATTTAGAAATTATTCCGTTAAAAAGCATCGACTACAAAAGCACCACCTTTCACGACCTCGATGTAGAAGCGATTATTGCTCGCAATCCTGACGTGGTTGTCATTGACGAACTCGCCCACAGCAACATTCCAGGCTCCAAGCACGCCAAAAGATTCCAAGACGTACTGGAAATTCTCGACCACCGAATCAACGTGCTATCCGCGGTTAATATTCAACATTTAGAGAGTCTGCACGATGTCATTCAAACAATTACAGGCGTCAAAGTCCGCGAACGCATTCCCGATTATTTGCTGGATGTCGCAAGCGAAGTCATCCTCATCGACATCACCGCCGAAACACTACAAAAACGATTGCGCGAAGGAAAAATTTACGCCAGCAACAAGATTAATCAATCTCTTGAGAATTTCTTTACACAGCGCAACCTTTCCGCGCTCCGAGAACTAGCTTTGCGAGAAGTCGCCGATGACGTAGATGACAAAACCGATAAAGAAGAAGCAAGACGCCAAGCCATCGCCATGAATGAAAAAATCCTCGTTTGCGTCAAAAACGATGACAACGCAGAAAAACTCATCCGTCGCGGCTGGCGTATCTCGAACCGTTTACGAGCCGAACTCTTCATCCTAACAGCAATATCAGGCGATTACAACGAGCTCGATCCCTACACACAGAAAAAATACAACACATGGAAAAAACTCGCCACAGAATTCGGTGCTACTTTTATCATGGAGAAAAAGAATAACCGTAAAATTTTCCATATCATCACAGAAATCGCGAAGAAGCACCACATCACGCAAATCATCCTCGGCCAATCCGTCAAAACCCGCCTAGAAGAACTCACCAAAGGCTCGATTGTCGGCGCGATTATGCGCGAAACCGATGGCATTGATATTCATATCGTCGCCGATTCACGAAAAAATTAGACACAAAAGAAGGAACCTCCACCATCGAGATTCCTTCTTTTTTCATGATATACCATTTAAAATACACGTCACCGTACGTTCAATTTCCGCGTCATCTTCCCAATTCGCTTGAGGCATAATCATAAAACGCGTTATCAAAAAGCCAATTATGTTTGTAATCAATGCCCGCATGATTGTACTATTGGGCATATCATTAATCTCCCCACGTTCCTTATAAAAATTAATAATCCGATCAAACTGCCCCTTCACATGCACCATAAAAATCTTCGAAAACTGTTCTCTCATCTCATCATGATACAACAATTCCTGCATGTAAATCTTCACGACACTACTATTTTCGCGCGCAAATTCAAATCGATTCCGAACTAACGCCATCAAAAATGTCCGAAAATCTGGATATTCCTGCTCAAAAACTTCCGCAACAAAATTCCTAGCTAAAAATGGCGCGACGCTTTCAATCATAATCGGCATCGTAATCGAAGTCAGCAAATCTTTCTTCGTCTTATAATGCCTAAAAATCGTCCCTTCCGCAACACCCGCACGCTTCGCAATCTCACTCGTAGATGTTGCCGCAAATCCGCGTTCTGCAAACAATTCAATCGCCGCCGCAACAATTTTTTTCTGTTTTTCACTCATTTTCTTATCCTGTTCCGCTACCTCTAACATCTGCGTCAGAATATCATTACTATTCCCCATTGCCGCTACTCCTTTCTATATTTTACGATATTTCTTCAATGCAAAAATGTTTAAAATCATAAATACGAGCGCAAATCCTACTAAAATATAGAAATCCGTTGCAAAACCTGCAAAGCCCTCGCCCTTCACCATAATCGATGTCAACGCATCTGCGCCATAATAAAGCGGCATAATATGCGCAATCCACTGCAACCAATCCGCCATTCCTTCTAACGGGAAAATCCCACAGAACAAAACTTGCGGTACAATAACAATCGGAATAAATTGCACAATCTGGAACTCATTATTCGCAAATGTCGATAATAAAATGCCTAGCGTCAAAGCAACCATCGCCAACATCAACGTAATCAATAACACATACCAAATCGAGCCCATCTGCACCATATCAAGCACATGAATCGAATACAATGCCACAATAATCGACTGCGCCAAAGCAAAAATCCCGAAACCGAGTAAATATCCCGTTTCCAATTCCCAGCGCTTAATCGGAGTTGCCATCAAACGCTCCAAAGTCCCCGTTGTCCGCTCGCGCAAGAACGAAATCCCAGCAATCAGGAACACAAAGAAGAATACAAAGAAGCCAATGAAAATCGGTCCAATCGTATCAAAAAACGTCGTATCCGCATCCCCGTATATATAACCCGTCGAAATCGCCAACTGCTGCTGATCTGGAATTTGCAAATTCACCTTCGGAATATCCAATTGCTGACCAGTTTGCGCCGCATATTGTTTCGCCACCGCCGCCAAGGACTGTTGCACCTTTGCCGCTGTTTCCTGCATCGATTCCCCCAACTGTTTCATCGCATCTTTCTGCTCCGCCATCAAAGCCGCCTGCAATTTCATCTGAATTTGCTTACTAACCCCAGGGTCACTATTCTCAAAAGTCAATTGAACATCTGCCCCATCTTGTTTGATAAAAGCATCTAGATCATCTGACTTAATCGTATTTTTCACATTGGAAACAGCATCATACTGCTTGACCTTAATATCCGTGTCCTTCAGTTGCGCCACCATTTCCGATGAAACGCCTTGTACACCGACTTTCGGGTCCACAGCATCTCCATCGAACAAATAATTAATCAGCGTAATCAAAATCAGCGGAGCAATAAACATCAGTGCCAACGTTCGTTTATCCCGTCTAAACTGATTCGCAATCCGTTTCACAATCGCCATGACTCGTATCATGATTGCACACCTCCAAACTGTAAGAAGGCATCTTCTAATTTTCCAGTAGACGTCTTCGCCTCAAGCTCCTGAGGTGTGCCTACTGCGATAATTTTTCCATTACGAACCATCGCTAGCCGGTCACATTTCTCCGCCTCATCCATCACATGCGTCGTCACAAGAATACATTTCCCCTGCTCCTTCAACATATCCAACTCATCCCAAATCGATTTACGCAACTCCGGATCAATTCCGACAGTCGGTTCATCCAAAATCAACACATCCGGGTCTTGCAACATCGAAATCGCAAGCGACAAACGCCGTTTCATCCCGCCCGAAAAATCGCTCACCTGCTTGTTCAACTCACCTTCCAAGTTCACCAATTTCGCTGCATACGCAATCCGTTCCTTGCGCTTAGCCCCCTTCAAAGAATAAAGCGCCGCGAAAAACTCCATGTTCTCCTTCGCCGTCAAATCAATATACAGCGCGTCCGATTGTGCCATATAGCCGATGTTTCCAATAACACCAAGATTCGGCATCCGCTTATCTAAAACCGTCACCTCGCCAGTGTCTCCTTTTTCCATTCCAACAATAACCTTCACAAGCGTCGTTTTCCCAGCACCAGAAGGACCAATCAATCCGAAAATCTCGCCCTTATTCACTTCCAGTCCAATATCCGTCAAAATCTGCTTTTTCCCAAACGATAGCGCAAGATTATCCACCCGAACTGCCACTTCTCCCATTTCAAAAACCCTCCTCCACAAAAATGAGTGATTACTCACTTTCATTGTACAACAAAAAAAATAATTGTAAAGCAATACGCTAATAAGGGCTTAAAAATCCATATAATCATTTAAAATACAACTTTGTGAAAAATGCTTAAACACTGGCAACAAGCGTGCTATAATGGATTTGTCGTCAACCTTCGAGCTCGTTTTTATGGAAGGAGGTGTGTCTGTTGATTCTGATTTTTTCCAGTCTAGTAGCTCCGATTCTTGTAGGAGTGACACTCGTTACTTACAAGTACTGGTTGGAACATCGTAGCAGCCGGACTAAAAATGGACGATAAAAGTTCCAATCACAACGCAATAAAAAAAGCCCCGATGTCTTTGAGCAGCTTCGGGGCTCTTTCGTGTGTCTATCGATTCTTTTTTTCCTTAAAATCATTCTACCATGTTTCTTCTCTCTTTTCAACTCTATTTCTACTTCCTCAAATAAACGTCTGAAATCAGATGATCTGCGCCTTTTTTCAGGATGAGTTGGGCGCGGTATTTGGTTCGCTCGATGTTTTCTTTCAGATTGACACCATTAATTTTCTCCCAGGTATCTAGAGCAAACTTGCGTGCTTCGTCTTCGCTAATTTCTGTATATCGATGAAAATACGAGCTTGTGTCTTGAAAAGCGGTCTCACGCAGCATAAAAAACCGCTCCAAATACCAGCGTTTAATTTGGCTTTCTTCTGCATCAATATAAATAGAGAAGTCAAAGAAGTCACTTGGAAAAACTGCCTGTTCAGGGTCTACTTGTAACACATTAATCCCTTCCACAATCACAATATCCGGCTGATTAATGACACGCGTCTCCTCCAAAATATCGTATGTAAAATGTGAATAAAGCGGTACTTCAATATTCTCTTTATTACTCTTCAAATCATTCAAAAAAGCAACGAAGCGACCTCTATCATAACTTTCCGGAAATCCTTTACGCTCCATCAAGCCTTTTTCTTCCAACACAGCATTTGGGTGTAAGAAGCCATCCGTTGTGATAAGCTCTACCTTGCGTGTTTTAGAAAACCAGCGATCTAGCATGATTTTGAGTACTCGCGCTGTCGTACTTTTACCAACAGCAACGCTTCCTGCAATCCCTATGACAAACGGTGTATGCGTGGCATGGCGCTTTAAATACTCCATCTTCTGACCGTGAATAAACACTTGTTCATGGTAGTGGATAGCTAATAATTTAACGAGTGGTAAATATATTTCAGCAACATCTTCGAGTGAGATGCGATCGTTTAATCCTCTAATATTTTCGAGTTCTTCCGCTGTTAACATCTGGTCTTTACTTACTTCCAGCTTACGCCAATCTTCGCGCGGAAAGTGAAAGTAGGGTGAATAATGATTCATATTCATTTCCATCCTTCTCTAGTTTGTTTTCGTTTTCACACGGTTAAGCATAACGCATCTTCTCCATTTACGCAACAACGTATATTGAGGCAATGTCCATAAATCCAAGACATACCCCAATACGTGTTGTCTGAGCTTAATAGGTGCGGTAGACATACACATCTTTCGGTTTTGGAATTTCGCCGTATTTCTCGACTTTTACAGCAGGAATGTCCATTTTGAAAGGTGCGTAATATTCTTGTGCAATCGTTCCGCTCACTTTCACCCACGTGTCATTAGCAAGGTCGGTCTCCTCATCAGGCATATGTACCAACATCCCGTACACGCCAGAATCTGCCACACAGTGAATAATACCGAACCGGAAAACAAATAAGTTGCCGCCTTTTGTCACGGGATCATTATACACAAAACCAGTAAATTCAATCTGCTTCCCTTCAAATTCGCCAGGATACGTATAAATAATTTCCATTGTCATTAAATAATTCGCATCCGTCACCTTAATCGGATTATCATGAATAATCGCTGCTTTTTCCTTGGCAATCATCTTATCATAATCCGATTTTCCAAAATAACCACTCGTATCTGGCTTCAAAAATTGATTCATCGCGTAAGGATCATCGCCCGCCGCATCATTTTTTGGAAAGTGAAACCCTTTTGCATCGACAATCGTTGAATTAAGCGTTGCAATTGGAAACATAAAACCAGCGATTAGCGGATAAATCAGCAAGCCATAGACTAAAATTTTGCGCCAAAAGGTATTTTCGCCTTCATGTGTATGCCCATTATGCTCGTGGTCGTGCGCCAAATCTTCGTCACGGAAAATCATAATTAGCTGTACCAAACCGAGTAAAAACGCTGCAATCATCGCCGCTAGTGACAAATACGAGTACTTCATGTTGATGTACTTACTAATATCTCCGGTAATATGCAGCTGCATCAAATAGAAGGCGAAACCAAATAGTATAAAAACACGAAACATAAAACGCCCTCCTTCTAGATTAATAATGCATAAATAAACACAGTAACGGTTACACCAATAACAATAAACGCAACAAATTTTGCTTTAAAAGTTGCCATCATCATCATCAAATTTTTAATATCAAGCATTGGGCCGAACACTAAAAATGCGACGATGGATTGTGTAGAAAAAACACTGCGGAATGACGCACCAATAAAAGCATCTGCTTCCGAACAAAGCGATAAGATGAACGCGAGTGCCATCATGAGTAAGATTGACAAGACAGGACCGTGTCCAATAGAAACAAGTGTGGATGTTTTAATATATGTCTGCATTGCCGCCGCAATTAACGCCCCAAACACGAGAAATTTCCCCACAGAGAAAAATTCATCCACCGCGTGTTGCAATGTATGCCAAATTTTAGACTTCATCGGCATCGCTTCTGCTTCATGTTCGTGGTGATGATGCTCATGATGGTGTTCATGTTCGTGGGCTAATGTATGCGCCGAACCTGTTGATATACCAACATCCATTCCCGCAATCGCCATGACTGGTTGTTGTTCTTTCGCCTTCTTTTCGCCAGCAGTTTCATATAACATAAATTTCTCTTTCAAGCCGTTCCCTTTATAAAAATAAGCAATCGCGCAGCCAACGACCATCGCGACGACTAAGCTCCCTGCAACACGTAATAGTGGTATTTCCCACGTACTACCAAACGCGACATACGTTGAAAATAACACCACTGGATTAATAATCGGCGCCGTCAACATAAAAGCGATTCCCGCATGTAATGGCACCCCTTTTGCAATCAAGTTTCGGACGATAGGCACAATCCCGCATTCACACGATGGGAAAAGGACACCAATCACCGAACCAACAATCACCGCTAAAAATCGGTTTTTAGGCATTATCTTAGCAATAAACGCCTCAGAAATAAACATTTGAATGAAGCCTGCAATAAAAACACCAATCAATACAAACGGCAAAGCCTCAATCATAATCGAAATAAAAATCGTATTCATCTGTAAAAATGAATCAGGTAAATGTTGAAACATGTGTTCACTTCCTTGCACTTTAAAGTTTTGCTAAGCTAACTTCTTGATTTTATGCTTCTTTCGCAAGGAAATCAAGTTATAAAAGGGCACATTCTCGCTTAAACCGCAAGAACATGCCCTTTTTTATGATTATTGTAATTTCGAATACGGTTGCGCGTGGAACATCCATACAAGACCGTATTTATCTTTAATAATACCCATTTTGCCGCCCCAGAATTGTTCTTTTAGCGGATCGATAATTTCTACGCCACTCTCTGTTACTTTCTTATAAAGCGAATCGAGCGCTGCAACATCTTCTGCATCTTCTGAGTTGAAATCCAGCATCACGGTTACGCTTGAGGAGAATGGCTCCCCGTCACGAGTGCGGTCACTACAGAAAATCGTGTTTCCAAGTACAACAAATCCACCGTGAATCGTTGTGTTTTCTAGGTTATCCGTTGGAAGTCCCCATTCTTTAGCCATGTTCTCATCCATCGGCATGCGTTGTAATAGCGTTGCACCAAATACATCTTTGTAGTAATCCATTGATTCTTTCGCATTCTCAAAACTTAAATAAGCATAGAACTTTGCCATTTTTTCTCCACCTTTCGAATTGTGCTACATCTGGATTATAGACGATGAAAGGTTTCATTACAATTAATAACTGTAAAAAGTATCCCGATTGGGCGATTTTAATCAAATGGTCTACTTACGATACATCTTAAATTCTAAAAATAACTCATTGTAATACGACAACATTCGCTTACCGAGATTATCATACACTTCCAAGTTCTTCAATTGGTCTAGGTCTGGGTAGAAACGTTTATCAGAAGAAATTTCTTTTGGCAAAAGTTTCACGGCCGCTTCATTCGGCGTCGCATAACCAACATATTCCGCATTTTGCGCCGCATTTTCAGGTTTTAGCATGAAATTGATAAATTTATGCGCCCCATCGACATTTTTAGCAGTCTTCGGAATGACCATATTATCAAACCATAAATTCGAGCCTTCTTTTGGAATCACATATTCTAAATTCTCGTTTTCGCTAAGCATTTCTGCTGCTTCTCCAGAGAAAGTTACCGCCACGCCAGCTTCATCGCCTGCCATCAAAATCTTGATTTCATCGCCAACAATTGCTTTTACGTTCGGCGTCATTTCTTTTAGTTTCATCAAAGCTTCTTGCAGTTCCACCTTGTTCTTACTGTTCAATGAGTAGCCGAGGCTGTTTAGGCCAAGCCCCATCACCTCACGCGCACCATCAATAAGCAAAATTTGATTTTTCAATTCAGGGCGCCATAAATCATTCCAACTCGTAAACGGGATATCTTGAATCATTTTCTTGTTGTAAATAATGCCGAGCGTGCCCCAGAAATATGGCATCGAATACTTATTCCCTTCATCAAAAGACAAATCCATAAAACGCGGATTTAAATATTTCATATTCGGCAACTTCGATTTATCAAGCGGAATCAACAAGTTCTCTTCGCGCATTTTACTGATCGCATAGTCACTCGGAACAGCAATGTCAAACGTTGTCCCGCCTTGTTCGATTTTTGTCATCATCGCTTCATTCGAGTCAAACGTTTGATAAATGACTTTAATGCCAGACTCTTTTTCGAATTTTTTCAGTAAGGCAGGGTCCACGTAATCACCCCAATTATAGATTGTTAGCGTGTTCCCGCCAGAATAACCTTCCGACTTGTTCAATGAAAACGCGAGCACCATCATCAGCACCGCTGCAATAATAACCACACCAAAAACACGAACTAATTGCTTCATTTTGGCGGCACCTCCAATCCTTGCGTGCCCTTCGCGTTCCGTTTGTTAATGAAGTAATAACCAATAACAAGCACGATTGTGAATAGGAATAGCAACGTCGACAAGGCATTAATCGAAAGCGAAATCCCTTGGCGCGCCCGCGAGTAAATCTCAACAGACAGTGTTGTAAAGCCATTCCCCGTTACAAAAAATGTCACCGCAAAATCATCCAGTGAATACGTCAGCGCCATGAAAAAGCCAGCAAAAACGCCAGGCGCAATGTACGGCAAAATCACTTTGCTAAGCACGTTCCATTGGCTAGCACCTAAATCACGCGCTGCATCAATCAATGTTGGGCTCATCTCTTGTAATTTCGGCAATACCATCAAGACAACAATCGGAATACTAAACGCAATATGCGAAACAAGTACCGAAATAAAGCCTAATTTCACACCTAAAATCGTGAAGAAAATCAAAAATGATGCCCCAATAACAACATCTGGACTTACAATTAAAACATTGTTCAAACTAAGCAAGGAGTTTTTCGTGAATGGCCGCGGCATGTAGCGAATCGCAAGCGCACCAAGCACCCCGAAAATCGTCGCAATCACTGATGAAAGCAAAGCGACCACAAACGTATTCAACACAATGATTAACAATCGCGTATCCTGAAAAACCTCTTTATAATAATCTAGCGTAAAACCACTGAAATGGCTCATTTTCCCGCCAGCATTAAAGGAATAAAACATCAAATAAAAGATTGGTGCATACAAAACAATGAATACGACGGCTAAATAAAGTTTGCCCCATTTGTTTCCTTTTTTCATTTCGCCGCCCCTTTCCGTTTCGCGCCAGAAACAAACATAATAATAATCATCGCGATGATTAGGAATACACCGATTGTCGCGCCCATTCCCCAGTCTTGCGTCACTAAGAAATGTTCTTCAATCGCGGTCCCAAGCGTAATAACGCGGTTTCCAGCAATTAACCTAGTAATCATGAATAGCGAAAGCGCAGGAATAAACACCGCTTGGCAACCCGCTTTCACGCCATCCAGCGTAATCGGGAACACGACACGCCAGAACGTTGTCCAACGAGAAGCTCCCAAGTCTTGCGCCGCATTCGTTAACGATGGACTCATCTCCTCCAACGCATTAAAAATCGGCAAAATCATAAATGGAATAAAAATATACGTCGATACAAACAAGAAACTAAAATCCGTAAACAAAATCTGCTTCGTACCAACACCAATAAATCTCAAAAACTGATTCGCCGTCCCGTAAGTCCCGAAAATCCCCATAAACGCATAGGCTTTGAGCAACAAATTAATCCATGTCGGCAAAATAATCAGTAGCAACCACAGCTGCTTATGCTTTAATTTCGTCAAAACAAGCGCCGTCGGATACGAAATCAGTAACGTAAATAACATAATTAAAAACGCATACCAAAACGAACTCAGCGTCATTTTTAAATAAACTGGCGTGAAAAAATCAACATAATTCGAAAACGTTAAATTCCCGTCAATATCAAAAAACGAGTAATACACAATTAACAAAATCGGTGCGATAACAAATAATAAAATCCAGATGGCATAAGGAACAAGGTAGAATGTACGCGCTCGCTTTGTCATCGCTTACGCCTCTTCATAACTTTCCAGACGCGCATCGAACTCTTCTTCTGTCTCGCCAAGGCGCATGACGTGAATCGCCTCAGGATCGAATGCTAAGCCTAATTTTTCACCGATTTTTGCTTTTTTCGTAGAATGAACCAGCCACTCGTTGCCATCTTCATCAATACAACCAATTTCGTAATGCACCCCGCGGAACAAGACCCAGTCGACTGTGACACGCAAATTGCCTTTTTCTTCGGTCGTAATTTCCAAATCCTCAGGGCGAATAATCACTTCCACAACCTCATTCGGGTTGAAACCTTGGTCGACACATTCAAAACGACGCTCCACAAATTCCACTTCGAAATCTTGAATCATCTTCCCAGAAACAATGTTCGACTCTCCAATAAAGTCCGCCACAAAGCGATTAATCGGCTCATCGTAAATATCAATCGGCGTTCCACTTTGCTGAATCTCGCCTTTATTCAAAACAAAAATCTCATCACTCATCGCAAGCGCTTCTTCCTGATCATGCGTCACAAAAATAAACGTAATACCAAGTCGGCGCTGCAAATCACGCAATTCATACTGCATTTCCGTACGCAATTTCAAATCCAGTGCAGACAACGGCTCATCCAGCAAAATAACTTCCGGCTCATTCACAATCGCGCGAGCAATCGCCACACGTTGACGCTGACCACCAGACATCTCCGTAATCTCCCGTTTTTCATAACCAGCTAAGTTCACAAAACGCAAGGCTTCCACGACTTTTTGCTGAATCACGTCTTTCTTCATTTTCTTAATACGCAAGCCAAAAGCCACGTTTTCAAAGACATTCAAATGCGGAAATAACGCATAATCCTGAAAAACCGTGTTTACAGGTCGCTTGTTCGCTGGAATTTCATTAATGACCTTATCGTTTAGAAAAATCTTGCCATCACTCGCCTCTAAAAAACCAGCAATCAGGCGCAAAATCGTCGTTTTACCACAACCAGAAGGTCCGAGTAACGTATAAAATTTCCCTTTTTCAATCTCAAAACTAACATTATCAAGTACCGGTGGGTCATTATCGAACTGCTTTGTTACATTTTCAAAGCGAATAATTGTTTCTGCCATCCGTGTTTCCTCCTTACAAATACGAATCCGTCGCAACCAGAATTACGGTCGCCGGCGTGTCTTCTTCATTACAAATTTGATGTTCATCCGAAGCATGGAAATAAATCGCTTCCCCTTGTTTTGCAGTATATGTTTTTTTACCTAATTTAATCGTTACTTTGCCTTCTAATACATAGGCGAATGTTTCTGAAAGTGAGGGCTCGAACTGCTTGAATGCCCCTTTGGCAAACAATGTGACATAGACCGGTTCCATTTCTTTCTCGTTAGACTCTGGAACAAGCCACTTTACTTGATACCCTTTTTCCTCATCTTCAAAAAAAGTATGCTCCGTTTCGTCGTACACCACTTTTTGTTCCTGCTCTTCTTCATCGAAAAATTCCTTCGGTGTACAGCCAAGCACTTCTAAAATGTCAAATAACGTTTCAATGGAAGGCGAGCTTAAATCGCGCTCTAATTGCGATATGTAGCCCTTCGTCAAGTCCGTTCGTTCCCCAAGCTCTTCTTGCGTCAAATTCTTACTAAGTCGTAAATTCTTAATCCGCTTCCCTATATCCATAGTCGCAACCTTCCTGTTAGTTTAGTAGAAGTAAACTCTAAGTCAGTATTGTTTAGTAATATTAAACTTCATGTTTACCACAGCAATGACTATTATACAACACGAAGCCGCTTCCCCGCAATACTTTTTTATGAAAAAAACTAATGAAGCTCCCGTTGCTCCATTAGTTTTTGCTCATTTATGCTAAGTCTTCTGTTCCTAAATAATATGTCTCGTATAAACTTAGATTTTGTCGTAGTTCACGTGCTAGATCACGCGAAATCTTGCCTTTTTCAAATAGTTCTTGAATGATGTCTCGTTCCAGTTGGACGGCTTGTAGTTGGACATCTTTTTTCTGTTGTTCGAATTTCTCTCTTGATTTTGGTACGACGCGATCACGGCGCATTTGTTCTGCCACGCGTTTGTTTTCATTGATGAGCGGCCAAATAACGGCTGGGTTCATGTCGCCAATGCGTTCGTTTAATTTCTCCGTCACGAACGCTGCATTTTTCTCACGTAGCGAACGGATGATTTCCATTTGCTCGCGGCCACGCTCTGGATCTTGTTTCATTTCAGCAATTCGCTCTCTCGCTCTCTTCCACTCTTTTGGATGTAAAAGCTGGCGAGTTAGACGCTTGGCCATCATTCCCATCATGCGATAACGCGTTTTTAATTTGTGCGTCAAAGCATTTTCTAACGCATCGATGTATTTTTCATAGCGGTATGCTGTTTTTTCATCAATTTCGCCGTTTTTAAGAAGGAGCTGGGTATTTTCGCGTTCCCAGCCTAAAATCTCTAAGCGTAATTGTTGCTGACCAATCTCGATGTCCCGCTGTTTCGTCATATCTAAATCTTGTTTTTGCACATCGCGCATCCGTTGACGATAATCATCCATCACGGCTTGTGCTGCGGCTTTGTTTTCGGCGTCTACTTCTTTGCCGAGGTTCTCAATCACATAACGGTAAACCGTCAGCTTCATCGTTTGCTCCGCGCGCGGGCTATCAGATTTCGTCTCATCTTTTCGAGCCAAAATTGGCAAAATCGCCGTCGCAATAATCAGCGAGCACAAAATAACGCCTGATGCGATGCAAATAATGAGCGAGCGCTGCGGGAACGGGCTACCATCGCCAAGTACAAACGGAATCGACAGCGCCGAAGCTAGCGTTACCGCCCCACGTACTCCGGACAGCGATGTTAACACCGTGGCGCGCAGATTCGGCTTACTCATATCCTCTTTTTTCATTAAATGCGGGATGAGCCAGCCAAAGTGAATCCACAAGAAGCGAATCGCAATAAGCCCAAATGTGATGAGTAAAATATAGAACAGCACTTGTAAATTACTAATTCCCGAGTTTTCCCATACGACTTGAATAATATCTGGTAATTGTGTTCCTAAAATAATAAACACTAAACCGTTCAACACAAAAATAATAACCGACCAAGTTCCCTGTGATACCACGTTTAGCTTCACAGACATCGGGTCCATTTTCTTTCTTTCAAAAGCGTGCATAATTCCGGCAGCAACAACAGCTAGAATTCCTGAAACATGAAATTCTTCTGCCACCAAATAAATCACAAATGGCGTCAAAATTTGAATTAACATATGTAACGTGACATCTTCCATGCCCAGCTTACGCATCCATTTTAAAAACCGAAATTTAATAAAAGTTAGCACGAGACCACAAATAATCCCGCCGACTGCAACCACAACAAATTCAACAGAAGCATCCCAAAGTGAGAACACGCCAGTTACCATCGCTGCAATCGCAAATTGGAACGCTACAAGGCCCGATGCGTCATTCATGAGCGCCTCGCCTTCCAGCAAATGCGTAATTTTTTTTGGCAAATCAATACGTCCCGATAAAGAGCCTACTGCTACAGCATCTGTTGGCGCAAGTGCCGCTGCCAGTGCAAAAGCTGCCGCGAGCGGTATCGTCGGAATCATCCAATTGACGAAATAACCAACCACAAGCACCGTTACAAAAACGAGCCCTAACGCTAACATCAAAATCGGTGCCCGCAAATTCCAAAGCGCCTGGCGATCTGATCTTTTCCCATCATTAAATAGTAGCGGTGCGATAAACAGCACTAAAAATAATTCTGGATTTAAATTCAACTCAAAAGCGAGCGGTAAAAACGCCACTAGAACCCCTAATCCAATTTGAATTAGCGGTATCGATACGAATGGCACAAACCGGTTGATAACATTCGAAATCAAGATGGCAGCTAACATAATGAGTACGTAATAAAATATATCCACCTTTTTTCCTCCCCTTACTCCTTGCCTTCTACCTCATTTTTATACTGGTCAATTTCATCATTTAAATATTTCATCTTGTCATCTAAATGCTGAATAATCGCCGCAGCCTCGTACAACTCTTGCGTCAAATGCGCCGGGGCCGTTGATTTATACTTATAATAAATCTTATGCTCGAGACTTGCCCAAAAATCCATGGCAACCGTGCGAATTTGAATTTCAACACACATTTTGCGCGATGTATTCGTTAAGAAAATCGGCACTTCGCAAATTAAATGAAAACTCCGATAACCATTTGGCTTAGGATTCTCCACATAATCTTTCACATTTAAAATAGTCATATCATCTTGGTTCGCTAGCATCTCATAGATTTTATAAATATCGGAAACAAAAGAACAAGTGATACGGATTCCCGCGATGTCACGAACGTGAGCATAGGCGTTCTCCGGCGTGATATCTAAGCCTTTTCGTTCTAGCTTTGTTGTAATACTTTCGAAGCTTTTCACACGTGATTTCAAATGTTCCATCGGATTATAATCATGAATAAATTGAAACTCATCATTTAAGATTTTTAACTTCGTATTGACTTCCTCTAAGGCGAAACGATGCATTAACATCACATTACGCCATTCTTTTAGCTCTTTTATAGAAGGTTGCTGCACAAAAATAACTCCTCTCTCTTCTTTCTACATTACCTTCTTATGTTACTACATTTTTAAAGTTTTCGCACACCAATTCATTAAAATAAGGCGATTTCTTACTATTTTATCATCATTTTATTATTTTTAGGATTCCTATTTTTTGTGGTTTTTGGTATGATGGGGTTGTGTAAATCAAATGGAATGGGTGTGTAGCAGGTGTTAAACAAGGAAGCGAAGTTACAGTTTCGAATTATTTCTAAAGCATTGGACATGACTAGTGTCGGCGTAGTGATTACAGATGGTGACCTGCCGAAAAACCCAATTATCTATGTAAACAGTGGATTTGAACGGATTACTGGTTATACATCAGAAGAAGTAATGGGCAAAAACTGCGGTATGCTTCAAGGTCGCAAAACCGATAAAGCCGCACTTGCAAAAATTAGTCAAGCCGTGAAAAATCGAACAAACGTCAATGTTTTCTTACAAAACTATCGCAAAAATGGCGAGATTTTCTTCAACGAACTAACTATCGATCCAATCTACGACGAAGAATCTGGGAAAAACTATTTTATCGGGATTCAAAGAGACGTTACTCGCGAAGAAAAATACAAAATGCTACTGGAAGACTCGATCGAAGAAATCGTGAAAATGTCCACACCAATCGTTCCCGTCCAAGAAGGTGTTGCAGTATTGCCGCTAGTTGGCGCGCTTTCTACCGATCGGTTTGAGGAAATGACGCAAAATGTCGCGTCGTATCTCGATGATAGCCATATTGATTATTTGATTATGGATATTTCAGGTCTTGCGGACTTCAATGACGACGTTGCAGCGAATCTCATTAAATTCCTAGCATTGACGAAATTAACTGGCGTTAGCCTAATGTTGACCGGTGTTTCGCCGAAATTCGCGATGCTTATGGTCAATTACGATAGCCGCTTACCAAACATTCCTACTTTCAGCACCGTTCGCGAAGCTTTAAAAAACGTCTAACACCAGGCATCCAAAAACCGCATTTTTCAAAAAAAGCCTTGCATTTACGTGCTAAATTCGTTAGTATAGTACATGAAAAACTTAATAAAATCCTCATCAATGGTGAGGTAGAGGTTGCGAAATTCACGATTAACGGTTAACGAGGCGCATGACACGCCAATGACTAACCGCGAAAAGGATGCTCGCCGAAGTGAAAATAGGTGTCAGACTATTTAAGCTGGGGCTGTTATCGAAAGAAACAGAACTGCTGTTTTTGCCAATAGCTTGGCGGGACGGGTGTGCTATCTAATGCTGTTTTGACGTTGGTATTATAGAACTGGTCTCTTAAGAAACATTTTCGGGATCAGTTTTTTTGTTCCCAAAACCTCATTTTTCAACTCAGAAAGAAAGGGAGTTTTACAAGTGAAAAAAGAACAACAAGGTCACATACGGAGAGATTTAAAAACGCGACATTTATCGATGATTGCGATTGGGGGCTCGATAGGAACAGGATTATTCTTAGCGAGTGGTAATGCGATTGCTACGGCTGGCCCTGGTGGCGCATTGGTAGCTTATGCTGCGATTGGTTTAATGGTTTATTTTTTGATGACAAGTCTTGGTGAGATGGCGACGTATATGCCTGTTTCAGGTTCTTTTAGTACGTATGCTTCGCGCTTTGTTGATCCTGCTTTTGGATTTGCGCTTGGTTGGAACTATTGGTTTAACTGGGCGATTACGCTTGCTGTTGATATTTCTACGGCGGCACTCATTATTCAGTTCTGGTTTCCGCACGCCCCTGCTTGGTTATGGAGCGCAGTGTTCTTGCTCATTATTTTTGGCTTGAATGCTCTGTCTGTTAAAGCTTATGGTGAATCGGAATATTGGTTCTCGATTATTAAAGTTATTACGGTGATTGTCTTCTTAATCGTCGGTGTCTTGACGATTTTCGGGATTCTCGGCGGTCAATTTATCGGTTTTTCTAATTTTACGACTGGGGATGCACCGTTTAATGGTGGTTTCTTCGCGATACTCGGGACGTTCTTGCTCGCTGGTTTCTCTTTCCAAGGTACAGAGCTTGTGGGGATTGCTGCTGGGGAGAGCGCGACTCCTGAGAAAAGTGTACCCAAAGCGATTAAGCAAGTTTTCTGGCGTATTTTACTGTTTTATATCTTTGCGATTTTCGTCATTGGGATGATTATTCCTTATACTAGCCCGAATTTACTCGGCGGCGAAGCAACAGATGTAGCGATTAGCCCATTCACACTTGTTTTTGAAAAAGCGGGGTTAGCCATTGCGGCGTCAGTGATGAATGCGGTTATCCTAACTTCGGTATTGTCTGCTGGTAACTCTGGCCTTTACGCTTCCACACGGATGTTATGGTCGATGGCTAAAGACGGCAAAGCACCGAAATTTCTATCAAAAGTAAATCGTCGCGGTATTCCGATGGCGGCACTTATTTTGACAACGATTGTTGGTGCGATGACGTTCATTACAACACTTAGCGAAAATGGAACCGTCATTTATACGTGGTTGCTAAGCGCTTCTGGTCTTACTGGTTTTATTGCTTGGGTTGGGATTGCGATTAGTCATTATCGTTTCCGCCGAGCGTATGTGAAACAAGGGCTGGACTTAAATGCACTGAAATATAAAGCGAAGTTCTTCCCGTTCGGGCCGCTACTTGCGTTAGTATTATGTATTTTAGTGATTGTCGGGCAAGATTACAACGCGTTCCTACATCCTGACATTTCCAACCCAGAATGGTGGCAAAAAATTGCGATTTCCTATATCGGACTCCCAATTTTCCTAGCGTTCTGGCTCATCTATAAATTTACGAAAAAATCAAAAGTAATTCCGCTTGATGAGTGTTCATTCGATGAACATTCGTATGTAGATGGAAAACGCGATTAAGAAAAAAGCAGATTGGCTCGGGAGCCAATCTGCTTTTTAGTCTGTCTTCAACAACTTCTCGATTTTATGGTTAATCTCGATAAGTTTATCAATCTCTTCATCATCCAGTTCTTCTAATGCCTTCATCATCGCTTTGTAGGCAAACGCATTTTGTGTGGAGCGCTCTGACATTTCTCTGCCTTTATCGGTTAGTTGCAAGCGCCACGCATCGGCATTTTCTACGAATGCTGTATTTAATTTCTCAACAAGTCTTCCATGAACGAGCCCGTTAACATTGGCTGTAATGACTTCGGTGGAGGTAAACAATTTCTTTTTTAGGTCATCGATAGTGGAATCTGGTCGTGTGTATAAAATATTAATAATCGCCATTTGCTGCAATGACAAACCTAGGCTTAGTGCGTTTTGTTCAGCGTGTTTGGCAGTGATGCGGTTGATGGCCCAGTAAGACCCTAATACTTCTTGTACACGTTTTACTTTATCTTCACTTAATTCCATCTTTCTCACCTCTTTATCTCTATTTTACGCTATTATACATGATACACAAGCATCTTTACACAAATTTAACGAAGAAACTTTTATTTTTTTGCGTTTATCTATTGACTTACTTTTTACAAGTATGTTATTATTTGTTTGTAAGATATTTCGATATTAAAACATTTGACTGAAACGAGGTGTTTTCTGTGGAAGATATCGACTTGAAATTATTCACCGTCTTGTTGCGATCTGCCAATTGGATTCAGAAGGTTCATGCGAATTTAGTGGAGTCTCATGGAATTACGCCGAGTGAATTCGGTGTTTTAGAACAGCTTTATCATCTTGGCCCGCAACAATTGCAGGCACTTGGACAGAAGAATTTGATTTCTAATGGCAATACGAC
This sequence comes from Listeria booriae, assembly GCF_000766865.1. Lineage (GTDB taxonomy): Bacteria > Bacillota > Bacilli > Lactobacillales > Listeriaceae > Listeria_A > Listeria_A booriae. The sequence goes on from NZ_JNFA01000023.1 coordinate 304,760, forward strand.
TTACATGGTCACCAAGCTTGAAAAGAAGAACTATCTTGTCCGCGTCAATGATCCGAATGACCGCCGCGTTGTTTATGCGAAATTGACCGCACAAGGCACACAATTTATCAGCAATCTTTTTCCCCAGTTTGAAGTCTTGATTAAAGAACAACTCACGATTTTGAACGAGGAAGAGAAAGAAATACTCATTTCGGGATTAAAAAAAATCGGTTTAAACGCCGAGTCCCACTGGCGAGCTAATTGAAGATGGCGCCAAATAAAACCAATATTGGAGGAATTTTAAAATGACAGTAGAAAAATGGAATGTAGACCCAGCACACAGTTCAATCGAGTTTCAAGTAAAACACATGATGGTATCAAAAGTAAAAGGTGCTTTCAAAAACTTCAGCGCGGATTTAACGCTTGATCCGGAAGATTTAACAACAGCTAACCTTTCTTTCACAGTGGACGCAGCTTCTATCGACACACGTCAAGAACAACGCGATGGCCATTTGAAGAGCCCAGATTTCTTCGATGTTGAAAACCACCCATCCATCACGTTCCAATCAACAAATATCGTAGCCGATGGTAGCAACGAATACAAAGTGACTGGTGACTTAACGATCCGTACGATTACAAAACCAATCACATTTAACGTGGAATATGAAGGAACAAGCAAAGACCCAATGTCTGGTAACATGGTTGCAGGCTTTGAAGGAACTGGTAAATTCAATCGTAAAGACTTCGAACTAAATTACAACGCAGTGCTTGAAACTGGCGGCGTATTAATTGGTGATGAAGTGAAACTAAATATTCAAATCGAAGTTTCTAAATAAGATGTAAAAGCCCGAGTGCGTGATGGTTGCACTCGGGCTTTGTTCTATATTTTGCGCCAGATGACGGTTGCTGTGATGAATCCTGCTATACCTAGTATGAGTTCGATAAGCGCTCCACTTGAAATGACTTTTCCGAAGTTCGGTAGGATCATAAGTAGGAATACGAGCACGAAAACATACATAATAAGGATTCCGCTACCGATTAGAAAGTATGCGGCAATCGATTTGGCGGCGGTCACAGTGTAGTGTTTCCAGAGGATGTAGCCACCAACGAGCATACATACGATACAAATAAATACGAGCAAAATGGATACAACAAATGTCCCGACGTAAAACACATGCTCTTTATTTATAAAATGAATGATGCCCATCACGACTAAAAAAGCGCTCATGATTAGCGTTCCAATAAAGACGAATAGCGGAATTTGATTGGTTTGCGTTACGTCTGGTAGTTTATGTGTGAGCTGTCTGGCGTATGTTGTCGCGTCCATGCCAAGCGTTTCTTCTGGTGCTGCATCTTTTGCGTTTAATAAGCGTTCGATGGCTTTTAGCAAGGCTTCTTCTTTGTCGTGTTCTGCTATATTTTTATCGGAAGCGACCACCCATTCCACCGTTTTTATGTAGGCTTGTTGTGCTTCGGTTAATTGGCCGCTTTTTTCTTGAATTAGTTGTTTCTTAGTCAGCATTAGATTATCTTCTCCCCTTCTCTTCTTTAGTTAATCATATGCGAAAAAATATTTTTCAGCAACTTTCAACTTTTTCGGGGGAAATATATGTTACAATGGTTCTATTATTTTTAGAAAAAGGTGAGGACATGTATTCAGAGAAAGAAAAGACGCTGGGGATTTTAACTGCGATTGCCGCGTACATTATTTGGGGTGTTTTACCACTGTATTGGAAGTTAGCAAGCGATGTTCCTGCCAGTGAAATTCTAGCATACCGCATTATTTGGTCCTTTGTTTTCATGGTGATTGTTATTGTGTTGCTAGGTAAGACGAAGGAAATTTGGGCGGAGATTCGGGCCCTCTTTAAAAAGCCAAAATTGATTCTGGCGATTACGACGGCGTCTGTGTTAATTACGGCGAACTGGTTTATTTTTATTTTCACGGTCAACGATGGGCATGTTATTAGTGCGAGTCTTGGCTATTATATTAATCCGCTAGTCAATGTGCTTCTGGCAACGGTATTCTTGAAGGAAAAATTAAGTCGGGGCGAGATGTTAGCGGTGCTTTCGGCGGCGATTGGTGTGTTGATTTTAGCGATTCACCAAGGCGTTTTCCCATGGGCGGCGATTTCGATGGCGGTGACATTTGGGCTTTACGGCTTGATTAAGAAGTTGGTGCCAGTCAGCGCTTGGGGCGGACTTACAGTTGAAACGATTATTATGACGCCATTTGCCCTTGTATTTTTGTTGTTCTTTGCTCGTGATGCGTTTATGCACTTTGGCTTTGATACGAACCTTGTATTGTTTGGCGCTGGGGTGGTGACTGCGATTCCGCTTTTATTATTTGCGACGAGTGCGCGGCGGATTTCTTATGTCATGCTCGGTTTCATCCAATACGTAGGACCAACCTTAATGCTGATTCTCGGCGTATTTGTATTCCACGAAGCATTTGATTTCATCCAACTAATCGCCTTCATCTTCATTTGGGCAGCATTACTGATTTTCACTATCTCACACGTAGTCTTTGCCGCAAAACTCAAAAAAACAACTGTATCATAAAAATAGGATGGGGTGTCCGAGTCATGGACACCCCATCCTATTTTTTAGTTGCGAATCATGTAGTCGAATGCGCCAAGTGCTGCGGTAGCGCCTGAGCCCATCGAGATGATAATCTGTTTGTAAGCACTGTCGGTACAGTCGCCTGCTGCAAATACGCCGGGAACGTTTGTCGCGCCATGTTTGTCGACAATGATTTCTCCCATTGGATTGCGGTCTACAGTGTTTTCAAGCCATTCTGTATTTGGTGCTAGGCCAATCAGGATGAACACGCCTTCGACATCGATATGCTTTTCTTCGTTTGTTTCGCGGTCCACGTATGTAACGCCATCCACTTTTTCTTGTCCGGTGATTTCTTTTGTCTGTACATTTTTTAAAACAGTGACGTTTGGTAAAGAGTACAGGCGTTTTTGTAAGACATCATCGGCTTTTAGGTCTGGCGCGAATTCTAGAACGGTCACGTGTTTTGCGACACCTGCAAGATCAATTGCGGCTTCGATACCGGAGTTTCCGCCACCAACAACGACTACATTTTTACCTTCGTAAAGCGGGCCATCGCAGTGTGGGCAGTATGCGATTCCTTTATTCTTGAATTCTTGTTCGCCTGGAACACCAATGTTACGCCATCTTGCACCAGTCGAGATAATTGCTGTTTTTGTGGTTAAGACTGCGCCGTTTTCGAGCGTTACTTCTACGTTGTCTTTTTTCTGAATGCTTTTCGCGCGTACTTGTTTCATTACGTCGACATCGTATTCGTTCACGTGTTCTTCTACTTGAGCCATCAGTTTTGGACCCTCTGTATATTTCGTCCCAATTAGATTTTCAATGCTCATCGTTTCTAACACTTGTCCTCCGAAAGTATCGGCTACGATTCCTGTTCGAATGCCTTTACGGGCTGCATAAATCGCGGCACTGGCTCCTGCTGGACCGCCACCAATAACTAATACATCAAAAATTTCTTTGTCTTCAAACTCCGAAGCATCAGCTGCTCCGACGATTTTTGTTATGATTTGGTCAATGCTCATCCGACCGCTGCCAAACGCCTCGCCCTTGTCAAAAATAGTTGGGACTGCCATGATGTTTTTGGCTTCGACTTCGTCTTTGAACATGCCGCCTTCGATCATGGTGTGTGAAATATTTGGATTCAGCACACTCATAATATTGAGCGCTTGAACGATGTCTGGGCAGTTATGACATGTCAAACTAACATATGTCTCAAATTGGTGCGGTGTATTGATTTTTTGAATTTGGGCTTTGATTTTATCATCGATTTTCGGTGGACGCCCACTTACTTGAAGCAGTGCCAAAATAAGCGATGTAAATTCGTGACCTAATGGAATTCCTGCGAAAACAATGCCGTAATCTTCGTCTTCACGCGCGACGCTAAAACTTGGTGTTCTTGAAAGCGAAGCGTTTTCCATACGAATCTTGGGAGACATGTCCACAATTTCACTAACAAATTCAAGCAACTTCTGCGAGTTTTCATCTGTTGCGACACTTACTTTTAAAACAATGTTTTGTTCTAGTAAATCCAGATAACCGGCAAGCTGTTCCTTGATTTCTCTATCTAAAGCCATTTTTAGATTTTACCTACTAAGTCTAGGCTTGGTTTTAATGTTTCGGCGCCCTCTTTCCATTTCGCTGGGCAAACTTCGCCTGGATTGTTGCGCACGTATTGTGCAGCGCGGATTTTGTCTACTAAAGTACTAGCGTCGCGACCAATACCATCTGCATTAATTTCTACTGTTTGAACTACGCCTTCTGGGTCAAGAATGAATGTTCCGCGATTTGCCAAACCTTCTTCTTCGTCTAAAACGTCAAAAATACGTGAAATCATATGGGAAGGATCTCCAATCATCGTGTATTCAATTTTCCCAATGGCATCTGAAGAATCGTGCCATGCTTTATGTGTAAAGTGTGTATCTGTTGAGACCGAATAAATCTCCACACCTAAATCTTGTAATGTACGATATTGGTCTTGCAAGTCCTCAAGTTCTGTTGGACAAACAAACGTAAAGTCTGCTGGATAAAAACAAACCACGCTCCATTTTCCTTTGAAATCTTCAGATGACACATCGATAAATTCACCTTGGCGAAAAGCCTTTGCAGCAAATTCTTCTATCTCTTTTCCAATCAACGACATCTATAACTCCTCCTTGAATCTTATTTATTGTGAACTCTCACACTTAAAATTATCAACTTAATTGAAGGAGATGTCAAGTGTTGTTTATAATATATCTTATTTGAAAACAAATATTGATTGGATTTACCTGTTGCGAATTCTATTATATTCAGCATTTCCCGTTGATGATATCGCATAAGCCTCCCATTTTATCAATTGCTATCTCTATTTCTCATTTAGAAAATTATCGTAAGAAATAACTAGGTGAAACTTTATGCTTTACATTTCGGATATATAGCAGTATACTAAAATCAATCGTTGTAACAATAATAGTTACAACTAAAATTTCAAGGAGGTTTTTATAATGAAAATTGGTATTATTGGAGCAACTGGTCGGACAGGTTCGAGAGTTTTAACAGAGGCAAAGAATCGTGGGCATGAGGTAACGGCGATTGTTCGTAATGCTAGCAAAATCACAGATACTTCCATTGATGTATTAGAAAAAGATATTTTTAGCTTAACAAAAGAAGATGTTGCGGGATTTGATGTCTTGGTGGATGCGTTTAGCGCGCCAATCGAAGAATCGGATAATCATTGGAAATCAATCGATCATTTAATTGCTATTTTGAATGGCACGACTTCTCCACGTTTAATCGTCGTTGGTGGTGCGGCAAGTTCATTCGTAGACGATAAAGGGACACGCGTGTTGGATACACCATCTTTCAAAGAAGCGCCTTATTATGCGACAGGTGCAGCACAAGCCATTCAATTAGATCATTTAAAACAAGATGCAACGTTTGATTGGACATTTATTAGCCCAGCTGGATTATTCGAGCCAGGCGAACGCACAGGTACTTATGCAACTGGAACAGACGAATTAATCGTAGACTCAGAAGGTAATAGCTACATCAGCATGGAAGACTACGCTATTGCACTGATCGACGAAGCAGAAAACGCCAAACATATTCGCGCACGCTTCACTGTCGGACAACGTTAATAACGAAAAAGCGAACCCTTTTCCAATGAGACCAGAACGGCAACTCATTAGAAAAGGGTTCGCTTTTTTTTACTATTGGGCAGTTCCAGTAAAGAATGCTAGGTAAAGACTTTGCGCAAATGTGTCAGCGTCTTTGATTTTCCACTGATCTTTATTTGACTCTAAGTTCATCTTCACTTTGACAGCTTTATCAGAGACTTTCGCTTTTGCAATCGTTTCTTGATATACTTCAAGCATTGCATTGGCTGCTTTTTTAGCGTCTTCTTGAATAGAAGGGTCAGCTTTTACTTTTTCTTGAAGTTTTGTTGTCATATCCGCTTGGACAGTCGTCATATCAAGTCCGTTGACAGAGATTTCAACAGTTGGTTTGTCTTTATCGTTGTTGGTTACTTTTGTTTTGTATTTCGTTACTTCACCAACACGTTTTGTGAATGTGTCGTAAAGCGCATCGACTTCTTTGTCAATGCTACCGTCTGTGATGTTTAGGCTACTTGTGAAACCTTTTTTGAAACCATCTTTGATTTCTTTTTGTAAATTCGTGGCATCTTCACCGAAAACATCTTTGAATTTATCTGTGTCTTTATTGTAAATGATTGTGTTAACGGCAACATCAGCGGCCTCTGTTGGTTCTACTCGGTTATCTCCACAGGCTGCCAGTGTTATTGCAGCAGTTAAAACAAGAACGAACATTAAAGCTAACTTTTTCTTCACGTTGTACACTCCTTTTCCCCATACCTTATTTTCATACCTCTCCTATTCTAAAGGATTATGCTAATATTACAAGCTTTTCGCCGGTAATGTCACAAATTATCCATAAAATAAGCGATTTCGTATTACTATTACTTACCCTTTCCAACACAATTCAAGCTTGATTATAGGAAAAAACTTGGTGCTAACGTTGACTCCTTCGCGTATTATTGCTCCGGTTGTACATTCTCGGTTTCTGTTCCTGCTTTTACTTTGCTGGCAATATGACCGACTGGATCTGCTTCACGAGCGCGCTTCACGGTACTGCCGATTTTTTCGATTGGCGCTGAATCGCGGACGCGTTTTGCTGTGTCGACAATTTTATCTTTTGGTCGGAATGCTTTTGTTGTTATGGGTGCTTTTTCTGTTTGAGTCGTTGTTTCTAGTTGTTTTTTGGCGATGGAGAGCATTAGTTTAATTCGGTTTAGTTGGTTGACGGAGCTTGAACCTGCGTCGTAATCGATGGACATGATATTTGCCGCTGGGTACATTTTTTTCAAGCCTTTAATCATGCCGCGGCCAGTGATATGGTTCGGTAAGCAGGCGAATGGTTGCAGGCAGGCAATGTTTGGTACGTCGCTATCCAGTAATTCAATCATTTCTCCGGTTAGGAACCAGCCTTCTCCCATTTTATTGCCGAGTGATAAGAGTTGACTTGCTTTTTCTGCGATGACTTCGATATTTTCTGGTGCGGTAAATCGCTTGCTTGCGCGCAGAGCGTCAGACATTGGTTTGCGGTATTTGTTGATTACTGGAATGGCAATGCTATGTTTAGCGAATGATTTCACTTTGGACATGCCGAACGTATTGGCTGCAAAATGGCTGTCGTAGCAACAATATAGCAAGAAGTCTACAAAATCTGGAACGACTGCTTCCCCGCCTTCTTCTTCAATCACGCCGACAATATCGTTATTGGCACCTGGGTGGAACTTCACTAAAATTTCACCGACAACGCCGACTTTTGGCTTGACTTCTTTTGTTAGCGGGATTTGATCAAAAGCTTCTACCATCTCACGGCAAAATTTAGCGTAAGCGGACGGGCTATAATTCGCGAGCATTTCTTTTCCTGCTTCGATGAAATGGCGGTGCAGTTTGTTCGCGCTACCTGCTACTCTTTCGTATGGGCGTGTTTTGTAAAGCATCCGGTCTAACCCGTCGCCAAGACAAAGACCCACGAGGAATCGAACGCCGACTTTTGGTGTAATTTTGAAGCCTGGTTGTTTTTCAAGACCGTTTGCGTTTAGCGAAATAACTGGGATGTGATCAAGTTCGGCTTGGCCTAGCGCTTTTTTCAACATTGAGATGTAGTTCGTTGCGCGACAACCTCCGCCTGTTTGTGTCATTAAAACGGCCAAATTATCAAGGTCATAATCCCCGTGTTTTAAGGCATCCATCATTTGACCAATTGTTAAAATCGCTGGGAAACACGCGTCGTTGTTGACGTAACGCAATCCTTCATCGACGGCACGCGGTGTTACGGCTGGTAAAACTTCCAAATTATAGCCTACTTCGCGACCTGCTGCTTCTAGTAATTCGAAATGCGTTGGTGCGAGTTGTGGCGCCAAAATTGTATAGTTCTTCTTCATTTCTTTGGTGAAAAGGACACGTGGTTTCGGAGCTGGCATCGCTGTCGGTAAAACGTTATTGCGTTCGCGTTCGTCCATCGCGGCTTTTAAGGAACGGATTCGGATTCGCGCTGCGCCTAGGTTGTTGATTTCATCGATTTTTAGGAGCGTGTAGACTTTGTTGTGACCTTCGATGATTTCTTGTACCATATCCGTTGTAATCGCGTCAAGACCGCAACCAAATGATGTGAGTTGCACGACTTCGAGATTTTTCTGTTCTGCTACGAAACTGGCTGCGCGGTAAAGTCGGGCATGATATTTCCACTGGTTTTCCACGCGAAGTGGGTGCTTGATTTCGCCAAGATGTGATACGGAATCTTCCGTCAAGACTGCCATGCCGTTCATTGTGATAAGTTCTGGTAAGCCATGATTTACTTCTGGATCGATATGATATGGATGTCCGCACAAGACAATGCCGCGGATTTTGTTTTTGCTAATGTATTCGAGTGCTTCTTCGCCTTTTGTTTGGATGTCTTTGCGGAATGCTTGTGCTTCTTCCATACCTGCTTTTACGGCGCTTTCCATTTCCGCAAGCGGGATTTCTGGGAATGCCTCGTGCAACCCTTTTAGCAACGCTTTTTCATTATCTAATGTCAAAAATGGCGCGATCAGAGGCACGTTTTGTTCTTCTAGCGCATCGACGTTCACGCGGATAACTTCTGGATAACCCGCGACAACAGGACAGTTGAAGTTATTCGTCGCTTCGCCGTATTCCTTATTCTCATACACGACGGACGGATAAAAAATGCAGTCGACTTTCTTCTTAATCAAGTCCATCACATGACCGTGCGTTAATTTCGCAGGATAACAAACCGCCTCAGACGCAATCGTTTCAATGCCTTTTTCATACAGGTTCTTCGAGGATTTCATCGATAAAGTGACACGGTAACCTAAGTTCGTAAAAATCGTATGCCATAAAGGATAGTTCTCAAACACATTCAGCGCGCGCGGAATCCCAATCGTGCCGCGGGTCGCTTCGTCTTTTTTCAATGATTTATAATCAAAAACGCGTTTGTATTTATATTCAAATAAGTTCGGTAACAAATTCTTCTTCGATTCGACACGTTCCCCGCGTTCACAACGGTTCCCACTGACAAACTTGCGGTCATCACCAAATCTCGTAATCGTTAATTGACAGGAATTGCTGCATAAATTACAGCGTGATTGCGACGTTTCAGCTTGAAACTCGCGTAATTTCTCCAAAACGAGTAATTGGCTAACTTCTCCTGTTTCGTAGTTTTCTTTGGCGATTAGCGCTGCGCCATACGCCCCCATCATTCCTGCGATGTCGGGACGGACAACTTCACGCCCTGTTAGCAATTCAAATGCGCGTAAAACCGCTTCATTATAAAATGTGCCGCCTTGAACAATCACCTTTTCGCCGATATCTTTTGGACTGCGTAACTTGATGACTTTTTGTAATGCGTTTTTGACAACAGAATAGGCTAGACCTGCGGACAAGTCTTCCATTGATACGCCTTCTTTTTGCACCTGTTTCACTTTTGAATTCATGAAAACGGTACAGCGTGAGCCTAAGTCAACTGGTTCTCTTGCCTGGAGCGCTTTGTCTGCAAATTCTTGAATGGTCACACCTAGCGTTTGCGCGAATGTTTCTAGGAACGAGCCACAGCCCGCCGAGCATGCCTCGTTTAGCATTAAACTGTCTAACGCTTTATTTTTGATTTTCATACATTTCATATCTTGTCCGCCGATGTCCAAAATAAAATCCACATCCGGCAGAAATTCGCGAGCTGCCCGATAATGCGCCACGGTCTCAATTTCACCAACATCGATTTTCAGCGCCGCCTTAATTAGCGACTCGCCGTAGCCCGTAATCCCCGACTGTCTAATTTTCACCGTTTCTGGCAAAATTTCATACAGATGACTCGTCGCATCAATTACCGACTGCAACGGATTTCCTTTATTGCTATCATAAAAAGAGTACAAAATCTCATTATCTTTCCCCATCAAAACAAGCTTTGTCGTCGTGGAACCCGCATCGATACCTAAATAAACATCGCCTTCATAACTCGCCAAATCACCACGAGGCGCTTTCATTTGATTGTGCCGCTCGCGAAAAGCCGCCAAATCTTCCGCACGCGTAAATAGAGCTGGCAAAATTTCTGTATCTGTCGCCATACTCGAAAAATCCAAATCACGAAGTCGCGTAATAATATCTTCTATCGCAAACGCTTCGTCTTTCCAACCATTATAAGCCGTTCCAAGCGCGATAAAATACTCCGCATTTAGCGGTGCAATAATATCGGAATCTTTCATTTTCAACGTCTCTGTAAAACGATACCGCAACTGATCTAAAAACGTCAGCGGTCCGCCTAAAAACGCGACTTTCCCACGAATCGGGCGACCACAAGCCAAACCACTAATCGTCTGCGTCACCACACTTTGAAAAATCGAAGCCGCAATATCTTCTTTTCGCGCGCCTTCATTCAATAACGGCTGCACATCTGTTTTCGCAAATACACCACAACGCGAAGCAATCGGATAAATCGTCTCAGCGCCTTTTGCCAAGTCATTTAAGCCGTTCGGGTCTGTCTGTAACAACGAAGCGATTTGGTCAATAAACGCACCTGTCCCACCAGCACACGCATTGTTCATCCGTTGTTCGATGCCACCTGAGAAATAAATGATTTTCGCATCTTCCCCGCCAAGCTCAATCACCACGTCCGTTTCAGGAATAACCTGCTCCACCGCTTCCGTACACGCAATAACCTCCTGAATAAACGGCACCTGCAAAAATTTCGCAATCGCAAGTCCCGAAGAACCCGTGATTTTAAACGTCATTTCAGTTTCCCCGCACGTCTCTTGCAAATCACGCATAATGGCTAAAGTGACCGATTTAATATCCGAAAAATGTCGCCGATACGTCTGGAATACGATTTTCCCCGTCTCATCCATCGCTACCGTCTTCGCCGTCGTTGATCCCACATCTAATCCTACATGAATCATAATTCTGTCATCCCCTTTTCTAGTATAAATGCTCATAAAATCACAATGATTAGCGCAAAAAATGAGTGATTACTCACTTTAAAAATATAAAAAGGTATCTATATACAGCTCATTCTACACACTTCCATTTAAAAAGTAAAGTAAAAACTAGGCATCTGCGCACCGGCAAACACCTAGTTTCTATCGTGCTTATTTCAACAAACTAATGCGGCGAATACTCTCTTCTGTCGCAGCATTTAAAATCTCATCTTTGCGCGTTGGATCATAATCCACACCTTCTACAAAAACACTCGGCAATGTTTCGATACCAATAAAATTCAAAATCGTATTGATATAAGGCTCGCCGTGCGTTTCCAAATCTGATTCACCAGTGGAATAAACCCCACCACTTCCGTGAATTTGCAAGGCTTTCTTACCTTTTAATAAGCCTTCTGGACCTGTTTCTGTATAGCGGAACGTCTTACCTGCAACAACTACTGTATCAAAATATGCTTTTAACATCGGTGGAATACCTAAATTCCAAAGCGGTGACACGATAACATACTTGTCCGCGTCGATAAATTGCTGTGTCAACGCGTCGAATTGCGTCAATTTCTGCTGCATTTCAGGGTCTAAATCGGTGAATGCTTTTCCTTCACGCAGTGCATTTCCAGCCGCCATAAACGCACCGTCAATCATCGGAATGTCGTGCGTATATACGTCGATGCGCTCCACAACATCATTTGGATTTTCTTCTTGATATTTCTCTAAAAAGGCAGTTGCCACAACCATGCTTCGCGATACATCATCAGGAAGTGGTGACGCTTTAATAAATAGTAATTTTGCCACTAGATTCAACTCCAATTTCTACTTTAAATATGTTCCTCCTTATTTTATCCCAGTTCGACTATGCTCGTCAATGTACAAAGCGACAAAAAGTAAGGCAATTGACAAATAAAATTCGCGTGCTAAAATGGATACAGAACATCGCTAGTGTATTAATACACTATTTTTTCTACAAAATAAAATCGGAGGCAATGTCATGAAGCGGATTGAGCGTATTTATCACTATGTCCAGCAGCAAAACCACGATAACTTAAAGCAACAACTCGAACAAAACCAAGGTATCACAGCCACGGAAATCTCTGAAGCGCTGTCTATTTTACGAAATAATGTCAGTATGGAACTAAATGAACTGCATCGCCAAGGGAAAATTATTAAGATCACCGGTCGACCCGTGCGTTATTTTGACCGCCATTCTATAGAAGCAAAAATCGAAAACCTCCTTGCAGATGACGAACTGGAATACGATAATTGCCAAGCCTTACTTGAAAAATTCTCAGAAAACACCGTCGCAAGAAGCCCATTCGATGATTTAATTGGCTCTGATGCTAGTCTTAGAACACAAGTCGAGCAAGCCAAAGCCGCCGTCCTTTACCCTCCAAATGGATTGCATACACTCATTGTTGGACAAACTGGTGTCGGAAAAACACTTTTTGCAAATTTGATGTATCGTTATTCACAACACGCCGAGCGTTTGGGCGCTGAATCCCCATTCATTATTTTTAACTGTGCCGATTACTATAATAACCCGCAGCTTTTGATGTCACACATTTTTGGACATATGAAAGGTGCTTTTACGGGTGCTGAGAACGAAAAAGAAGGCCTCGTCGAAAAAGCAAATGGCGGCATTTTATTCTTAGATGAAATTCATCGTCTCCCGCCAGAAGGTCAAGAAATGATTTTCTACTTGATGGATACGGGAACGTTTAACAAACTTGGCGAAACAGATCGACGTCGCAAATCCAATGTCTTAATTATTGGCGCTACGACCGAAGATCCCGAATCCTCTTTATTACGCACCTTTGTCCGGCGGATTCCAATCGTTATCTCCCTACCAAGTCTCGAAGAACGAACACCGAAAGAACGCGTAGACTTATTGAAAAACCTGCTTTCTAATGAAGCTCACCGGATTAGTAAGCCACTTCGCATTGAAGATGAAGCTGCTAAAGCCTTGATTGGCAACACTACGTTTGGTAATATCGGTCAGCTAAAATCAAATATCCAACTTGTTTGTGCGCAAGGTTTTCTCAATAGTTTTGATACAAATGAAGAAATTCTGATTGAGTTTAAGAAACTGCCGATGAATATTAAGGATGGGTATTTCCATTTTAGTGGTCGGCGTAAAGAACTACAAGAAATTTCTAAATATCTCGATCCCTACACAGTAATTATGCCAGAACGCGGCAAACAGCTCATCAATTCCGATGAATATGAGCCCGATTTCAACCTCTACAAAATCATGGAAGACAAAGCTTCTATTTTGATGGATCAAGGCGTGGAAAACGAAGATATTAAGAAGTTCATCACAATGGATATCGATGTCCACCTCAACAGCTTCTATGCCAAATTCAAAAACACGATTCATGACCGCGAAAATATTTTGAAAATCGTCAATGAAGATATTTTGAATTTCACAGAAGACATTCAAGTCAAAATTGAGCGCCAGCTTGGGAAGAAGTTAAACGAACGTTTCCTACTTGCTTTTAGCCTCCATCTGACATCCTTTTTAAAACGCGCGCGCAGCAACAAACCGCTAAAATACACCAATATTGAAAATGTCGTCAACGATAAGCCGGAAAGTTATGCGATTGCGTTAGAAATGAAGAAAGAAATCGAATCCGAGTTTCACATTCGCGTACCTAATATGGAAGTGCTGTATTTAACACTGCTCATCAGCTCGCTACTCAAAGACCAAGAAGAAAATCGTGTGGCCATTCTTGTTGCAACACACGGAAATAGTACCGCTTCAAGCATCGTCAATGTCGCTAAAAAACTCCTCGGCGAAGGCCTGGTGGATAGCATCGACATGCCGCTTGACCTCAGTCCGAAAGTCGTTCTAGACAAAATTACACAGCGCGCACGCGAACTCGACATGGGGCGTGGTGTCCTGTTACTTGTTGATATGGGTTCACTCACAAGTTTTGGCTCGGTAATTACGGAACGAACTGGCATCCCGGTCCGCACGCTTGACATGGTTTCCACCGCTACCGTAATCGAAGCCGTCCGCAAATCAAATATTTTAGACATGGATCTAGATAGCATTTACGATTCGCTAAAAGATTTTCGCGGGTATGGTGGTTACGATTCTGAATCAAGCACACTTACAGGTGATAAAGCGCATGCCATCGTCACCATTTGTGCGACCGGTGAAGGTACCGCTGAGAAATTACAAGCCTTCATTCAGCGTATCCTAGACACGATTACAACCGATAACATCAAAGTCATCCCTCTTGGCGTTCACGAGGCAGCCGGAAAAATCGAGCAACTTCAAGAAGAATACGATATTCTCATGATTGTCGGCATCCACGATCCAAAAGTGCAAATCCCGTTCATTCCAATCGAGCGCCTATTTGCCCAAGACGGTGAAGAACAAATCATCCAGCTCGTCAGACAACGCGACATTTTCATCAAAAAAAGCGAAACCAATTGGATCGCCCGCGAAGTCATCGAAGACAGTCTCAGCGAATTTCTCACATATCTCAACCCGAAAAAAATCATTCCAGTCTTATTAAAATTCGCCGCTTCCCTGGAAAAAGAATTAAATATGACGATGGAAAATACACAAAAAATCAACCTATTAATCCACATCGGTTGTGCCATCGAACGCATGGTTGTCAAAGACGGTTTAGCTTATCATGACCCGTCAGAGGCAATCGTTCAGACACCTATTTTTAAAGCTATTGAGCAAACAAATCGGGAATGTTTAAGCCCGATGAAACTTTCGCTAACACTTGATGAACAGCTCTATATATACGATATTTTAACGAAGACACACCAGTTAACAACATAATTTAGAAATTATTGCGCGGCATTGCTACTTATTAGGATGCCGCGCAGTTTTTTTTACGTTTTTTGTTTTTAAGCTTTCAGATTAGGGTAATGAACATTGTATGTACGAAAGTTGATATTCTAATGGCCTAGCTAGCGTATTAGATATAAATTTAACTGTATCATGTTCATTCGCGCATATTTTTTTCAGGATACCATACCTTTACATAAGCCCTTACAAATTTGGAGTAACAGACCTGGTAAGTGTATCCTAATAAAGAGAAAAAGGAGGAATTAATATGCCAGTAGGTATCATTATTGGAACGCACGGCGAATCAGCGCGTGAATTGCTTAAATCGACAGAAATGATTATCGGTAAGCAAGACAATGTGGAATTCATTACGTTTGTTCCAGGAGAGAACACAGATACATTAATTCAGAAATTCACCGAGAAATTAAACGCCATTGATGCTTCTGATGGAGTTCTTTTTATGGTTGACTTATTTGGCGGTAGCCCGTACAATGCAGCTAGTCAGATCGCACTACCACAAGAAAAAATGGATGTCATCACAGGAGTTAACATTCCAATGTTACTGGAAACGTTATCCATGCGTGCCGTCAGTGGTTTCGACGACTTACTTAACACAGCTCTTACCGCTGGAAGTACCGGAGTAAAATCACTAAAACAATCACTAAAAGATGTCGAGGAGGATGATTTATAATGGATATTCGTTTAGCAAGAATCGATGACCGCCTAATTCACGGTCAAGTAGCAACAGTTTGGACAAAAGAAACAAAGGTGGAACGTATCATTGTATGTAATGATGACGTTGCCAAAGATGAAATTCGTAGTACCCTATTAAAACAAGTTGCCCCACCAGGCGTTAAATCAAGCGTCGTTGATGTAGAAAAAGCAATCCGCGTATACAACAACCCGAAATATGAAACAACACCGGCAATGCTTCTTTTCACAAACCCAACAGATGTACTTCGCATGGTTGAAGCTGGTGTTCCAATTAAAACCGTTAACATTGGCGGTATGGCCTATCGTGAAGGTCGCACACAAATCACAAATGCCGTCTCTGTAGGACCAGAAGATGTCACAGCATTCCGTGCACTAAACGACAAAGGAATCGAACTTGAAATCCGCAAAGTTGCTGCGGACAGTAAAGTTATGATGATTCCATTACTAGACAAAGAAAACATGTAATTTTTGGGATAAGATGTAGGTGTATACAACTTGCATCTTGAACGTCCCTACTTTTTGGGGATGGTTTTCCATTAAAAATAATTACATCATTTCTTTTCAGCCATTATTCATTTGTTTCGTAAAGAAAAATTGGGAGGGAATTTTATATGGATGCAATTCAATTAATCCTTGTCTTCCTCGTAGCTTGTATCTGTGGTATGGGTAGTATCTTGGATGAGTGGCAATCTCACCGTCCGTTGATCGCGTGTACGTTAACAGGTCTTGTACTTGGCGACATGACAACTGGTATTATTATCGGTGGTTCACTTGAAATGATCGCATTAGGTTGGATGAATATCGGGGCCGCTGTTGCACCTGATACTGCCTTGGCATCACTAATTTCAACAATTTTGGTTATTACAGGGGGACAAGACATCAGCGTTGGTATCTCACTTGCGATTCCACTTGCTGCTGCTGGTCAAGTTTTAACAATTCTCGTTCGTACGATTACTGTAGGTTTCCAACATTCAGCCGATAAAATGGCGGAATCAGGGAATCTGAGGGGACTCGATCTCCTGCATGTCACGGCACTGCTCCTCCAGGCGATGCGTATTGCGATTCCAGTTCTAATCGTAGCGCTATCTGTTGGTACAGACGCCGTTACCAATATGTTGAACGCCATCCCGGATTGGTTGGTTAACGGACTAAACGTTGCCGGCGGATTCATCGTTGTTGTCGGTTATGCGATGGTTATTAACATGATGGAAGCGAAATATTTAATGCCATTCTTCTTCTTGGGATTTGTAGTCGCAGCCTTCACAACGTTCAACTTAGTAGCACTAGGTGTCCTAGGACTTGTAGCAGCTATTATTTACATCCAATTAAGCCCTAAATATTATCTAAAAGAAGCACTTGCCCAATACGGAGCGGCAGGTGGCGGCGGTGGGTCGAAACCAGAGAACGATCTGGATGACGACCTAGACGACTAAAAAAGGGAGGTAACCAAATTATGAGTAATGAAACTGCAAAAGTAACCGTTGGCGAGAAGAAGCTAACAAAAGGTGACTTAATGAGCGTATTTATTCGTTCTAACCTGTTCCAAGGTTCATGGAACTTTGAGCGTATGCAAGCGTTGGGATTTTGTTTTAGCGTTATTCCAATCATTAATCGCTTGTATGAAGGCGACGAACGTAAAGAAGCAATTAAACGTCATTTGGAGTTTTTCAATACACATCCATATATGGGAGCTCCGATTTTAGGGGTAACCGCTGCGATGGAAGAACAAAGAGCAAATGGCGCACCAATCGATAATGCCGCTATCAATGGTATTAAAGTTGGTTTGATGGGACCACTTGCTGGTGTTGGGGATCCAATTTTCTGGGGAACTATTCGTCCAGTATTAGCCGCGTTAGGTGCATCTTTCGCATCAACTGGTAATATCTTTGGCCCACTGCTATTCTTCGTACTTTTCAATGGGATTCGTTTAGGCTTCCGTTATTGGGGCGTGTTCTACGGTTATGGTAAAGGTACAGACGTTGTATCTGACATGTCCGGTGGCGTGCTTCAAAAACTAACAGAAGGCGCGTCCATTCTCGGTCTGTTCGTTATGGGTGGACTGGTTAACAAATGGACAACAATCAACATCCCGATTGTCGTATCAAAAACAACCAACCAAGAAGGTAAAACAACAACGACCACTGTTCAAGATATTTTGGATAGCTTAATGCCTGGTATTCTTGCATTAGGTCTAACATTTGCTTGTATGTGGCTGCTCAAGAAAAAAATCAACGCTTTGTGGATTATCTTGATGCTATTCGTTGTTGGTATCGTTGGCTATGTACTTGGTATTTTCTCTGTTCCGGGTGCGTGATTAGATAAAAATAGGGCTTTTCGTCTTTTGTTGACGGAAAGCCCTATTTTTTATTTGAAAACTACGTATAACATCACAGTTTGTTCTTGGTTTTTGAAGCCATTTTCAGAGAATGTGTTTTCGTTCATTCCTGTACCTTCTTTCCCCATAATCCATCCTTGCAATATATATTTTTTTCCTTTTTTTATTTTGCCATCTTCAAATGATTGTGTTTGTGCGCCTGCGTCCTCTATTTTACCAAAAATATCTTTTGGAATAGCAAATGAATCTTGGGAAGTTGCTCCATCATTTGATACTGCCGCGCGAATTTCAGTTGGTTTAAAAACATCAAAGCCAGGAATTCCCCAAACAAGAGTGCCGCTCAGTTGTGTATCTTTTTCACTTCCAAACTCTGTAACTAGCTTATGTAGCACACGTTTGTCACGTTTATATACATCAAAGTAAATACTCACGTTGCTGCCTTTTACGTTATAGCCAACTTTACCACTCGCTGCTAAAAGTAAGGATAATTCGTCTGTTCTATCAAGTTGATTCATATTTTTAATTTCGCCGTCTGGAATTCCTTTCTCTTTATCGGTATGGAACGGCCAATAGTTCATGTGATTCAAATACAGTAACGTGCCACCTAAGATGACGATGATACCTACTACTATTAGTCCTATTTTTTTCATTTTCTGTTTCTCCCCTTTTCTTTGTTGTTTCAAGTGACTTGAATTTTAATTATAATATGCTATTCACCATTTCACAAGGATATTTTGGTTATTTTTGCATATCGCACGCTCGTTCTTGAGAAATAAGACTTGGAATGATGTGATTCGGTTCCTTTTTTTAGTATAGAATGGTACAATGAAGTGAAATTTAATGAATGTAGGTGTAGTTAATGAGCTTTGATGCAACAAATATTTTCTTGCTGATTATGATTGCTGGAGCCTTCTTGTTCTCCTTTTATGATGGCGTTGTGCTTCATTTCTGGAAAGGGAAAACGGTTCGCAGTATTCCGCTTCGCTCGCGCGGAAAATGGGATGGATACATATTCGTTGGGTTAATTACTCTCTTGTTTATCTCCAATGCGTTTTTACGTCACGGACCAACTTCAACTTCTGTTTTGCTGGCGATTCTTGGTGTTTTATTTTTCTACATTTGTTTTATCCGCAAAGGTCGTATTATTTTTAAAGAGCATGGTTTCTTTTATGCCCTCCTCTTTTTTGAATATAAGAAAATGGAGCGGATTAACTTGTCGGAAGATGGTGTCTTGGTGATTGAAACAGGGCGTCAGCGCTTGCTATTGTTTGCGCGAAATGAACAAGATTTAGCAGATATGTTACAAATTTTTACAGAACGCAGCTAAAAAAATCGAGTCTGGGAGCTACCCAAACTCGATTTTTTATATGCCGACTTTACTTAAATGAATCCGTTCTACTTCAAACTCGATAAATTTACCATGTAAGGCTTCGATTTGTTCGTCGTATTGCGTATTGAAACAGATGATGCTATCTTCTAAACGAAGTACCGCAAAACCGTCCTCTTCGTAGTCCTCTAGTTGTCCGACGATGTGAACGAGTGCGTCTTCGGTTGTCTCTAAAATACAATGTTTCTCGTCGCTCTCAGCAAGCCTTGCCGCCGTCAAATCTTCTGGAATTTCAATTTCTACCGTATATTTGCGATTCGACTCCGGCTCGTCATCGTTCCAAATTCCTTCACACGTGCCGAAATCACTTTCAAATCTAACTTGCCCAGAAGCAAGCTTTTTCTGAACCTTAATTTCCACTAAAAAATTCCTCCTGAAGTTTTTCACTTTATTGTTTATTATAGCATGAAATGAAGAAATCGCACCTATTTTTTACTGCAAAAGTCCATAAATTTCTTTTGTTAGTGCTACGTTTCCTTTTTCTGAACGTATATTGGAGAATAGAATGACCGCGTCTTTGTGATTTCTTGAAAAACTGTTGATTGTTTCGTAGTTGTAAATAACGCCGCGTGATAAATAAAAAGTAGATTTATCATAAAAGCCAAAACCATAATATCCAGCGCCAGGTTGGAGCATTCTTGTAAGACTTGCTTGATTGATTAGTTTGCCGCTTGTTAATGCTTTATCGAACAAATAAATGTCTTTTGGTGGCATATACATATTTCCAGCACCGAATAATTGAGAATTGTCTTGAAGATACGGATTTTTGATAAGCGTGCCGTTGCTTAATTTATAGCTTACTGCTTCATTTGGATTCGTGAAAAAACCATCGCCAATGCCTGTTTGGGTCATTCTAGCGGGTGTGAAGATGTGTTGCTTTAGATAATTGGTAAGGGTTTGGTTCGTTAGCACTTCGATTAGACGTCCCATCACCGCGTAATTATCATCGCGATAATCCCATTTGCCTGGTTGGCGATAAATTCCGCCTGCTTCAATGTCTCGTAAAATTTGTTCAGATGTTATTGGTTGATTTCCTTTCTTGCGCCCGTTGATGCCTGACGTGTGACCAAGGAAATTCTTTATTTTAATATTCTTGCCGTTAGGGAAATCAGGAAAATATTTATTGATTGGGTCTTCTACGTTTAGCAGACCTTTTTCTTGTAATTGCATAATTGCTGTTGCCACGACTGCTTTTTGCATGGAGCCGATGATGTATAGGCTCTTGTCGTCGGTCATTTTGCCGATGGTTTTGTTTGCGATGCCGAAGCCTTGGTTTAGGATAACCTGATTGTCTTTTACAATATAGGCGGTACCGTTGAATTGGTTCGCTTTTAGTGTTGTTTCGATCTTTGCTTTGGTCGAGGCATGTGGGTCTACTACAATATTGGCCTTTCGACTAGTTGTTGATTCATCGTTCATGGTAATCTCGTTCGCTGTTACTTTAGGATGCATCTGCACGAATGCATAACTGCCTCCCACTCCCACAACTAACAAGCACGTTATAACGGTTGCAATGGTTCCTAGACGGCGCTTATGACGTTTCTTGCGCGCCTTTTCTGCTCTACTCATGTGCATGTTAATCCTCCTTCACGCTTATGTCTGACATAATTGTAACACTTCGTAATATAATTGTAAAATGTTTTTTAGACAATTTGTTTTTTAACACTTGTTTTTTCCTCTACCGCAACGTATGCTTAAGATAATTCATAGCAAAGGAGTTAGGTTAAATGACTTTATTAGCATTCGATATGGGTGGAACTGCCGTAAAATACGCCCTCATGGAAAAAGACGGTACTGTTTTAGAGAAAGGCAACTTCAAAACCCCAAATACTTTAGAAAAGCTTACCACAGAATTACAAAATGTCAAAAATACATACGCCAATCACACGTTCACTGGTGCTACTTTTAGCTGTCCTGGAGCCGTTGATAATGAAAGCGGTGTAATTGGCGGTGCTAGCGCGATTCCCTACATTCATCACTTCCCGATTAAAGCAATGCTGGAGGAAAAATTAGAACTGCCTGTCACGTTAGAAAATGACGCGAACTGTGCGGCATTAGCCGAAACATGGCTCGGTGTTGCTAAATCCGCGCAAGACATTTTATTTATTATCGTTGGCACTGGTATTGGTGGTGCGGTCATTAAAGACGGCAAAATCCATGCTGGCGCTCATCTTCATGGCGGCGAATTTGGCTATATGTTGATGAATGACAAACTAGAAACGTTAAGCGACACAGGAACAGCCGTTAATGCAGCAAGTCGAATTGCCAAAAGAAAAGGCCTCCCAACATTGAGTGGCCTCGAAGCTTTTCAGTTAAAAGAAAACAATGATCCAATCGCTGTGGAAGAAATTCAAACGATGTATCAAAATCTCGCAAAAGGAATTTTTAATTTACAATATGTCTATGATCCGGAAATGATTGTCATTGGTGGCGGCGTCAGCGAACGTGAGGACTTCCTGCCATCGATTCAAGCCGAGTTAGACAAACTACTAGCCAAAATTACCATTGCCAAAATCGCGCCTAAAATCATGTCCTGCGCCTTCGGTAACGACGCTAATCTTATCGGCGCTATAGCGAACTTCAATCAGGTTCATCCATAAACAAAAAATAATATCTTAAAACATCATTTACGTGTTTTAAGATATTATTTTTATTTTTTAACTAATTTCTCTGTCTCACCACGCGTAGCAAGTACTTGTTCCAGCGCAGCGAGCCATTTCTTTTGTTTGTTGATGATAAATTGATATTGTTTGCCATCTTTTGTTTCCACATTCAGCAAATTCGACAACATGTCGCGACCTAACACCTTCGTCATAGCCCCCTCAATTCGAATAATATCGTCAAAGGGAATCGTTAAGTCTTCTGTAAAATAATCATTCGGTTTATGAATCAAATACGTTGCTGTAATGAAAAGCTTTCCTGGTACTGGCTTGAAACCATTTTTTAAATTGGCTAAGCCTTTGTAGATAACGTCAACCGTTTCTCCCATACATCATCACCCTCGTCCTTCTTTTCCCATTACTATTGTATCAAAAATAACCTTAAATTTGTAGCAACTTCCGACGTATTCCATGCTGTTCACATTTCCTTAACATTTATCCACGTTTTTTTACAAAAAGGCTTGGCATAAGGCTTTAAGAAGCTTAGAATGAAACTATGTAATACATGCTTGGCTTTTTTGAGAGGGGCTAATTAACTTGCGCGCAATTATTTATATCGGCAATGGAACACAACTGGCAGATGGTAATGCAGAATTTCACCAATTTATTAATCAAATGAAAAAGAAACGACCTGAAAAAATTCAAGAACTCGGCTTCCTAAGCATGAGCTATCCTACCATCGAGATTGCCTGTGAGAAAGCAATCATCGCAGGAGCTACAGACTTAATTATCGTTCCTGTATTCCTATTTTCTGCAACAAATATCAAACATGAAATCCCTGAAATTTTACGTTCTGTAGAAGCAAAACACCCAGAAGTCACCATTAAGATGACAAAAACATTCGGTTTTGACCCTGAAATAATTACATTGGCGGAGCAAAATATCTTACAAACGAACATCGATCAAGATGCCGCCGTCCTATTAGTTGGTCTTGGAAGCACGCACGATCAGGAACCTGCTAATCGACTTTACAGTGTCGCACAACTCCTCGAATCGCAACTACATTTCCCCGTTTTCCATAGCGAAATCAAAGGCGAACCTGCGTATTCCAAACAACTCGCACAACTTCTTTCCAGCTATCCAAAAATCTATATTATCCCTTATTTCCTATTTACCGGTGCCCACGTTGTCACCATCGACCAAGAGCGGATGTGCTTACAAAAACAATATCCAGACGCAGAAATCGTGGTTTGCGAATCTTTCCACTATCACCCGTTGTTAGAACAAGCCGTCCTGCACAAAATCGCAGAATTAGTAGGCGAATAAGTATAAAAGCATGAGTCAAGCAAAGCCTCCACTTACAAGAAGGATTGCAGTAGCTCATGCTTTTTATTTATCTAGGAACAAGTACTTCCAAATGTTCTTTCAAAACTTCAATCTTGATTGGGAACGTATCACCAGGGTCCCCGTCCACATTCACCTTCACTTCAGGCTCCGTACAATCAATCTCAAGCGTTGTTGTCGAGAAGTACATCACGCCATCCGCTTTTTTCAAAGTTCCTAACGCGATTTGTGGTAAAATTTTGGCCGCGTCAATGATGCCTAATTTCGTAATAATGAAGACGTGAATCAATCCGTCATCGACTTCCGCTTCTGGCGCCCATTGCTCCATACCGCCCACAGAATTCGTCAAACTCGCAATGACAAGGGCAGCCTCACCCTTCCAGTCACCTTCATCATACTTTATTTCAAAATCCAATAACTCATGCCGCGAAAATGCCTTCAAACCTTCCGCAAAATAAGCAACTGAACCAAATCGTGTTTTCTGCTCCACGCTCACTTTATCGACAGCTTCCGCAATCATGCCAGCTGCCAACACGTTCATGAAGTACGTATCACCAATTTTGCCGATGTCCATCGTGCGCTTCGTCGCTGTTTCTAGCGCCTTAATCGCCTTGTCTGGCCGCAAAGGAATACCGAGCGAACGAGCCAAATCATTCACCGTCCCAAGCGGTATAAAGCTAAACGCCGGTCTGTTTTCCTGCTCCGCCAAACCATTAATAACCTCATTTAGCGTCCCGTCACCGCCCATCGCTACCACGACATCAAATCGTTCCTGTGCCGCTTGTCTTGCAAATTCTGTTGCGTCGCCGCCTTTTTGAGTCTCTTTGACCACTACTTCACGATAACGCCTAAATAAAGCTTTCCGTGCTTTTTCCGCGTAAACTTTTCCTTTTTCCTTACCAGAAGAAGGATTCACTATTAACATTGCTTTTTCCATTATGTATCACTCCCCAACGTTACTCTAATACATTATACCCCGTATTCCGTATAAAAAAACAGCAAAACCACATTTTCAAATCATTATTACTTGAAAAATTGTACATTTGGCGTTACAGTTAAAGCATAGTATTTCACTAGGATATACAAGGAGGAACGAAAAAATGGAACGCGTCACCTTTAAAAACGAAGCTGGTTTATCATTAGTTGGTCATTTTTATGCTGCTCCTTCTAAGTCCATCGTCATTATGACGCACGGTTTTTTATCTAATAAATCATCCAGCGGTCGCTTCGATAGTTTTGCCTTAAAACTGCAACAAAATGGCTATAATGTATTAACCTATGATTGTGGCGGCTACGGCGAAAGTGACGATACCGCGATTCATTTCGATAAGCAAGTCACCGATTTACAAGCCGCAAAACAGTTCAGCCAGTCGCTTGGCATGGAGAGGTTCGCCTACTGGGGTCATAGCCTCGGTGGTCGGTTATCGCTAGCCTGTTATCAGGATGATATTGATACGATGGTTTTGACGGGACCTGTGACGGGGGCGATTTTTTATCAGCATGTCGATTATTTTTCGCAAGAGCAGATTACGCAGTGTGAGTGCAACGGCAGCATGATTTTTTATGTCGATGACCCTTGGCGCTCGGAAATTGTGCTAGACAAACAAATGCTCACCGATTTTGACACGATGGATCAACAAGCAACATTAGCGGGCGTTCATTGTCCGGTTTTAATTATTCACGGCACGAAAGGTGCACTCGAACAAGAACTTGCCCAGATTACAAAACAAGGCCTAAACTTGTTTCCAGAAGGTTCGAAACTGATTGAGCTGGACGGCGCCGATCATGGCTTTATGGAACAACTAGATGAAATCGAAACACTAGGACTCCATTGGTTGCATCAACAATTCGCATTACAATAAAAAACAGCTTGAAATCTGGATATGCGTCCGTGATTTCAAGCTGTTTTTCTATTGTAAGGCGGCTTGCATCGACATTCCTGGTACCATCCGCACGCGAGGTAATGTGTACATGCCGTCTTCCTTATTCGCTTTGCCAGGTTGTGTCGTGAAGCCCATCGTATAGCCAGCCGCTTCTGCTGCGCGCTTTGTGTCTTCGTTGTAACGACCAACAGGATAACAGATAGTGTTCACCTTTTTGCCTGTCAATTGTTCCAATGTAGCTTTAGAATCTTTCAATTCCGCTAGTTGCTGACTGTACGTCAATGTGTTTAACTCCTGATGATGCACCGTATGACTCTGCATCTCAATGCCATTATTGCTCATTTCTTTCAAAGCCGCTTCGTCAAAATGGTTATTTTTCGCGATTTTGTCTGTAATAACAAAAATATTCGCTTTTAGTCCGTATTTCTTCAAAATCGGATAAGCATTCGTGTAATTGTCTTGATATCCGTCGTCAAACGTGATAACAATTGGCTTCTCCGGCATGTTCTTCCCTGTTAGAAGCAACGTATCCAACTCTGACAAAAATAGCGGATGATAGCCATTGTCCGCGAGCCATTTCATTTGCGCATCGAATTCTTGCGGCGGCGTAATGAGGTTATTCTTTACATTCTCATTGATAGAATGATACATCAAAACAGGGATTTGCAAAGTTTCCGGGTTCACATCTGTACCAGTCTGCATAACTGTCGGCTCTTTTTTCTGTGGTTCTTGCACCGGTTGGTTATGTGGTGCTGGTTCTTGTTGTGCTTGCTGTTCTTGACCACACGCACCAATAAATAGGCAGGCCACGACAACCGCAATGGTTCCTAAAAATCGTTTCATCTAGTTGCTCCTTCTTTCATCTAAAAATAAATAAAATCCGATCATTAATAATTTGCTTCACAATCGCACGTGCCTCGTCAAACTTATGAAACTCGATAAATCTGCCACATGCAATATAATTGTCCAATGTCTTATCAAATAACTTCATCGCTGACTGAAAAACATCCGGTTCCCCAAATTCCAATAAATCATCGTAAAATTGATTCACGACTTGCAAATAATATTCATTCTTCGCATAACTGAGTATTTCATTGATAAACCAGCGTTGATACTCCATACATTCACGGTCTGTTGGGTTTTCAATACTTAAAAACTTCGCAACCATATCAAACAAATGCTGATTACTAAAATTCAACGACTTCGCTTCAATTTTGTCAATCGTCGCAATCATAAATAACTCCATTACATCCAGCATTTCGATATAGCGCTCTTTTGTGATGGCACAATTTTTGACGATAACGCCTTTGTAGTCTTCGAATTCTAAATAACCGTCGACGGTCAGCATCGCAAAAGCCTTACGTACCGGTGTTCTACTCAATTCTAATTCCCTCGAAACATCCGCTTCAATCAGTCGTTGTCCAACCTGATACTCGCCACAACGGATTTTCTCCTTAATCATGCGATGCGCCTTACTTTCTAACGTTTCTTGCCCTGTTTTGCTCATAGATAGACCCCTTTTAGTTCATTTTTCAAGAAACCTGTCAGCTTAGAAAAAAGCCTTCTCCCCAATAATTTCTCGCAAAATATCATTATTCTGAATCACTAATTCCATCTCTCGGTATGGCTGGTATTCTGTGTTTTTTTGCGCCACATAACTTGCGCGAAGCTCTTTAATATCGCGTACTAAAGCCCTTTCGTTCCGCTTCTTAGCATCGACAACATGAGAAACAACATAGCTAATGCCTCGCAAAACAACGGCGCTAACAACCACAAGAATAGCAAGCAACACGGCCAAGAAAATGCGGTGTCCTTCTGGATTTGCCTCTAAAATAAAAACAGCTCCAAGCGCTGCAAAAAGCAACACAACGAGTAAAATAGCCGTATTTTTTATCGTCACGATTTTTGTAAAAGAAGTAGTGTCTTCTTCAATCATTTGCTGCAAAACCGCCAGTTCTTCTGGTGATTGAAAACCGTTGCGCGCCAAATAATTCCGAAGCAAACATAATTTTAATAGTTGCAACTTCTGGAAATCACGAATTCGGTATCGTTTCCACAGGACTTTGCGAGCTTTGCGTACAATGAGCACGTAGTAAAACAAAATTAAAAGCACTGCATAAATCGCAATCCCCATCCACAAACCATTGATACCGTAGGCTAAACCAAAAGCAATGGGAAACGCCAAGCAAAGAACCATCGTCAAACAAAAGCCGACAATATGCTGCATCATGAAATAATATATTAAATTATAATTACTCAGCTTTGTCCGATAAAACCGAATTAATTTCTCCCCTGCCATATGCCCATCATTCCCTCTTATTTCTATCATTCAAGTTTATCACGTAAAGCCAAATATTAAAAGCGCTAGATGTAGATAATCTGTCCAAATAAAAAAGACACCCACCTTTTTTGGTAGAGTGCCTTATCTTCAATTAGTCGTCTTGTTCTGTTGACAATACTGCTAATGTTTTTGCATCTAATTTAATATCGAATGTTTGGTTACCATTGATGATTTTTACTTCGAAATATGTTTGGTTCATTTCACGCTCAATTGTCCATTCGGAGACAGTTCCTGATTGCTGTTTTAGCGCGGCTGTCATTGCTTCTTGTGGCGTTTTGATGCCGTTTAGGTCTAGTTTTTCATTTGCTCGCTCTTTGCCGTTCGCATCTTCTGCATCTAATTTCTCGTTGTTATCTTGTAAAATTGCTTTCGTGTCCGCATCGAATTTCATTTCGTATTCGTTGTTATCGTCCACGCCGTCGATCGTGTAAACATATTTGCCAAGTTCTTGAGACAGCTCAACAGATGTCACGTCAGCTTCTGGATGCTTGTTCTTGAAAATTTCAATCGCGTCTGTGTAGCTCATGGAGAATTTCTTATTGTTTAAATCTACCGTATTGTTTGAATTACTATTGGAATTTGAGTTAGAATCCGTTGTTTGCTCTGTGTTGTTGTTGCTATTTGATGAATTGTTCGAATTTGCATCGTCATCCCCACACGCTGCGAGCGCCCCGACCATCACCGTCGTCATTGCTAGTACACTAATTTTTTTCCACATAATTTCTCTCCTACTTTCTTTTGTTTATAGTAACAGTCTAACATTTAGCTACTATGCAATACATCATACCAGAGTCTTATTTATGCTCAGATTGAAAAAATATGTGTCGCTAATTCCGATTTCGTTATTTGACCAAAGTAAAGAGATACGTCGAGCTGTGTTACAAATGCGGCTAAATCATTTTGCGTGTAAGGCATTCCTTGCAGCTGCTTCTCCACATCCTGAATATCTCCTGTTGCGAAAAAGTCGCCGAAAATGCGGGCGGACTGGATTCTACCGTGTTCGACTTGCAACTGCATCTCCACTAAACCACCAGGGAATTTATGTTCTTTTTTAATATTGCATTTCGGTGATTTACCGTAGTTCCACTCCCAGTTTTGATAGCGTTGCTGCTGGATTTCGGTGATTTTTTGCCAATCGGATGGTGTGAATGGGTAGGTTGGAATGTCGGATGATTGGAAAATATGTTGTAGTAGAACTTGCTTGAACGCTTGAATGTCCATATCTTTGGCTAGATGTTCTCGGATATTGGTTACGCGGGAGCGGACGGATGGGACGCCTTTTGCTTTTAGTTTGAGCGGGTTGACGTGAAGCGCTTTGGCAACGTTATCTAGTTGGACGTCAAAAAGTAATGTACCGTGGCTATAAAGTCTGCCTTTTGTTGTGAACTGGGCGTTTCCTGAGATTTTTTTGCCTTCGATTTCAATGTCGTTCCGGCCATTTAGTGTTGCATTTAGGCCAAGCGATTGCAGTGCCTCAATAACTGGTTTTGTGAAACGCGCGAAGTTATGGAAAGCATCGCCATCGTCCTTCGTAATAATACTAAAACTAATATTGCCTTCATCATTGTACACCGCACCACCGCCAGAAAGCCTGCGCAAGACAGGAATTTGATGTTCCTCCACATAAGCCGTATTAATTTCCGCGAGCGTATTTTGATTTTTCCCCACAATAACAGTTGGGTGCATACGGTAAAACATGAGGCACGTTTCATTTTCGTCCAGATGCCGCAACGCAAATTCCTCTATCGCGAAATTTCTCGTCTGGTCTAAGCAATCCCCATTATCAATATAAATCATTCCTATTCTCTCCCTAGAAAAAAGGACTTGAAACATAAGTTGCGCTTCAAGTCCTTTGTTATTATTTACTGTGTAGTGTGATGAGTGGCATTTCAGGTTCATTGAAAACGCGCGGTATTATTGTCGCATTCCCGATGCCGCGGCTTACTATCATTTGCTTGCCATCTTCTTCATGAATACCGGCAGTCAACTTCGGCATGAAACCTTGGTGCGGCGCATAAAGACCTTCTGTATACGGCAACCGCACTTGACCACCATGAGCATGTCCACAAAAAACAAGATCAATCGGTGCTTGTTGATAAATCGGCCATTTCTCCGGTCGATGCGA
Organism: Listeria booriae; assembly: GCF_000766865.1. Lineage (GTDB taxonomy): Bacteria > Bacillota > Bacilli > Lactobacillales > Listeriaceae > Listeria_A > Listeria_A booriae. The sequence goes on from NZ_JNFA01000023.1 coordinate 334,323, forward strand.
TAACAAAATCGTAAACTGCGAATCAGGGATTCCAGCTGTTGCTTCTTTTATTTTGTGTTGGACAATGACTTCTTCTAACATAATTTCTTCATCGCGGCTCAAATCGTTCGGTTTATCAATCGCGATACTCGGGTCATCAATACCTGCAATCGCAATGGATTTCCCATCACGCGTTATATACGCATGATCGTTTTGCAAGTAGGTAACGCCCATTTTGGCAAGTTCAGGAAGTAAATCTTGTAAGTTCGCACTTCTCGCTTCGTGGTTGCCGGTCACATAATAAATCGGGCAGACTTTGATTAATTTGCGCATCAGTGTTACCGCAATATTAATGCCTTCATCGCCATCTAGCAAATCGCCCGTCACGACAATCGCGTCCGGCTGAATCGCCCAGATTTTCTTAATTAAGCGGTGATTGTAGCGACCAAATACACTACCATGAATATCTGATAGTTGCAAAATTCGCAAGCCGTCAAGCTCTGGCGCGATTTTGGAAGACGTAATGTTATATTCTGTCGTTCTTAATTGTTTCGTTGACCAGTACGCATAGCCCGTAAAAAGGAGCGCAGCGGCACCAGTTGCTTTTAAAAAAGGTTTTTTCATAGCTTTTTGATTCCTTCACAATAGTTTCCCTCATTATAACAGAGAAATTCAAGATTCGTCTTCTATTTGCGTCTCTTTTTCAATGAAAGCGTTAAATTTCATACGATCTGCTTGTTTCGCGTTCACTTTTATACGCGTTCCCTCTTCTTCATACGCTGTTTCCAAAACTTCGGCATGCTCGTTCAAATATGATATAACATCGCCGCGTTCAAATGGGACATGCAATGTGACAACTTCATAGTCGCCAAACACGTGCTCTGTAATCATTTGTACTAAAATATCTAAGCCTTCTTGTTCCTTAGCCGACATATAAAGCGTATCGCCTTCACGACGAGGATACATCGTGTTTAGCGCCATATCAGCCTTGTTAAATGCATAAATAACCGGAATATCGACAACATCCATTTCTGCTAGCGTTTCTTCGGTCGTTTGCATCATCGCTTGAAAATGCTCATGTGATACGTCAACTACGTGAATTAACACATCGGCCATCGCAGCTTCTTCCAATGTCGAACGGAAAGCTTTTACCAAATGATGCGGCAATTTACTAACAAAACCAACCGTATCCGTTAGCAAAAATTGCTTCTTATCTGGCAAAATAATTTCGCGAACACTCGTCTCAAGCGTCGCAAAAAGCATATCTTTCTCAAAAACTTGCTTATGCGTCGATGTGCTGTGTGCCGAAACCATCGCGTTCATAATCGTAGACTTCCCAGCATTCGTATAGCCGACTAGGGATACGATTGGGATTTCATTTTTCTGGCGCTGGCGTCGTTGCACTTGTCGTTCAGCAACAAGGCCATCTAATTCTTTATTTAGCTGGCTAATTTGTTGCTTGATGCGGCGGCGATCCATTTCAAGTTTCGTTTCTCCAGCCCCACGGTTTTTTAGCCCGCCTTTTCCGCTTTGTTGGTCCATTCCTTCACCTTGACCTACCACTCGCGGCAACTCATATTTCAAACGCGCGACTTGAACTTGCAGCTGCGCCTCTCTTGTTTTTGCCCGATCCGCGAAAATATCTAAAATCAAACGCGTCCGGTCCATCACTTCGATTTCTAACAATTCTTCTAAATTACGAATTTGCGAAGGAGAAAGTTCATCGTTGAAAATAACTAAATCAACATCTTCATAGTCCGCTAGTCCTTTGATTTCGTCTACTTTTCCTTTACCTACGTATGTTGCTTTGTTTGTGCGATCGATTTTTTGCGTAATGACGCCGACTGGTTCAATCAAATTCGCTTCCGCTAAATTCGCCAGTTCTTCCATCGAATAGTCAAAATTGGCTTGATTCATCGTTATTCCTACTAATATCGCTGTTCTTGTCATTGTTCATTCCTCCAGTGTTTTATTCTTTTACACGTGCGAGGGACTTTTGTGACCTTCCAATTGAAAGCGCCAACTATTAAGTTATGACCATATTTAAGCATAACAAAAAGAAGCAAAAATTCATCTGCTCCCCCTGTTAAATACCGTTGCGGCTTAAAAATTTCAAAGCACGCAACCTATTTATTTTAGTATCACAACTAAAAATGGGTTCCTTCCTGTAAAGGCAGACCAATCCCGTTCGAGTGTAGAACATATTCTATCAAATGTATTCTAAACTCAATCTCGCACTATTTAATTACTGTTTGCGAATTTGGAATTCTAAGTCTAACACTCCACATTTGGCAACCCTCCGTTCACTTTAATTAGTCACATTGTAACATGTTGGAAAACGGTTGGCAAGTGCTAAATGAGTTTGGAAAGCCAATATGTATCGTAATATTCATTTCCTATCATGAAAGAATCACGATGTGTGCCTTCAATTTCATAGCCAAGTTTTTGATATAAACGTAGGGCTTTTTGATTTTCACATAAAACACCGAGTTCGATACGACGAACGATGCCACGACCCCTAGCCCACGTTTCCATGTGCTCGAATAAACGCGTTGCAACGCCTTGCCCCCAATAATCTTTCAGCACCCCAACCGCAATGTAAATACTGTGCTGCATACGATTTGGCGGATTCCCATCAGCAATCAAAAAGCCAACCAAGCTCTCCGTTTCCATATCCTCAGCCACTAAAATAATCGAATACGGCAAGTCCGCGAAGTATTCCAATCGCTTCTTCGCATCTTTCGTTGAAATCTCTCGCTCCCCAGCGCCGTACAACATATAATCCGTCTCACCATCAATCTGTAATTGCATTTTGGCAAACCGCTTCGCATCATACTCACAAGCTTCCCGAATCTGAATCACTGGCGCCACCTCCTCCAAAAATTATTCTTTGTTTAGTATAACAGAAAAAAGACGATCAATAAAAAATCAACCGTCTTTCAAAAATTAATTGGGGCGTGTTACTGTAAAAACATCGCCAAGTTTCGCATAATCATTCCCGGCTAAACGCGCTACAGGAGCCATTTTTGCGGCATCAATATAATGTTTTTCCTCATCAAAAACCGTGTTATCAAATACATAATAACTGACTTTCGCCAAAATTAAATCCGTCACGACTTCCCCAGCCTCGTTTGGAATCGGAATGTGCTGAAAAAGCTTGGCTTCCATCCGAATTTTCGCCTCTTGTATCGCAGGCGTTTTCACACTTACGCTCGGCGTTATCGTTAACTTAGTCCGCAATAATTCATTATCATTTGGCGCAAGTCTAGCAGCCGTCGCGTTCATGTCTTCCGTCAACGCCTCATCAACAAGGTGAATCACCAACTCGCCCGTTGCAAGCACATTGCGCGCCGTGTCCTTCATCATGCCACCATCTCGCTGAATCGCTAGCGACACAATCGGCGGATTACTCGACACCACATTGAAAAAACTAAACGGCGCCGCATTCAAAATACCGTCTTCCGAAACCGTCGTCACAAAAGCAATCGGCCTCGGAATAATCGCCCCACTCAAAAATTTATAATGATCCTTCGCGTCTAACGTCGCTGCATCAAAAGCTATCATAACAGCGTCCCGTACCAATCTCTAGCCGCCTCAACTTCTGGCAGCGTCAACTGATGCCCCTGCTGCGTCCAAACATCCGTCACAACAGCATCTCGGTCCACCAACAAATCAATCAATTGTTGCGAACCTTCCGCACTAATCAGCGGATCATTCACACCCGCCGTCAAAAAGACCGTCGCATCAGCAAGCGAAAAGTCCGGCATCGCAGCACCAGAAGGCATCGCGTGAAACAAAATCGCCTTCCTAAAACCATCTTCCCTTGTCAAAATCGCGTTCGCCGCAATGTTCGCACCATTCGAATACCCGACCGCAATCGCGTTCTCTAGCCTAAAATCATATTCCGTCGCCAATTTTGCCGTCTGCACCATGAGCTGTTCCGTTTTCTCCGCTAAGCTTTCCAAGTCAAACGACCCGTCCGCATACCGCGCAAAAAACCGATTCGCGCCCTGCTCCGGCACATCCCCACGAAAAGCCAGCACCGCAGCATCCGGCGCAATCAATTCCGCAATCTGAAGTAGCGAACGCTCATCGCCTCCCGTCCCGTGAAGCAGAACAAGTGGCGGTAACGCAGGATTTTTGCCTGGAATAAAAATGTGTTCCATCATATTTACTAACCCCTTTTCGTGTTTAATGGTCGAACCTCAGCCTCAATCGCGGCCCGCTTGCTTTCCAAAAACGGCGGTAAAGACAACTTCTCACCCATCGTCTCATACGGCTCATCTTGCGCAAAACCAGGACCATCCGTCGCAAACTCAAACAAAATCTGTTGCGAAACCGGCATGTATAGCGATTCAAAGTAGAAACGATCCACGTAACCAGAATTCGGCGCTTGAAACTCATTCGCACGCGCAATCCATTTCTCAAGTTCCGCATGATCTTCCACTCGGAACGCCACGTGATGCACATTGCCATACCCTTGCATAGCCGGCAAAATATCCGTCCGTTCCTCCACAATGACTTGCGCACCATTCCCGCCTTCGCCGACTTCATATAAATGTTCGCCACCCTCCGTTGCCACTTCACGGAAACCAAGAATCACCGTCAACACTAAGCCGATATTTTCCTTATTTTGCACTGTCAAATACACTGGGCCCAAACCATAAATCGCGAATTCTGCAGGTACTGGTCCATTTTTCCAAGGAATTCCTGGCGCCACACCTTCATTATTCTCATCCGAAATCAACTGCAATGACTGCTCGTCAAAATCGCGGAATCCCAACACTTTCTTACCGAAACTTTCCGTAATCGCATCATGATCCACACCTAGAGAATCAAAGCGTTCCACCCAATAGTCAAGCGCCGCATCACTTGGCACACGGAACGATGTTTTCGAAATACTATCCGTGCCCTTACGACCTTTCGGCAAATTTGGAAAATCAAAGAACGTCATATCCGTTCCCGCTGAACCAGCATCATCCGCAAAAAATAAATGATACGTCTGAATATCGTCCTGATTCACCGTTTTCTTCACTAATCGCATACCTAATGTTTCCGTATAAAACGCATAATTTTTCTCCGCACTACTTGTCATCGCCGTTACATGGTGGATTCCTTTTAATTCTTTCATTTGTCATTCTCCTTTAAATTAGATTCTATTTGTTCCCGTTTCGCTTCCAAAAATGGCGGTAAAGCCAATGTCTCGCCTAACGTATCAACTGTTTCATCAATCGCAAAACCCGGCGTATCGCTCGCAATCTCAATCATCAAGCCATTCGGTTCGCGGAAATACAAACTCGTAAAATACGCCCGATCCACAAACTCTTCCACTTTCAGTCCAGCATCTAACACCTTCTGATGCCACATAGCCACAGCTTCCTTCGACGCCACCCGGTATGCCACATGGTCAATACTGCCACGTCCCATCCGCGTCTGCTTATCCGAATCCGTCGCCACAAAAGACGTAAAGCCATCTTCCGGTAACGCCAAAAATTCCGTCGCAAAATCCGTCAAACGCGCCGTATCACGAACATGCCAATCCAATCCCAGCACCCGAATAATCTGCTTATCCGCCGGAATATCCGTATGCCGCGTCGCATTCTCCGTCGCAATCCGTTCATCTACCTCAACAAGCATAATCGCAAACGTATCCGCATCATCCAAGTAAAGTCCACGCTCCGTCCGCCGCATCACCGTCACATCTGCCGCCACACGCGCTTCCCAATAATCCAGTGACCCACGCGGAACCGCCAAATACGTCGTCCCATAATAATCCTGTTCCCGTCTGGCCCCGCCTAACCTTTTTATCTCAAAAAAAGTAAGCAACGTTCCCGGGTTCCCTTGATAGTCCCCATAAAACAAATGACGCATCCGCGTATTATTCTGATTCACCGTATTTTTCACAAGCCGCAAACCAAGCACTTCCGTGTAGAAATGTCGATTCAGCGCCGCCGATTTCGTAAACGCAGACACATGATGAATACCCGTAATCATGTTCGCCCACTCCTTTCTGTTATCTTTAAAAACAGTTTACCACTAAACTATAAAAGAGTAAAGCATTTTCTCTTACAAAAAGTAAGTGAACCAAAAAACAAACATTTCTACAACATCCGATTATCCGTATGAAACTCCTGAACAGAACTCCGATCATCCTTTGCATCATATTTTTCAAAATACCGATTCCCAGTATACTCCGAAATCACTTTTCGCCAAAAAGCTTGCGCCGCATAATTATTCTTCACTTGCAAAACACGCCATTTACCAGGAAACAAATCAAAAACTTGTTTCGCAGCAGCCCTTCCAACGCCCTGACCCGCATAATATTTCAGCGTGAAAAACTGCTCCACATTACTAAACTCACCGTTACTCCGGATTCGTCCAATAATTCGCAATCCCCATCTTCTTAAAAAGCCCATCCGCATTCACCCGCAACACTGGCACATACTGACTAAATTCATAATGATAAAACTGAATCAAATTTTGAAGCACATAATCCTCACTTTTTAATACCCGATTAAGCGTTACTTCCATTCTCTCTTCCCCATCCCTTACAATATAATTTAAACATCCCTGTTATTGTATCATCATTAGCGCCCTTGTTATAAGCAATCACTATCCATGAAACGATAAATCCGAGTATGCTACAATATAACATAATACGTAAAAAAGGAAGATAAACAAAGAGGAAGTCCATAGACGCAAATAAAACTACGTATCGAAAATCTAATCTCAGATTTCCGATACGTAGTTTTTCTATCAATATACGTCACGTTTCATAAATACCCAATAAGATACGATTAATCCAACCACAGTCCAAACGAGCAATGTCACAACAGAAAATCCGAGTGTCATTCCGTCAACCGGCGGGCTTGTGCCGTTTAAATAATTCGTAAGTTGCAAGTTTACCATGAATAAATATTTCGCGCTCGGCCACGATGAAACCAAATTACTCAAAATTGATCCGGTAATGAGCGCCGAAAGCATAATCCCCATGACCGCCGCCGTACTGCGAACAAGGACGGAGCACATCAGCGTCAACACGCCGATAACCATCGCTACAAGCCATGCCAAACCAAATTCCATCAATAAATACTGCCACATTGGTAAGGAATACACACCAGCCGTTCCAACCGTATCCCCGCTCACATCAAATCCCGTCAAAATCGGCGCTGTCCAGCCACCATAGCCAAACACCACACCCGAAATCGCATACGCAATCAAGGCCGAAGCGAGCAAAATAATCGAAACCGAAAGCATCATCGAAATAAACTTACTCGTCAAAATGCGCCATCGTTTCACCGGTCTGGTCAGCAAGAACTTAATCGTCCCACTTCCCGACTCAGACGAAATCAAATCCGCCGCAATCACCATGACAAACAACGGGAACAGCAATCCGATGCCATTTTCCACAAATGATTTTAAGAAAGTCGGTGCACCTGGTGAATTTGGGTTCACATCTTCATCCAAGTAATATTGCAGTTGCCCCAACGTTACGCGCATATACTTCTTATATTCATCGGGAATCCGATTCGAACTCAGCCGGTTTTCAATATCCACCACTTGCTGCTGGACTTGCACATGCCAATCCGTCGTTCCCGATTTCTTCTCCGTCTCCTGATGTTCCCGAAACTGCGCATACGTAAAAATACCAACAATAATCGCGACAAGAAACAAAATAATCAGGAGGCGCCGCTTGCGATAAAGCTTCAGTTGCTCATTGTACACTAAATTAATCAATGCCTTGCCCTCCTGTCAACTCAATGAATAAATCTTCTAATGATGGTGTGATTTTCTGCATTTCAAGCACTTGCACACCTGCACGAACCACGCGACTATTCCAAACTGGCAACTTATCCGCATGAAACGGCGTATATAGCGCTCCATCACGCTCTTCTACTTCCGTCATACTTTCCAAAATCGCCTTTCCTTTTGCCATAGGTTCAAAGCGCCATCTTGCTTTTTCACGATCCGACAAAAGCCGGTGCACATCGTCCGTTGCAATAATCTCACCTTGCGTCATAATCGCCACACGATCGCACAACAGCTGAATCTCACTCAGTAAATGCGAAGAAACTAGCACACTAATCCCTTGATCCTTCGCCAAAAAACGAATAAAATCGCGCATTTCTCGAATACCCGATGGATCTAACCCATTCGTCGGTTCATCCAAAATGAGTAACTTCGGATTCGACAACAACGCCTGAGCAATCCCTAAACGTTGACGCATCCCGAGCGAGTAAGTCGAAACCCGGTCATGTACGCGCGCTGTCATACCAACCAATTCCGCAACTTCATGCAACCGTTCTGGTGGAATCGTTTTATCCATCCGCGCAAAGTACGCCAAGTTCTCCCACCCCGTCAAAAACGGATAGAATTCCGGATTTTCCACAATACAACCAAGACTCTTCATCGCTTCCGTGAAGTTCTTACGAATATCTTTACCACCAATTAAAATCGTACCTGATGTTGGCTTAATCAATCCGACAAGCATCCGAATCGTCGTAGTCTTCCCAGCGCCATTCGGTCCTAAAAAGCCAAAAACTTCGCCTTCATTGACCTTGAAACTAATATCTTTAATAATCTGCCGCTTGCCGATTTTTTTATTTAAATCTTGTACTAAAAGCGCCGCCGTCATTTGCTATCACCTGCCCCATCTGTTGTCATTACGCTATTTAAGCGGTCCGCGAACAACTGATAGCCCGCTCCATTCGGATGAAAATGATCGCTTGATAAATATTTTTTACCGTTCAAAATGAAATAATCGTACGTCGGCACATAAACTACACGCGAAAACTTGCTTGCCAAATTCTCCGTATCCATATTCCACTTCGACGCAATGTTCGCTAATTCGACGCGATTTTTCACATCAACGAACGGATTATACAAACCGAGATGATACACGACAGCATCTTTATTCAGCTCGCGAATCCGTTTATAAATTTTCTCCAAATTGTTTAAATACGCCGTCTCATTCTTCTGAATTTCCGCCGCATTCAAATTCTCAAGCGCTGCACCACCGCGAAACAAATCGTTCCCGCCAATCGTCAAGAAAATCACATCGGCATTCGTCACTTGTTGCCCGATTTCTTTTTGTCCGAGCTGGGCCAGCAACTGGTTGCTTCGTGCGCCACTGATGGCAAGATTGGACAGCGTTACGTTTGTGCCGTCTTTTTCAAGCGTATCAATGACACGGCGGACATAGCCTTTGCCATCCGTATCGCCCACGCCTGCTGTTAATGAATCGCCGAGTCCCGTCACTTGGAATTGCGATGCTTTTTTGACATCTGTTTTTGTCTCTGTTGTTGTCGTTGTACTTTTACCTGTTTGACCTAGTGCCACTGCGACGATTCCGCCTAGGCAAAGCAATAATGCCAATACCGAAAGCCACGTCATCATGACAACCCATTTATTTCGTTTCAAGTTGTTTCCTCCTGTTCGCCTCTTTTAGCCCCACCAATAAATAAGAGGAAGCCTACAAATCCGATAATTCCTATAAACAATGGCAATAATGCTTCCATCGTTAATCCTGTTCCGTTCGGTTGCCCTGTATTAAATTGCAACCATCCGAATAATAATTCCCGCAACGCAATTCCCATTCCAACATAAGCAAACACTCGCTGCCATTTGACGAATAAAAGAACTGCCAAAACAATAAAGCCAAGCGCTACAAAAAGATATTCCCCAATCGCAATCATCGCTGGATAAAAAACCATCGTATCAAAAGTAGCACCGCTCCATTTCTCCACACCTAAGTACGTCTGATATCGCAAAATCGCTAACACAAGACCTAACCCCGCACCAAGGAGTAGCAAAACAAAACCGCTGACCGTTACCATTCGATTCTCCGCTTTTGGCAAAATCGGTTCCGCTTCAATCGTATAAAAAAGAACAAACGCGGAAAACATCGCCAGCCCTGCAATTAAACATAAGAGATTCGCATTTTGAATATTCACAGTTTCTTCTACACCCATCACCGCACGAATAACAAAATATGTGAAGTAGGTGACAAATAACAGACTCACAACTACTTCGGTTCCCTTTAATTTATAGCCAGCATATGAAAGCACCGCTGTTACAATCATAATAACCGCTAACCCTAATTCGACTGTCCAATAAATACTAGACCGTTCTTGATTTAGTAGCAAGATGTAAAGCACCCGTCTCACCGCTCCAAGCCCCGTCGTCACTCCAAGCATTAGCATTAACGCTATACCAATTTGATGTCGATAATATTTACGCATCCCCTTATCAGCCCCTTTTTACGAACAAACTCACTTTCGCTTAAGTATAGCAGAATTACCCGTAAACCTAAACAAAAAAGCCAGCACCGCGTAAAAACCAATCCATTGTTGGCTCTTACCGGTTCTGGCTCTATTTTATTCCTCTGATTCGGCTAATTTTTCTTGCCAAAGTTCTAAAATCACTTCTAATTCTTCTTTAATATCGTCATTTGTCATTTCGTCTTTAATATCGACAAGCTCCAGTTCCTCAAGCTCAATCGTATCCAAGCCATATTTCGACGCTTCATCCGCCATAATCCAAGGCAACGCGCCTGGTGACTTCATCTTAATCGCGAATTGGTATTTGTTTTGAATACCGCGTAAATCCATGCTCGCTGCCAAAACATATTTCCCTGTTTCGCGGCTCACAAAGCGGTACACACCGGCCCGATGCTTCGTCTGCTTATATTCATTGATCATTTTCTTCTTCGTATCTCGGTCCATGCTCACTTTAATAACCTGCTTCCTTCAAAATTCGACTTAACGTGCGCAACCGCTCACTTAAAAGCTCATCGCTATCGGTCATCGCTTGCTGGAACAACGCAATGTCCTCATCAATTCTTTCATTATCATCACAAACCGCAACCGTCATCGCGTCACCTTGCAAGCCAATCCGGTCAATCTGCGGGTTCTCTTTATCATAAAAATTATCGTGTTTATACGCATCACGAAAATATAATGTCGAACGACTAATCAAAATCGCTAAATCTAACACACGGTGAAGCGGTAATTCTTCTGACTGGCGAGACCATTTCCCGCCCGTATGACGCCAAACTTTCGCTGAAATATCAACTTTGCCGCGATCATTCCATTGTGCCAAACCAAGTGACAAGCCTTTCGCATCTGAGTTGTAAGCGTATTTGCCATCCACATCATCGTAGTTCTCTGCGACAATCACTGGCTTATGTTTCAAATTTGTTGGGATATTCATGGTATCTCTCCTTTTAGTAATTTAGTAAATTAGTAACTTACTAAAAAATATTATAACAGCATTTACCACAAAAAGCAACCTAACAAAAAACACCACCTTATTTGGCAGTGTTAAATGTTATTTGGGCAGGAGTTGTAACTTCTGGTAGCGCAATTCGGTCGGCATTAATAATTTGAATTCGCCTTTGCTCGCCATTTATCGTGACATCGTACTCGCCTGCTTTCGGAATAACATATTCGTCCATTCCAGTCAGCCAATACGTTCCACGCTTTTCAATCACTTCTCCTTCTATAAAATAAGGATGTCCTAGCAAAAACTTCGCCGTCGCAAAATCCCCGTCAGCGATTGCCGCACGAATATCTGTGGAACTGATTTTGTGGGCGTGATCTTTGACAAACGGTACTTCCGTTACTGGTACAGAGCGTTCGCCGCACAAATTAATGAGCAAATCGACATCTGAATCGCGTCCTTTTCCGAAGTTGAAGCTTTCGCCAACCACGATATGCCGTAAGTTTAGTCCTCGTAAATGCTCACGAATAAATGTTTCTGCGGAGTTCTCGGCATATTTTGTTGTGAATAAAATGTTGTATACTTTGTCCACACCGTAATGTTCCAACCAATAGAACTTGGCGCTGTCTGGCGTAATCGCGCGCTGATATGCTGGGTCTTTTCGTAATGCCCATAGCGGATGCGGCGTAAAGCAAACAATGGCTAACTTCTCTTCTTTAGCACACAATGCTTTAGCCTGCTCCAACAAGTGCTGATGCCCTTTATGCACCCCATCGAACTTGCCAATCACTAGAATTACCGGATCATCACTATCTGGCAACTTATCTGTCACTTGAAAAACTTCCATTCCCGACCACTCCTCTTCTCTACAAAGATACCCCATTCGAAGCATTTTTAACAACTTCTTTGCTCTAAAACAATTCACTAACAAATAGTAAGCAACTAGTTTGAATTCACTGTTTAAAAACGCTATACTAGAAGGAGTGTCATAGTACTTTTTAGGAGGAACAAATCATGAAAGTAGAAATTTGGTCGGATTTTGCATGTCCGTTTTGTTATATTGGAAAACGTAATTTTGAGGCTGGTTTAAAGGAATTTGGCAAAGATGTGGAAGTGGAATATCGTAGTTTCGAGTTAGATCCAAACGCGCCAGTATCGTATGACCAAACAATGGACGAGATTTTAGCAGAGAAATACGGCATGACGGTCGAAAAAGCGAAAAGCATGAACGATCAGGTAAGCGCACAAGCTGCAACGGTTGGTCTTGATTATCACTTCGATACGATGATCCCGACAAACACGTTCGACGCTCACCGCCTATTACAATTCGCAAAAACAAAAGGAAAATCTGAAGCGTTAAAAGAAACATTGCTTCACGCCTATTTCACAGAATCCAAACATTTAGGCGACCACGAAACATTGGCCACACTTGCCCAAACAGTTGGCCTAGACAAAGCAGAAGTGTTGGCGATGCTAGCAAGTGATGCTTACGCCACAGACGTTCGCGATGATGAACAAACTGGCGCGGCGCTAGGCATTCAAGGCGTACCATTCTTTGTTATCAACGAAAAATACGGCGTTTCAGGCGCACAACCAGCAGAAAGTTTCAAAGAAGTGCTCGATAAAGTATGGAAAGAAGAAAATCCGCTAACCATGCTTGATGGCGACGGAGATCAATGCTGTTCTGGCGGTTCCTGTAATTGCTAAACCATGATAAGAGGTTAGGACAAAACTCAAGATAAAGCAAAACCGCCGAGCCACTTACTTTGGGTAAGACGAAAAATTTTGCTTTACACAAATCGAGCGAAAGCGTTTGTATTCAGGGAGTTTGGTGGAAGCCGGAAGCGGAGCGTACTGGTGTACGTGAGAACCGGAAGTCCGCCAAACTCCCTGAATGCGAGCGCTTCTCGCCGATTTACTTGGGCTATGTCCCAGACTCTTGATAAAAGCGACATCCCAGCTAAAGTGGAGTGTCGCTTTTTTTGCAATTTAAATTTCGCTTGAAGTTCCTGCGGATGAGTCCGTATCTGGATTTATCGATGCGCCAGAATTGGCATCTGTGTCGCCGCTTTGATCAGAGGTGCTCCCACTTTGCCCGCCTGGTCCTCCGCTTGGTGGTGTACCATATGTTTCATCGGAACCTCCCATTTGAGATTGGCCGTTATTTGGCATATTTCCTTGTCCATTCATCCCGTTCTGATTTTGCTGAAATAAAGCGAACCCCATAAAAGAGATTGTAATGAGCGAGACGATGCTCACAATGATGGTACTCCACTTCCATTTATTCACTGTTTTCTTTGGTGTCTCAAACTGATTTTCCATGCCATCTTCAGCTCCTTTCCATTACATTTATCTTATCCAATAAATAAGAAAAAACTATGAACGAGCCATGAAATTTATAATAACTTTCTAAAATGGCATTTCTAACGCTAATAACCATTGTTTGCGTTCAACATCACTGCCGTTATACCCACCGATTTTCCCGTCTGCTTGAATCACGCGATGGCACGGAATAATGATTGGAATCGGGTTAGCATGATTGGCTTGCCCCACAGCGCGTACTGCTTTTGGACTCCCCGCAAGTTCCGCGATATCTCTGTAAGAAACGACCTCCCCATACGGAATTGTCCGCAACGCCTTCCAAACACGCATCTGGAAATCCGTTCCCACTACTTCAATTGGAACCGTAAAATCCTGAATTTCGCCTTTGAAAAATTGCTGTAATTCCGCTTTCAATTCACGCATCAGTGGTGTTTCTTCAGCTGAAATCGCTTCGTGTTGCGCTATAAAATCGGCTTTATCATACGAAATATAGTTCACTGTATCATCAGAAACGCCTAAATATATCTTTCCAAGCGGCGAGTCTATTTCATTTACATAAAGCAACATTGCGCCCCCTCCTTTTCGTCTCTTTCAACATAGCACAGCCTTCATTTGATGACAAGCGCTATCGGCAACGTTACAAGCCTATCATTGAATTGTTATCTCATTGTAGAATAGCTGTCACGTTGCTATGAGAGAATAAGCTTGAATTGGGGGTTAAAATATGGACAAATCACTTAAAAATCGAAGTTTTTACTTTGATAACGCCAAATTCTTACTTATTTGTCTCGTCGTTTTTGGACATTTATTGCAAACATTTATCGCAGCTTCTGATCATTTAAAACTGCTTTACGTCTTTATCTATACGTTTCATATGCCAGCTTTTGTCCTAATTTCAGGATATTTCGCTAAAAATTTCCGAAAACCGGGCTATTTACTTAAGACATTAAAAAAATTAATCTTACCGTATTTGTTTTTTCAGACGGGATATACGATTTTCTATTATTTTTTATTTCAGGAAAATAGTTTTTCGTTGAAGTTGCTTTATCCGGAATGGTCTTTGTGGTTTTTGCTGAGCTTGTTTTTTTGGAATGTGATGTTGCTTTCGTTTTCTAGATGGCCAGCTTGGGTCGGGATATCGCTTTCGATTGGTATCGGGCTTATGGCGGGGTATTTTGATATTATCAACGGGTATTTGAGTTTATCGCGGACATTTGTGTTTTTTCCGTTCTTTTTAGTTGGTTTTTTCCTTAAGAAAGCGCATTTTGCATTTGCTCAGACAGTGGCTGCGAAGTATGTGGCGTTGCTTGTGTTTTTCGTTGCAGCTTGTTTGATTGCGCTTCATCCCGAGATAGAGGAGAATTGGTTTCTTGGGTCTAAGCCGTACGATGTTTTCGTTGATTCAAATGCCGTTGGTGCCCTTGCGCGTAGTGCTGTTTATGTCATAAATTTTGTTATGATTGCTAGTTTTTTCTGTTTGATACCGAAAAGACGATTATTCTTCACGAAATGGGGTAAAAATACTCTGTACGTATATTTATTGCACGGCTTCTTTATTAAGTACTTTCGTGAAGAGGCTGCGAGTGATTTCATCGGTAATTCGCAAACGTTCTTGTTGGTTCTCATTATTTCATTCGGATTAACCGTTTTCTTGTCTAGTTCGTTTGTAACAGCGATGTGGCAACCGATGATTGAATTGCGAGCGTCAAGGTGGAAGTCATTTTTTATACGTAACGCATAAGTTGATTTTCAAATGTGTAAGAAAGAAAACATGGACGAAATCACAGACAGGGGGAGAAAAATTATGTCAAGAACAGCGGAATTAGTTCTCGGGCTCATTGGCTCTATCGTAGGATTGGTTGCTGGTTTTTGGATTGTAGGGTATGGAGACAATATTTCGGACTACATCCAAACATTCACGTATTTAAATGGAGCACTAGGAGATGAAATTGCGACACTAGGCTGGGTAACGGTCGTGGCGTCAGCGCTAGCACTCATCGCTTCGTTGCTCATTAAAAAAAGCCCGCGCGGTTGGGGCGTTTTACTCGTACTTATCGGTATTTTAATGTTCTTCGTAATCGGCCAAGCTTGGATTATTTCTGGAATCTTATTAATTCTTGCAGGCTTGATGGGTATTTTCCGTGTACCTTCGCCGAAATACTAAGAAACAAAAACTAGCAGAATGCTTGTCGTTCTGCTAGTTTTTATTGTATCATTGCATCAGGGAAGGAATAATGTGACAAAGGAGGTTATTTGATGCAACCTTATTTATTCCCGATTGAAATTGCGTTGCTTGTTTTTCCAGTTCTGGCCTTCTTTTTGACGTTGCCATTTGCGATTTATCAATATCATAAATTTGGTGGCTTACATTTTTTGCGGAACGTGGTTTTGTATACGTTTATTTTTTACTTGTTGTGCGCGTTGTTGCTTGTTTTGTTGCCATTACCAGATCCGGATGATGTGGCGAAAATGACGGGTTCACCTGTGCAATTAGTGCCTTTTAAGTTTGTTCATGATTTCATGACGCATACGACGCTCGTTTGGGATGACCCGAGTACATATTTGGCGGCACTGACGCAAGCTGTTGTGTTGCAGCCTATCTTTAATATTTTGTTGATTATTCCGCTCGGTGTTTATTTGCGCTATTATTTCCGCTTTTCGTTTTGGAAGACGACATTGTTTTCGTTTTTGCTTTCGTTGTTTTTTGAAGTGACGCAGTTGACGGGGATTTACGGGATTTATCCGCATGCGTATCGGCTTTTTGATGTCGATGATTTGATGCTGAACACGCTTGGTGGGATGGTTGGTTTTGCGATTGCACCGATGTTTACGAGTTTATTACCGACGCGAACGAAAATGGATGAGGCGACGTATATTAAGGGGCAACAAGTCAGTTATTTGCGCCGTTTTCTAGCATTTTTGGTAGATTGGACGATTTTGCGTTTTGTGACTTGGGTGCTTGGAGTCGTTCATGTACTGCCGTTTACAACGCTTGAAATCGATGGTGGCTCGCGATTTACGCAAATTTGGTGGTTATTGTTGGTTGTATTTCTTTACTTCATCTTGCTACCGGCATTCACGCATGGACGCACACTCGGAAAAATGCTTGTACGCATTCGCATCGTTTCGACGACGCCATCTGATAAGGCGACATTGTGGCAACTGTTGGTTCGTAATGGGTTATTGTATTATGTGACGCTAGCCATTATTATTTTCCCGCTCAATCCGTTTTTCGTGGATCATTTGCCGCCCGTTCTCTTTTTAACCGTGCTCGGTGTCGGGATTGTAAGTGCGTTTATGTTTTTCATTCATTTTTGTATTAACTTCTTCTCGAAGGATCGCCAGCTTTTTTATGAAAAATTAAGTCACACGATGCATATCAGTACATTTAAGAAAAAAACATGAGAAAAGGCTCGTTTAGAAATCGCGATGTATGCGCGAACTAAACGAGCCTTGTTTTTAGTTATTCGATTGTTGTGCTATCGTCTGATGTACTGTCATTGCCGTACAATGATTTGTAGTAGCTTGCTGTTGATTCTGAAATGATTTTTTGCAATTGTTCGGTGGAAATAACGTCAGATGATGATGGGAATTTTGGAAGTTTTGCGGAATCTGTCGTTTTTAATGTCATTGTAAAACCGAGTGTTTCTGGCTTGTCTTTGTCTGTTTCAGTGATTTTCACTTTCATCGTCATATTCTTGATGTTGTCGTCTTTGTCTGGTGTGATTGTCACGTCTACAGTGATTTTAGCTTTGGAATCTTTTTTCATTTTTTGAATCGCGTCGTCAATGGATTTCTTCATAGAGTCGAATTGTTTGTCAAACTCGTCAGCAGAAACACCATTTG
This sequence comes from Listeria booriae, assembly GCF_000766865.1. Taxonomy (GTDB): domain Bacteria; phylum Bacillota; class Bacilli; order Lactobacillales; family Listeriaceae; genus Listeria_A; species Listeria_A booriae. Next base: position 351,690 of record NZ_JNFA01000023.1, read on the forward strand.
CTTCAAAAATTGTTTTTAGGTCTGCTTTGACATCTTTGTCATCTAGTAATTTAGATAGGTTGGTCGCCAATTTTGTGATATCGTCTTGTGTTAGTTTGACTGTAACATCGCCGTTATCGTTTTCTGTGAAGCGGTCTTCTGGCAAACTATTGAAATAGTCATTGACTGTTTTTGTTACTTTTTTAGATAGGTCTTTGCTTGCTTTTTCGACTTCTTTTGAGTCTGCAGCTTCTTTCTTAGCTTCTGTACCAGAAAGATCTTCGGCTAGTGATGTAACTTCTACGTATTTCGTTGCTAGGTCTGGATTCTCTTTTTTGATTTGTGAGAACATGCCGCCTGTTACTTGATCTAGTAACGCTGTCAGATTGCCTTTATCATCGTATAAATCCGCTAATGGGAAATATACTTTCTCTGCTTTAGCGTCTACAAGTAAGTCCAAGTTTACGTCTAAGTTCACTAAACCTGCTGTTTTTACTGCGATTGTTGTTGCTGTTTTCTGTGCTTTTTGGTCATTGGCCACGGTCATTTTCAAAGATAAACCGTCTAACATGACACCTGTTTGGTCTGCTTTTAACGTTGCCGGTAATTCATCTACTTTAAAACCGATTGTCGTTGTTGATTGATCCGCTGGCTTCGATGCTTTATCTACGCTTTTTGTAAACGTTTCCTGCGGTGTATTTCCGCAAGCAGCTAACACCAAACTCATTGCAAGCGTTAATACTAAAAATACTAACTTCCCTTTTTTCATAACTAGAAACCTCCACTCTCTTTGTATAGTCTCAATTTACCATAAATATAGCCCTAACTCAATCAAAAATAGTAATGTTCACAATTCAGACATGAACGGGCTTTTTTTAGAAACTTTGATATTTTGATACACCATTGAATTCTAACTAAGAAGACAGTATACTAGAAAATGAGAGAGGGAGATGACAATGGTTTTTGCGCAGATTGCTGCATTTTTTATTATTTTATTTGTTATTTTGTTTATCATTGATAAGCGACGAATTAGTAACGGGATATTTTTGACGATTGGGCTTTTTTTCACTATTTTAGCTGTGGCTTACGGGCTTATGGCGTCGCAGAATAATATTATGACGATTATCGTAGTCGTGGTTTTCTTCTTGGTTGTGGCATTGATTCCTTTTACAATTATCGGCCTTGGGATTGGGCTTGTTGTTAATGGGCGATTGATGGCCAAGCGCGAAGGACGCAGAATTCCTAATTTATTGACATTGTTTGTAGGCATTGCGATTTTAGGAGTGATTTTATTGTTTATTTTGCACCTTACGATTTGGCCTTATATTTGGTTGAGTATTTTCTTTACTGGATTGCTCTTTATCATTGGTTATTTTGCCTTTATTTTGGTGAGTTTCTTGCTTTCTTCTTATATTTATCAGTACAATAGACCGCGTTTGAAGCAGGATTTCATTATTGTGCTTGGCAGTGGCTTGATTGGCGATAAAGTGCCACCGCTCCTTGCTAGCAGATTGGATCGTGGTATTACTTTTTACTACAAACAGGCCGCGAAAAATTTTGCCCCGCAGTTCATCGTGTCTGGTGGCCAAGGCCCTAATGAATGGGTATCTGAGGCGTTTGCGATGAAGAACTACTTACTTGAAAAAGGGATTCCAGACGAGCATGTGTTGATGGAAGACCTGTCTGTTAATACGCTACAAAATATGCAGTTTTCTAAAACCATTATGATGGATTTGAAAGAGAAGTACCGTAGTATTTTCGTAACGAATAATTTCCACTTGTTCCGCGCTAGCCTGTATGCGCGAAAAGCGGGACTAAAAAGCCAAGGCATCAGCTCCAAAACGGCGCTTTATTACTTGCCAAACGCTTTGTTACGCGAATTCATTGCGATTATCGTGATGTATAAGTGGTGGCATATCATTACTGTTAGCTTCATTGTGCTAATAACACTCGCTTTGATTGCCGTTTCTATATTTTTCTAGAAAAAAACGCCTATCCTCAATCAGGACAGGCGTTTTTATATGTTATTCTGTAAAATGAGACGTATCATTTAGTCGCTCAATTTTGAAAAGACCATTTTCATAAGAAAGTACCGTTACACTCGCATTATCAAGAATAAAGTTAGCTTTTACAGATGGCTCTAGCTCATGCACGATATTGCGAATGGTGTTGCCGTGCGCCACAATCAGGATATTCCCGCCAGACTCACGGTGCGTATTAATCACATGCAAAAAGCCCTTTTCGACGCGGTTCCAAAAGGTCATGAAATCCTCCGCCTCATGCTTTGGATCAGCAACTTTCGTTCCGTTCATCGTTTCGCGAACATTTGCTTTCTCAAAAAGCTCTTCTTGGCTCGCATAACCCATTGATTTAGCTACTTTCGCCCAAGTCATCGCACTCGAATCCCCTTCAAAGGACCCGAAAAAAGTTTCCCGGAATTCGCTGCGAGGCTCAAGCGTTAAGCCAAAACCATGTTTATTTTCTTTTAAAATCAGTTCCGCAGTCGCAATTGTTCGGTGTAAGTCACTAGAATACGCCGCGACAAATTCAGTATCTGCGAGGCCTCGGCCACTTTGTTTCACGATTTCCACGCCCTCAGGTGTTAGTGGAGAATCCGCCCAGCCTTGCATTTTTTCATATTTATTCAAATAGGTTTGTCCATGACGTACAAAGTATAGCGATAATGGTTTGTTCATTTCTCTTCCCTCCAAATGAATATGTAATAGCTCCTTCTTAACTATAGCATATTTTCGGAGGTAGGAAAAACGTTGGGAACTGCTATCTTCTTGTCAAAAGCGAATGCTCCGCCCGCAAAAAAGTACTGCTAACATGGCGCATCGATTCCATCCGTTGCTCTGCCATCCGATTCGCCGCTTGCGCTGGCAAGATTTTTTCTTCCTTCGCGATATCAAAAACTTTTCCAATTTGGCCGTAAATCTCGCCAATCTTATGTTTGGCGCGTTCCTCATTGTAACGACTCAACTCATCGGCAACATTAATCACACCACCCGCATTCACGATATAATCCGGCGCATACAAAATACCGCGATCCGCCAACATTTGACCGTGATGAATGGTTTGCAACAACTGATTGTTCGAGCTACCACACACCGCCTTCACTTTCAAACGCGGAATCGTCGTATCATTCAACACCCCACCAAGCGCACATGGTGCAAAAATATCTGCGTCCACATCATATATCTCATCCGGCGCCACAGCTTTCGCACCAAACGCCGCCACAGCACGATTCACAGCCTCCTGATTAATATCCGTCACAACCAGTTTCGCGCCATCTTTATGCAACAACTCGCATAACGCATAGGCAACATTTCCGACACCCTGCACCGCAACAGTTTTCTCAGCTAGCGTATCCGTTCCAAAAGCCTCCAATGCCGTGCGTTTCATCGCGCTGTAAACCCCAAGCGCCGTCATCGGACTAGGATTGCCTGATGAACCATAGCTCTCCGAAATCCCCGTCACATAATCCGTCTCCGCATGAATCATATCCATATCAGCCACCGTCGTACCAACATCCTCCGCAATAATATACCGCCCGTTCAAGCTCTCCACATAACGACCCAATGCGCGGAACATCGCCTCCGATTTATCCTTTCGTGGATCACCAATAATCACCGTTTTCCCACCACCAAGATTTAAACCAGCCGCTGCATTTTTATACGTCATCCCACGAGCCAAGCGCAACACATCCTCTAACGCCTCTTCCTCCGTCTCATACGGCCACATCCGGCACCCACCAAGCGCAGGCCCCAGCGTCGTATCGTGAATTGCAATAATCGCTTTTAACCCAGAAACCTTATCGTGACAAAAAACAACTTGCTCATAATCATATTTCTCCATTCGTTCAAATAACATCTTTATATCCCCCTACCTCGAAATGAATGCGTTTTCTTCTCTCTTTTATTATACGAAATGTGATAATTGGATGAAAGTTTTTAGACTTCTTATATCATTTTTCATACTTTGTATCCAATTCAAGTTCTATTTACTCATAACAAAAAATAAGTAGGAAAAACATAAAAACGGATAAGATAGCGATTTCATCGTTTATTTTTGCAAAATTATAGCTAGGCTAAACTAAGTGAAAACTAGCATAAAATAAGACTAAAGACGCCCAAACAATACTTAGGCGCCTTCGTTTTTTATTCTGTTACAATCGCTGTAATTCCGTCGCGTTCTGAGAATCGCAATTCCAGCCCACAATTCGGGTCAAAGTTCCCCTCTTTTGTTGCCCAATAACGAATGGCTTGAATAAGCGAGAAGTGATCCAGCGCCTGAACTAGCTGGCCATTTTTCATCACATCAGCGCCAAACCCTCTACTCTCATCATACGTCAACACCACTTCCACATCTTCCAACTGCAAACCTTTTTCATGCGTGAAGAAATGAATCACGGCGTTCGAGATATTGCCTTCATCAAGAACCGTTGCCCCGTCGTTATTCTCAGTCGGACCTTGATGATCAAAAACATTCGACTGCGGCTTCGGATTATTACGATTCCGCCATTTCTGGAAGAAGTAAATCAGAATACGAATCACTAAAATAATCGCAATCACGTTAATAATAAGGGCTAAAATATCACCAAACGCGCCCATATTTCCTAACATACTACCAAAAAGCAAACCGGCAATCCCACCGAATAAAAGTCCGCCTAGGAAACCACGATTATTACTTTTATTTTTTGTTGCTTGGTTATTCGTTGTTTTTTTCGTCGTATCCCGTTTAATTTGGTTATTATTCGGACGATACGAACGGCTCGGCGAACGATACCCCTTCGCGTGCGCTTCGCTTACTTGTTCATATTTCGCTGGCACAATGGTGTTGTATGTCGTCGTTCCAAGCGGTGAGAATACGAGCACGACAGACATCGCAAATAATAAAACTAGTTTTTTCAATTGCTCTCCTCCTGATTTTTGCATTTTCTCATCAAGTCACACGAGCACAACTGGCCGTTTACGCGCAAAAAGAGACCTCACGAATAAACGTAAGGTCTCGCAAACAATCGAAAATTGCTAACAATGCCGGGGTTTTATCCCGTACTGACGACATTGCTATACTGCTACTCCCCTTATCGGGCTTACTGAATTTGAATAAGGCTAGTATATTATATTTTGCGTGGAATGGCAAGGGATTGAGAACAATACTACCACGAAAAAATCAGCTATTTGGCTGTAAATCTAATTTATTCATCTAGCCCTAACAATTTTTCAACGTTTAGATGGGCGATTTTTTCCCTATCTTCATCAGAAATCGGCGCCGTTTCTAAAAATTCACGAGATTTAGTGTCGATAAGATATGGGTAATCGCCAGAATAAATCACATGATCCGCGCCCATTTCAGCAATGGCAAATTGAAGTTGCGGTACTGAAAATAAACCACTTGGCGTAATGTAGACATGGTTGCGATAATAATCTGAGATATTCCGTTTAAGCCCCGTCATGCTTGGCAACATTGTTTCATCCATACGCTCTAGGAAATACGGAACAAATTCACCCCAGTGACCAGAAATGATTTTCAAATTCGGCAACTTATCAAACATCCCTGACAAAATCAGGCGAATCACGTGAATACCAACATCCATATGCCAGCCGTACCCTGCCGAAGCAAAGGTCGCAGTCAACATCGGAGACCATTCCGTGCTGTTAAAATAATAGTCCGAAATCTCCTTCGCAATAATCGATGGATGCATATAAATCGGCACATTCAGTTCCTCAGCCTTAGCAAATATCGGTAAAAACTGTGGATCATCAAAGAATTTCCCCTCAAAAGTTCCTGCCAACATCGCGCCCTTAAATCCATGGACTTTTACTGCACGTTCTAATTCAGTAGCCGCTGCCATTGGGTCCGCAACTGGTAGCGAAGCAAAACCTGCGAATCTTGTTGGATTTTTACGAATCATGCTCGCTAATTCATCATTCGCCTCCCGACATAAAGCAATTGCCGCTTTGGCGTCCGTTAATGTTTGCGGATTGCCGTTTCCGTATGCTATGACCTGCATATCGATACCTGCTTCATCCATGAACTTGATGCGTCTTTCACCAACATCCTCTATATCATCTGTTGATGAGAGAAAGTTTTTTGCCATCTCAAGCCCAGCTTTATTCGTTTGTTTTTGTTCGGGGTTTGCTGTCGCATTGATTTCGTCCATTTTTTTGCTTACGTTGGCCGATTGGTAATGCTCTTCGATTGTGATAATTTTCATGTCTCAACACTTCTCTCATTTTATATAGTTAACTATCTATTTAGTGACATTGTTCAACATTTTTTCTAATAAGACAAAAGCTTGGTTTATTTCCTCTTTAGATAAGCCGTGGATGAGTGATTGTTCCATATCATGCGCGATTTCTTTTAATTTCTTCTCCAGTTTTAACGTTTTTGGACAGAGTACAATAGTTCGATAACGAGCGTCTTCCTGACTTACAACCCGTTTTAAAAACTGCTTTTTTTCAAGTCGATTAAGAATGCCTGTAATGGTTGGATTGCTGAGGTCAAAATAGGTTTCCAAATCTTTTTGATACATTGCTTTTTCTTGGTTGTTTAGCATATACATCAGGATTTTGAATTGCGTGTGTGTCATGTCTACTTCTTTTAGCATTTTGTTGCATCGGCCGTCAAAAGCAATGTCGATGCGTTTTAGATAAATTCCCATTTTTGAGTATTTTGTCATTCAATCACCTCTTTTTATATAGCATACTATGTATTATATGCTTTTATTTTTGGATGTCAATTTATATGGTATCAGTTAAATCCATATTACAGAATAATAGACATAAACACGTAAATTGATTAACTGCTTCTGAATGTTTCTCCTTGAATCTTAGCACATATTATAGAACTTATTACGAATTACATAATATCCGTAATCCATCAAAAAAACAGCTATCAGAATTTCTGATGGCTGTTTTTCTATCATCTTTACTCAATATTAACTCTACACCCAGTATAAAACAATCGGAAGTTAGAAATTATGTCTACTTACAAGATATAACTGATATATTAAAACCAATCAATCATTTATAACACGATGTCTTGATAATCAACTTCTTCTACTTTTTCATTCTCAATCCGAACTCCCACACCATTATCTGTATCCCAAGTACAATCACACACTAAGCCAATTCTTCTCAC
>NZ_JNFA01000024.1 GCF_000766865.1 Listeria booriae
AAAATGCAGTGGCAGAGGCCACACCAACTGCTGCACCAGCTAACGCAACAGAGGTATCCACATTCGCAGAGCTAAAAACAGCCTTGGATAGCAAAACGATAACAGATATTAAATTAATGGCGGATATTAAAGTAACAGCCACTTTTAATTTCACAACACAAAAAAATCTATACGGTAACGGGCACACACTTGATATGAATAATAACAAAATTGGTGTTGCCAAAGCAGATTCTGTCAACCGTATTGAAGATTTAACAATCACTAACCAAAATATTTATCCATTGTTCTGGTCAGAATATGCTGGCGTACAAGTTACTTATAAGAACGTAACGTCTAGCGGTAAACAGTTTATCTACAATGCTAAAGGTACAGCTATTTTGGAAGGAAATATTAAAGCAACTTCTAATCTTGAAGAAATTTTCCAAGGAACGAACTTGATCGTCAAAGAGGGAGCGGACGTTGATTTCTCTTCTGTTGATTCTGGTTTAACGGCACTTTACGTAGTGGGAAATCTAACGCAAGAAGCCAATTCGAGTATGAAAGTTGATTCGAAGTCATATACGCTTTATGTGCCTAATACCAGTACACAAATTTCTATCGCTGGAAATTTAGAGTTGAGATCTGCAACGAAACAAGCCATTTATACAACTGGCGGAAATATGGTCGTTAAAACAGGCGCTAAATTCAAGGCTGACGCAGGTGATACGGTTGAAGAAGGTATTTCTATTACAAACGGTAGCTTGACGGTTCAATCAGGAGCGGATTTCATTGCGACTTCTAAAGGCCTGCAAGGAACAGTTCAAACAGGTAAAGCATTAACATTTGAGAACGGTTCGAATTTTGCTATTACAAATACGAATGCTACTGGATCCGTTTTTGCGAACTATGCTGGCGCCTCTACTAAAATTAACATCAATTCCGATAGAGGACTATCTACTTGGGATTACGGTTTCATCAATAACGACAAACCAACGCACAACTACAACGACTTCAAAACAGCAACCTTTGACTTATCTGGTTGGGATAAAGGTAACTTGAGTCAAAAGAACCTAACGTCAAACAGCGCGCAATTCCAATCACAATTTGTAAGTAAAACAACTGGGAAATTATTTGGTGGTAGCTATGCCTTAACAAATATCGCCCAAACAACCATCGACGATCTTACAACAGATTCTACACAAGTAGTCGGCATAGCAGAGCCAAATGCAAACATCGTAATTAAGGATGCAGCAGGAAAAGTCTTAGGTTCTGGTCGTGTTGGATCTGACGGTTATTACGAGGTTACTATTGGGAAACAAGTAGCAGGAACAGTCGTAACAGCAACAGCTGACTCTAATGGCATTACATCTTCTGCATCAACGACAGTCATCCAAGCTTCTATTGAACAAACAACAATTGCTGCCCTAACTACAGATTCAAAAACAGCAACAGGAACAGCAGAACCAAATGCAGATATCGAAATTAAAGCAAATGGCGAAGTTATTGGTTCAGGAAAAGTAGCATCAGACGGCAAGTATAGTATCTCAATCTCACAACAAGATGTAGGTACAAGAGTAACGGCAACAGCGACAAAAGGAACAGCAACTTCTCATGCTACCACGACTGTAACACAAGGTGACCTTGACCAGACAACGATTTCAGCGTTAACAACAAAATCAACAACTGCAGAAGGAACAGCAGAGCCGAATGCAACGATTGAGATAAAAAATAATGCTGGTGACCTGCTTGGTTCAGGAAAAGTAGGATCAGACGGCAAGTACAGTATTACCATTCCGAAACAAACTGTTGGAACAGAAGTAATTGCGATTGCGACATCAAACGGTAAAACATCCACAGCACAAACAACAGTCGTTCGCGGCGAAATTGATGCGACAACAATTAACAAAGTTACTACGGAATCAGTATCTATTTCAGGAACAGCAGAACCGAATGCATCACTTCTTGTAACAGATCAAGACGGTGTACTATTGGCATCAGGTCGTGTTGGATCAGACGGAATTTATGGCTTAACAATTGGCAAACAACCAGAAGGAACAACGATTTCAGTATCAGCATCTTTAGGCGGATTCACATCTAAAGCGTCAACGATTGTAGAACGCGACGGTATCGATCAAACAACAATTAACGCACTAACAACGGATTCTGTGTCTGTTTCAGGAAAAGCAGAACCAAACGCAACCATCGTTATTACAGATCAAAATGATAAACAATTGGCAACAGGGCGTGTCGGATCAGACGGAATCTATCTCTTGACGATTGCGAAACAAGCAGAAGGAACAGTAGTAACAGCAACAGCTACAAAAGATGGCAAAACATCCAAAGCCAACACAACGGTAATCCGTGATGCAATCGCGTCAACAACGATTAACGCTTTGACGGCTGATTCTACAAACGCAACAGGAACAGCAGAACCAAATGCAGACATCGTACTCAAAAATGGAGCAGGAACAACAATCGGATCAGGAAAAGTCGGATCAGATGGTAAATACAACTTAACTATTGATAAGCAAACAGCAGGCACAGTAGTAACAGCAACGGCTACAAAAGATGGCAAAACAGCAAGTGCAGAAACAGTAGTAACAGCAGGTAAAGATATTGCACCAACAACGATTAACGCTTTGACAACTGATTCCGTAAACGTAACAGGAACAGCAGAACCAAATGCAGACATCGAAATCAAAAATGGGGCAGGAACAATCATTGCATCAGGAAAAGTAGGATCAGACGGTAAATACAGTTTGACAATTGACAAACAACCAGAAGGAACAGTAGTAACAGCGATAGCAACAAAAGATGGCAAATCAAAATACGCGCAAACAACGGTAATACGTGATGCGATTTCTCCAACAACAATTGATGCTTTAACAGCCGATGATACAGTTGTAAAAGGAACAGCAGAACCGAATGCGGCCATCGTAATTAAAGACACAGCGGGATCAACAATTGCATCAGGAACAGTCGGATCAGATGGTAAATACAGCTTCTTCATTTCCAAACAAGCAGCAGGAACAGTCATAACAGCTACAGCTACAAAAAATGGCAAAATAGCTACTGCAGAAACAGTCGTAGCAGCGGGCCAAACGATTGCTCCAACAACAATTAATGCCCTAACGACTGATTCCGTAACAGCAACAGGAACAGCAGAACCAAATGCAGACATCGTACTCAAAAACGGAGCAGGAACAACAATCGGATCAGGAAAAGTAGGATCAGACGGTAAATACAGCTTGGCGATTGATAAACAAGCAGCAGGAACAGTAGTAACAGCAACAGCTACAAAAAACGGTAAAACTGCGAGTGCAACCACAACCGTAGTAGACAATCATTTTGCAGCACCAACGATTAATGACTACTATGTGAACGACGGCTATGTTTCCGGTACAGCTCCAGCAGGCGCGAAAAAAGTAACAATTGAAGTAGGCGGAAACATCATCCGTACGGTAGATGTCGCGGCAAACGGCACATACAGAGTATACGTGAACGATAATGCAGCAATGGGACAAGCAGGAACAGTTTTCCATGCGTATGCAACAGATGCTAACGGCAAAACAAGCGACAAAGCATCAAGTACAGTCAAAGCAAAAGCAGTAGTCGTTGCTCCTCCAACAATCAATAACTATGTGGTAGACAGCGGTTATGTCACTGGTAAAGCAACAGCTCCAGCAACAAAAGTAACGATTTCTATTGGTGGTAAAGACGTTCGCACAGGTGACGTAGCAGCAGACGGCACATTCAAAATCTACGTGAACGACAATGCAGATTTTAAAGTGGTAGGTAAAGAATTTACAGCCGTTGCAAAAGACGCAGCAGGCAATGTAAGTCAACCAGCAAAATCAACCGTACAAGGTACGCAACTGGCGCAACCAACGATTGACGCTTACTACGCAGGTCAAGAATATGTAACAGGTAAAACCGACAAAGCAACAAGCAAAATTGGTCTTTACGACAAAGATGGCAACTTACTTCGTTATGGCGCAGTAGACGCAGCAACAGGTACGTACAAAATTTACGCTTCTGACAAAACATCTATGCGTGTTGTCGGCGACGAATTCTCTGTCAAAGCTATTGACGTAGCCGGCACAGCCACAGCACCAACGAAAAGCACCATTTTAACAGCGATTTTAGGAAAGCCATCGATTGATGATTACAATAAAGGCGATGAGTATGTAACAGGTAAAACCGACATTGCAACAAGCAAAATTGGTCTTTATGACAGCCAAGGCAATTTGCTACGTACAGGTCTCGTAAACCCAGACGGCACGTACAAAATTTATGCATCAGATAAAGCATTCATGCAAGTCATTGGCAATGTATTCACAGTTCGTGCGATTAACTCTGCGAACGTTCCTGGTGTAGCCGCAACTTCTCCAGTTTTAGGCGAACGTGTACCATCTAAAGTAACAGCAGCAGCTTACAACTTAGGCGATAACAACGTAACTGGAACATATTCAGGCGCTGGTGCGAAAGTACAACTCTTTGTTAACGGCGTATTGGTTAAAAACGGTGCGTTAGACACAGCAACAGGTACGTACCAAGTTTACGCAAAAGACTACATCAAAGCAGCAACAGATAACGTCGAAATCGTACTATACGATAAAAACTGGCAAGAACTAGATCGCACAAAAGTAGACGTAAAAGCAGCAGCAGGTCAAACATTAAAAATTACTCCAGATACGTATACAATTGGCGACTCTAACCTAACAGGAACATTTGATGGCGTAAGTCAAAGCATTAAACTTTACGTGAATGGCGAACTTGCCCGCACAGGTCAAATTAGCGGAGACGGCAAAACATTTGTTGTTTATGCACAAGATAAAATCAAATCAGTAACAGATGTTGTCACAGTAGTTGGCGTTGATAAAGACGGCAAGGAAGTAACAGCACCCGTAACAGTAAAAGCAGCAAGTGAAGCAGCAGATGCACTAAAAATTGGCGCTATTTCTTACAAATTAAACACAGACAACTTAACTGGTTCATATACTGGTACGATGAACGGCGTAGAACTTTGGGTTAATGGTGTCAAGGCACGTACAGGTGGATTTGATGCAACAGCACAAACATTCACTGTATACGCAAAAGACAAAATCACGTCGACAAGTGATGTCGTTCAAATCAAAGGTTATGACAAGAACTGGAATGTAGTAACAATTGATGTCACTGTAAACTAAATTTTTGGAAAGGCAGGCATCTTAGGCCGCTGGTTTAAGATGCCGCCTTTCAAATAATAAAAAAGCATTATCAAGTGTGTCACCAGACGCGCATTTAAAATGGCCAATAAATCTTGATACAGACAGGATTTTATATACCTTCCCATGACATATGGCAGATAAAAATAAGAAATAAGCGAAATGAGGATTTTTTCGATGAATAGATATAAAAAAGTAATGATTGCCGCAGCAACGGTTTTAACATTAAGTACAACAATGGTAGGCTGTAGCGCAGCAAAAGAAGACGCTAGTCCTAAGAAAACAGAACAAACGCAAACCGATCTAGGCAAGAAAAAAGTTATGGCAGATATTGAAATGACACCAAAAAACTTCACGTACAAACAAGACGACACTTTTAACGAAAAAGGAAAAGAACTAACGGTTATTCCGATGCATATTGCCAACAAGACAAAATCAGAATTCGGTGTTGGAGCAGGTGACTTCCATTTAGAAACAGCAGATGGCAAGAAAATCGACACATTCGGTTACCACGATAGCTTCGGCGATGTCATTCCCGCTGGAAAAACACTGGACGGCAACGCATACTTCGCTATTCCGAAAAACGGTAAAAATTATACATTAGTATACCACCCAACAAACGCTGCAAAAGAACGAACTCTAAAATGGACAATCGGTTCACCTAAAAAATAAAGAAGAGAAGGAAACGACATGTTACAAGAGAAAAAAATAATGATGTTCAGTTCCGTTCATGTTTGGAACGACACACGCATTTTTTATAAAGAAGCAATGACGCTCGCTGATGCGGGGTTTGAAGTTGACTTCTACGCGATTGATAACGGGATGGAAGTTGTGGAACACCCTGGCCTGCGGGTTCATTTACTGCCTGCAAGCACATCACGGTTGGCCCGTCCCCTTCGGTGGCGCAAACTTTATAAAATTGCCAAAGCATCCGATGCAATGTACTACCACATTCACGATCCAGAACTACTCCTACTTTTACCGAAGTTACGCAAGAAAAAGCCAGACGCGATTCTAACCTATGATATGCATGAAAATTTCCCAGCAGACATTGAAACAAAAACATGGATTCCAGCTCTTTTACGAAAACCACTCAAAAAATGGATTTTGCGGATAGAAAAACACACAATGGCGAGCTGTGATCACATTATTTTCGCAGAAGAATCCTATTTGGCAAGCTACGAACACATTGATTGCAAGAAAACCACTATTTACAATTACCCCACTTATATGGAAGCCATACCAAAAACAGCATCAGAATCCCCATTCACACTGATTTATGTCGGTAGCATTACGGAAGATCGCGGTATTTTTGAGATGTTAGAGCTGATTCGGCGCCTACAAGAAAAGCGACCAACAGCCTATTATTTGAAGCTCTTAGGTCCGATGACAAATAGTCTAGAGATAGAAGTGCAAGAGTTTATTACGAAACATAAGCTTGAAGCAGTTGTGCAAGTATACGGTCGTGTGCCTTATCCAGAAATTTGGCAAGCATACGCGGCATCTGATTTAGGTCTTTGTCTGTTACATCCGATTCCTAATTACCTTCAATCGATGGCGACCAAATTATATGAATACATGGCGGCATCGCTACCAATTCTCGCTTCTGACTTTCCAGATTGGCAAAATTTTATCGAAAAACACCAAAGCGGGGCGGTTAGTTCTCCCTTCGATACAGAAAAGCTAATAAGCGAAATCGAAAAACGGGCGGCGAATCCGCATTTGTACGCACAAGAAGGCGAGCGAGGCCGCTTGGCTTATGAGCAGGAATATCACTGGGGAATTGAAGCACAAAAAATGCTAAGCCACGTTTATAACACGCAGTAATTGGAGGAAATTATGAAACAAGGAATGAAAACAAAACAGATTTTACGCAGTTTTAAAAAATCGTGGTACTGGTTGGTTATCGTCCCTGCCATCCTTATCATGCTCACCTTTGGAATTGAGAAATTTTGGATTACTCCGAATTATACAACATCCACACAAGTGCTAGTCACAACCGTCACTTCCAAAAATGAAGTACAGGCTTCGGACAATGTACGATCCTCGATTCAATTGAGCGATACCTACAGTACAACGATTGGAAGCGCAAGAACAATGCAAGAAGTTATCGATAAATACGATTTAAATATGACACCAGAAGAACTTACAAAAAAAGTCACTGTGAAGGGGAACGTAAACTCACTCGTCTTTACGATTACCGTGGTGGATTCAAATCCAGAACAAGCCGAAATAATCGCAAATGGCATTGCATCCGTTGTTCAAAGCGATTTCCCAGAGCTATTCAGTGGCACCAAAATGATTAATTTAGAAAAAGCAAGTAAACCAGTCGCTGTTAGCAGTTTGACGAAATATATATTAGCAGCAGGCTTCGGATTAGGAATTGCGCTAGTGATTGTACTGTACCGAGCAAGCTACGATAATATTATCCGCCAGCGAGAAAGCTTTGATGATATGGGGCTTCGATTCTTAGGCGACATTCCATTGATAGAAGGAGAATAAAACATGGCTAGATTAAAGAAAAATAAACTGTTTTTTGACGGCAAATCCAAATCATTTGAAGCTGAAAAAATTCGTTCGGCACAAGTAAGTCTCCAATTTGCACTTACAACGCTGAAAAAAGCCCAAACCATCATGTTTACATCTGCCAATAAAGGCGAAGGAAAAACATTTTGTATTAGCAATATCGCCAAAGAATACGCCAAACTAGGCAAAAAAGTATTATTAGTCGATTTAGATTTACACAGGCCACGTCTGTCCCAAGCGATTGCCCCACGAGAACTCGGCGGTTTAATGCTGGGCGTACATGACCAATCGGTGTTGATGGATCAAATTATCCCTTTGGCTGAGGAAAATCTCTTTTTCTTACCAACAGGTCAATTACCCTCGAACCCGCTGGAAGTAGTTAGTTCAGGACTATTAGCCGAAATGTTTGCGAGATTAGAAGACGAATTCGATATGATTTTCATTGATACACCGCCGGTTCGCGTGCTGTCAGATGGTCGTATGATCGCCACATTATGTGACGGTGTAGTCTTAGTCGTGCGTAGTGGTGTGACTAAAGTGAATGAAGTAGAAGAAGCCAAAGCGCACATTGAAAATACAGGCGTTCCGATTATTGGCACCATTTTAAACGGTCAGCAGTATAACAAAAAAGAGAAGAACACCTATGCCTATTATTAACTGGCTACAAACGCATTTCAAACCAATGTTATTTATTATCGGCATCACGGCCATACTCCAAGCTTGCGTCTTCCTTCCTTACGGTTTCTTAGCCTTACCACTTTTCTTGGTTGCCGTCTTTATTTTTCTACCAATCAATATGGAAAAATTCACAACAGCACTTAGTTTTGTGATTATCTTTTCTGGCTTTTTTGGATCTTATTTAGGAATACCTGGTAACGAGAACATCTTTTTATTTCGCCTCTTAATCCCGATTCACCTTTTTCTCTTCGTATTCTTTGTAAAGAAAGATTGGCTAAGATTGCGCTACGTGAAAGTCTTTCTCTTCCTGTTTATTGCCTTCTTTATCGGGATGATGGCAACAGGATTTTGGGCACCGGAGTTAGGACAAAGCTTTCGATATCTGTATTTTATTTTTGAATGGTTGTATGTCATTTTTCTATGTGTTTACTACATTCGAACGGAAAAAATATATGATGCCTTTGCAAAATGGCTGACAGTACTGTATATCGGTATTTTAATGCTTGGTGTTTGGGAATGCTTGACTGGACAGCATTTGAGTCAATCGGGTTCGCTCTTTTATGAAACGACGACGAGTGCTTTTCAACCGACAGGATTTCAGTTTAATACGAATGATTTTGCTTCCTTAATCACTATTTTTTTCCCGATTGTGATGTTGTATATTACGACTTGGAAGAGGAAACTAATCATGCTTAGCGGTTTGCTAGGTGTTAGTTCACTCTCACTTTATCTCGTTATTATGACCAATTCTCGACTTGCAATGGTGGTGCTTGTGCTAGAAATGCTTGTCCTGTTGTTCGGATGGTCTAAAATTTGGTCTTTCGTGGCGGTTTATGTGTTAGGTATGGGCGCTTTGCTAGTTTCGACTTTTCATGCCTCTGGTTTCGTTCAAAAATTGCTCGGGATGGTGAATAATTCTTTCACGGACAAAGGAGACTCGACAAGTGAGCGGATACAAATGTACCAAGCTTCCTGGAATATGATCAAAGAATCACATTTTATGGGTATTGGCGCGGGAAATTTGCCGATTCGACTAGATGAATATATGTATGGTTTTGAACGTGCGTCTGATAATTACTGGGCGCCGCACAACTACTGGCTGGAAGCTTTGGCGAATGGTGGTTTGCTCGCTTTTATACCGTTACTTGCTTTTTTCATCACGTATTTTGTTTTTGCGATTCGTTATTGGGTGACGGAAAAGTACAGTGCATTCTCCGCGATTCCGCTTTTAATTGGTATTGCTTTTGTAGCAGCGAGCATTGGTCTTAGTAGCACGATTGATAAACGACACCTGAGTTTAGGTATCGGAATGGGGCTTGCGGCCTTGAATATTTATTATTTACAGAAAGGAAGGATAAAAATTGATTAGTATTATCATGCCTGCACATAACGCAGAAGCGCACATTCAAGCAGCGATAGACAGTGTTTTAGCACAAAGTTGGACTGATTTTGAGCTATTAATTTTAGATGACTGTTCGACAGATGAGACTGTGGCACTTGTTCAAGCCTATACCGATCCGCGGATTCGATTGTATATGCTCGAAGAAAATTTAGGTGCAGCAGGAACGCGGAATTATGGTATTCGTCAGGCGACGGGTCGCTATATTGCTTTTTTAGACAGTGATGATTGTTGGAAGCCGAAGAAGTTGGAGTTGCAACGAGCGTTTATGCAAGAAAATAAGGCGGCGCTTAGCTACACGGCCTATGATGTGATGAGTCCAGACGGAGAGCGCATAACCGGGCATGTCGATGTACCCGAATCGGTGACCTATCGCTATTTGCTGCGCAACACCATTATTGGTTGCCTGACAGTAATGATTGACACCAAACAAACCGGTCTAGTGCAAATGCCAAGTTTTAAAGGCGCGGAAGATACAGCAACATGGCTTTCGATTTTGAAAAAAGGATATGTTGCAAAAGGTCTGACCGAGCCACTAGCGCTTTATCGTAAAGGCAATGCATCGTTATCCAGCAATAAATTTCAGATGGCAAAACACATTTGGCAAGTCTATCGAAAAAGTCAAAACATGTCGGTGTTTACAGCATTGACCCATTTCCCATTTTATTTATGGAATGGGCTTGTGAAACATTTACGAACAGGTGGTTCCGTCAAACTCGTGAAGTAGATGACGCTCCACAAAACTACAACCAAACTCGCGGAATATACTACGCTGTGCCAGCTAGTTAACGAGTTTATCAAATAAAAGACAAGGAAGTGTCAGTAATTATGGAACAAAAAGCAATACTAGTCGTCAGTCATGAATACAGAAGAGCCAAAAGAATGTGTGACTTTGTTTTAGCGCTCATTGGAATCCTTTTGTTAAGCCCTGTTTTTCTCATCGTGGCACTCATGATTAAGCTCGACTCACCAAAGGAAAAAGTAATTTTTGTGCAAACCAGAACCGGTCTAAGAAATGAACCGTTCTCCATTTTCAAATTCCGCTCGATGCGAAAAAGTAACCAGCCTGGCGGTGCTAGAAAACATGTGTATGATTGGGAAAATGGCGTGCCGGATGATTTTGTTTTTAAATCGGTATCTGGAAATGATCCAGAAGTTTCTCCGATTGGTGCTTTCGTTCGCAAGTTCAGCTTGGATGAATTGCCACAGCTTTTCAATGTACTGCGCGGGGATATGAGTCTGGTAGGGCCACGGCCAGAAATACCAGCTATCACGGATCTTTATTCCAGAGCGCAACAAACACGACTACTTGTGAAACCAGGTGTCACAGGATGGGCGCAAGTTAATGGCAGAAGCAATATGAATCATGGCCAGAAAATGGCGCTAGACAGCTATTATGTACAGAAACTCAGTTTGAAATTAGACATCCAAATTATCGGTATGACGATAAAACAAGTGCTAACGGGTAAGGATGCGGTTTAATCGATGAAGAAAGTAACGACTAACTATATTTTCGTTTTACTTTATCAACTACTCATCATTATTACGCCGATTTTCACAATGCCTTATGTTATTCGGGTTTTAATGCCAGAGAATGTTGGTGTGGAAGCGTACGTGAGCTCGATTGTACAGATTTTCACAGCTTTTGCAGCGCTTGGCATGGGAGATTACGGTCGAAAAGTGATCGCAAGTGTTAAGCGCGAGCAAGATTTGAAAGTGGAATTTTACAGTTTGTATGTGGTGCAAAGTTTCTTTTCCGTTATTGTTCTCCTTATATATCTTATTTTCACCTTCCATACAAAGCAATACCAAATGCTGTTTCTGATTAATATTTTGACCATTTTGTCGTATGTTTTTGATATTACGTGGTTCTATACGGGACAAGAAAATATGAAAAACATCATGATTCGGAATATGGTGGTTCGCCTCGGTTCGATGATTGGTATCTTTAGCTTCGTGAAAGGAGCAGATGATTTAGCGATTTATGTTTGGATTAATGCAGCAACACTTCTTTTAGGACAACTCGTGACATGGCTGCCTCTGTTAAGAAAATGGAAAGGCTTTGAAGTTCGATGGGAGAAAGCAAAAAGGCATGTGATTCCCGTGATGACGGTTGCTATCGTGCCAATTATCACGCTCATTCCACTCGCTTTAAACAAAGTTATTTTAGGAAATATGACTACGGCGATGGATGTTGGTTTTTATAATCAAGCGTTTAAATTGATGACATTGTTTGTCGTATTTGTCACTGCTTTATCAACCGTTATGAGCCCACGAATGGTCAAACAATACAATGGTGCAAAAAAGGAAGACTTCGAACGCTCCATGTATTTTTCCTTTCGCTATGTAGCGCTTAGTACGTTACCACTTGTGACCGGTTTAATCGCAATCGCGCCGCTATTTATACCATTGTTTTTAGGTAGCGCTTTTCAGTCCTCGGTCCTTAATCTACAAATTTTAGCTCCTAGTTTATTTTTCTCCGGTTTAGCTGGTATTTTTGGTTTACAAATTTTAGTGACTACGGGCAAAAATAAAAGCTATGCCTTTAGCGTTCTTATTGCGGCGGTCATAAGTCTAGGCACGAACATTGTTTTCATTCGATGGTGGGGGAGCTATGGCACGGCAGTTTCCTACACGATTTTCATGACGATGACGTGTTTACTACAAGCTTACTTTGCTAGAAAATATTTTTCAATTAAAAAAATGATACAACAAATAGCCCCGTATGTGGCGGCGAGTTTGATAGCTTTTGCAGCAGAAAAAGGCATCGCATACGTCTTAAATGGGCATGCCGTGACAGTTATTGCCGCGCAGGTATTTGTGGGTGGGATTGTATATTTCGGAATATTGCTTCTTTTTCGGGACCCGCTTCTTTTGAAAGTCGGACAAATCATCCAATCAAAAATAGTACGTAAAAAACAAGCAGAAAGGTGATGCACACATGCTTAACTTTGACAGTATCCGAAATATGGAAGACCTACTTGCTAAAAAAACAGCAATGCTAGCCGAGTGTACCGAAGAAAAAGTCGTTTTACTAGGCGGAAGTAGCGTCCTATATGGCTTTAATACAGATGAAATACAACAAAGTCTCGGCAAACCGACATTCAATGCAGGCGTCAATGTTGGACTAGGTTTTCGATATTTGCTCGATAACATAGAACCGCATTTAAAACCGGGCGATCAAGTACTTTTGCCGTTGGAATTTAATCAGTATACCAATCCGCTTTATTACGTATTTGGCTTTGGTATTGATACATTTGTCCATCGCGAGTACTGGAAAAACCGAAGAAAATACCGACAAAAATGGAAGTTGCTCCTTATTTCTCTCAAACATGCCAGAACTTCGGCGACACCGGAAAAACTGGCGAAACGTAAAGCCGCGACACTCACAGAAACAGGCTGTTATCTCGGATTGGATACCCAGTTGCGAGACCCAGCGACCTTAAAAGCAATCCCCGTCCCAGAAACGTTCCAAGAAACCGACACGATGAAAGAAATCGCCGCATTTATGACGAGATGCCAAGAGAACAAAATCGGTGTGACACTGTTACCGCCAGTTTTCTACGCGAAAGAATTACGTACTGCCTATCTCGAAAAACTGTACGCCTATTTTGGCGAATCGATATCCCCAGAGCTGTTCCGATTAGACGCAACCGAAGTATATGACTCCGTTTACCACGCTAATCAAGCCGGTCAAACGCGCGTGACACAACGCCTTATTCAATTGTTAGAACAACCCCAAATCAGAAAGGAATTAAACGCAATATGAAAAATAAATTTTTAAATAAAGAAGCAAAAATCGCTATTATCGGGCTTGGCTACGTAGGTTTACCGCTCGCCGTGGCTTTTGTCCAAAAAGGATTTCAAACGATTGGCTACGATACAAGCGCCAAAAAAATTCAGTCGCTCGCAAGTGGCATGTCCGATATTGCCGATATTTCGAATCAGACACTTCAAACGTGTTTAGACACGAACGCTTTCGAGTTATCAGCCAGTCCAGAAATTTTGCACGAGGCAGATGCCATTATCATTTGCGTCCCAACACCGCTAACCGAAGCAATGGAACCAGATATGGGCTTTATTAAACACGCAGTACAAGATATTGTCATCCACGCCAAAGAAGAAGTCTTTATTTCACTTGAAAGTACCACATATCCAGGCACAACACGCGAACTCATCTGCGCACCAATGCTCGAAAAAGGCCACATCCTAGGCCACGATTTCTTCGCATGCTATTCTCCAGAACGCGTAGATCCGGGCAACAAGAAATTCCACACATTGAACACACCAAAAGTCGTAGGTGGCGTGGACGCGACATCTAGAGAGCTCGGCGAAATTTTATACGGGCAAGTCATTGATACAGTTGTTCCAGTTAATTCCGCAGAAGTTGCTGAAATGAGTAAGCTTTTAGAAAATACATTCCGCAGCATCAATATCGCTTTTATTAATGAAATGGCACTTTTAGCTGAAAAAATGGAGATTGATATTTGGGAAACGATTGAGGCAGCGAGTAGCAAACCGTTTGGCTTCATGAAATTTACACCAGGACCAGGAATCGGCGGCCACTGTATTCCGCTTGACCCGATGTATCTATCTTGGAAAGCCAAATCAAAAAACTTCTATAGCCGTTTCATCGAATTAGCGCACGAAACCAATCATTTAATGCCAGAGAAAATGGTCGATCACGCAGCAGAAGCACTAAATCTACATCAAAAATCGATTAACGGCTCTAAAATTCTTCTTGTCGGCATGGCATACAAAGAAAACAGTAATGATCTGCGCGAATCTCCAGGCCTTCATATTTATGAACAACTATGTGCACGAGGCGCGGATGTTTCATTTTGTGATCCAGAAGCTCCAGTATTCCGAGACGCCAATGGAAACACGCAACAAAGCATTCCCGTTGATTATAAAGCCTTCTCTAACTATGACTTAGTGGTGATTGTCACACCGCACCAAGTATTCGATCTCGAACAAATCGGCACAGAAAGCCAACTAATTTTAGATACAAAAAATGCACTAAAAGACACGTTCCAAGGAAAGAAATGGGCGTATGGCAAGGTGCATATGACACAGGTGATGACGAAAGGAGTTCAATAAGTCATGTGTAAACAAGTTTTGTTTTTTGTAACAGAGTTTCCGACGCTTTCCGAAACATTTATTTTAAACCAAATAACAGGAGCGATTGATTTAGGCCATGAAGTCACGATTTTAGCGCTAAAAAGAGGAAATACAACACAGATGCACGCGGATGTGACGGCTTATCAGTTACTAGACAAAGTAGTATATGTCGATTTACCTGACAATAAACGAAAACGCGTCTTTCAAGGCATTGCTTGCGGCATAAAAGCACCAATCCGTACTGCAAAACTGCTCAATAAGAAAAAGTACGGCGCGATTACAAACTCGCTACAACCCATTTTAGTGGCCCAAAAAGTACCGGCACACGATTTTGATCTCATTATTGCGCATTATGGCAATGTTGGCTTAGTCGCAAGTATTTTACAAGATCAAGGGATATTATCCGGCAAGCTAGTAACGTTTTTCCATGGCTACGATGTGACGCGGACAATCCAGCAAAAAGGAACCACTTTTTACAAGTTTTTATTTAGTTCAGATACAACGCTACTACCAATTAGTGATTTCTGGGCGCAACGATTAATCCAGTTAGGTGCAGACAAAGAAAAGATAAGTGTGCATCACATGGGCATTGATACGCAAGCTTTCCAGATGCAGTCACTAAAAGCGATTCAACCAACGCTACAGTTACTACTCGTAGCACGTTTGACAGAGAAAAAAGGAATTTCGGATGCGATTCATGCCGTCCAGATGTTGCAGAAACACGGGATAGATACCATATTGCACATCGTTGGAGACGGGGAAGATCGCGCGTCTTTAGAAGAAATGGTGAAGCAACAAGGACTTCAAAACCAAGTCCAGTTCCACGGCTTTTTAGATCAAGCGCAGGTGAAAGAACGATTTGGTGCGAGTGATATTTTCATTTTACCGAGCGTGGTTGCACAAGATGGGGATATGGAGGGGATTCCAGTGTCGCTGATGGAAGCAATGGCACAAGGAAAACCTGTGATTTCGACGGTGCATAGCGGTATTCCAGAGTTAGTCACACACGGTGAATCTGGCTTTCTTGTTCCAGAAAGAGACGCGGAGGCACTCGGACGCGCCATTATGGACTATCTAAACTTAACAGAAGACCAAAGAGCGCAGATTGTAACCAATGCCCGCCAAAAAGTAGTCGCAGAATTTGATATTCACCATTTAAATATCGCTTTAATGCAGGACGGGGCGTGGTGAGTCATGCTAAATCTCAATCGAAAAGAGCAGCGCCAACTATTGGACAACTATTTCCTTTCAACCACAGAGGCACTCGCGATTTTACGCATCTCCAAACAAAATTTCTATTCTCTCATTCACCGAGATAAAATTACAAAAATAAAGAAAGATGGCGCTACCCTTTTCTTTAAAGAAGAAATTCTTGCTCGAGCTAACGCCCAAAACCAGTTGCGCCAAAAATATCGACCGTATGATTTTTAACCGATTCCATTTCCCACATTTAAACGAGGAGGCATGCTAGTAATGAACACGATTTTAGTAACAGGCGGAGCGGGCTTTATAGGAAGCCATTTAGTAGAAGCATTAGCCAAAAAAGAGGCGAATAACGTTGTTGTTTTCGATAATTTAAGCACGGGGCATCTTGAGAATATTCCGAATCAGAAAAACGTGCAGTTTGTTAAAGGAAATGTGCATTATGAAACTGATATTGCGAACTTATTTCGCGCGTTTTCGTTTGATTATATTTATCATTTGGCCGCGGTTGCCAGTGTTGCAGAATCAGTTCAGCAGCCATTAGCGACGCACCAAGTGAATATGGAGGCCACAATCTATTTATTAGAAGCAGCTCGCGCCCAAGAAAAAACGGTGCGTAAATTTATTTTTGCATCATCTGCCGCGGTGTATGGCGCAGAACCAACATTGCCAAAAACAGAAGCGTCGGTGATTGATCCTATTACGCCGTACGGGATTGATAAATATGCATCCGAGAAATATGTAACATCTTATGGACATTTATACGGCTTAAATGTCGCAGTCGCGCGGTTTTTTAATGTATATGGCCCCCGCCAGAATCCAGCATCACCGTACTCAGGAGTGTTATCGATTTTAACGGAAGTAGCGCGACAAGTGAAACAAGGGAAAGCTGGGTTATTTCGTGTATTTGGAGACGGAGAACAAGTGCGTGATTTTGTGTTCGTCGAAGATATTGTGCAAGGTCTGATCCTGCTTGGCACGAAAGCTGAAAGCCAGGCCAACGCGTTTAACATCGGTTCTGGCGAGAAGCACTCGCTTCGTGACATTATTTCGGCCTATGAAACTTTGCTAGACACGATGATTCCAGTAGCTTACGATGAAGCACGCGCAGGAGATATTAAATATTCTTACGCCTCCATTGAAAAAATAACACAACTAGGCTACCGACCACAATTTTCGATTATGCAAGGTTTAGAAAAATACATGGCGAACATCTGAGTCGTAAAAGTACGTTTTTCCGCATCATGGAGGCGTACTTTTTAATACATAGCGGTCAATTATGAAGCATTGCAGTGCTCCTCCTTGGTTAATTTTTTCGTTTGCGCTATACTTTAAGAAACAAGAAGAAAAAGGTGGCGTATTCGATGGTGAAAATTAGTGGTTTAGCAACGGGATTGTTGCAGGAGAATTGTTACGTAATTTATGATGAAAAACATTGTCTTATTGTAGATCCAGGAAGTGATGCGGAAAATATTATTGCCCAAGTGGAGGAAACGGGAACAAAGCCCGTCGCGATTTTATTGACGCATTGTCATTATGATCATATCGGAGCGCTAGAGGAAATTCGGGCGCATTATCAGGTGCCGGTTTATGTGAGTCCGCTAGAGCAAGAATGGCTTGGCAATCCTGAATTGAACGGCTCGGTTGGGATGTCGCAGTATAGCAATAAGGAAATTATCTGTGTGCCTGCGGAGAACGAGTTTGAGATTCGTGATTATAATATAGAAGGAATTACGTTTCGCGTGGTGCCAACGCCGGGTCACTCAATTGGTAGTGTAAGCTTTATTTTTGATGATTTTGTAGTGGTTGGGGACGCGTTATTTAAAGGTAGCATTGGTCGTTCGGATTTGTATACGGGGGACTTCGATACGTTGATTGAAAGTATTACGACGCAGTTGCTTGTGCTACCGGATGAGATGCCTGTGTACGCGGGGCACGGAGATGCGACAACGATTGGTCATGAGAAGGCAACGAATCCGTACTTAACGTGAGGAGGAAGCTAGAATGAGAATTAATGTCACGAGTATTTTTGTGGATGATCAAGAGAAGGCGCTGCGATTTTATACGGAGATTTTAGGGTTTAAGAAGCGCTCGGATTTCCCTGTGTCGGACGCGTTTCGCTGGATTACGGTCGTGTCAAAAGAAGAACCGGACGGCGTGGAGTTGTCGCTGGAACCGGATGATAATCCTGCGGTTGGCCCGTTTAAGTCGTCGATTTACGCGCAAGGGATTCCGTTTATGTCTTTTGCGGTGGACGATGTGTACGCGGAACATGAACGCTTGCGGGAGCTTGGCGTTGTTTTTAAGCAAGAACCAATGGCGCACGGTCCTGTCACGGTCGCGATTTTTGATGATACGTGCGGTAATTTGATTCAAATTGCGCATATGAATGAGGCGGCGTGAGGCGTGGGACTTTATTTAGAGTTTCCGGCGCTGGACCGCGATTTTCCGATGCGGAGTTTTACGAATGAGGGCGGAGTCATTGTTTATCCGCATTGGCATAAGGAGATTGAGCTGATTTATGTGACGCAAGGTCGGCTGAATTTGGGCGTGAATGATGTGCCGATTCAGATGGCTGAGGGCGAAATTTATGTGATTAATGGCGGGGATGTGCATTATTTCCTGGCATCGCCGAATAGTGAACGGATTGTGCTGCAGTTTGATTTATCGGTTTTTCAAGAATTTTCATTGACGGAAGTAGAAGGCAAACGATTGCGCGATTTGTTTTTGGAAGTCGTTCCCGCAAGTAATGATTGGGATGCGGATGTGGCGAAACGGGTTGCTGGTCTTTTGCAAGTGATTCATGAAGAGAGTTTCGCGCGCCGTGAGGGCTATCGCTATGTGGTGAAGGCGAAGCTGTATGAAATGCTGGCAGTGCTTGATCGCGAGGTTCCAAAGCAGGTGCGTGATGTGGCAGAAGATATGACGAGCAAATCGCAAGACACGTTGGAGAAATTACAGCAGATTTTTGCGTATGTGGAAGATCATTATCAAGAAACGATTACGCTGCAACAGGTCGCGGATCATGTTGGCTTTAGTTCGTACTATTTTACGAAGCTTTTCAAGCGCAATATGGGGATTACTTTTATGACTTTTGTGAATGATTATCGGTTAAGCAAGGCAAAATGGATATTGTTAAATGAGGAAACCCCGGTGACAGAAGTAGCTGAGCTGGCGGGTTTTAGTAGCGTGAAGACATTTCACCATGCTTTTAAACGGGCAATGGGTGTGTCGCCGCTGAAATATAGGAGGACAATATTCGGGAATAAATAAGCAAGAAATTAGGAAGAAAAACCTCGGTTTGTTTTGTATCATGGAGATAATAAAACAAATGGAGGTTTTCTTATGACTTTAAAAATTGGAATTATTGGTTGTGGCGGTATTGCAAATGGGAAACATATGCCGAGTTTAAAGAGTGTTGCCGAAGCAGAAATGGTAGCATTTTGTGATATTGTAGAAGAACGTGCGGTGAAAGCAAAAGCGGATTTTGGTGATGCTAATGCAAGCGTATACACGGATTATAAAGAGTTGTTGGCGGATAAAACGATTGATGTGATTCATGTTTGTACGCCAAATATTTCGCACGCAGAAATTTCAATTGCCGCGATGGAAGCTGGCAAACATGTGATGTGCGAGAAACCAATGGCGAAATCAACCGAAGAGGCACAGTCAATGATTGACGCTAGTAAGAAAACAGGCAAGAAATTAACGATTGGCTATCAAAACCGTTTCAGAAAAGATTCACAGTTCTTGCAAGAAGTATGCGCTAACAATGAGCTAGGCGAAATTTATTACGCGAAGGCAAAAGCAATCCGTCGTCGTGCCGTGCCAACTTGGGGCGTGTTCTTAGATGAAGAAGCACAAGGCGGCGGTCCACTAATTGACATCGGTACACACGCACTTGATTTAACGTTATGGATGATGGACAATTACAAACCGAAATACGTTGTTGGAAACGCGTATCATAAGTTATCGCAACGTGAAAATGCTGCGAACGCTTGGGGACCTTGGGACCCTTCGAAATTTACAGTAGAGGATTCTGCATTTGGTTTTATCACGATGGAAAATGGCGCAACAATTGTGTTGGAATCAAGCTGGGCGCTTAATACACTGGATGTCGGTGAAGCAATGACGGCGCTTTGCGGGACAGAAGGCGGCGCGGATATGGAGAACGGATTGCGCATCAACGGTGAATCACATAGCCAAATGTATGAAAAACAAATCCAGTTAGAAGCAGGCGGCGTTGATTTTTACGATGGCACTGGTGATGATCCGGCAGAACTTGAGGCACAGCAATGGATTGATAGTATTTTGAACGACACAGACCCTGTTGTAAAACCAGAGCAAGCACTTGTTGTGACGCAAATTTTAGAGGCAATTTACGAATCTTCACAAACCGGAAAACCAGTATTTTTTAATTGAGAGGAGTCTTTAAAATGGCAAAACCGATAGCGCTTCAGTTGTGGAGTGTGCAGGATGCGTGCCAGGAAGATTTCTTCGGGACGCTCGAACAAGTAGCGGAAATGGGCTATGACGGCGTGGAGTTCGCGGGATATTACGGTAAATCAGCGGCAGAACTGAGGGCGAAATTGGCGGAGCTTGGCCTAGCTGTTGCGGGTTCACATATTCCTTACGAAGATTTTCGGGACAAACTGGATGCGGTCATTGCGTTTGAGCAGGAGCTCGGTAATGAATATCTCATTTGTCCGTGGGCAGATTTTGAGACGGAGGCAGAATGGCTAGAATTCGCGAAAACATTGCGTATTATCGCCGAAAAAGTACGTGCCGCGGGACTTCATTTTGTATATCATAATCATGCACATGAATTTGAAAAGCTGGGCAATGATTATATTTTGGACGTGTTGTTGGCTGGTGTGTATGGTTTAGAAGTAGAATTGGATACTTATTGGGTGCATCATGCGGGCGTTGATGTTGTGACGTATATGCAACGTTGGGCAGATCGGATGCCACTGGTGCACTTGAAAGATATGAAACGCGATCCGGTGGAAAGTACGGAAATCGGTAACGGCGTACTCGCTATTAAGCGCTTCGCAGAATTGGCGGAGCAAAGCGGTGTGAAATGGCTTGTAATTGAACAAGAAGCCTTCGATAAAGACCCGCTTGAAAGTGTCAAAATTGGGCTTTTAAATCTAAGAAAGCTGGTGGAAAAGTGATGACAAAAGTAACAGTTTGGAATGAATTTCGTCATGAGAAGGAAAGCGAAGAGGTTGCCGCGATTTACCCAGATGGGATTCACGGTCAAATCGCTAAATTCTTGACGGCATCAGGTCTTGATGTGAAAACAGCGACGCTAGATGAACCAGAACATGGACTCACAGAAGCCGTTTTGGCAGAGACAGATGTCCTTGTTTGGTGGGGTCATATGGCGCACGATGCGGTAGATGATGCCATTGTGAACCGGGTGCATAAACGAATTTTGGAAGGCATGGGTTTGGTTGTTTTGCATTCGGGTCATATGTCTAAAATTTTCATGAAACTGATGGGCACGAGTTGTGATTTGAAGTGGCGTGAAGCGGATGAGAAGGAGCGGCTATGGGTTGTGGCGCCGAATCACCCGATTACAGATGGCATTTCGGAATATATCGAATTGGAAAAAGAAGAAATGTATGGCGAACACTTCGATATTCCAGCTCCAGAAGAATTGATTTTCATTAGCTGGTTTGAAGGTGGGCACGTATTCCGTAGTGGCGCAACGTATAAACGCGGTAACGGCAAGATTTTCTACTTCCAGCCAGGCCACGAAACATACCCAACATACCATAACGAAGCGATTCAAAAAGTCATTACGAACGGTGTCAACTGGTGTGCGCCAACGTCTTGGACATACCCGAAATATGGAAACGCAGAAGCCCTAGAAAAGATCGGAGGAAAATAAGATGAGATTAGGTGTTTTTACCCCATTATTTGCAAATTTAAGTTTGGAAGAAATGTTGGATAAAGTAGCAGCAGCAGGTCTTGGCGCAGTAGAAATTGGAACAGGTGGAAATCCTGGCAACCATCATTGCCCAACTGACGAACTACTTGAAAGTGAAGAAGCACGCTTAGCTTATTTGAAGAAATTTGAAGATCGTGGCTTGATTATTAGTGCGTTTAGTTGCCATGATAATCCGATTTCGCCAGATCCAGAAGAAGCAAAAGCTTCCGATGAAATTTTGCGAAAAACGATTCGATTGGCTTCTATGATGGGTGTTCCAGTCGTTAATACGTTCTCAGGGACAGCGGGTGACAGTGAAGATGCGAAAGCTCCAAACTGGCCAGTAGCGCCTTGGCCGAACGTATATAGCGACATCAAGAAATGGCAATGGGAAGAAAAACTGATTCCATATTGGAAAGAAATTGGTCATTTAGCAGAAGAATACGATGTCAAAATTGGTATCGAGCTTCATGGCGGTTTCTTAGTCCACACGCCACATACATTACTAGCGTTACGTGCGGCGACAAGCCCAGCAATTGGCGCGAATCTTGACCCGAGTCATTTATGGTGGCAAGGAATTGATCCAGTTGGCGCGATTAAAATTCTCGGAAAAGAAGGAGCAATCCACCATTTCCACGCCAAAGACACGTATTTAGATCAAGACAATATTAATCGTTACGGCTTGTTAGACATGCAGCCATATGGCGACGTACAAACACGAGCATGGACTTTCCGCTCTGTCGGATGTGGTCATGATGTGAAAGAATGGTCCGATATGATGAGTGCACTACGCACGTACGGCTATGATTACGTTGTCAGCATTGAGCATGAAGATCCATTAATGACTATCGACGAAGGATTCCAACGCGCCGTGACGAATTTACAAAGTATTTTAATCAAAGATGAACCGCTAGACATTTGGTGGGTCTAGGGAAAGGTTGATAGAAATGAAAAACCTGGTTATTGTTGGTTTTGGCGGTATGGGAACATATCACGTGGAGTTAGTTGGTGCAGCAGAAGGCATTACCGTTACTGGCGTGTATGACATTGCCGAAGCACGGTTACAAGTCGCTAAAGAAAAAGGCTTGCAGACTTATCCGAGTTTTGAAGCCGTTTTGGCCGATGAAGCGGTAGATGCAGTATTGATTGCAACTCCAAACGACAGCCATAAAGACCTCGCGATTCAGGCTCTAGAAGCTGGGAAGAACGTCGTTTGCGAAAAACCGGTCACGATTACGAGCGCAGATTTAGAAGCCATTTTAGCCGTAGCAAAAAAAGAAAACAAGACATTCATGGTACACCAAAACCGTCGTTGGGACAGCGATTTCCTCATTGTCCGTGATATGGTACAAAAAGAAGCGCAAATCGGTAATGTTTTTCACGTCGAGTCCCGCGTCCAAGGCGCAAACGGTATCCCCGGTGATTGGCGTCATTTGAAAGCACAGGGCGGCGGAATGGTACTTGATTGGGGCGTTCACTTGCTGGACCAGCTTTTATTCATGACAGACAGCCGAATCAAGACTGTATCTGCAAACCTCAGTTTCATTCTCGGTGACGAGGTCGATGACGGTTTCACAAGCTTCATCACTTTTGAAAATGGCACAACAGCCTTAATCGAAGTAGGAACGACGAACTATGTGAAACTACCACGCTGGTATGTTAAAGGCACAGAAGGCACCGCGGTCATTCAAGATTGGGATTTAAGCGGCGAAATTATCGCACCAGACCGCACCGTCGCAAAAGTAGAACCAAAACCAATTCAAGCCGGTCAAGGCCTCACCAAAACAATGGCACCACCGTCCGAAGAATCCACAACAAGAAGCCCCATTGTGCAAGTAGCCCCAGACATGGCAGGTTTTTACGATAATTTTGTAGCAGTTCTAAACGGCACAGCAGAACCTATCGTCAAAAACGAAGAAGTTCACCGCGTATTGCGCCTAATTGAGGCCATTTTTGAAGCAGGTGAAGAAGGTAAAGTAGTCTATTTTAACGAATAATAAAAAGGCGCTGGGAATAGCTAAATAATGGCTTATCCCGGCGCTTTAGTGTACAATAATGGTACATCTGGGGGATATATATTATATAGAAAGGCTAGATGTAATATGCATATATCCGTAAAACCCTTGTTGACCTTTGACGAACTAATCGAGAAAATGAAAGACCTCGGCATCCATTTTGACCGAGTAACGGAAACAGAAGCAAAAGATTTTCTTTCTAATTCCAACTATTTCTTCAAAATTGGCGCTTTCCGAAAGAATTTTCATAAAGATTTCGAGGGCAGGTATAACATTGACTTTAGGCAGTTGCAGGAGCTTGCAAGACTCGATATGAAATTAAGGTATTTGCTGCTCCAATATTGTTTGGATATCGAACACTCGATAAAAACCTACCTGTTGCGCCTGATTACAAATGACCCTGATGAAGATGGATACGACATTGTACAGCATATTTTTAGTACACAAAGAAACGCAACTGAATTCAAAAATGCGATATTTAGCAGCGTCCGATTTTATGACAAAGGCAAATTGAAATTTATCGATGGTTTTCAGAAATACTATGAGAAGCCGCCTGTCTGGGTTGTGTTAGAAATTATGACGATGAGTAAATTAAAACCGTTTATTGTCTATTTATCTAATGCCAAGCCTAGGAATACAAAGCTAAAAAAGATGAGGAACGGTATTAGGTATACATCGATGTTGCGAAACGAATGTGCCCATAATCGCCCAATCATCTTCAATTTAAGGAATAACAACCATCATATAAGTAAGCCAATTTATACGAATGCCAAACGAAAAGGGTTTACCAATGAGGAAATCCAAATTTATAAAGTGGCGCAGATTTTTGCGTTAATGGACTTACACGCTTTGGTTTGTGGTGATGGAATGAGAAGGAACAGATATAAGGATTTTGTAGTTTTCAAGCAAGAATTTCAGCATGTGGAGGACTTATTTCAAGATAATAAATACATCTCTCGTTTTCAATCTGCAATCAATCGTCTAGTTGACATCTACCAAATTTAATGCTACAATGGTATCAGATTAAGGGATGAGCGTTTTGCTATCCCGCACCACCTTTCTTATTAGTTAGGTGCTGTAGACGGAGAAGAGGTAGTTTGCTTTTATGCAGGCTATCTTTTTTCTTTGTAATGTGAAAAAAAAGTCTAGAAACAGCGATGAGTTCGTCGCAATTCTAGACTTTTTTTTATTGTTGTGTTTCGTGATCGCAAGACTTTTCTAAGTCACAGCCGCCACACTTGCCTTGTTTACTTTTACGAATGTATTTAACGAGCGCATAGGCCGCATAGCCAAAAATTAGTCCACCAATAATGAAATTTACCAAATCAAGCGCCTCCTTTATATGAATAATGAACCGATTTGATAGACGAGTAAGGTTATTACATATGCTGTCACGAGTGGATAAACGACTGAAAACGCCGTCCACTTAAATGACAGAACTTCTTTTCGAATGGCTGCGACCGTTGCCAAGCACGGAATGTACAGCAAAATAAACAACATAAAACAATAAGCCGAAAGTGGGGTATAATGCGTACTAACGACAGCGGCAAGCGTACTTTCTTTCACTGAATAAATAATCGACATCGTTGAAATAATGACTTCTTTCGCCAAAAATCCCGGAATCAACGTCGCACCAGCTTGCCAAGTCCCAAAGCCGAGTGGTGCCAAAATCGGAGCAATAAAGCCACCAATCATCGCAAGGAAACTCTCACCCATCGGAACATCAATACCTGCAGGACCTGTATAATTAAGTAACCAAATAATCACCGAACCGGCAAAAATAAATGTCCCAGCTTTGCGCAGAAATCCTTTGCCTTTCTCCCATGTGCTACGCCACAAAGTTCGCAATGACGGCGCACGATAAGGCGGAAGCTCAATAACAAAAACCGAATTTTCCTTTTTAAGCAAAGTCACGGATAAAATTTTTGTTACGAGTAGCGCGAGAATAATGCCGATGAGATAGAAAGACAAGACGATAAGCGCCTGATTATGTGGGAAGAAAACACCTGCAAAAAGGGCGTACACCGGCAATCGTGCGGAACAAGACATAAACGGTGTCACAAGAATGGTCAATGTTCGCTCTTTCGACTCTTCAATCGACCGTGCCGCCATAATCCCAGGCACATTACAGCCAAACCCGATAATCATCGGAATAAAAGCCTTCCCATTTAATCCAAAAAACTCCATCACTCGGTCCATTACGACAGCAATCCGCGCCATGTAACCCGAATCTTCCAACAGCGAAATAAAGAAAAATAACACTAAAATCTGCGGAATAAAGACGAGCACACCGCCGACTCCTGCAATAATCCCGTTCACAACTAAATCAATAATAAATTGTGAAGCGCCGATAAAGCTGAGTCCGGCAGTAACCCAATCCGATAACGTGCCGCCGAAGAAACCATCCAACATATCCGAAAGCGGCACGCCAATCCAAGTGAACGTCACCTGAAAAATCAAGTACATCACGCATAAAAATAGCGGAATCCCTAGCCAAGGATGTGTGAAAATGCGATCAAGTTTATCCGAAAGCGGCATATTGTGTTGCTTCGTATATTCCACCGACTGCAAACACAGATCCTCGATAAAAGCCTCCCGAACCGCGTAAAAATGCT
This sequence comes from Listeria booriae, assembly GCF_000766865.1. Lineage (GTDB taxonomy): Bacteria > Bacillota > Bacilli > Lactobacillales > Listeriaceae > Listeria_A > Listeria_A booriae. The sequence continues at coordinate 26,679 of NZ_JNFA01000024.1, forward strand.
GAGATAATGGAACAGCTAATTCTGTGGCCAAACCTTCCCGAATCGCTAACGCCTCATCTAAAATACCATATTGCACTAAATACGGCTGAACGGCCTCATTTCCGCTTAAAAACTGAACGCTAAACCATCGTTTTTGTTTAGCAGGTACAAACGCAATCAATTTAGAAAAAGCAGCAATGGCATCTTCCACATGTGTACCGTAAGGCAAAACAAGCCCGCGCGCTGACGCCACCTGATCTTCTGTAATTGCCGTCAACACATCGTCTGCACCTTTGCCAGTTCTCGCAACAACAGGCAACACTGGAATGCGTAGCTTCCGCGCAATCGCAGGAATATTAATCCGCACACCACGACCAGCGGCCACATCCACCATGTTCAGTCCCATCACAACAGGCGCCCCGTATTCTAATAGCTGAACCGTCAACTGCAAATTCCGCTCAATTTGCGAGGCATCGATAATATTTAAAATCGCATCAAACGACTCTTCCAACAAAAAACGAGTCACAACCGTCTCATCACGAGAAATAGGACTCAAATCATAAATACCCGGCAAATCAATCAATTTCCCAGCATTTTTGCGAAGCGTGCCTAGTTTTTTCTCAACGGTTACACCGCTCCAATTCCCAACGGTTTCATAAGAGCCAGTGAGCGCGTTAAAAAGCGATGTTTTTCCTGTATTCGGATTTCCAAGTAAACAAATCGTTGTCATTGCATTTCTACCTTGATGGCACATGCATCACAGTTTCGGATGCTAATGTACTGCCCTTTCGTTTCAAATGTACAAGGTCCACCAAATAAACCCTTTTGTTTGATACAAACTTCACAACCCGCTTTACAACCAAGCGCTAAAAGCCGTTTTTCAAGCATTGGGTTCGTTACATCTAGCTTGGTGATGGTCGCAAATTCCCCGATGGCCACTTCATTTAGCTGTTTTTCCATGCGTAAAGCCTCCGTTCTTATGTATAATGATTCTCATTCTCATTGTAGCACAAATCTCCCCACCCGAAAAGCAAAATCCTGCAATCCAATTGTCAGAACGCGAATGAACCGTTAGAATAAAGTTATAGAAGAAACGAGGGGAGACGCAAAAAACAATGAGACTCGATAAATTACTAGCCAATAGCGGTTTCGGCAGCCGGACCGAAGTCAAGCAATTATTGAAAACAGGTGCTGTCACAGTAAACGATGTCCGCAAAAAAGAAGCCAAATTCCAAGTAAATGAAAACACAGATCGCATCGAAGTTCACGGCGAATCCGTACACTACGAAGAATTTATATACCTCATGTTGAATAAACCGCCAGGCGTTGTCAGTGCCACAGAAGATAATTGGGACGAGACGGTCATTGATTTATTAGAACCTCAAGATCGTGCGAAAAAAGTTTTCCCAGTAGGGCGTTTGGATAAAGATACAGAAGGCCTGCTGCTCATTACAAATGACGGCGTGTTGGCGCATGATTTATTATCTCCGAAGAAACACGTGGACAAGACATATTTTGCGGAAATCGAAGGGATAGTCACAAACGAAGACATCGCAATTTTTCAAGAAGGTGTGACGATTTCGGATAATTACACGTGCAAACCCGCAACATTAGTTATTTTAAAAGCAGAAAATGGCGCATCAGAAATTGAAATCACGATTCAAGAAGGGAAGTTTCACCAAGTTAAGCGGATGTTTGAAGCCGTGGATAAGAAGGTAATTTATTTGAAACGGCTAAAAATGGGACCGATTATGCTGGATGAGGCGCTTGAACTAGGCGAGTATCGCGCGTTAGAAGATGAGGAACTAGACCAGCTGATGAATGCAGAACGATAAACTGTACTATTATTTTTTATTATTTCTGTATTACTGTTTTAGTGGAGCGCTACAAAGCTATCGTCTTACTTGTACTAATACAAAATGAGAATTTTTAAAACTGTTATAACTGATTTGAAATACTATTCAAGTACAGATTTTCGTAGTAGAATGTAAGTAGTATATTATTATCCATTGGAGGAAAAAGAAACTATGAGTGATTTATTTACAACGTTAAAAGCGCAAGTAACTGGGAAGAATTTACGAATCGTATTACCAGAAGGCGAAGATGCGCGTATTGTTGGTGCGGCGGCAGAACTTTTGAAAGACGGTATTGTAACACCGATTTTATTGGGGGATAAAGAAGCGATTGCGGCAACTGCGAAAGAATTGCAAGTATCATTGGACGGAATCGCAATTCACGAACCAGCGACAGATCCTCTTTTTGACGAATTGGTAGCGGCTTTTGTAGAACGTCGTAAAGGAAAAGCAACGGAAGAAGATGCTCGTAAGATTCTTGTAGATCCGAACTATTTCGGTACGATGTTGGTTTACACTGGAAAAGCAGACGGACTTGTAAGTGGCGCGGCGCATTCAACAGCAGACACAGTTCGCCCAGCATTACAAATTATCAAAACAAAACCAGGTATTTCTAAAGTAGCAGGCGCCATGATTATGGTTCGCGATGATGAGAAATATGTTTTCAGTGATGTTGCGATTAATATTGCACCTGAAGCACAAGACTTGGCGGAAAATGCGATTGTCAGCGCTCAAACAGCTTCTGTATTTGGCATTGATCCTCGCGTAGCAATGCTTAGCTTCTCAACAAAAGGTTCCGCAAAATCAGCAGAAACAGAAAAAGTAGCGGAAGCAACAGCACTTGCAAAAGAAAAAGCACCAGATTTAGTATTAGACGGCGAGTTCCAATTTGACGCAGCGTTTGTTCCTTCTGTAGCAGCAAGCAAAGCACCAGATTCCGTACTAAAAGGAGACGCAAATGTTTTCATTTTCCCAAGTTTAGAAGCAGGGAACATTGGCTACAAAATTGCACAACGCTTAGGTAACTTTGAGGCAGTTGGCCCGATTTTACAAGGTTTGAATGCACCTGTGAATGACCTTTCACGCGGATGTAACACGAAAGATGTGTATAATTTAACGTTAATTACTGCAGCTCAAGCAGTAGCAGAATAAGTGAAAATAAAGAAGCTGTGCCCGTGTGCGATTCGATTCGCGAGGGCCCAGCTTTTTTTGTATTTATTTCTTCTCTGTAAAACCTTGTTTTTCAAGTACTTCCTGAGATTTCTTCATACTGATTCCTTTTTTCGTATTGCCACTTATAAGCATACCTGGAATCTTCGCTAATTTGTCTAGGTCAGCATTTTCATAGTCCACTTCGACGCTTTCTACAACATTATCATCATTGTATGTCAGGCTTTCTTTTAGGCCTTTGACTCCTTGATATTTATCAGATAACGCTTTTAATGATTTTTCAGCATCTTCTTTTGTTGAAACGCCAAGTGTTTTATAAGGGATGACGTTTTTCGTTGTTTGTTTTGTCACTTTGTCGCCTTTGTACGTGTAGGTCAACTCCATCTTCATGCCGTTTTGTTCGCTTGTAAATGTTTTTGATTCTTCTTTACTACCGCATCCTACTAATCCTACAGCTAAAATTAGCAATAATAGTAGTGACACTCCCTTTTTCAGTAAGTTCATAATTGTACTCCTTTTTTGCTTTATAGTTCTAACTGCTTTAATGATAGCGAAAAAAAGGAGTCAGCGCAATAGTGAAATTGTGTACATATTTTAAATGAATTATATAAAAAACGCACTGTTTAATCCTAAAATCCTCTACTTCCTATCTTGACATTCTCGAAAAAAAGAGACTGGCATTATGACATACCAATCTCTTACTTATTTATAATCTGTCAATAAATAATTCAAGCAAGCGCGTGTCCCCAGTTAATTCAGGATGAAAAGCTGTGACAAGCGTTTTTCCTTGTCTTGCCGCGACACATTTATCATCAATACTTGCTAAAATTTCGACTTGTTCACCGGTAGCAGAAATATACGGAGCCCGAATAAACACTGCTGAAAAAGCCGGACCTTCTATACCTTTTACCTCAATCATGGCCTCAAAACTGTCTTTTTGTCTCCCAAAACCGTTTCGAACGACTGTCGTATCAATCAATTGAAGCGTCTCATCTTGACTGCCATCGATAGCACGAGCCGTTAAAACTAAGCCAGCACATGTTCCAAAAACACCTTTTCCAGATTTTGCGAAGGTTTGTAATGTTTCAAAGAGATCATATTTTTTCATTAGCCGACGCATTGTTGTGCTTTCTCCGCCGGGTATAATCAACCCATCAAGCTGTTCTAATTGATCAGGATGCTTTACCGCAACACCAGTAGCACCAACGCTTTCAATGGCTTTTAAATGCTCCGAAACCGCGCCTTGTAACGCTAAAACACCAATAGTTTTCATGCTTACCAGCCTCGGTCTTGCATACGATCTTCAGGATTCAGGCGTGAAATTTCGATGCCTTTCATTGGAGCACCGAGTTCTTTAGACAGTTTTCCGATGAGTTCGTAGTCTGTGTAGTACGTCGTTGCTTGCACGATGGCATTCGCGAATTTTGCCGGATTGTCCGATTTGAAAATCCCAGAACCGACGAACACGCCGTCCGCGCCAAGTTCCATCATTAACGCCGCATCTGCAGGAGTAGCCACACCACCAGCCGCAAAATTAACAACTGGCAATTTGCCAAGCGCTTTAATTTCTTTTAAAAGTTCGTATGGCGCGCCTAGATTTTTGGCTTCCGTCATCAGTTCATCATCGCTCATCGCGCTTACTTTGCGGATTTGGCTGTTGACTTGACGCATATGACGAACCGCCTCAACGATATTTCCCGTCCCAGGTTCTCCTTTTGTACGAAGCATCGAAGCACCTTCACCGATCCTGCGAAGCGCTTCACCTAAATCACGACAACCACATACGAATGGTACAGTAAAATCACTTTTTAGCAAATGAAATTCATCATCAGCAGGCGTTAAAACTTCACTTTCATCGATATAATCGACGCCCATTGCTTCTAGCACACGAGCTTCCGTGATGTGCCCGATACGCGCTTTAGCCATAACCGGAATAGAAACGGCGTTCATGACTTCCTCGACAATACCCGGATCAGCCATCCGAGCAACCCCGCCAGCCGCCCGAATATCAGAAGGCACCCGTTCCAAAGCCATTACAGCAACAGCCCCAGCTTCCTCCGCAATTTTCGCCTGTTCCGCATTGATAACGTCCATAATCACGCCACCCTTTTGCATTTGCGCCATCCCACGTTTAACGACCTCACTACCAACTTGTTTTTCCATTTAAGATTCCTCCTTCATATGTAAAACTTCTGCTTTGGCATTCTGTAAATTCTATGTTAAGCTATAACCACTTTTTAAGAAACGTCCAATTGGAGGGAGAAAAGGTGGTCCAATTATGAAAAGCTGAAACAGCCCGTTTAGCCCTGAAAGAGCTTGGAGCAGGCGCAGTAAAAATCCTCTCTTGATTTTTGCGGAGGCTGTGAAAGCTCCGAAGGGCTGGCTGTTGAAGCTGGATCGCGAGACAAGAATGAGAGACCGTAGACATTGAATACCTTAAAAACATGATTACCAGACACAGAAAGACCACCAACCCGAGAACAAGTAACTAAACCAAAAAAATTCTGGCACCAGACCAATTTAAGTAGGGGAGTATTCTTCCAAAAGGTCCAAACATTGTTTTGCGTCATAAGAACCGCTGAAGGATTACATTTTCGCTTCGCTCTAATGCATATTGAGGTTCTAATTCAGCAAACGACGCTTCATAAGAACCTCAACAAAACACAGAAAGACCACCAACCCCAGAACAAGTAACCAAACCAAAAAAAATTTGGCATCAAACCAATTTAAGCAGGGGAGCATTCTTCCAAAAGGTCCAAACATTGTTTTGCGTCATAAGAACCGCTGAAGGATTACATTTTCGCTTCGCTCTAATGCATATTGAGGTTCTAATTCAGCAAACGACGCTTCATAAGAATCTCAACAAAACATAGAAAACCACCACCCCCAGAACAAGTAACCAAACCAAAAAAATTTGGCATCAAACCAATTTAAGCAGGCGAGCATTCTTCCAAAAGATACAAACATTGTTTCGCGTCGTAAGAACCACGGAAGGATTACATTTTCGCTTCGCTCTAATGCATATTGAAGCTCTAACTCAGCAAAGTACGCTTCGTAAGAGCTTCAACAAAGGAGGCAAAACCCATGTGGCAAATCCCAAAAACCACCCAATACCCAATCTACCAGCAAATCATCGCCCTCATCGAAACCCACATCCAAGACGGCAATCTACTTCCCGGCGATAAACTCCCCCCAGAACGCGAGCTCGCAGCAACACTCCAAGTCAATCGCTCCACACTCGTCCGTGCACTCGACGAACTCAGCGCTCGCGGCATCGTCACCCGAAAACAGGGCAGTGGTACCAGAATCAGCGAAGACAAATGGGGCGTCTTCACAGGCCGCAAAACCAACTGGCGTCATTACGTCTCACAAGGCGCATTCCTACAAGCTACGCCATATCTCGACAAAATCAAACGCCTCCAAACCGAAGCACCCCAAGACATTATCGACCTAGCATCCGGCGAACTGCCCGTAGACCTCATCCCCAAAATCTCAACACCAGCACTATCTTGGCAAAGCTTCCTATCCGAAGAAAGCTCAGAAGACATCGCAGGCTACAAACCATTACGCTCCACTATCCAAAAAATGCTAGCAGACAACTATGACATCCCAACAAATCTAGATCAAATTTTCATCACATCAGGCGCCCAACAAGCCTTATTTTTAATTACCCAATGCTTACTAAAAAGCGGAGACGCCATTGCCATTGAAGCCCCGTCGTACTTTTACGCATTATCCCTTTTTCAATCGGCAGGACTGCGCATATACGCATTACCAATGGATGACGCCGGCGTGAAACTACCAGAACTCGAACAACTCTACCGAAAACACCGCATCAAAATGGTATTCGTAAACCCAACGTTCCAAAACCCAACCAGCCTAACGATGCAAACGAAAAGAAGACACGATTTCGTCGCGCTATGTTCCAAAATGCAAGTGCCCATCGTAGAAGACGACCCATATAGCCTTCTTCATTTCGACGAAGAACAAGAACAGCCCGAATCACTCAAAAAAATCGACCCAGATAACGTATTATACATCGGCTCCCTATCAAAACTGATGGGCTCAACGACCCGAATCGGCTGGCTTGTAGGACCAGTAGCCGTTGTAAAAAGACTAGCCGAAGCAAGACAGGAAATGGATTTTGGGCTAAGCATTTTCCCACAAGTGCTCGCTAATCACGTGCTCAACGACATTGCTTTTACTTCTCACATTGCGAACTTACGCGAAACATTGGCCAAACGGCGCGACGCACTAATCGCCACCTTACCAAAAGAAGTAACCTATACAATTCCCGCAGGCGGTTTCCATCTCTGGTGCCAACTCCCAAATGAAAAATGGGAAATGCGCGACTTCGATATTTTCTTACAACATAAACTCCTAGTCATGCCAGCGTTCCTATTCGGCGTCCACGAAAGCGCCATCCGTCTCACTTTTGCACGACTAAACGAACAAGACGCACCAAAAGTCGGCGAAATCCTGCAAGATATCTTCACCAAGAAAGGACGGTCCTAAAATGAAGCAAAACCAAGAAGAAGTCCTGAGAGACCTTTATAATCTCATTCTCCATCCAGGCACCCGAGACTGGGAACGTTCCTTAATGCAAACTGCAAAAACGCAAATCGAAAGCGGCGCGAATGTCGACAACCAAATCGCAAAACTAGAGGCAGAATTGCGCCCCCTTGCGCTAAGAAATAACCTAACTCCCGACGTCACCGATTTTTATTTAAAAATTACCGATAATGCCACCGCTGAAAACACATTTGATACGTCCAAACATTACCAAGAAGATGCGCCATATCAAGCACGCGCGATATTTGCTGGGGGCTGTTTTTGGTGTATGGTGGAGCCGTTTGAGACAAAAGAAGGAATCATCTCCGTTTTATCGGGATACACTGGTGGTCATGTGGACAATCCAACGTATGAACAAGTGCTTGGTGGCTATACGGGGCATGTAGAAGCCGTTGAAATTATTTTCGATACTAGGATTTGGAGTTACAAGGCGCTAGTCGAACTATATTGGCAACTGACAGACCCAACGGATAGCGATGGCCAAATGGCTGATCGGGGTAGTAATTATCGACCGGTTATTTTCGTGATGGATGAAGAACAACGTGAAATCGCCGAGCGTGAGAAACAAGAACTAGCCGAATCCGGTAAATACAAGCGCCCCATTGTGACGGCAATCGAACCAGCCACGACCTTTTGGCCAGCAGAGAACTTCCACCAACAATTTTACCGAAAAAATCCGAAGCGGTATAAAAAAATTCAGCGCACTCGCCAGCAGTTTTTAGCATTCCAGCGTTTGCAAACAAGAATTCGAGGCTGGAAAAAGCGTTCTTGAATAAAAAAAGAAGCCATGCACTAACACAGCTTCCTACTAGTTATTCTCTTATTTCTCCGCATAATACTGAATCGTTGATGGCAGTTCTTTCACTTGTTTATAATTAGAAACAAGCTGATTATTCGCTACGTGAATCTTGAACTTTTTATTCTTAGCTAATTTATTGGCGGAGTAGAACGTACGTGTTTCTGAACTGCCGTCTTTTTTGTAGCATTTCAATGTATATTTATAACCTGAAAATTGGTTTTTTTGGACTTTTTCCCCGTTTGTGTTGACATTAACGAAATAGGCTTTAGCTGCGGCGTCTGAAGGTAGTGCGTATTCACAAATAACGCATATTGCAACAAGTAATCCAGCTAGTGTAAGCAACAATCCTTTTTTGTTTTTCATTTTCCTCAACCTCTCTATCTTTTAGTTTAATTGCTCAGCGGCTTTTTTCGGAATGTCCGCTTTTTTTACTTCTTCATATGAGGTAACGCCTTTATCTTCTTTCCAGAAAACTTCTAAATACGCGTCTTTTCGTAAATTCTTCTGTGCAATAAATTCCATGTCTTTTTCTTTACCGTCTTTGTTGTAACCTGGGAGATTGTAGTTGTAGTCGGTATAAGCACTGCCATCGCTTGCATGTCCGCTTGTTATTTTAGGATCTTGGGTTATTTTCACGTAATATGTATCTGCGCCTAGTCGGTTGAAATTTATAAAACGTATAGCCAGCATTGCGCCGCCAATAATTACGATAATAACAATGAGTGAAATAAATAATTTTTTTATAAGTTGTCAGCTCCTTAACTTGATACTCTTATTATAACGTGGCTTGCGACGGGGTTCCCGCTTCCTAACTAACAAAACAGGGGAGGAACCTTACAATTTTGCAATGTTCGCTGTCATGTTGCATTTTTTCTATAAATATGGTTAAATGGTATAGTTGACTAATTAACGTTAGGTTAGGAAGTGAGAGAAATGAAAGAAATCGATCAAAGAATGGAAACAGATTCAGTTGGAAAGGTGTTTTTACGCTATTTAATTCCTTCGTTAGTCGGGATGTTGCTCATGTCGGTGAACATTGTGACGGATGGGATTTTTGTTGGACATAGACTCGGTGGGGTGGCGCTTGCTGGGATTAATATTGCTGTGCCGGTATTTTCGATTTTCACGGCGATCTCGCTTTGGATTGGGATTGGCGGAGCCACGCAGTATTCGTTCGCGCTAGGTGAGAAGAACATTCCTGAGGCGCAACGCATCTTCACTCGTTCTATTATTATGGTGTTTTTAATTACAATTACATTAGCAGGTATCGCGTTTATTTTCCGGGTGCCGCTTGCCAACGTGCTTGGTGCGAATCCGGAAACATTGCCTTACGTGATGGATTATATGACGATATTATTAATGTTCGGCTTTGCTTTTACAGTGGAAAATATTTTGAGTATTTTCGTGCGTAATGACGGGGATCCGAACTTGGCGATGATTGCCCTGATTGTAACGGCAGTCGTGAATGTCATTTTGAACTATTATTTCCTATTTGTTTTGGATTGGGGCGTTAGCGGTTCAGCAGGAGCAACAATTATGGCTGTGACTGTTGGTATCGGCGTACTTTCCATCCATTTCTTCAAAAAGAGCAGTCGCCTAAAATTCGTGAAATTCCGCTTTACGAAAAAATCAGTCGCAAAAACGTTTTCTATCGGGATGCCGAGTTTCCTATCTGAATTAGGATTATCCGTCTTCACAATGGGTTACAATATCGCGATTGCCGCTGTTGCCGGAACTGCTGGTGTCGCGGCGTTCTCGGTCTTAAACTATACACATAGCGTGATTCTGATGCTATTTTTAGGGATGAGTTCGGCAATTCAACCCCTTATTAGCTATTATCGCGGAGCAAAAAGACAAGATCGCGAGCAAGCAACTATCCGTTTAGCGATTAAAACAGCGATTGGAACGGGGCTAGGATTCTTCATCATCGGCCTCTTCGGCGCGAACCATATCGTTCGGATGTTCGGCGATTTCAGTCCAGAGATTGTCAATCTAGCGACAATGGCTGTCCGTATTTTCTTTGCTGGTTACATTTTCATGGGCTTCAACTTCGTGATGATGACTTATTTCCAAACGAGCAATCGCGTTGGTATGGCGATTTGGATTACAGTGGCCCGCGAAATGTTATTTATGGTCGCTTTCCTCATTATATTGCCACCGTTCTTCGGAGCAGAGGGTGTTTGGGCCTCCATTCCACTCTCAGAAGCAGTAGTCGCAGCGTCTATCGTCATTTATGCACGCCGCAAACACATTTTCACAAAAGGAATTCAGTAAAAAACACCGCTTAGTCAAAAATTTCAGTCTTGGCTAAGCGGTTTTTTATGGAGTTTGTGAATTAAAAAAATCAGGAAAAAACTTGACACCAAATGTTGTGTTAGCCCATCCTGATATCACAACTTATAGTGAATTCATGTAGGTCTATTCACAAGGAAATCTCCCAAAAAAATAAAAATTTTAATAGAAAAACCTTGCTGTCAAACGCTTTTAAGGAATTGCTAAAAAATTCCCTAAGCACTATATCTTGCATTCACATTCAAAAAGAGATACTATATATAGTATCGAAAGCCGTTAAAACACGATTTGCTATTTTAACTTTTACAAAGGATCAGACTTTTGCAAAAGTTAATTTTTTTGTTCCGAATGGGCTGGTTCGATAGATGAGTGAAGCTGAGTATAACTTGGAATATATGGAAGAAATGGGGATAACAAATGACAACTTACATAGTGAAAGACGGAGGGAATCGCAAACTACCTTTCGACAAAGAACGACTAAACCGATATCTAGATACGATTCATGCAGAATTTCCAGCTTTAGAGATGGAAGACTACAAACGCAAGATTTTCACATTTATTGAGAAGAAAGAAGATTATGCGGCGGATGAATTAGTAGATTACTTGATTCGTGAAGCAGAAGCGCGTACAGATATTCATTTACCAGCGTGGGAATTGTTTGCAGCACGTCTTTATTTGAACAAGTTATATAAGAAAGCGAGTAAGAATCGTTTCTATAATGATGATGATAAATATGGTTCGTATGTTGGCTTACAAGAAAGCCTTGGCGAACGCGGTATTTACTCAGGAAGCATTTTAAAGAATTATTCAAAAGATGAACTTATCAAAGCCGGTGAAATGATTGAACCAGAAAGAGATAAGCTGTTCACATATAATGGTTTGTATTTGTTAGCAACACGTTATTTAGCAACAGATCAGGCGCGAAACGTCTATGAGTTGCCACAAGAACGTTGGTTGACGATTGCGCTTTATTTAATGCAAGATGAGCCGAAAGAAAAACGGATGGACTTAGTGCGCGAGGCTTATTGGGCATTGAGTAATCTTTATATGACGGTTGCCACTCCGACATTAGCAAACGCTGGTAAAGTTGGCGGTCAATTATCCAGTTGTTTCATTGATACAGTAGATGATAGTTTGCAAGGTATTTATGATAGCAATACTGATGTAGCACGTGTAAGTAAACATGGTGGCGGCGTTGGTGCTTACCTTGGTTACGTTCGTTCCTCAGGCGCGGCAATTCGCGGTGTACGTGGCGCAAGTGGCGGCGTTGTTCCGTGGATTAAACAATTAAACAATACGGCAGTTAGTGTCGATCAGTTAGGCCAACGTAAAGGTGCCATTGCGGTTTACCTAGACGTTTTCCATAAAGATATTGAAGCATTCCTTGATCTTCGCTTAAACAACGGTGACCAACGTCTGCGTGCCCATGACGTGTTTACAGCGGTTTGTATGCCTGACCTATTCATGGAAACAGTAGAACGCCGCGGCGACTGGTACTTATTTGACCCACATGAAGTCAAAGAGAAGAAAGGCTGGTACCTACAAGACTTCTACGACGAGCAAAAAGGTGACGGTTCTTTCCGTGAGAAATACGAAGAACTAGTAGCGGACGAAACAGTTAGCAAAAAAATTGTCAAAGCTATCGATATTATGAAACGCATCATGGTGAGTCAATTAGAAACAGGAAATCCATTCATGTTCTATCGCGATGAAGTTAATCGTATGAACCCGAATAAACATGCCGGCATGGTTTACTCAAGTAATCTATGTACCGAAATCATGCAAAACATGAGCCCGACACGCATGATTCAAGAAATGATTAGTGGCGACCAAATCGTCATTACGAAACAAGCTGGAGACTTCGTTGTATGTAACTTATCTTCCGTGAACTTAGGTCGTGCAGTGCTTGCAGAAGACCCAGAAACATTGGAACGCCTGATTGCCATTGAAGTTCGCATGTTAGACAATGTTATCGACTTGAACGAACTACCAGTACCACAAGCAACGATTACAAATAAGAAATACCGCTCTATCGGTTTAGGTACTTTTGGATGGCATCATCTATTAGCCCTTAAAAATATTGCTTGGGACAGCGAAGAAGCAGAAACATTCGCCGATGAGTTATATGAGCAAATCAACTTCCTAACTATTAAAGCAAGTGCCGCATTAGCTAAAGAAAAAGGCGCGTATTCCGTATTTAAAGGCAGTGACTGGAATACAGGCGAATATTTCGAACGTCGCGACTACACATCGGAAGCATGGCAAGAACTTGCAGCTGACGTCGCACAAAACGGTATTCGTAACGCCTATCTTGTAGCAGTAGCACCGAACATGAGTACAGCTCAAATCGCAGGCTCAACGGCTTCTATCGATCCAATTTTCAGCCCGTTTTATTATGAAGAGAAGAAAGATTACCGCCGTCCCGTGATTGCGCCGGACTTATCGCTTAAAACATATCCGTACTACGGAAAAGGCGCGTACCAAGTCGATCAATTCGCAAGTGTACGTCAAAACGGTCGCCGTCAACGTCACGTCGATCAATCATTAAGCTTTAACTTCTACGTGCCAAGTGGTATCAAAGCAAGCAAATTGCTAGAACTTCACTTACAAGCATGGAAAGAGGGCTTGAAAACAACATATTACGTCCGCTCTAACGATATTGATGTAGAAGAGTGCGAATGGTGTTCAAGCTGATAAACGAATAGCAACAGCGAGCAAAGCGTCTGTCTTTGCTCGTGCTTTACATATGGATATACCTATGAGGAGGTTTTTTAGATGACGGAACAAAGAGAAGAATTGCACCGTATTAAAATATTAGAGCCGCTTAGTCCGAACCGTTCGACGGCTATTATAAATGGTGACACGAGTGGGATTTTGAATTGGAATGATATCCCGTATCCATCGTTTTACCGTGCATACAAGGAATTATCGACAAACTATTGGATTCCTGATGAAGTAGACATGAAGGGTGACGCGAAACAATACCCAGAGCTGTCTGAAGAAGAGAAGTACGCTTTTGATGCTATTATTGGTTTGCTAGCGACATTAGATTCTCCGCAAACACGGTTTATTTATAATGTCGCAGAATATATTACAGACCCTGCTGTACACGCAAATACAGCGATTATCGGTCAACAAGAAGTGATTCACAACGAAAGCTATTCTTACGTGCTTGCTTCGATCACGAACTTACAAGAACAGAAACGTATTTTTGAATTGGCGCGTACGCATCCGACGATTATTAAGCGTAACGAACCAATTATGGAAGCTTACGATAACTTTATGAATAACAAAACAGGCGAGAATTTAGTAAAAGCCCTGATTCAGTCATCGATTTTAGAAGGCATTAATTTCTACAGCGGTTTTGCATATTTCTACAACCTTGTTCGTCAAAATAAAATGACGGGAACAGGTAAAATTATTAGTTTTATTAATCGTGATGAATTGGCACATTCGAAGTTCATTTCGGAGGTAATTCGTGCGATTCTTGGTGAAAATCCGGAATTGCAAACCGATGAACTCGTAGAATATACGCATGAAGCATTCCGCCACGCTGTGGAGCTAGAAATCGTTTGGTCAGAAGAAGTACTAAATGGTATCGAAGGAATCGACGTTTCAGAAATGGTTGATTACGTGAAATACCGTGCCAACAAGATGCTAGGCATGCTAGGAATTCCAGAGCTATATCCAGGTCATAGCGATAATACAATGACATGGATTAAAGCTTACGCAGATAATTTTACAGAAACAAAAACGGACTTTTTCGAAATGCGCAATAGTAGTTATAAAAAGACAAACATTGACAACGGTTTTGATGACCTATGAGAATCCTCTTGGCGTATGATTCTCTGAGTGGGAATACAAAAATGGTAGCAGATGAGGTAGAGGCGGAACTTAAGAAGGCGCAACATGATGTGACTTCCTTTCGCGTTCACCCAGATGCCCAGTACCCACTTGAGACGGACTACGATTTGTTCATTTTAGGGGCATGGACAGCAGATTTAGGTAGGACACCGCCAGATATGAAGGATTTCATAGCAGAATTAGGAACGAAACCACCGCACGTCGCGATTTTTGGGACAGGTGAAACACAATGGAGTATGGCATATTTTTGTGGGGCAGTGGACCGGATGGCGAAGTATTTCGACTCCCAATATCCGACACTGAAAATCGAACAAATGCCACATACCGAGCGTGATCACACAGCAATTCAAGACTGGGTCGCGCAAATATTGTCCATGAGAGAAGGGGTAGTAAAATGACAAGTATCGAAATTAAAACAATGGAAGAATTCGAACAACATATAGCAGCAGGAGAGTTAGTATATGTAGACTACTGGAAAGACAACTGTCCGAACTGCAAAATGCTAGACCTATCATTTCAAGAATTCAAAAATTCATCGATTGCTGATAAAGTAAAAGTATTGAAAGTAAAACTAGAAGAAGTCGGCGAAAACTTCTTTTTTGATCGCAATGTTCGCCAAACACCAACATTAGTGTTATATAAAGGCGGCGAAGAAGTTTCGCGTTTGAATGGGTTTATTCCTCCAGAACATATCGAGGAAGCAGTTGTGGCGCAAGAGGCTTAATATGAGATAAACTAAGAAATCGATAAATGGTTTCTTAGTTTTTTTGTGCTTTCGGCTTAAAGGCATCTAAAGTATTTATTTTCCTGGTATTAATAAAAATAATATTATAGTTAAAAATATGTATGGAGAACAAAATAATATAGCAAACTGTCTCCCGCGGAAAGGAAAACTCATAGATGTGATTTTAATTAATTTAAATCCATTTTGGTGGAGAACACGAGTGGTGGAATATTCATCCTGCAAAATTTCCTAACGAGCATCAAGCGGGAATTCATGGATCCGGTTCACCAGGGAATGAATTGTTCAAAGGAGCGAAATAATGATGAAATATAAGTTTTTAGTAGAGCAAAATTATAAACATTATCCAGTAGGCTTAGAGGATATTAATAAGGCGCAGAATGATTTGGATATCGTATTCCCTCAAGAATTATTGGACCTTTATAAAAATGTTGGATATGGATTTATTAAAGGATCGAGACAGAATATTAATAGGGTTATGGATCCATTATCTGTGCGAGATTTCCGATTAAAGCAAAATGACTTTGAATTTTTTCCAGATATCGAAGTGTATGATGATTTGGAGGATGAATTAATTTTCTTTGAAGCCAACGAATCTGCCATGATATCGATTGGATTGTCGAGTGATAAACTGGGTATGATTTTTTATGATGAGTTCAAAATAGCGGATTCTTTATGTGAATTTCTAGAGAAGATAGTAAAGGATGATATGTATTATATCAGTCTGATTGACTGAGGAAGGGGAAAATATCTACATATTTATTAAATATGTAGATGCATAACTGATGAATTTCTTCTATTTTTTCTAAAGGGAGAATTATTATTTATATCTATAGAGAATAAGACATTCTGCTCACATGAGAGTAGGCCATGTCTTATTCTTTTTGCACTTGCATGAAAGTGTACGGATTTAACCAAATCATTCGCCCAGCTTTTCTAAAGATCTTCTCCTTCTCCAATCTTGTCCACGGCTTTAGGACAAATTCCAATTTTGATTGTATTGCTATGTTGTTACCGCTGTCATACAATGGATATATGAGCTAGGCTGATAGGCGAGACTAAGGATTGGAATTGCGCAGTTCCATTGGTCGGTCAGGTGTAGCAGTGCTTCGAAGCAGATTAATTAAAGGGGCTTCTTTTTTAGAGTATTAGAAAAGGGCGGAGGAGGACATAGAAATGGAGCAACAACAAGCGAAATCTGGTTTTCGTGTGAAGGTACAGCATTTTGGTAGTTTTTTAAGTGGTATGATTATGCCGAATATTGGGGCATTTATTGCGTGGGGGCTAATTACAGCGCTATTTATTCCGACTGGTTGGTATCCGAATGAGGAGATTGCGAAACTGGTTGATCCGATGATTAAGTATCTATTGCCGCTTTTGATTGGGTATACGGGTGGTAAGTTAGTGTATGATACGCGTGGTGGAGTCGTAGGTGCGGCTGTGACGATGGGAGCGATTGTTGGGACATCAATGCCAATGTTCCTTGGGGCAATGATTCTCGGGCCTCTAGCGGCTTGGTTGATGAAGAAATTTGATAAATTAATCGAAGGTAAAGTTAAGGCTGGTTTTGAAATGCTGGTGAACAATTTCTCAGCGGGGATTTTAGCAGGGATTTTGGCGATTGTATCTTTGAAAACGATTGGGCCTGCGCTTCAAGCGGTGAACACGACGATGGCTTCGGGTGTGCAGTATTTGATTGATCATCATTTGTTGCCGTTAGTTAGTATTTTAGTGGAGCCTGGAAAAGTACTTTTCTTGAATAACGCGATTAACCAAGGGGTTTTGGCGCCGCTCGGGATTGATCAGGCGGTTAATACGGGGAAATCGATTTTGTTCTTAGTGGAAACGAATCCTGGTCCTGGTCTGGGGATTTTGCTGGCGTACACGATTTTTGGAAGTGGAACGGCAAGACAGACGGCTCCTGGGGCAGCAATTATTCAGTTCTTAGGCGGGATTCATGAGATTTATTTCCCGTATGTATTGATGAAACCAGCGTTACTGATTGGTGCGATTGCTGGTGGGATGACTGGTATTATTACGTTTAATTTGTTTAATGTAGGGTTAGTTGCGACGGCTTCTCCGGGTAGTATTTTTGCGATACTTGCTTTGACGCCGCGTGGGGATTATTTAGGCATTATTTGCGGGGTTCTATTTGCAACACTGGTTTCCTTTGCGGTATCTGCGGTTATTTTGAAAACATCGAAAGCAACGGATGATGCAGAACTCAAGACAGCGGAGACAAAAATGGCTACAATGAAAGGTAAGAAGGCAATGGTAGCGAGTGCGGTTGTTGGGACGAGTGATGCGGAACTTGCAGCGGAAGGTATTCCATTGGATACACGCAAAATTATTTTCGCTTGTGATGCGGGAATGGGGTCCAGTGCGATGGGGGCTTCGGTCTTGCGGAACAAGGTGAAAAAGGCGGGGCTTGATATTGAAGTGGTGAACTTTGCGATTTCGCAGTTGCCGCCGGATGCGGATATTGTGGTAACACACCGTGATTTAACGGACCGCGCAACGGAGAAACTACCTAAAGCCTATCATATTTCGGTGGACAATTTCTTGAACAGTCATAAGTATGATGAGTTAGTGGAGAATTTGTCTGGTCAGAAATAACTGGGGGAATTTAGAATGTATATTTCGGCGAGAACGAGACTTATTTTGGAGCAGCTTTTAATGAGCCATGAACCTGTGGCCACAGCGGAGTTAGCGGAATATATGGATGTGAGTGAACGGACGATTCGGCGCGATTTGAAGGAAGTGGAGGCTGTGCTTGGCTCTTATCAGTTAGCATTGGAACGTAAAGATGCGAAATTGACGGTTTTTGGCTCGGAGTCTAGCCGCCAAGCTTTCAAATGGCAGTTGCTCGACTTGTCTTACAATGAGTTTACACCGATGGAGCGGCAACAGTTTATTTTAAAAGCGTTGTTAAAAGAAAATGAACCAATCAAATTAATCGCGCTGGCCAATGATTTAAATGTAACGATATCAACGGTCAGCAGCGATTTGACAAAATTAGAAGATGAATTAATCGGACGTGCCGAAATTGAGCGTAGACGTGGTTATGGCGTGAAATTGATGGCGGATGAGATGATGAAACGTACGTTGCTTAGTGATTTAATGACGTTATCGGGGTCTAAAAATTCCCTTTTCCAATTGTTTCAGCAGAAGAAGCAAGATGAGGTGGAAATGCTTGCGGATGAGCGGTTGCTTCATGTTGTGGACAATGCGCTGATTCAAAAAGTGGAGCAAAATGTGCGTGCTTGGCGCAAGGATTTGGCGTATGAGATTACGGATGATGCGTACTTGACGTTAGTTGTGCACATTGCGATTTCAGTGGAGCGCATGATTAACGGGAATTATTTGCAGGAGATGAAGCCGGAACAAGAGTATTTTCGGAATTTTCCAGAATTTGTTGTGGCGAAAGAATTGCTAGCGGCATGTTTGGAAATGGAGCCGTTTGTTGTGCCGGATGGGGAAGCGTTTTATGTGACCATGCATATTCGTGGGGCAAAGGCGCAAGGTGAGACGGGGATTTTCTCTGGGAATGAGAATGTGCAGGCGGTAACCATCGCCAAACGCTTAATTTCAAAAGTAGAGGCGGAACTTGGGAGTCATTTTCAGGAGGCGTCATTGCTTAATGGGTTGACGGCGCATTTACGGCCAGCGTTACGGCGGATGGATCAGCAAATGCGGATTCACAATCCATTGATTAAAACGATTAAACATGATTATCCAGAACTTTTTCAAATTGTGAAAGTGGCGTTTCGGGAAATTTACCAGCAAGCGGATGTGCCGGATGAGGAAATTGGTTATTTGGTTCTGCATTTCGGGGCAGCGTTATTACAGAAAAATGAAAGTCGTGTTTTCTCGGGGCTTGTCGTTTGTTCGAGCGGGATTGGAACGTCGAAAATGTTGGCTACGCGCTTAAAACAAGCGTTACCGCAATTGAAGGATTTGCAAAATGTCTCGTTGTTCGAGCTTTTAAATCAGCAAAATACGAAACATTTCGATGTGATTGTGTCGACGATTGATCTTGGAAAAGTAGATTTTGAGTATTTTCTAGTGAGTCCGATGTTGTCGGACCGGGAAATTTCGCAAATTGAAGTTTTTTTGAAGCAGAAGGAAATGTTTGTTCCGCAGAAGGCGCCGCAAGAACAAGAGGAGCAGATGACATTGCTTGAGGCGGTGCATCATTTGGAGGCGGAGCAGGAATATACGAACACGGTTTTGGCGATTTTGAAAGGGTTTCAGGTGGCCAAGATGGAGGAGACGCAGCATAATTTGGAAGATACGTTGCGCGCGGTTTGTATGGCGATGTTTGAGCAGGAACGGGATATTCAGGTGGAAATATTGCTGAAATCATTGTTAGAACGCGAAAAATGGAGCGGATTTGGTATTCCAGAAACGCAGTTAGCGCTGTTTCATGTTAGAAATGAGTTTGTCCACAAGCCAGTGTTTCAGGTTTTTACGTTGCAGGACGCGGTAGACGTGCCGGCAATGGGAGGCGGGAATGTGGCGGCCACGACGTTACTTGTATTGCTTGCACCAGAGAGGCTAGCACCGCAGGGCTTGGAAGTGATGAGTTTTATTAGCGCGATGGTTGTGGAGAGCGGGGAGACGACGCGGCTTTTGGAGTCTGGAAACGGAGCGGACATTACGGCGTTTGTGATTAGTAAATTAAATCAATTTTTGCAAGATATGAGGAGGAAATAAGGATGGTAGCATTGGAAAATAAGGATATTGCGCTGAAACAGGCGTTTAGCACGAAGGAAGAGGCGATTACGGCGGCGGGGCAGTTGTTAGTGGAGCAAGGCTATGTGGATGCGCCTTATATTGAAAAAATGAAGGAACGCGACGCGATGACATCAACGTTTATCGGTAATATGGTGGCGATTCCGCATGGTACGGATGATTCGCGTGATATGATTAAAAATTCGGGGATTGTGTTGTTGCAAGTGCCGGACGGTGTTTCGTTTGATGGCAATGAGGTGAAAGTGCTGATTGGGATTGCGGGCGCTGACGGGGAACACATGGATTTGCTTAGCAGTATCGCGATTGTGTGTTCGGAGGAAGAGAATGTGGCGCAAATTGTTGCGGCTGAGTCGAAACAGGAAATTATTGCTTTCTTTGAAGGGAGTGAGAGCGCATGATGGCAGTACATTTTGGCGCTGGGAATATTGGACGGGGATTTATTGGACAACTGCTGCATAAAGCGGGGTATCATGTGACGTTTGTGGATGTGAACAAGACGGTTGTGGATGCTTTGAATGAGAAGCAAGAGTACAATGTTATTTTGGCGGATAATTCGAAACAAGTCGATTTGATTACGAATGTGGATGCGATTAATAGCCAGGAAAATCCTGACCAAGTCATCCGCGCGATTTCGGAAACGGAGCTCGTGACGACGGCGGTAGGCCCGACCATTTTGCCATTTATTGCGAAAGTTTTAGTGGCTGGAATTAAAGCTAGAACGGCGATTCAAAAACCGCTCATCGTGATGGCTTGTGAAAACATGATTGGCGCTTCGGCTTCGCTCAAGGAATATGTATACGCAGAGTTGACGGATGCGGAGAAACAATATGCGGATCATTTCGTTTCGTTTCCAAATGCGGCGGTGGACCGTATCGTTCCTAATCAAACGCATGATGACCCGCTAACCGTTTTGGTGGAGCCATTTTATGAGTGGGTAGTGGAAGAAACGGCGATTAAGAGCGAAGTGCCTTTCATTCCTGGGATAACGTATGTGAAAGATTTGACGCCATATATCGAACGCAAACTTTTCACAGTAAACACAGGCCACGCGGTAACAGCTTACATCGGGCATATGAAAAATATTGATTCGATTGAAGCCGCGATTCACAATGATAAAGTATTGTTCGCAGTTCGCAGTGCGTTAGAAGAAACGGGCGCGCTGTTAGAAAAGAAATTCGACTTCCCACACAAGGAACATCAAGCTTATATTGACAAAATTATCGAAAGATTCAAAAATCCGCATATCTCAGATTACGTATCCCGTGTTGGACGTTCGCCAATGCGTAAACTAGGACCCAATGATCGTTTTGTGCAACCGGCGCGTCAATTTGTCGAAGCGTTCAATGAAACACCAAAAGCATTAGCAGACGCCATTGCAGCAGCACTTCGTTTCAATGATCCAGAAGATGCAGAAGCGGTTGAATTGCAAGCTTTAGTCGCAGCAGTAGGCTTAGAAAAAGCAATTGCTGACGTGACAGGAATCGAAAGTTATTCCAAACTATTTGAAAAAGTAAAAGATTCTTACTTAAAACTAGCGTAAAGAAAGCGAATTATGCTACACTTTTCCTAGAGAAGTGAGGCGAAGCGTTATGGATACAATAAAAAAAGATGTCCATCAGTTTTTAGTAGAAAGAGGCTGGGAAAATCAATACCAAGTCCCGAAAGATTTAGCTATTTCATTAACATTGGAAGCGACGGAGCTATTAGAATGTTTCCAATGGAAAAGCGATAAAGAAGCGGTAGCGCAAAATCGTGTGGCGATGTCAGAGGAGCTTGCTGATGTGTTTATTTACGCAACACAGCTTGCTACAGCGCTTGATTTAGATATCGAAACGATTGTTCAGGAGAAGCTAGCTAAGAACGCTACGAAATATCCGCCGAAAAGCGTCAAGTAAGATTAGATGCTTTTTCGCGGTTTTTTGTACATTTTTTCATAAAAGTTCATTGTTTTGTCATGGATTATATTTTTTATACCTGATATACTTAATATTGGATAGCTATTAGAACAGATATGTTTTTGAAAATGAGCTTTTGGGAAAGTGGGAAAAGAATTATGGGGAAACCGACAATCGGTATTGATATCGGAACGGCGAATATTAGCATCTACTCAGATACGGAACAAATGATTTTTCATGAACCTACCGTTCTAGCGTATGACACGAAGAAGAATAAAGTATTAGAAATTGGTCACGAGGCGAAAGATTTAGCTGAGAAAACGCCCGGATCTATTGCAGTTATTAGCCCGCTTCAAGGCGGTATTATTGTTGATTTTGATATGACATTGCGTCTGATAAAGAAGGTTGAAAGCCGCGTTAGTGCAACAACTGGTAAACGTTTCAAACAGATGAACTTGGTTGTTTCTTTACTGCCAGGTGCGACAAACATTGAACGACAAGCGATTGGTGACATTCTTTTCTCGCTGGGTGTAAGGTCGCTTTATTTTATAGAAGGTTCGCTCGCTGCCACAATCGGCGCAGGGCTTCCATTTGAGAAACCGATGGCGAATGTAGTCGTAGATATCGGTGCTGGAAAAATTACCACATCGCTCGTATCTTATGGCGGTATTGTGACAAGTGCGACGGTCCGTAAAGCAGGTAATGAGTTAGATCGCGAAATTGCGCAATTAGTGCGTAATAAATACAATGTGTTAATCGGTTTAGAATCAGCAGAGAAAGTGAAATGGCAGTTGCGTTGCGACATGCATAATGACAGTGAAATGATTGAAATCGAAGGCCGTGATTTAGTGACAGGTTTTCCGATAACAATCGAAGTAGCATCAAGCGAATTCCAAGCAGGTGTAGACGAGTTCTTGAATCGCGTTCTAAGCGTTGTTCAGACAACATTGGAGAACAGCCCGCCGGAACTTAGCGGCAACATACGAGCAAGCGGTTTGACCTTAACTGGTGGTGGCGCCTTACTAACCGGGTTATCAGAGTGGTTAAACAGCAAAGTGTCCGTGCCAATTCACGTCTCAAAAGCACCATTCGAAGCTGTTGCATTAGGCACAAGCATGGCAATGCAACACATCGACCGACTTATAAATATCGAAAAAGTAACACCGAGATAAAAAATAATGGAGAGTGCGATTCATGCGCTGTCCATTTTTTTGTATAAGGAATATTAAATAAAAGTTACAAATATAACCTTGTTTACAATATGAAAACAGGGTATACTAGTTTAGAACATAAAAAATAGAAAGATGTGATTAAAACATGAAACACAAACGAGCGCTCAAGGTAATCCTGATTATTTTAGGGAGTATACTACTTTTACTTGGAGGCTTAACAATTTTAAACAAAACGTATCACACTAGCTATGATAAAATGGATACGACGGATCAGTCTTTTTTCAAGCAGTTAAACACGCTGTACACTAAAACAACTAAGGAGCCGTTGTGGCAAGATTATAATTTGGCGGATAAGCCGGTTCTTTTTGTCAGAAAAGGAGACCATCTTAATTTTAGCGAAGATACAATAAACTTAATTCGTGGGAATGTTTATGCGGTTGGCGTGAAAGGATTGGAAGGAAAGTGGTATGCGACGAAAATTGCGATGCCCCGTTCTTATAAAATGCCAGATGTATATCGTTTAGCTGTAACAACGCCAGGTATTTGGTCAACGTGGAATCCGATTGGGAACTTCTCTTCTTTTTCGATAGATGACTCTGGAAAAGAAGTGCGCTCTAACATGCAGTTAGCGGATAGTTCTTATGTGTACTATTTTAAATACGGCAAGAATAATATCGAAAATCCAGTGAAGGCGTCACAGTCTGCGATGCCGTTTTTTGCGCATGAAGCTTTTCATTATTTGCAACAATATGATTGGCACACAACGGATGGCAATATTGATGTCGCATCCAAAGATGTTGACTGGTATAGTTTACTAGGGTTGCAATACAGCATTTTAGACACAATCATGGATGCGACTGGAAAACAGGATAAAGCAGCACTAGAGAAGGCATTATCTGACTATGTCGTCGTATCTGATGCTAGAAGAAAACAAGGCACAAGTGACTACCAAAATGAAAAACAACATGAAACAATAGAAGGCACCGCAACTTACGTCGGAATTAAAGCATCTGCAATCACAGGCGGCAAGCCAAAACAATTGAAATTACTAGAAGGCGCTAGAGACGAGAAAAGCAGGAAATTCGCCGTCTTATTCGAAGGCATTGCCTATGATCCAAGCTTCGTCTCAGAAATCAAATGGAATCGCTATGATTCGGGAGCACTACTTTCTTCCGCGCTAGATATAGTAGATAGCCCAGATTGGCAAACAACATTCAACAAAAAAGCCAGCGCAAACAAAGCTTTTACACTAGATGATGAGTTACATCAATTAAATAATCTAGCGAAACCACGAACGCTTGCCGAAATAGAGAAATCCTATCATTTCGAGAATATCCAAGCATTAAGCAAAAAAATCGTAGATGGTTTGCAGGATGGCAACAATTAAAAAACGCCCCACCAAGTTTTGGCGAGACGCATCTCATTTATCTATACGAATAAGAACGACTGCGTTTTCGTTTGGCGCGAATCATAAATAAAATGCCGAACACAACAAAGACAACCGAAACTAAACAAGTAATAAAACCTACAATTCCAGTAATGCTAAATGAAAAACCAAAGCCAACAATGCCTAGGATAAGTAGTAGTAAGCCAATAAGTTTACTCATAGAAAGACTCCTTTCAAAAATTAAGTATGTAATTATTATAACTAACATTGCAGAAAAAGATAAGGGCATTTCGGCATGAAATAAAAATGAAATACTACGCTAAACAATATATTAAACATTTCATAGGTTTTCAAGAAGGTGAATAGCGATATTCATCTTTTTTTGGCTGTATCATTGCGTTTTGTTCGGAAAGTGATTTTTCGTGTGTTTAGTAAGTAAAACATTCTTTGCTTAAAGTCCTGTTTCTCGTTAAGATGAATAAGATTAAATGAGAAAAGGGGAAAGAACATGAAAGATTATATCGTGGATCGCTCGTACAAAGCTTCAATGGGAATTGCTAATGCGGTGCTTGTAACGTTAGGAATTGGTTTATTACTGCAAACGATTGGACAGATGGTAGGTTTTGAATGGCTAGCACAAATTGGAGCGGTTGGTAAATTACTCTTAATTCCAGGTTTAGGTGTCGGTATTGCGATATGCCTCGGCGCGAATACTCTCGTCGTGATTAGTGCGGCGGCCGCGTCAGTTATTGGTGGTGGTGCGATTCTAGCACTAGATAACGGAGGATTTTCGATTATCGGCGGTGAGCCAATTGGTGCGATTCTAGCCGTGATTGTGGCCGTGTGGGTCGGGAAACGGGTTACTGGGAAAACAAATTTCGACATGATTTTAATTCCAGCGGCGGCACTTTTAGCAGGGGGGATTAGTGGCTTACTTTTCTCCAAAATTATGGCGCCAGTTTTGACGGCAGCTAGTGGTGGGATTACATCGCTTGTGTCGGGTTCGCCGATTTTGTCTTCCATGGTGATTTCACTTGTGTTCGCGATTCTTATTTTGAGTCCAGCGTCATCGGCGGCACTTGCGATTGCGTTGCAGTTAGATCCGACGGCGAGCGCTGCGGCACTTATCGGCTGTTCGGTTCAGTTTGTTTCTTTTGCGGTACTAGGATTTCGTGATAATAATTGGGGTGCTTTTTTCGCACAACTGATTTGTACGCCAAAATTGCAGACGCCAAACATTATTAAGCGTCCGGCGGTCATGATTGTGCCGTTGCTTTCAGCTGTGATTGCCAGCCCCATCGGCGTATTGGTATTTCATTTGCAAGCTTCAGCGGAAGTTGCGGGTATGGGATTATGCGCTTTTGTGGCACCGTTATATTTGATTGCCAATTCAGGATGGCTTGCGTTTGGCGCGTTTCTTTTAGTAGCGGTCGTGATTCCAGCCGTGATTGCGCTTATTGCCAGACCATTTTTACTGAGGTCGTCGTGGTTGCGAAGTGGGGATTTGCGAGTAGAATTAGAATAAAATAAAAAGAGGATGAAGTAGGAAATCGATATTAGAAACATCGACTCCTATTCATCCTCTTTCCTCGTGATGTGTCGGAATTTGTCTGAATAACTGGATTTGATAAAAATGGCGGAATACGTTAGTTTCTAAAAATAACCGGTAGACCTGAATTAGAAAATCCCGATATTTACTAGACAACTTTGGACTAATAAACATCAACTACCATAGGTTATTAAGTAGAAACATAAACTGAATACGAAACTTTTTCGCTAGACATATTAGAAGTGAGGTAAAATAATTCTAACATGTTTGGAGCGCGTGTCACGTAATTCCGTATTCCTTGCCTTAACGAGTGGGTATAACTCTTGACGCGACCTTTTCATTTACCGTGGTCTTCCTCAAGCTCCCGCAAGACTGACCAGTTACTAAAATTTCCTTCACCAGACGATATCCGACTATAGCAAAGTTTGGGTATCTTATCCATACACCTATATGCACAATTAGTGAGACAAAACATATAGATTACTCGCACGATATTCCATAAAAACAAATATCGCTTTCGTTAACGAGAATGGGGAGTAAGATACGAAAACTTGTGCAGACTAGAATCAAGATAATCGCATGACACTTCAACTAATAATTATTTCTTAAAAACTGGCTGCTCCGACATTGTCATTGGTTAACTTACAAAACTGATTCTTGGCATCCGTGGCTAATTTGTCCTTTTCACCATTTCGCTTACTTTTCAGTCTGTGCGATTCTGTCACCCAATCACCTCTTGTTCTTTTGATACTATACATTAGCCGTTTTTTTTCAAGTTGAAACATAAAAAGTGAAAAATGATGCGTTGGAAATATGTCCTAATAATCATGTGTGGGTTTTACTTCCAATTAATGAAGCGAAAAGTAATCGATTTATAGGAAATAAGCCATTAAAATATCATCTACATAGTCGCCGTTTAAGATAAATTCTTTATGCAGGCGTCCTTCGACTTGAAAGCCAAGTTTCGTATAGAACTTAATGGCTTTTTCGTTGTTGGACAGCACGCGAAGCAGGAGTTTTTCTTTATTTTCGGCTTTTGCGATGCGGAATAATTCGTCCATGAGCGCAGAACCGACACCATTCTTTTGGAAATCCGGATGAACAGCGATGTCTAACGTAAGGACGTGTTTGTTTGCCGGAACTGGGATTGGCGAGTGATAGCCAAGGATTCCAGCGATTTTGCCATCGATTTCAGCGACAACTTTGGATCCAGCAGGATTTCTTAATAAGTATGCCGCCTCATTTTCGAAGTGAGTTTCACCAGGTGTAGTTTCTGGTGTCCACACAAGATGTTCTAGTTCTAACATGTCTGCTGCATCTTGTTGTGTTGATTTACGAATAATCATTTTAAAACCTCGTTTCTAATCGCGTTTTGCGTATTTTAAAGATGTTTTCCATGTTTTGAATAGGCCGTCGTTGCTATAAAGCAGGACATTGCCGCGGTATAGCTTGATTGCGAGCCAAAAAGCAAGTACATTAGTCAAAACTAGCAGGCCAAGTGAAATGAAGATTCCCGTGGCATCAACGGCTAGCAAGTCCATTCGGGCAAGCATCATCATCGGTGAAAAAGTCGGGACATAAGAACCAATAATAACGAGCATATTGTTCGGCGCATTTGCAGCAGCAATCGAACCCCAATAACCAATAATCGCAAGCATCGTCATCGGATACATAAACTGCGATACGGTCTCCACATTCGGGGCCATCGAACCAATAATAGCTGAAATAAGAATGTAAAGCATTAAACCTAGCACGACAAACAAAATATTTAAAACTAAATAGTAAGCTGGGAATTCGGCGAGTTGTTTAATAACGCCTTGAATCGCTTCTGTGCTCTTACCGCCAATCATGACAACCGCAATACAAATCCCATAAAAAGCAATCTGGGTGAGCAGCATGAGTAAAATAGCGGTTAGTTTCGCCAGTAAGTGCGTCGTGGATGAAACGCTAGATAAAATAATTTCCATGATTCGCGTACCTTTTTCGTTGGCGATTTCTGCTGCAACGATGCTAGCGTAACTCATAACAAAGATGAAAATTACGAGTGTAAGCATTAGAATTGCGGCGCTCATCGCTTCTTTTTGACTGCTTGTTAGCTGGTCGTTAGAAAGTAGTTCGTTTTTGACTGGAACTGGTGTTGTTAGGCTTGCGAGTTGTTTTTCGGTGATGTTATAGTCTTTGATTTTTTGTTGTAGTGTGACGCTTGTGATGTCATTTTGTAGTGCAGTAATCAGGGCGTTTCCGGCTGTTTCTTCGGATGTGTAGACGGCTGTTACTTCTTTGCCGACGGGTGTAATCGTGACGAAACCATCAATGTCTCCATTTGCCAAGGATTTCTTGGCTTTTTTCTCGGTTTGGATGTCCTTATCTACTTTGAAATTGGCTTTATCTGTAGCGATAGCCATTGAAAAAGCAGGATTTTCTGCGATGACCGCGATTTTGCTCGGTTCGTCACTGCCGCCGAAATAGTCGATGATTTTAGGCAAGGCGAAGATGAGTGCGCCGATGATCAGTGGTAGGAGTAGCGAAACTAGAAATGATTTTGTTTTGACGCGACGTTTGTAGACTTGTGATGTGATGACCCAGAATTTACTCATTGTTTTCCCCCGCTTTCCATTTGAAAATTTCTTCGAGTGTTGGTGGTTCTAAGCTAAACATCGGAATAAAACCATCTTTCGTAACAAAATCAAACACGGTGCTGGCGTCGGATTCTTCATTCAGATGCACAATGCGGATGCCTTTATGGTTTTCCACTTGGGTAACACCTGGCAAGGCTGCAATGGCTTCTGTTGGTTGTGGTGCGTCCAGCATGATGCGCTTGCGACCAAAGCTGTTTTTAACGTCTTCGGATTTACCGCGAAGGACTGTTTTGCCGCGTTTTAGCATGACAAGCGAGTCGCAAAGTTCGTCGACATTTTCCATGCGGTGACTGGAGAAAATAATAGTCGCGCCGTCTTCTTTTAAATCGAATACGAATTTCTTTAGGATTTCGGCGTTGACAGGATCGAGCCCGCTGAATGGTTCGTCTAGAATAACTAGTTTTGGTCGGTGGATAATCGTGCTGATAAGTTGAATTTTCTGTTGATTTCCTTTAGACAGTGTTTTGACGAGGTCCGTTTTTTTACCGACGATTTCGGCGCGTTCCATCCAGCTGTCGATTTCGGGCTTGATTTTAGCGCGTGAAAAACCTTTTAATTCCGCGAAAAAGATAATTTGGTCCTCGATGGTGACGTTTGGGTATAATCCGCGTTCTTCTGGAAGGTAACCAATGACATCTGTATTGATTTTAGTAATTTCTTTGTTGTCCCAGAGAATTTCGCCGCTATTTGGTTTTAAAAAATTAAGAATTAAGCGGAAAGTTGTTGTTTTTCCAGCGCCATTTTGACCGATTAAGCCTAAAATTTCCCCTGCGTTAATCTGAAAATGGAGATCGTCGACGGCCAGTTTATCGCCGAATTGTTTGGTTACATTGTTTACTTGTAGCATGTGTTTTCCAGCTCCTTTTTACAATAAATCTTCTTTTTCGTGTGTTGTATGTGCTTCTAAATAGGCGTCTAGCATTTGCCAATCGCGCGCTGTCGGGTTGGTATTCCAGACAAGTTGCGGAATGTCACTATGTGGTAAAGGTAAATCAGTAATAATAAAATCGGCTTGCTGCGGATACGTGTTCGCGACAATGACGAGTTGCTGTGCGGAATAACGAGACCGAATCGTCTTTTTCACGAGATCTTCCCACAAAAACCCGTTTTGCGAAAAAATCTTAGCGGTTAAAACATCGGTTTGAGCGACGCGTTGTTTGGCGCTCTGAATGCTCATGCCGATGCGGTACATCAAGACTTCGTGGTTCTCGTGAAGGTGCGAATACATCGGTTCATCTGTGAAATCATCGAAAATCCGGAGAATCGCACGTTCTAAATCAGGGGACAAAATGTGCTCTGACTGAACTAAAAAGCGTTCCTGCGCCAAAAATAAAGGGCTTTCCACAGCATGAAACATCGAAAACGTATCAATCAAGCTAACTAATAAATCATCGGCATCCCAACCAATATTCGGCAAAATCTCATAGATCGCTTCGACGAGACGGTAGGTCACGGGAGATGCTTGTTGGCAAACGGTGATGCGCTCTTTTTTGGACGCGGTGGAATTATACGAAAGCGAGCAGAAAAACATGCAAGACAGCATAAAAATCGATTCGTCCTCGGAAATCTCGATGTTCAATTCATCGGCAAGCATTTGGAAACAAGCCGCCAAATCATTTTGTTCATTGAAAAATTCCCATGTTTTTGTCGTCCGCATACCGCGAATATCAATAGGATGCCCGTTTTTAATCCGCGAAAGTGACAAGCCAATCCAGGTTGCGTATTGAATTTTGGCGGCGGGAGAGAAGTAAATCTCTAGTCGCTCCATCAATTCTTCAATAAAACGGTCAATCATGTGCCAGCTAATGTTTGTAAAAAATAAATCATGCGCAGGGTAAGCATTGAAAAACAAATCATAGAAGAGAAAGCGAATTTGTGATTCCTTCCCGTTTAGATGTAGCGGCGTGTTCTCAAGTTCTAAATGAATTGATTTTAAATAGCGGTGAACGGGTTGCAATTTGCGGTACACGGTGGCTTGGCTAATGAAATTTTCTTGGCACCACATCGCTAAAGTCAGCTCTTTCTCGTCGTAAATGTCGTAGCAAATTCGGAATAAATAGGTGTCGGCGAAAAAGGCAGAGAACAGGTGAATAAAGTTATCGCCGAATGGTTTTTCAAGTAGGATGCCTTCGATGCTGTTGATTAATTGCCAGTTTGGCGGTAAGGCTTGTTTGAGATTTTTGAGTTCGCGGGCCAATGTTTTTTTAGAGCATTGGACGCGTTCGCAAATTTCTTGGCGATCCCATATTTTGTGTTCGGATAATAATACTTTGACGATAAGGAGTTGCCGTTCTTTATCTTTTTCTAAAATACCTTGCATAACGAGAAACCTCCCTTTATGTTGCTTCTTATTTTTGCGCTTGGTGAAAGCCAACTTTGAGGCATCAAACCCTTTTTAAGTTATGTTAATTCGTATACAATGAAGGTAGATTATAAATCGAAAAAAAGCAGGTAATAATGATGATACCAAATAAAATAGATAAAGATGATCATAGAGTAGCGGATGAAATTTATGCAATAATGAAGTCGGATGTGCTAAACGGGAAATACAAAATCGGCCAAGTGATTAAAGTGCAGTCTGTAGCGGCTTTATTTGGCGTGTCTGGCAATATTGCAGAACAAGCCTTACAACTAGTATGCCAACGCGGTTTGTTGACCCCGGTAGCCGAAGACGCGTTTGTCGTGAAGGAAACGCACAGCCAAGAGTTTTATTATTCTGGCAGATTTCAAGTCATTTTTTTGAATATGGAATACATTATTCAGAAGTTGAAATCTGAGAGTATTATGATTGCTAGGGAGCCACTAATCGCTTATGTAGAGGCAATGAGAGCCAATGTAGCACAGTGTCGTTATGCCGGCTATGTTGCTGGATGTGAAGGTTTTTACTGCGAATTATGTAATCAGGCAAAGATGAGCATCCTTGGAGAAACGTTAAGAAAGATGAATCATCAACTAAATGAGTTGGATGATGGTTTTGGTAAGGAGTTCATTTGGTCATCTGCGACACAAACGCTTGAATCTGTAGAACTATTACTAACCGCTTTAGAAGAACGCAATTACGATCAAGCGAAAGAAATTGTCCAGCAATTACATAAACATTATATTTCACGTCTAACCGACTAACGCATAGCTATCTTTATATTAGTCTTTTCTAGCCAATAATGCTATTAAAATATAGTGAAAGGTCCATTTTTTTATACCGGGTACAAGGAAATAACGAAAAAAAGCCAAGAAGAGAAGTCTTATTTCGAAAAAACGAAA
Organism: Listeria booriae; assembly: GCF_000766865.1. Taxonomy (GTDB): domain Bacteria; phylum Bacillota; class Bacilli; order Lactobacillales; family Listeriaceae; genus Listeria_A; species Listeria_A booriae. The sequence goes on from NZ_JNFA01000024.1 coordinate 58,608, forward strand.
CGGGACTCTCTATCTGGGCTTTTTTAGTTTGTTTCATTAATGAGGAGGACACGCGTATTGAAAAGAACGCGATCTTCTTCGGCTAGTCTTTGTAAATGCGTTGTTAATGTACTAAGACTCACACCTGCATAGTTGGCAATCATTTTACGTGTAAAATATCTTGGTAGCTCAATCATACTTTGATTATCGAAATTTGGATTGAAACGAGATGCTAGTGTATGAATGAGTGATGCAATCATTTCTTTCGTATCAAGTGAAGCTGCCTTTTGCTTCTGTTCTAAACGACGCTGGATTGCTTGTAGCATGTGATAATGTTGGATTTGGATGTCTTGATTTTGTGCAATCATGTTAAATACTTCCGCTTGTTCGAATCTCCAAATAGTTACCTCATCTGTCAAAGCTTTACCGAAAAGTTGACTTGAGTAGACATTGTAATCTAATAAATCGCCTTCACCTGCAAAGTCAATCGCCACATTTGTTGTAGAAAAAATACCAGTAACGCCAGATACAATAACAAAGATGTAAGGCGTGTTATTCGTTGATGTCAATTCGATTTTATCATTTTTCTTTAGAGTCAATCTTTCGCGGGAAATCGTTGAGTCAAGTAATGATGTAAGGAATTTGCTGACCTGAATCTTTGTATCTAATGTATTTGTACTCATATTTTTTTCCTCCTAGTTTTTTTTCGGGCGACTGGTTAACTGCCTCTATAACTATTAAACCATGGATTCGTTTTTGGCGAAAATCAATATTGTCACGGAGAAGGACAAAAATAAAATAGAGACATAGTTGCGGCGGAAAACGGGTATTATAGAAACATGAAACTCTCTTAAAATTCTCATCGAATTCTTAAGTTTGTTTGATACAATGCGAGCAATACATACAATGATAGCGGTGTTTTAGGATGGCAATTCGCCGTATCATTTGTTATCTTTAAATTAGCGAGACTCTAAATCGAAAAGGATCTGTTAATATGGAAAATAAAACACGAATTCCGCCAGGTTTAACGAATGAGGAAGTTGCTGAGCGGGTTAAAAATGGACAGGTCAATCATGCGTTAAAACCATTGACGCGCAGTGTGTTAGGGATTATACGAGACAATACGTTTACCCTTTTTAATATGATAAATGTCGTTATCGCGAGCTTTATTATTCTCGTGGGAAGTTATAAAAATCTGCTGTTTCTTGGTGTTGCGCTCTGTAACACGGCGATGGGGATTTTTCAGGAGATTCGGGCGAAGCGAAATATTGATAAATTGACGATTTTAACGCAAGCAAAAGTGAAGGTTATGCGAAACGGCGAGCTTTGTGAGCTGGAGCAGGACGAGCTTGTGCTTGGAGATATAATGGTTTTGAATCGGGAAGATCAGATTTGTGCGGATGGAATGATTTTTCAAACGGATGGTTTGGAAGTCGATGAATCGCAGTTGACAGGGGAAGCAGAACCTGTTGTGAAACGGGCGGATGATTACGTGATGTCGGGTAGCTATATCGTGAGTGGCCAGGCGTACGTGAAGGTTTCGGCTGTTGGAGAGCATAGCTTTGTTTCAAAAATTTCGATGGAAGTGAAGCAGGAGAAGCGGCCTGATAGCGAGTTAATCCGCTCGATTAAGAAAATTATTAAAGTATTGACGTTTATCATTATTCCGATTGGTTTAGCTTTGTTTTTCTCGAAGTATTTGCAAGGGTTGCCGTTAAAGGAATCAGTGTTAGGTACGGCGGCGGCTATGATTGGGATGATTCCGGAAGGGCTTGTGCTGCTTACAAGTATTGCGCTTGCTGTCGGGGTTATTAATTTAGCCAAGCAAAAAGTGCTCGTGAAATCGATGCCGTGTATTGAGACGTTGGCGCGTGTGGATGTGCTTTGTTTGGATAAGACAGGGACGATTACAGATGGCAAATTGGATGTGACGGACATTGTTTTGAAACATCCTCATGTGACGCCTTCGCAAATTACGGCTAGTGTTGGCGCCATTGTTGGTTCGCTGGATGATAATAATGCAACGAGTATTGCACTTGGCAAACACTTTACGGAAAATCCAGATTGGCAAATCGAGAAGCGTATACCGTTTTCTTCTGCGCGTAAATGGAGCGGTTGCAGTTTTGCGGAAAAAGGAACGTTTTTGATTGGGGCGCCGGAATTTATTTTTAGAGATTTATCTGCAGAAAATCGGCAGGAGTTAGATGACTACGCGAATCAAGGTTTCCGTGTTTTGGCGGTGGCACATTCACGGGAGATGCTATCGGAGAGCGTTTTGCCAGAGCAATGTGTACTTTTAGCATTTATTTTAATTGCCGATAATATTCGCGCAGAGGCTCCTGACACATTTACATTTTTTGCGAATGAAGGCGTTTCGATTAAAGTGATTTCGGGTGATAATCCGGTGACGGTGTCAAATGTTGCGGTTCGCGCGGGTATTGCGGATGGCGATAAATATGTAGACATGAGTGAAGTTGGCGAGGACGCGGATATGTTGCGACTCATCGAAGCTTACACCGTGTTTGGACGAGTGACACCACATCAAAAGAAAGATTTGATTCAAGCGTATAAAAAAGAAGGCCACACCGTTGCGATGACTGGCGATGGCGTCAACGATGTTCTGGCTTTAAAAGAAGCGAATTGTAGTATTGCGATGGCTGAGGGAAGTGATGCGGCGCGCAGTGTTTCAGATTTTGTTTTGCTATCTAATAATTTTGATTCGATGGTAAATGTGTTGCGTGAAGGGCGTCGTGTGGTGAATAATATTGAACGCGTGGCGTCGCTGTATTTGATTAAAACGATGTATTCAACGGTTTTAGCGCTTGCTTTTATTTTTCTCGCCGGGGCGTATCCATTCCAGCCGATTCAACTTAGTCCGATTTCTTCGTTGACCGTTGGGATTCCGTCGTTCTTCCTAGCTTTGAAACCAAATTATGAGCGGATTAAAGGACAATTTTTGCATAAAGTATTGCAAACTTCGGTGCCTGCTGCGACTTGCGTTATTACGTATATCATGTTGATTTTAGGATTCGGAAATATGCTTGGCTTGAACTTCGCACAAACGTCGACGATGAATGTCATGCTTACCGGTGCCACATGTTTCGTCGCTTTGATTAGCGTTGGACACCCATTTGGACGCAAAACAAAACTGCTTGTTGGAACATTAATGGCAGCTTTCGTTTGTTTATTCTTATTCGGCGGCAGAATCTTCTCGTTAGTATCGATTTTCGATTGGCAAATGATGCTGATTTATGTACCACTACTCGTGTCATGTGGCCCGCTTTACTGGTTCATCAGACACTTAATTATGCGTTTCACATGGGCCGGTGCGAAAGACTAACAAAAAGGATTGGCGTAGGAATTCCTGCACCAATCCTTTTTGTTAATTGAAAAACTCATTGTATAATGCGCGTACGGCTTTCTTTTCTTCTTCTTCTTTCACGCCGAACATAATGCTGACTTCAGAGGAGCCTTGGTTGATCATCTCGATGTTTACTTTTGCGTCGGAAAGGGCTTTGGAGGCACGGGCGGTGATGCCGACATTGTGTTTCATTGCTTCGCCAACGACCATGACGAGCGCGATTTTATGTTCAATGACGACTTCATCGGATGATAACTCGTTTTTTAGGCGATCCAAAACGGTGTCTTCGGTATGGCGATCCATTTGATTTTCCCGAAGAATAATCGTTAAATCATCAATTCCAGACGGCATATGCTCATACGTCAAACCGGCATCTTCTAAAATTTCTAACACGCGACGACCAAAACCAATTTCGCGGTTCATCAAATATTTCGTAATGTAAATACTGCAGAAACCGCCATCACTTGCAATCCCAACAACCGGGCCGTTCGTTGTTTCACGGCGGTGAATCACGCGCGTTCCTGGTAATTCTGGACGATTCGTGTTTTTAATTTGTACAGGAATGCCTGCTTGGAAGGCTGGAACAAGTGCTTCGTCATGGAAAACCGAGAAACCAGCGTAGGACAGCTCTCGCATTTCGCGGTAAGTCAGTTCAATAATTTCATTCGGTTTATGTACAATGGCGGGATTGACCGCGTACACTGCATCGACATCCGTAAAATTCTCATATACCTCGGCTTTGACGCCATTAGCAACGATCGCTCCCGTAATATCCGAACCACTGCGCGAAAACGTACTGATTTCTCCATCTTTCGTATAGCCAAAGAAGCCAGGAAAAACAACGATGCCATCACGTTCTTGCAAACGATACAAGTTCTCATAGCTTTCAGGCAAAACTTGCGCATTTCCAGGTTCATCGGTTACAAAAAGCCCGGCATCTCGCGGGTTTACATAGTGTGCTTCCGTTCCTTGACTGCGGAAAAATGCAGCGATTAGTTTGGCGTTGTTATCTTCACCACTTGCTTTAATCCGGTCCATGTAGCGATCAGGATTTGTTTTGTCAGAGCTAAGAAGTTCCCTGAAATCTCGCTCAATTCGTCCCATCACTTCATGACCAAGCCCGAGTTCATCGGCAATCGACGCGTAACGAGCTAACACGGCTTGCTCTAATTCTGTCGCCGTTTCGCCTAAAAGATGCTTCGCGCCACAGTCAATTAATAAATCCGTTACTTTTACATCTTCTGCAAAACGTTTCCCAGGAGCTGATACAACAACGAACTTTCGCTTCGGATCATCTACCACGATTTTGTATACTTTTTTGAGTTGCGTAGCCGAGGCCAGCGAACTTCCGCCGAATTTAATAACTTTCATATCTCACACTCCTGTTAGGTTTTATTTTATATCTATCCATTATGAACGTTTTTGCCAGAAAAGACAATATGTATTTAGAATAATTGAAATAACCAGAATGAAGCATGAGATTCAATTTTAGATTCTCATGCTCCATCATATTTAATGCTGTTCTTTAATCAGGCCTTGACGATACGCGCTCAGCAGGCATTTTAGTTCGTCAACTTGTTGTAAAAGTTCTTTTCCGATGTCTGTGTCGCGAACTAATTTGCGTTCGGTTTCGGTTTCGATGACTTGGCGTGTGGATAAAATATCGGTTTCTTGGGTGATGGCGTCTTCGGTGGATGTGAACGGTTGATGCGAGACGAGTTGTAAGCCGAATGAGTTGTAGAGGAGCGTATAGCCCGCCAGTCCTGTTGTTTTTTGATAGGCCGGAGAGAAGCCACCGTCGATTACGAGCATTTTGCCGTTTGCTTTGATTGGGCTTTCGCCTTTTCCTTCTTTGACAGGTGTGTGGCCATTTATGATATGACCGCTGCTATCTAAATCGAATTCCGCTAAAATTTTCTGGCATGTTTCTTCTTCGTTGCGTAGTCGGTAATAGGCGTTTTTTTGCTCGACGTGGGTTTCTTTGTCTGCTACAAAATAACGTTCAAACGTGGTCATTTCGCTTTTTCCAAATAAGGATGAGGCGGCTCCTGTCCATAAATACCAAACGATGTCTAGGGCGTATTTCTTTTCTGGGGTGCCGCTTGGTCGGAAATAGCCTTCGCGTGCGATTTGCTCGAATTGGTTTAACAAGGCGCGTCCGGCATATTTTTCTCCTTTTAACGTCATTTCCATAAAACTGCCATCTTCATTTAGCGGAATACAGCCATGGTATAGCAAATTGTTGTTGTACGTGAGGACCATGCTTCCTTTCGAATATAAAAAGGAGACATGACGCTGTAATTTCTCGCAATTTTTGAAAGAGGCGGTGAGTTTGTCGATAAGTTCTTTTTCATCGGTTGTTAGTTCGTAAGGGTTCGCGGGATCGATGGTTGGGAAATGGGCATCTTTTAGCGGATAGGTTTTGCCTTTCATTGTCACAGTTCCGGCTTTATAATCAATCATATCTAGCAAAAGTCGGTGTTCCATCTCAAATTCGGGGTGGCGCGCGATGATTTCTCCTTCGAGCTTGAACTGGATGACGGCAATCGCTTTATGCATCCGCGCAATTTGGTTAATCTCCGTCGTGCTTTGCGGTGCTTGTTCATACTGTTGCGGCAAAAAGGCAGTACACGGATCGTCGCCGTAGTGCGCTTCGGCAAACAAGGCAAGCGGCCGGATTGAAATGCCATAACTATCTTCAATAATATCTAAATTCAAATACCTGCTGGAAATGCGGAGAACGTTCGCAAGGCAGACACGGGAACCACTCGCAGCACCCATCCAAAGCATGTCGTGGTTGCCCCACTGGAAATCAAGAGAATGATATGCCATCAATGTGTCCATAATTTTGTCAGGATAAGGGCCGCGGTCATAAACATCGCCAACGATATGTAAATGATCGACAACTAGGCGCTGAATAAGCCGAGCAAGCGCACCAATGAATTCAGCCGCGCGATCTAATGTAATAATACTTGTAATAATTTCCTGATAATAAAGCGATTTGTCCATCAAATGATGATTTTCATGCAGTAATTCTTGCAAAATATATTCAAAATCAGCAGGCATCGCTTTGCGAACTTTCGAACGGGTATACTTAGAAGAGACGTGAACGGCAAGCTCAATCAACTGAAAAAGCGTATTTCGATACCAAAAGTCCAAATTTTCTTCGGTTTCTAAGACGATATCCATTTTTTGTTCGGGATAATAAATCAGTGTTGCAAGTCCGTTTATTTCTGCGTCGGTTAGTCGGTCGCCGAACAGATCATGAATTTTGCGTTTGACAACACCAGAACCGTTGCGAATTACTTGTTCAAAAGCTTCATATTCGCCGTGCAAATCACTTAAAAAATGCTCGGTTCCTTTCGGTAAATTTAAAATAGCCTCAAGATTAATAATTTCCGTGGCAGTGCTGGCGATAGTAGGATAATTACGGGATAACAAACGTAAATACTTAAATTGGTCTGTATTCATAAATATAATTCCTCCTTTTATAAAGCCAAATATTTTTAATTGGTATGGTTTATTATAAAGAAGCGGGTACGAATTCGCAAGGCAGATGATTCGAATTTTGAAAAAGGGTTATGTACTATAAGGTAGGTAGCTCAAACTTGGAGACAGTCAAAGTAGAGAGGATGCGGTAAATCATGTCAGCAATTATTGGGATTTCTGGAACGCTTCGTAGTATGGAGTTTCCACAAAATATTTTCGAACCACGGGCAACTGTGAATGATACGTATGTGAAGGCGATTGCGAAGGCTGGTGGAGCTCCGCTTATCTTGCCGGTAACAGCGACGGCATATGCAGAGGAGATTGTAAGTCGTATTGACGGACTGGTGTTGACGGGGGGCGATGATATTTCGCCGTTCTTATATGGCGAGGAGCCACTGGCGCAACTTAGCTCGACGTTGCCAGAACGTGATTTGTACGAGATGGCGTTATTAAAAGCGACTTTAGCGCAAAACAAACCGGTACTCGCGATTTGTCGTGGGGTGCAATTAATGAACGTGGCGTTTGGCGGGACGTTATATCAAGATATTAGTTACGCGCCCAATATTGAACGCCAACATTTGCAACGCACAGATCCGGTTTTTCCGATTCATTCGATTACGACCCAACCAGAATCTGAATTACACGCGATTTTTGGCGAAAAAGCAATGGTGAATTCGTTGCATCATCAAGTCATTCGCGATGTGGCTGACGGGTTTCAGGCAACAGCTTGGGCGTCAGACGGTGTCATTGAAGGGATGGAACGAGAAGGCGATTTATTCGTTGTCGGCGTGCAATGGCATCCTGAAATTATGGTGAAACAAGACGACGAAATGTGCCCGTTATTTGAAACATTCGTTCAAAAGGTTGCTAAAAATAATAAATAAGACAAAAGCTGTATGTGTGTCGCGAAATAAAAGTGATGCATGATACAGCTTTTGACGTAGCTACTCTAAAACATGAAATTCAGCCTAGAATCTGGTACAATAAAGAACACCTGAAAGGAGATGCAACGTGAATTTTATTAAGAAATGGTCGGATAAGACACCGAAAATATTACAAGCTGTATTGAATGTAGCGTTGATTCTTGTTGCAATAACATTGGTTATTTCGATGTTTAAAGAAACGTGGGAGATTTTCCATAGTGTGTTTTATGACACTTCGGAGAACTTTTATCAAATAACAGAAGAAATTCTTGTTTTCTTTCTTTATTTTGAATTTTTGGCGTTGATTATTAAATATTTTGAGAAGGGATATCATTTCCCGTTACGTTATTTTATTTATATTGGGATTACGGCGATTGTGCGCTATATCATCATTGATCATAAGAGCGCGATGACGACACTGCTTTTATCAGGAGCGATTCTGGTACTACTCTTGTCATTGCTCGTTGCTAATACGAAAACGGTGAGACGTGATTTGAATTAGTAGAGGAGGAAGTGAAATGAAAATAGTTGTCGTTGGTGCGACGGGAACCATTGGTAAGGCGGTAGTTGGTAAACTTACGGATGCGGGGCATACGATTGTGACGGCGAGTAGAAAAGGTGCAGATGTCACGCTTGATATGACCTCACCAGAAAGCATTCGCGCGATGTACGAGGAATTGGGGCACATCGATGCGCTAGTTGTCGCGGCAGGTGCGGCTTATTTTGGACCATTGGAAACGATGACGCCAGAGCAGAATCAACAATCCATCGACGGCAAGTTAAAAGGTCAGATGAATCTTGTTCTGCTTGGTTTGGATTATGTGAACGATGGCGGCAGTTTTACGCTAGTGACAGGGATTATGATGGATGACCCGATTAAACAGGGGGCTTCTGCTGCGATGGTCAATGGCGGAATTCGTGCTTTTGTAAAATCAGCGGCAATCGAAATGCCTCGAGGAATTCGAATCAATAGTGTGAGCCCGAACGTTTTGGAGGAATCTTGGGAGAAATACAAAGACTTTTTCGTAGGTTTCAACCCAGTGCCCGCAGAAAAAGTGGCCCAAGCATTTGTGAAAAGCGTATCTGGCGGTCAAACAGGTCAGAATTATGAAGTATATTAGGAGGAATAAATAAATGGATTTAGTTAGAGGTACGAATGGTTTTGAAGTGATTCACGAAAATGGTAATTGGCAATTAAATCGCGACACAGGTTTTTCACCAACACAAGCAACGGTCGCGGCAGTCGCAGCATGTAGCGGTTATGTTTACGACACAATTTTGGAAAAGAAACGCATTGCATATACAATCGAAGGTATAAACGTGACATTCGAACAAGACCAAGAAGCAGTCATCCACGTTCTGAAAAAAATCGAGGTAACATTCACTTTAAAAGTAGCCCAAGAAGACCGTGAAAAAGCAGAGAAGGCATTGCATCTCGTGAAGAAATCATGTCCAGTAGCGATGTCTCTTGATCCGAAAATCGAGATCATCGAGAAAGTTGTGTTTTCTTAAATAAAGACGCAAGAACGATAAAAAATCAAACCACAGGCCTAGGCAATTTATGCCGTATTGGTGCATAATGAAGTATAGTTATAAACGAGCGGCAAAAAACCAAAAAGAAAAACAATTCTTTTCACTAAATTTTTGTTATAATAAGGATGAATGAATTTTTGCTAAGATAAAATAGCTTTATATAAGCAAAAACCTGTCCGTGCTTCCAAACCCCAGCGTGTCGACCAATGCCTAGTTTCTAGGCAAAAGCGAGTACCGAAGCGGAGCGTACTTGAGTACGTGAGCATCGGAACGGAGCTTTTAACGACGAAAATGGGCGTTGGTCGACACGCTGGGCTATAGCAAAGGCACGATGGTAACGTATCATGGTGTGGAGGGAAGGCGAAAACAGTGAACATAGGTATTTTTACAGATACTTTTTTTCCGCAAATTAGCGGTGTTGCAACATCAATTAAAACGATGGAAAAAGAGTTAACAAAACGAGGACACAATGTATATATATTTACGACCTCAGATCCACAGGCTGACTTGGTGGCGGAAGAAGGCAAGGTATTCCGTTTCTCAAGCATTCCGTTTGTGTTTTTTCCTGAACGGCGAATCGCGATTGCAGGAACACAGAAAGTGGCGCATTTGATTAAGCGATTGGAGATTGATGTCATTCATACCCATACGGAATTTTCGATGGGGCTAATTGGAAAGAAAATGGCGAAGAAATTCCATCTTCCTGTTTTGCATACGTACCACACGATGTATGAGGATTACTTGCACTATATCGGCAAAGGGAAATTGATTACGCAAGGTGTTGTACAGCGGCTTAGTCGGGCTTTTTGCGAATCGATGGACACCGTTATTGTACCGACAGAGAAGGTGCAGTCTTCTTTACGCCGTTACGGGGTGACAAATCATATCCGGATTATCCCAACTGGAACGGAATTCAAGTCCTTCCAAGCAGATCGTTTTAGCAAACAAGAAGTAGCCGAAACAAAGGCGCAGCTTGGCATTGCTGAGACGGATAAAGTGATTGTATCGATTGGTCGTGTTGCCCAAGAAAAAGGCATTGATATTATTGTACGCGCGTTTCCAAGTGTTTTGGAGCGGGTGCCGAATGCGAAACTGCTTATCGTGGGCGATGGTCCAGCACGCAAAGATTTGGAGGAATTGGCGTTTACAGAAGGCGTTTCAAAATCGGTTATCTTTGCGGGGGAACAAGATTGGGAAACGATTGGTCGTTTTTATCGGTTAGGACAGGTGTTTGTGAGTGCTTCGACATCGGAGACACAAGGCATGACATACATTGAGGCAATGGCTTCGGGTATTCCAGTCATCGCAAAAGCAGATCGTAGTAATGAGGATTTGATTTTGGATCGGCAAACGGGGCGTCGTTTTACGTCGGATTGGGAGTTGCCAGCGATGGTAGTCGATCTGTTGGAGCAGCCGGAAGTGGCCCGCGAATTAGTAAGCAATGCGTATCAACATATTGAGAAATTTTCAGCGGAGCAGTTTGGTGCGAATATTGAGCAATTGTATTCGGAAACGTGCGTGAATTATGGTTGGACAGAAGAGCGGATGTATGGCAGATTGGATCGTGAATATCCAATGAGCAATTACGTGTTAAGCATCCCGACGGAAGTACTTCAAAAACGTGATAAGAAAGTGAGAAAATACCATGAATAGAATTACGATGCTATCCTCTGCGGAGAAAGTGAAAGGCCAGGGGGTAGCTTCTGCTTATAGAGAATTAGTGAATTTAATGACGACGCATCATGCGGATAAGTACGATATTGCTATCAATACATATCGCGAGTCGGAGATTACGCATTACCACACGATTGATTTTCCGTTCTTTTTATCGACGTTTGCGAAGAAGAAACGCGGCGTGAAGGTTGGTTATGTCCATTTCTTGCCGGAGACGTTGGATGAGAGTTTGGAACTTCCTTGGATTGCGAAGAAGGTTTTTTATAAGTATGTGATCTGGTTTTATAAGCGGATGGACGTGCTTGTAGTGGTGAATCCGTCGTTTATTCCACAACTGGTGGCGTACGGAATTCCAGAGGAGAAAATTAAATACATACCGAATTTTGTGTCGGCAAAAACGTTTTATCCGATGGCGACAGATGAGAAAAAAGCGCTGCGCAAAGCTCACGGCATAGAGGAAGATGCGTTTATTGCGATCGGTGTTGGGCAAGTGCAACATCGTAAAGGCGTGCTTGATTTTATTGATGTGGCGAAACAGTTACCTGACATGCAATTCATTTGGGCTGGCGGCTTTTCTTTTGGTAAAATTACGGCGGGTTATAAGGAATTGAAGGAGATTTATGACCATCCACCGGCCAATGTGACATTCCCAGGTATCGTAGAGCGCGCGGATATGAATACGTATTATAATATGGCAGATGTGCTGTTTTTACCGTCTTTTAATGAGCTGTTTCCGATGGCGATTTTAGAAGGGATGAGTAGCGGGCTTCCTGTGTTGTTGCGTGATTTGGAACTGTACGAAGGCATTCTTGCGGGAAATTATTTGCAAGCGTCTGACGTGGCAGGCTTTAAGGCACAATTGGAGCGGATGGCAACAGATCATGCTTATTTACAAGACGCCAAAGAGGCAGCCGAGAAGGGTGCAGCCTATTATTCGGAAGCTAGACTAATCGGGTTATGGCAACAGTTTTATGATGGGCTTTTGAAAGGATAGAGGACAATGGGTAAAAATACAAGCCGACACGTTCTCAGTATTTTACTTGTTGTTGCGATAAGTGTTGGGTTTATTTTTTTCCAATTTCGTAATGTCAAATGGAATGTTGTTTTCGATGTGTTGAAAAATGTGAATTTAATCTATATTGGGCTGGCTTGTCTGGCGATGTTTTTATATTGGTGGTTGGAAGCTGTTGTTTTGCAACGTTTTGGGAAGCAGGCAGATCCTACGCTGAAAATGGGGACGTCATTTCGGATTACAATGATTGGCCAGTTTTTTAATTCGGTGACGCCGTTTGCGAGTGGTGGTCAGCCGGCGCAGCTTTATTTGTTAACGCGTCGTGGTATCGATATTGGTTTGGCGAGCTCGGTGTTGTTGATTAAATTTATTATTTATCAAGCGATGATTGTAGCAACGTTTATTTTCTTTTTGATTGTTGGTTTTCCGTTATTGGGACATACGACTTTTGAAATTAAGTATTTGATTTTGATTGGCTTTGTGATTAACTTAGGTGTGATCATAGGGCTAGTGACCGTTGCAAAAAGTGAGCGGGTGGCTGCGGCGATTGTGCATGTTTTGCTGAAGCCGGTCTTGCTTTTTGTGAAGAAAGAGCGTCGGGAAGGTATTCGTGAAAATGCGGATAGCAAAATTGCGTCGTTTCATGAAGAAAGTGTGCGTTTTAGTGGAAATACGCGTTTGATTTGGGAATGTGTTTTCTACACGACAGTGCAGTTATTATTTTATTTGAGTATTCCGTATTTTGTCTTGCTTAGCTTGGAAGTAACGGATGTTAGTTTAATGACGACGATGACGTATCACGCGTTTGTGATGAAGCTGTCTTCTTCTATTCCAACGCCTGGCGGGACTGGTGGCGCGGAGTATAGCTTTACATCGTTTTTTGAGATGGTGTTAAGTCCTGAGAAGCTTGTGATGGCATTGATTTTATGGCGGTTAATTACGTATTATAGCTGTACGATTTTTGGAGCGATTGCAATGATTCCGTTTAAACGTAAGAAGAGTAAGAAAAGCATTGCGTAAAAACGCAATGCTTTTCTGATATCAAGAAGTAGTGAAGTAATCGGACTGCCATCTAGCAATCAGGTTTCGCGAATCGTCGTTGGATAGTGATTTATAGCCGATGATGTGTTCTTTTGCGATTTCTAGGCTTTCAAAGTGGTCGATTAATCGTTGCGCCGTGTTGTTAATGTGGACGTCTCCGAGTAAGATGGATTGTTTTTTTTCGTCGTTTGCTAATTTGGAACCTACGATATAACCGGCTGCTGTGATGAGGAGGACATGGTTCGGGTTCATAGTTCTTCACTTCCTTTTAAATGTTTTGTCGCGGCGATTGAAAAATACATATAGACAAAAACGCAAGCTAGAGCGATGATTCCTGCTAGGATATACAGACCTTGGAAAGATAGGGCGTGATGGATTTCTCCCATGATGTAAGGTCCGATTCCTAAGCCTAAATCGAGTCCGATAAAGTAGGTAGATAAGGCAATGCCAATTCGGTGTGGTTCGCATGATTTCAAACTAACTGCTTGTCCGTTCGACATAAAAGTACCGTAGCCTAAGCCGATGAGACCGCCGGATAGAAGCAAGATAAAGCTTGTCGACGCTGTACTTAAAACAAATAGACCCACGGCTAAAAAGATGTAACTTGGATACATTACAAATTTTTCCCCTTTGGCGTCGAATATTTTTCCGGACATCGGTCTTGTGAAAGTGATGACTAGTGCGTATACGACGAAGAAGAAGGTGCTGGCGCTGACCAAGTTGATTTCTCTAGCGTAGGAAGCCAAAAAAGTAAGTACGGTGGAATAAGAGATGCCCATCAAAAAGGCGACAAAGGCGATTGGCAATACTTTAAATTCTACAAAGCTGGATAGTGTCCATGTTTTCAATGCTTTTCGATGTTCGGGTGTTAAAACGATATTTTTCACTGGGAGATAGAAACAAAGGATGGTTGTTAGGAATACAAGGATGGTAGAAAAAATGATGATGGTATAAAAACTTGTCGTGCTTAATAAAATCATACCGATAAATGGCCCGATTGCTGCTGCTAAACTGGTGCTGAGTCCGTAATAATTAATGCCTTCGCCGTTTCTTGATTTTGGGATGTAGGACGTGACGATGGCGTTTGTGGCGGTGGAAGTAGTTCCGTACGCAAACCCGTTTAAAAAGCGAATGAGGAACATGACGGAGATGGAAGGCATGTATATGTAAGCCATTGTTGTGACTAGAAAGAACAGAATGCCATATCGCAACACGCGTTTTCGACCGAATAATTCTAATTTTTTGCCCATGTAGAGTCTAGCTAGAAGTGTACCGAGGATGTAAATACCGGAGGCAAAACCTGCGGCGCCTAGTGAGGCGTTTAGTTCTTCTTGGGCGATGACGGCGATGATAACCATTAGTAAATAGTAGACAAGGTATACAACGAAGTTAATGAGTGTGATTAAAACAAAGCCTTGATTAAATAATTTTTCTTTCATACGATATAATCCCTTTCTTCTTGTAATTTGTGCTAATAACAAGCATTATTATAGGGGTATTTTCATCGGGATACTTTTTGATTTGCTAAACTGGTATGATATAAACAAAAATGTATAACAAATGTTGCGAATAAATGAGGTATAATTTTGTATGATAAATAAACAGGTGTGAAAGTTGCGAGAAAGGGAGGATGGAAAATGAATCATGATATTCTTAGTGAGTATGTGAGTGCCAATGATTTTCCAGTAGTTACGCGGGGGAAACGGAAATATTTAACCTACGAGGGATTGGAAGATTCGTATGTGTACATATTAAAAAATGGGATTATTAAGACGAGCATTATTTCAAGGGATGGCCGGGAATTTAACTTGGCGTATATTAATAAAATGGACATTGTGTCGTTGTTAAAGGATGAGTATTCTCAGTTTGCGAATGCGCCTTTTAATATTCGTGTGGAGTCAGATCGTGCGGAATTGTATCGGATTGATCGGGTTCGGTTTTGGAAAGATGTGAATGGGAATGCGGATTTGCAAATTTATGTGAAGGATTATTATCGTACGCGGTTGCTCGAGTCGATTAAGAAGATGCAGCAAATGTTGATGAATGGTAAATTGGGTGCGATTTGTACGCAACTCTATGAATTGTATAAATTATTTGGTGTGGAGATCGAGAAGGACGCGTTTTTGATTGATTTTTTGGTGAGTAATGAGGAGATTGGGCACTTTTGTGGGATTAATTCGGCGAGTAGTGTGAATCGGATTTTTCAGCAGTTGAAGGCGGAAGGTGTTATCGCGATGAAGCGGCGGTACATTATTATTAAAAAGTTAGATGTGATTCAGGAAAATGTTATTTTTTAATTGAGAACGGCTCTCAACTAGGCAGGGATGATTTTATTTGTTATAATGGTATTTCTGTGAGGAAAGGGGAGTTTTGGATGTTAAAACGGTTTTTTAGTTATTATAAGCCTTACAAGCTTTTATTTATAATCGACTTTGGTTGTGCGGTTATTGCGGCACTGCTTGAGCTTGCGTTTCCGGTGGCGGTGAATCAGGTGATTGATAAGTTGTTGCCTGACCGTGATTGGGGTTTGATTGTGACGGCGGCTTTGGCGCTTTTATTCTTTTATTTCTTGAATATGTTTATGCAGTATATTGTGACTTACTGGGGGCATATGTTGGGACTTAATATTGAGACGGATATGCGGCGGGATTTGTTTGCGCATTTGCAAAAGCAGCCGTTTGAGTATTATGACAATCAGAAAACAGGGAAGTTGATGTCGCGGATGACGACGGATTTATTTGAGATTGGCGAGGTGGCGCATCACGGGCCGGAGGATATTTTTATTTCGATTATGTCGCTTGTCGGAGCGTTCTTGTTGATGATGACAATTAATGTGAAACTCGCGGTGATGACGATTATTTTGGTGCCAATTTTGACGGTGCTAATTATTTTCTTTAATAAAAAAATGACTGGTGTGAATACGCAGATTTTCAAGGATTTGGGCAGTTTTAATGCTGGTGTGGAAAATGCGATTAGTGGTGTGCGTGTGGTGCAGGCGTTTGCGAATGAGGATTTTGAGCGTAAGCGTTTTGGCAAGTTGAATCAGACGTATCGTAAGTCGAAATTGATGTTTTATAAGGTGATGGGATTTAGTTTTTCGTTTAACTACTTTCTGATGCGCTTGATCACGTTGTTTGCGTTGTTCTTTGGGTCTTATTTTGTTATTAACGATGGGATTACATATGGGCAGTTTGTGAGTTTTATTTTGCTGACGAACGTGTTTATGCGGCCGATCGAGAAGATTAATTCGGTGATTGAGAGTTATCCGAAGGGGATTGCTGGGTTTAAGCGGTTTATTGAAGTGATTGATACGGAGCCGGCGATTAAGGATAAGGATGGTGCTGTGAATGTTGGGGCGTTGCGTGGGGACATTGTTTATGACCATGTGTCGTTTCAATATGATTCTGGCAAAACGGTGCTAGATGGGATTAATCTTCGTGTGAAGGCTGGCGAGACGGTTGCTTTTGTGGGGCCATCTGGTGCTGGAAAGACGACGATTTGTAATTTATTGCCGCGGTTTTATGATGTGACGGATGGTGCGATTACGATTGACGGGATTAATATTCAGGCGATGACGCTGGATTCTTTACGCACGCAAATTGGCGTGGTGCAGCAGGATGTGTTCTTGTTTTCTGGGACGATTCGTGAAAATATTGCCTACGGAAAACTGGATGCGACGGAAGAAGAGATTTGGTACGTTGTAAAATTAGCGCATCTGGAAAAAGTCGTGCAGGAAATGCCGAACGGTTTGGATACGATTATTGGTGAGCGCGGCGTGAAACTTTCTGGTGGTCAGAAACAGCGGCTGGCAATTGCACGGATGTTCTTGAAAAATCCGCCAATCTTGATTTTGGATGAGGCGACTTCAGCGCTTGATACGGAGACGGAATTAGTGATTCAACAGTCGCTAGATGATCTTGCAAAAGGCCGTACGACGATGATTATCGCGCATCGCTTGGCGACGATTAAACATGCGGACCGGATTATCGTGGTGAATGAGTCAGGAATCGCCGAACAGGGAACGCATGATGAATTAATGGCAAAACAAGGCGCGTATCGCAATTTGCATGATGCGCAGTTTGCTAGAAATCAATAATAATAGACACATTACATTTTTTACAAAGTGTAGTGTGTTTTTTTTGTTTTAAAAATTTTTTTCGGGGTTCAATAGTGAGCAAAAAAGTACAGTTTTACTAGTTTTATTCGGCTTATTATGATTAAAATTTACCAATTAACTAGTAGTATCGTGTTTTAAAACAAGAATAAGTGGTAATTAATGATTTCAAGGTGTTTGTAATATAAGACACAAAAGACACATATAAATGCTCAAAATTTTACAATTCATAAATAGACATTGTTAGCTTTAAGCAAGCATATTCGAAAGGGGAAAAAAGTGATGAAAAAGGTGTTAGCGGCAGTTCTTACTGTTATGCTCGTGGCTTTCACCGTTTTAACAGCTGTGCCAGCGCAATCTGAGAATTTAGAAACGGCGAAACAGGATTTCTTTACACAAGTAACAGTGGGGGACGTGGAAGGGAACGTTATAACGGAGAAGTCTAAGCCGGTTGTTTTACAGGAAAGTAAGCTAAATGTGCGATATAACTGGAAAATTGCGAGTGAGGAGAGTTTGGCAGGCAAAGAGATTTTAGTGACACTCCCAGAAGCGCTACATATGGAGGGCGACTTGCAAGCAGATTTCAAAATTGGTGATGTAGTTTACGGGAAATGGTCTGTGGATAATGAAAAGCATGTATTGCAAGTACAGTTGAATGAGGATGTGCCTGTGTTTGATGAAGATCAGGTTGGGGATATCGTGTTACGGGCAACGTTACAAAGTGATACGAAAGAGAAGCTGTTGCCACTGAACTTTGATCTTGGTTCGCAGTTGGTGACGTTGCAAGTTCCGCTACAACAAGAGGTGACGCCAGTTGCTGAGCCGGAGGTACCGACGGAAAAAGAGGCGGTGAAAGAGGATACTGTGAAGAAAGATGCGACGAAGGCTGTGACGCCAAAAGCGAAGGCGTCGGTTGCAACGGTGAATGGGGTCATTGATGAAAATATTTTGACGAATGTTATTTTTACGGATAGTGATGGGAACCCGTATACGGATGAGAATCGCCCAACGGTGGATTCGTCTGCCAAAATTCAGTTTGAATGGGCGCTTCCTGATGCGCTTAATGTGAAGAATGGGGATACGTATACGTTTGCGATACCTACTATTTTTGCGATTAATTCGCCGATTACGGGGACGCTTGGGGAGTATGGGACGTTTGTTGTGAATACGGATCATACGGTGACATTGACGTTTAATGAAAATGCGGAGACATCATCGGAGGTTCACGGGGAATTGCATTTTAATACGTATTTTGATAAGCAGCATTTGATTGGGATTACGACGAAAACAATTACGTTTCCGGTAGATGAGGGTACGATGTTTACGCTGGATTTCTTACCGACTGGTGGGACGGCGATTACGAAGACGGGTGCGGCAAATGCCACGTATAATCCTACTTCGGTTAGCTGGAAGGTGCAGGTGAATGGGAATCAGAAACTGCTTAAGAATGCGGTTTTGAAAGATCCGATGCAGGCTGGTTTATCGCTTGATCCAACGTCGATTCAAGTGTATAAGCTGAATGTGTTTATGGATGGGACGAATAGTGTGGGGGAACTGGCGGACCCGTCGGAGTACACGATTGTACCGAACGCGAATAATACGCTTGAAATTGATTTTGCGGATAGCATGATTCAGGCGTATGAGGTGCGATACACGACGACGATTACGGATTTGACGAAAACGAGTTTCACGAATAAGGCGACGTTGACTAGTACGGGGAATACAGCGGTTTCGGCTTCTTCGACGGTGAATATTAATCGTGGGAAGCGTTTGAACAAGTCAAGTACGTATGATTCGAAGACGCAAAAAATTTCTTGGACGATTAATTATAATTATGATACGGCAACGATTACGCAGGCCAATGCGATTATTCGGGATTTGTTTTCGAATACGTATGGGCTTGTGCCAGGCTCGATTGTTGTGAAAAATGTGAGCATTGATGGGACTGGTGCGGCAACGATTGGTAGCACGGTGCCTTCTACGGCTTATACAGTGACGCCGACGTCTAATGGGACGCAGAACGGGTTTAATTTGCAGTTTAATCAGGGGATTAGTGGGGCGTATGTGATTACGTATGATACGGTGCCGACTGGACTGATTACGAGTAATATTAATGTGGTCAATCAGGTGAGTTCGCCGAATACAACGACGGTGAGTTCGACGCGTGGTGTGACTCAGGGCAATATTAGTAAACGAACGACGAGCATTAATTATAATACGAAAGTGATGCAGTGGGAGCAGATTATTAATAACAACAACTATATTATGAATCATGTTTTTATTAAGGATCGTTTCACTTCGGACGGTTTAACATTGGTGCAAAATTCGGTGAAAATAGTAGACATGAATAATGCGAATAGTGTGTTGGTTCTCGGGACGGATTACGAGTTGGAGCTGAACTCGGATGGGCAAGGGTTTGTGGTGACGCTCATTGGGGCTTATGGGGAGAACATGACGCATACGTTGAAGTTGACATATGCGACGACGTTTAATTATTCGGAAGTGACGGCGCCAAATAATTTTGAAAATGTGGCTTCGATTTTCTGGACGGAGATTAATGGGGACGATACGAGTTCGGTGATTGTGAATGTGAACCCGGGAGATTATACGAAGAACAATGGGTTTAAGTCGGGGAGTTATAATGCGCAGCGGAAGGAGCTGACGTGGACGGTTGGCATGAACTATAATTTGCTGACTGTGACGGATCCAATTTTTACGGATGCTATTCCGGCGAATCAGAAGTTGTTGCCAAATACGATTGAAGTGCATAAGATGACGCTTGGTTCTGGGCAGAATGCGTATTCGGACGGCGGGATTGTGCCGAGTAGTGAGTATACGCTGGATACGACGGGAAATGTGATTACGGTGCATTTTAATCATAGTATTCAGACGGCGTATTATATTACGTATAAGACGAGCATTGCGGATACGTTGATCGTGGCTTCTTACCAAAATACGGGGACGTTAAAAGATGGCGCGCAGAATTTTGCTTCGTGGACGGGAACGGTGAACATTCCGAGTGGTGGAAGCTATGTTACGAAGTCGGGAACGCAAAATGGTAAAAATATTGATTGGACGGCGAACATTAATGCTGGGCAGTCAACGATTTCAAACGCAACGATTATCGATACGCCGACAAGTAATCAAGTGCTGATTCCATCCTCGTTCCACTTGTATAAGACGGTGGTAGCTGCCAACGGAACCTTTACGCAAGGCGCCGAGATGGTGCAAGGGACGGATTATACGCTTGAAATCACGACGGATAATGTGACGGGTGCGCAGAAATTTAAAATAACGTTTGCGAATACGATTTCGACGGCCTATATTTTGAAATATAGTTCGTTCATTGACGCGAATGATAAAGAAACGATTAGTAATGCTATCAAACTTGCTGGTAGCAACATTACGACGGAGCTAGTGGAGACGGCGTATGATGTCGTTGTTAAGGTCACAGACGGCGGAGGTAGCGCGACGGGAGTTCGTGGCACAATTACGCTAACGAAGACGAATATAGGTACTACGCCACTTGCTGGAGCTAGTATGGCATTGTATGATGCGACGGGAACTGTTGTGTTGCGTTCAGGCGTGACGGATAGCACTGGTAAAGTCGTTTTCGGAGCTTTGCGCTACGGGAATTATATTTTGAAGGAACTGGCCGCGCCGACGGGGTATGTCATTTCGGACGCTTTGGAAGTTGGTACGACGGTGAATATTGCTCAAACGGCTAAAGATGTGACGGTTAAAAATAGCTTATATGTCGGCGAAGTTACGTTGACAAAATATGAAACAAATACGACCAACGCATTGTCAGGCGCAGTTTTTCAATTGAAGAAAGGTGGCACAGTCGTTCAAGATAATCTTACAACCGACGCGAACGGAAAAATCCATTTGACGAATTTGGAGCCAGGAAGTTATTCTTTCGTGGAAGTCACTGCGCCACAAGGATATCAGCTAAATGCAACGCCATACAATTTTACAATAGGTGCAAAACAAACAACGCCAATTACTGTGACGGCGTATGATGCGCTTATTTTAGGAACGATTTCCCTGACAAAAGAAGATAGCGTGACGCACATGCCGTTATCTGGAGCAGTTTTCAAATTATTAAATAGTTCTGGGGCAACGCTGCAATCGAATTTAACGACAGATCTGCAAGGAAAACTCGTCATTCCGAACTTACCGCTTGGCAACTACTCACTCGTCGAAACAGTGGCACCAGCGGATTACAAACTAGACACCACGCCAATTCCAATTACGATTTCAAAAGCAACAACAAGCACAAACATCGTCTCCAAAACAATGACAAACACACTAAAAACAGGCGGAGTCAAGCTCACCAAGAAAGATAAGAAGTCCAAATTAGCACTTTCCGGAGCTGTCTTCTCTTTACAAAAAGCAAATGGTGATGTCGTGCAAGCCAACTTGACGAGTGATGAAAACGGCGAAATTCACGTGACCAATTTAGCACCTGGAAACTACCAATTTGTCGAAACGGCCGCACCGACAGGTTACTATTTAGATGACACAGCGATTCCGTTTACGATTGTGAAGTCGCAACAACAAGAAGTCGCCTTGACAGCGCTCGACACAGTCGTTCCAGGGACGGTTATTTTAACAAAACAAGATCACGTTTCCAAAGAGGGGCTGGCAGGAGCAACATTCCAACTACTAGACGCTGATGAGCAAGTTTTACAAACGGATTTGGAGACTGACGAATTCGGTAAGTTAACAATTGAAAACCTTGACCCAGGCGATTATTTCTTAGTTGAAACCAGCGCACCAGAGGCTTATCAGCTTGATAGCACACCGATTCCGTTCCATATCGCGCTTGCCCAACAAGAAGCATTGACAATGACACATGACAACACCTTAAAAACTGGCGGATTTACACTACACAAAGTCGACAGCGTGAACGTTCTACAAAAATTAACTGGCGCTAAGTTTGATTTAAAAGCAAGCGATACTGGTGAAATCGTTCGTAGCGACCTAGAAGTTGACGAAAATGGCGACCTCTCTATCGATGGCTTGGCTCCAGGCGATTACGATCTTACCGAAACGAAAGCACCGCAAGATTACGAGCTACCAACGAGCGATTACCATTTTACAATTACTAAAAATCAAACGAGGGCACTAGACATCAACTATTCCAACGAACTTATCAAAGGCAAGGCCAAACTAATCAAACAAGATAGCGTAAACCCGCTACAACACATTGCAGGCGCCACTTTTGACGTTCAAAATGATCAAGGGGAAGTCGTGCAATCCGGTTTAGTAACAAATAACGATGGCGAAATTACAACACAAGACTTGGCACCAGGCGATTACAGTTTTGTCGAAACAAGCGCAGCATTCGGCTATATTCTAGACGCAACCCCAGTGCCATTCACGATCGCCAAATCCCAACAAGAAACAACAGTCGTCGAAAAAACAAACATATTAACACCGGGCAGCGTTATTCTAGAAAAACTAGACAAAAAAACCAAGACACCGATTGCAGGGGCTACATTTAAACTGCTAAACAAAGACGGTGACGTCATACAAGACAATCTCGTTGGTGGTTCCGACGGTCTGATTAGCGTTAACGATTTACCACCCGGCGACTATCAATTCATCGAAACAGCTGCGCCAACAGGCTACTACCTAGACTCGACTCCAGTACTTTTTACAATCGTTAAAGGGCAGCAAGCACCGATTTCAGTAGAAGCATTCAACACGATTATTCCGGGAACTGTATCTTTATCCAAAACAGACAGTGCCTCAGGAGAAGCTTTGGCTGGAGCAGTTTATCGATTAACAGACGCCGAGGGTAGCACGATACAAGAAGACTTAACAACTGACGTATTCGGAAAAATAGTTATTCCAGGCCTTGATCCAGGCGACTATATGCTACAAGAAACAACCGCGCCGCAATATTATCAGTTAGATAGCAGTTTTATCAAATTTACGATTACAAAAGCGCAAGACAAAGCGTTACAACTAGAGGCGACGAATACACTACTCACCGGCTCCGTGCGCATTCATAAAGTGGACAGCATCAACCGCGGAGAGGCATTAAAAGGCGCTAAATTCAGCTTGAAATCGCTCCAACTAGGCGGCAAAATAGGTACCACTTTTACAACGGACGAAACAGGCGACATCCACATTGATAACCTAGTTCCAGGCGACTATGAATTGATGGAAACCGAAGCGCCAACCAACTACAAACTACCAATCACGCCACTATCATTCACCATCGAAAAAGGCCAAGAACGAACACTATTAATCAACTACGTAAACGAACTCATTCGCGGCAAAGCAATGCTTACAAAAGCAGATAGTGTGAACAAAGACAATCATTTATTCGGCGCCATTTTCAAAGTCACAGATAAAGACGGCACCACAGTACAAGAAAATTTAACAACCAATGAAGATGGCAAAATTGAAACCATAGAACTGCCTCCTGGCGACTATCAGTTCATCGAAACCCAAGCACCAATCGGCTACGAAATCGATACAACACCAGTACCATTCAATATCGTACCATCACAACAAGATGAAGTAGAAGTGGACATGCCAAACACCATGATTCCAGGATCTGTGAAGCTAACCAAAACAGATGCAGAAACAAAAGCACGATTAGCCGGTGCCATTTTTGACCTATATAATGTCAATGGTAGCATTGTAAAAGAAAATCTGGTGAGCAACGAACTAGGCGAGCTCGGCGCAACCAACTTAACACCTGGCGATTACTACTTCCAAGAGAAAACCGCGCCAAAAGGCTACTTGTTAGACACAGCACAAATTCCGTTCACCATTACATTCAATCAAACAGAAGTAAAAGAAGTCACATTCACCAACCAAAAAGACTACGGCAGCATCATCGTGCATAAAGTAGACCGCGACGATCAGAATATCTCACTAAAAGGAGCAACGTACAGCATTCTAAACAGCGACAAGAAAATAGTGAGTAAAGGAAACACAAGTACCGATGGCAAAGTACATTTTCCAAAACTAGTTCCAGGTGTGTACTACGTCAAAGAAATCAGCCCACCAAAAGGCTACACTGTTGACCCGACACCGAAGCAAGTAGCCATCCCAGAACGCAGCACAGAACCAGTAACAGTCGTCGTAACCGATGCAAAAATAGTCATACCACCAACCAAACCGACGATTCCGCCAACAAAACCAGTCATTACACCAACGACGCATCCGACAAAACCAGTGAAGCCAACAACCGTAAACACCGTCAAACCAACGCCTACAAAACTAACAGCGATTAAAACTAACCAGCAAACCCTTCCGCATACAGGCGATCTAAATGAACTGCGCTACTTACTCGCAGGAGCAATTATCATTTTTGGTACAACGTTCGCAACGGTTTGGTATGGTCGCAGGAAAAAATAGATAATTTGGGTGTTTGTTAGACACGTACAGGTTTTATAGACTTAGAAGCCCCCTCATGCCAGTTTCCATGGGCATGAGGGGGCTTCCTAGTTTATTTATTATTTACTTAGTTTCACGAGCTCAATTCCGGCTCGGTCCCACATTTCATTCATCATGTCATAATATTTATCATCCATGGCGACATCTACGAACATTTTTGTTTGGTTGCCAACGGGTTCAAATACATAATGCTCCAGCATGTCTGCAAATGCAGCGACTTCAACATATTTCCCATCAGTGATTTCACCTAAAAAGGAAAATTTGATTTCTTTTTCTGGTTCAAAAACAACTACTTTAGAAACCAAACCATTGCCCGAAGTATCGACAAAATGAACCGTTTCATCGAGTCCCATATCACCAGTGTAGGTGGAGCCTTCCTGGAAAGCTGCTGCCCACTTTTCATACTTGCTTCGATCAACAACTAATGGCCAAGCCTCAGCAGGCCCGCAATCAAGCGTGAATTCTTTTTTTATGTGTTTCATTATAAATCCTCCTTTTTAAAGCGTTAACATTATTTTAGAGTATTTTACATTTACTAACAAGCATTAAGTGCCATGATTATCAGGTGGCATCTTAAGTTATCGTTGCAATTGTCATATTTAAGTATCACGAATTAATCGCAAAAATGCTTTGGAGGCATTTGAAAAGGTTTGATTTTTTTCCAAATAATATTGACGTTGACGGTTAGGGAAGGGAAGAATGGAATAAACGTCAGGTCGGTATTAGTTGTATTTATAATCCCATCAATACAAAGCGCGCTCACCATATTTTCTTTTACTAAGAGAGAAGCATTATAAAGTAAATTATAAGTGCCAACAATATGGAGAGAATCAGAATTTTCCCCAAGCCATTCTGCTAGCTGTTTGTCAACAAAAGATTGGCTGGAAACCAGTAAAGGTATGCCCCTAATATTTATAGGAGTGATTGATTTGTTTTTGGCTAAAGGATGGGATGTATGAACTAAAAGTCCCCAGTAATCTACTAAAGGTAGTTGCAGGTAATCATATTTCTGTTTTTCTATGGGATCAATGACGAGTCCAAAGTCTAGTAATCCATGATCGATTTTTTCTAACACATCGTCGGCATTGCCACTATGCAGTTGAAAATGAATATCTGGGTGCTCGATTCTTAAATCACGCAAAAATTGACCAATGAATTCAAAAGCTCTCGTTTCTCCTGCTCCAATAGCAATCTGTCCACTTATCGTGCTATCACTGAGTAAATTTGCTGTAGTGGATTCAACTAAAGATACGATTTCTTTTCCTTTATTAGCTAAGTAAATCCCTTCCTCTGTCAACGTAATAAAACGACTTCCGCGTATAAATAATGTTACTCCTAATGTTTCCTCGAATTCTTTCAATTGCTTGGAAAGCGTTGGTTGAGATAGATGAAGTACTTCGGCAGCTCTGCTAATTGTTTTTTCTCTTGCAACGGTTAAAAAATAATTTAAAACGCGCAGTTCCATAAGCTCAGTCCTTTCTATAGATAAAATGAATGGATAAGTATGTATTATAGGTCTTAGTCAAGTATACCTTTTCTATATATAATTAGAGTAGTAAATGATTTATTTTTAGGAGGGGTTACATGTCTGAATTAGATTTACAAAGCAAATTAATCGGGAAAGATGTACTCAAAGACTCAGCGCTTTATCAAGAAATTCATTTAGTCAAACAGAATAATGAACAGTTAATCATCGAGTTGAATACACAATACCATACGAAAGAAAAAATCTTGCGTTATTTGGAAGAAATCACTGGAAAAGCAGTGGATTCTTCCGTAGATATTTCATTACCTTTTTATAGTGACTTCGGGAAACATATTACGTTTGGAAAAAACATCTTTATTAATCAGAATGTTACTTTCGTTGATTTAGGGGGGATTGTAATTGAGGATGAGGTATTAATAGGTCCAGGAGCAACACTAATCACAGTTAACCACTTACTTAATCCAGAAAATAGACGTGGCTTAAGAGTGGCACCTATTTGTATTAAAAAGAACGCCTGGATTGGAGCTAATGCAACGATACTGCCAGGAATAACAGTAGGAGAAAACTCGGTGGTGGCTGCTAGTGCAACAGTGACAAAAGATGTCCCCGATAATGTCATTGTAGCAGGAGTCCCTGCAAAACAGATCAGCAATATAGAGTAAGACGAATAAATTTGCAGTAGGCTCAAATAAATAAGCCATGTCTCGAGGTAATTGGCGACATGGCTTATTTGTACTGTTACTTTCGATATTTTTCCCGAAATTCGTGAGCGAGGATGCTCATAAGGATAGAATCGTGATATTCGTGATTATAAAATAAAGCCTCGCGCTGTACACCTTCGACCGTGAAGCCAACTTTTTCATAGGCGCGGCTGGCTTGTTTGTTGTAGGCAAAAACATTTAGTTCAATGCGGTGTAAATTCAAAATACCAAAGCCGTAATCAAGCAATAACTGCATTGCCTCTGAACCGTAGCCTTGTCCTTGGTGCGCTGCTTGGCTAATCGCGATTCGCATGTTGGCATTGCGATTCGTCGTGTCGATGTCTTGTAGCGCAATGTCACCGATAACTTCCTCACTATCTTGCAAGCAAATAAGCAGTAACACAGCGTCGCTTTCTTGCCACTTATTCGCAATATACTGCTCGATTTGAGCATACGTAAAAGCTTGTTTTGTCCCTGTTAAACGCCTAACTTCGCTATCAAAAAACATCGTATAGTACGTGTCCTGATCCGCCGCATTTAGCGGACGCAAAAACACTTTTTCGCCTTGTAAAAGTTTATCTTTTCGCATGTGTCAGCCTCCTTTCGTTGTTTCTAGAATTTTCTCGGCGCCGGCAATAATGACATCCAAACCGAATGAAAAATTTAAATCAAAGCGTTCGTGGGCCTCGGCGTGTCTTTTCATTGCTGGGATGACGCGCAAATGTTGCATATCTTCGCGCTCAAACATCGAGGTAAAGAGTCCGTGAATCTTATCGGGTCCTACTTCGGCCAGCGTGCGGTCTTGGGACGTTTCATCAATCGCGATTCCCGTGACATAATTATCAATCAAATTGCATAATGCCAGCGTCTGTTCTTCATCAAAACCCGCGTCAAAAAAGGCGCAGAACAGGCAGTCGATAATGTTTAGGCGGCTTTTGTCGATTGGAATTGTTTTCATCATGATTTCGGCACCGTCGGGAACAGCGCGCATCGCTTGGTGACTTTGCATCGCTAGCCAACGCGCCTTATCTTGCCATGAAAGTTCGGCATCGGGCAACGCAATTTGTGCGGAAATATAACTGGAAAGCCCTTGTAATAAGTCTTGTTTATTCTTGAAATGCCAGTAAAGTGCGGGCGCTTGAACGTTCATTGCATCGGCGACTTTGCGCATCGATAAGTTCTGAATACCGTGTTTTTCTAAAACTTCTAAAGAGGCTAAAATGATTTTTTCTTGCGTCAAATTTCTTTTTTTGCTCACTAAAAAATACTCCTTTAGACTGATTTTATTTTTAGATCGATAGAGATATAATTTAACAGTGTTAAATTAAGAGGATGTAGCGTATAGTTCTATTATATACGAATGCAATCAAGAAGGGTGAGGAAAATGACAAAAACAGAAACGAAAATTATTCCGGTATTAGTCGCACTAATGCTTGGAATCTTTGTTTCGTCGCTAGATAACACGATTGTAGCAGCAAGTATGGGTACAATCGTCGGCGATTTAGGGGGACTTGATAAGTATGTTTGGATTACGTCGGCATACTTAGTTGCGGAAATGGCGGGCATGCCGATTTTCGGGAAATTATCGGATATGTATGGTCGAAAACGATTTTATGTGTTCGGAATTACGTTGTTTCTAATTGGTTCGATTCTTTGTGGAACGGCGGAAACAATGACGCAACTGGCGATTTATCGGGCGATTCAAGGGGTTGGCGGTAGTGCTTTGATGCCGATTGCGTTCACGATTATTTGGGACGTTCTGCCACTGGAAAAACGTGCGAGTGTCGGCGGTTGGTTTGGCGCTGTGTTCGGCCTTTCAAGCGTTGTTGGGCCTCTACTTGGGGCGTTCATTACGGATCACATTAGTTGGCATTGGATTTTTTATATTAATATTCCGATTGGGATTGTGGCCTTATTTTTAATTAGTGTGTATTATAAAGAATCACCAAAACATAACAAAGCAAAAATTGATTGGCTGGGTGCGTTCTTCCTTGTTGGTGGAACGGTGGCGTTGATGTTTGCGCTAGAGCTTGGCGGGCATACGTATGCGTGGGATTCGATGCAGATTTTTAGTTTGTTCGGATTGTTCGTAGTAGCGATGATTGTGCTTATTTTTGTGGAGCGTCGTGCGGCGGACCCGATTTTACCGTTTTACTTGTTTAAGCGACCTGTTTATTTAGGGACGGTTTTGACGGGGATGTTGTATGGTGGCGTGTTTATGGTTGCGACGATTTATATTCCGCTGTATGTGCAAGGTGTAGACGGTGGGACGGCGACGAATTCAGGCTTGCTACTCTTGCCGATGATGGTGGGGACAAGCGTGATGGCGGCTATTTCGGGGAACTTGGCGAATCGGTTTAGCTTCCGTTCGATTATGATTTGTGCGGGGATTTTGACGTTTGGGACGACGATTTTGTTTGGAACGTTGACGCCTGACACGCCGCGGTACTTGCTGACGATTTACATGGTGATGCTCGGAGTTGGGATTGGGCCTTCGTTTTCAATTCTTGGAACGGCAAGCTTGTATAAAATTAATCCGGATGAACGCGGGACGGCGAGTGCGACGAATAACTTTATTCGTTCGTTTGGGATGACCGTGGGGATTACGATTTATGGCGTGATTCAGCGGAATTTGTTCTCAAACGGCGTACCAGAGATGTTCCAACACATGGATAGCCGCGCGATTTTGTCACCGGAGTTGCGGGCGAAGATACCAGCGGAAATTTTGGATAAGATAACGGAAATATTGTGTAGTTCGATTGCACAAACATTCTTATGGACGCTAATTCCGCTTAGCTTGGCGTTTTTTACGATGTTGCTGATGGGCAAAGCGAAGATGTCGGATTTGCATGAGAAATAAATAAGTAACTAAAAACAGAAGATTTACCTAACATCAAGGTATACGCTTCTGTTTTTTGTTCTTTCGTTTATTCCTATTTGTTTAATCTAGCCATTTTATTGATTGAAATAGAGAATATAGGCTCTGTTTGTCGTTCTTTCTGCTAGTGTATTTTCCTTCATTAACTTAATTTCTACACGGTCTTTTCCTTTGACTTGATCTGGTTTTAAATACATCATAACTTTACCATCGACGATATTTGCTTGTGCGATATCATTAATGCGCGTTATTTTGTAAATGGAGTCTTTGGTAGCCGTTCCAGTGATGTAAGGGTTGGCGAGTTGTTCGTAGTTCAGGAAATAAGGATTTAACTTCATAGTGTAGGTTTTGTTAATATTTTCTGAACCGATAATGTCGAGAATTTCTGGAGTGTTGTCTTTAAATCGGTTGCCCCAAAATTCTAATACATCTAATTTGCAGCCATTGACATATAACCATTTACTAGTTTTGATGGGCCAATCTTTTACACTGATAAGATTATTGATGAAAGTAAGGCTCTGCGTGTCGATAGAACCGCGCAAACCTGGATCGCCTTTTCTGACTTCGACGATTGTTTTGAAATAGTTCCAAATGTCACCTTGGATGTCAATCGTGTTTTCGTCGATAATGATACCGTTGCTGTTTTCGTCTGCTTCTGCATTGAAAATACGAAATGGATACATAATGGTGCCGCTACTTCCAACTGTAAAGGTATTTTGTTTGATATAAATATTTTTAGAGCCTTGTTCTAGTGTTCCTTCTGACTTTATATTGACATCTAAAAAACTGTAGGCATCTGGGGAGGTGAGCTGTACATCATTGCCAATAACCTCAGAATCTTTTGTTCCTGGTAAACGAATAGCGGAGTACATAATGGATTGTGTGTTTGTGACGCCGTATTTTGCAAGGACAGCATTATTCGGATTTTTCTTTCCTTCTGAAACGCTAAGCTGATTGTTCTTTATGAAAATGCCTTCGTTTGCTGGTCCGTATGAATAGATTCCGGAATCATTGTTAGTTGTCTGGCTAGCTTTCTCTTTCGTCATGCCCTCGTTAATGAGTTGGAAATAATGAAGCACTCCGAAGCGCTGAAGCCAGTCTTTCATATTATTATTTTCAATCGTGATGTTTTTATTTCCTAAGTACATGAAGATGGAGGATCTTCCGACGTTGGTGATTGTGTTATTTTTGATTGTGATATCGGAACTTGTTTGTAGGGAAATGCCGTTTTTTGCTCCGATGTTCTTGATGGTGTTATTGGTTACGGTTACATTTTCTGCATCGCCTAGAAATATGCCTGAATCACCTTTTAGTTCCCCATCTAGGATAAGGTTTGAGAAGGTCAGATTTTTATTTGTACGTGGTGTGTTAGGAGTATATTTTCCTGAATATTTATTGCTTATTTCGATAAATGAAAAATTCTTTTTGTTGGTATCGAGCGCGGTTCCCTTACCATATTCTTGAATGGCATCTGCGTTAATATCAATTGTTGGCACGGTATTTGGATTCATTCCCATGGACATGTTTTTCATCGTCAGGTTGCTAACGCCAAGACCTGTATCCGCTGGTATTTGAATGTACGGTGAGACAAAGCCTTTATCTATATAGAGTTTAGTGGCGTACATATCTTCCCCTTGAATTGTAATATTGGATTTTACCATGATTTCGCCGCTTAGATAGTAGGTACCTTTTGGAATCGTAATCGTTTCGCCTGTACTTGCTGCATTGATTGCTTTTTGTAGCGTTGCTTTATTTTGGGTGGCTGCGCTTTCATTGTTTGGGACTAAACTTACTGTGCTCGCATTTGCATTGATTGAAAAGAACAGTGTTGCAAATAACAAAATCATGAAGGCTCCCCAAATTTTAGCTATTGTTTTCATAAAAAAACTCCTCTCTAACTAATTAGTGTGTAAAGACTGGGCAAAGTGTTAGCAGAATAGATTACATGAAAGAGGAAAAGAGATATGCAGTGATTAAAGTGTATTAAAGGTAATATTAAGTTTAATTATGTACTTTATTAACGGCCTCCTTATTAATAATATGTATTTTATGTTACATAATGAATTGTATCTTATTCTGTTATATTTTTCAAGTTAAAATTTGAACAATAATGGATAAGTTGGAAATAGGTGTGCGGTGCTAGGAAAAGGTTCCATACTTTTTCTATATTAAAAGCGTGATGTTTTGGGTATAATGTAAGATATACTGTATAAAAAGGTGGTTGGAGTATGCACATGTATCAGAAGGAAGCCGAAGAAGTATTAGAAGAATTAGAAACTTCTGCGAAAACGGGGTTATCGACAGCGGAGGTCAAGCTGCGGTTAGAGCGGGATGGTTATAATGAATTGAAGGATAAATTGAAGGACCCGCTTTGGAAACTGTTTTTAGAAACGTTTAAGGATCCGATGGTTATTGTTTTATTGGCGGCAGCAGTCGTGCAAATTTTGCTTGGTGAAGTTGTGGAGTCGCTTATTATCTTTGCTGTGTTGATTTTGAACTCGGTGATTAGTGTGGTGCAGACACGGAAGGCGGAAGGGTCGCTTGATGCGCTGAAGGAAATGTCGGCGCCGGAAGCCAAGGTGATTCGAAATGGCGAGAAGTTGACGTTGCCGGCTCGGGAACTTGTGAAGGGCGACATTGTTTTGCTGGATGCTGGGGACTTTATTCCGGCGGATGGTCGTATTATTGAGAGCGGTTCGCTGAAAGTCGATGAAGGCATGCTGACGGGGGAATCGGAAGCGGTCGAGAAACATGTGGCGATGATTGGCGAGGAAGCGGCTTTAGGTGATCGTAAAAACATGGTATTCAGCGGGGCGCTAGTTGTGTACGGACGCGGTGCTTTTGTTGTGACGGGAACGGGCGGCGATACGGAAATCGGAAAAATCGCGGGCTTGTTGGAAAGCGCAGAAGCGAAACAAACGCCATTGCAGCAAAAATTGGAGAGCTTTAGTAAAAAACTCGGAATCGGGATTTTGCTGTTATGTATTTTGATTTTTGCGATTGAGGCTGGACGGGTTTGGCTTGGTGGCGGCAGCGGGGACATGACGAAGGCGATTTTGAATGCGTTTATGTTTGCGGTAGCGGTAGCTGTTGCGGCGATTCCGGAGGCGTTGTCTTCGATTGTGACGATTGTGCTTTCGGTTGGGACGAACAAGATGGCGAAGCGGCACGCGATTATTCGGAAGCTTCCTGCGGTTGAGACGCTGGGCTCGACGAGTGTTATTTGTACGGATAAGACTGGGACGCTGACGCAAAATAAGATGACGGTTGTGGATTATTATTTGCCAGATGGTACGCAAGAAGTTTTTCCAGATACGCCGGATACGTGGTCGGAGGGAGAGCGTCGTTTGATTCATATCGCGGTGCTTTGTAATGACTCGAATATTAACGAAGAAGGTTTGGAATTGGGGGACCCGACGGAGGTTGCGCTGATTGCGTTTAGTAATAAGAACAACAAGGATTATAATGAGATTAGAGAACGCTACATGCGTGAGGCGGAGATTCCTTTTGACTCGGAACGGAAGTTGATGTCGACGGTGCATACGTTTGATACGCAAAAAGCAATGTTGACAAAAGGTGGGCCTGATGTTGTCTTCGCGCGTTGTAGTCAAGTGTTTTTAGATGGGAAAGAGCAGCCGCTGACGGAGGAATTGAAGGCGAGTTTGATGGAGGCCAACGAGCGGTTCTCGAATCAGGCGTTGCGGGTATTGGCTTATGCGTATAAGCGTTTGGATAGTTCGCAGGCGGATATTGATTTAGACGATGAGCATGATTTGGTGTTGGTTGGTTTGACGGCAATGATTGATCCGCCACGTGAAGCGGTTTATGCGTCGATTGAGGAATCGAAGAAAGCTGGCATTCGGACGGTAATGATTACGGGTGACCATAAAACAACAGCGCAAGCGATTGGACGGGATATTGGTTTGATGGCAGAAGACGATATTGCGTTAACAGGGCAAGAGCTAGACGCATTGTCAGAACAAGAATTGGATGAAAAACTAGAACATATTTCCGTCTACGCACGTGTGTCTCCGGAAAATAAAATTCGGATCGTGAAAGCTTGGCAGAAAAAAGGTAAAGTAACATCGATGACGGGTGATGGTGTCAATGATGCGCCGGCCTTGAAACAAGCGGATATTGGTGTGGCAATGGGAAGTGGGACGGATGTTGCCAAAGATGCTTCGGCGATGGTCTTGACGGATGATAATTTTGTCTCTATTGTGAGCGCGGTAGAAGTTGGCCGTACTGTTTTTGATAATATTAAAAAAGCGATTGCGTACTTGTTTGCAGGAAATTTAGGCGCGATTATTGCGATTCTTTTCGCTCTAGTTTTTGACTGGATCAATCCATTTACAGCGCTACAATTGCTATTTATCAACTTGGTCAACGATTCCTTGCCAGCGATTGCACTCGGAATGGAAAAAGCAGAACCAGATGTGATGGAACGCAAGCCTCGGGATATTAAGGAAGGCATTTTTGCAGGCGGTACGATGCAAGCCGTTATTACGCGTGGTTTGTTGATTGGTGTGGCGGTTATTATTTCGCAATACATCGGGTTGCAACACTCGCCAGAAATTAGCGTAGCGATGGCATTTACAACATTGATTCTAGCGCGGACTTTACAAACTTTTGCGGCACGCTCGAATAAACAGACCGCTTTTGAAGCAGGATTTTTCAGTAATAAATATGTCATTTATGCCGTGCTTGTATGCTTTGTTTTATATGGTATAACAGTACTTCCAGGTGCACGCGAAATCTTCTCCATCCCAGAAACATTCGGTCTTAGCGAATGGGGAATTGCAGCAGGATTAGCCTTGGCAGCCGTTATTTTAATGGAACTTGGCAAAATTGTGAGCCGTCTTTTCAAAAAAGCATAACATGAAAAAATCGTATGTCGCGAGATTTCGCTGCATACGATTTTTTTAATTATTTACTTAACCAAGCATTCATACCGCCAATCACATTTTCGCATTGAAAACCGCGGGCGCTTAAGTATTCGCAGGCTTGTGTGGAGCGATTGCCGGAATAACAAATGATGCTGTAAATCGTGTTTGGGTCTAGCTCTTCTACGAAATTTGGTAAACCGATTAATGGGATATTGCGCACGCCTTCAATGTGTACCTCGTTAAAATCAGCCGTATCGCGTACATCGATAATATTTTCCGCCGCACGACTTTCCAGTTCTTCTACAGAAATAAGATTGAAACTCATCATAAAAACCCCTCTCGAATGCCTCCATTTTAAAGGATGAATGCGTTGAAAGACAAATCCTCTGCTTGTGAAAAACTACTGAAAATACGTATATAAGTAGAAAATGACACCGACATGCAGGACAATGGCTAGCGGTACGAGAATTTTGAACTTCCATTTATGTGTTTTGTGGTGAAAAAAATACATCCCAATCCACGAACCAATTCCGCCACCCAAAAAAGCACATAATAATAACGTTGCTTCTGGAATACGCCATTGATGTTTCTGCGCCTTCGCTTTATCAATTCCCATCGTTGCAAATCCAATCACATTTATCATTATATAATAAGCACTAGCAAGTAAAAGTAACATAAAATCCTCCTAAATAAGTAAGTTTAAAAGTGGCAATTAAATCGAAACAAGCTATAATTATACCATATTAATAAAGAAGGGAAGTGGGGATAATCAGGACACTTCGGGATTATGGTATATTTGTAGGCATGACCATTGTTCGACCAGTAAGAACGAGCATGCAAGCAGAAAAAAGACACGGCGCGTTCGGCTTACTACATATTGTATTATTTGTACTGTGCCTAACATTACAATACGCTTGGAATATGCGCGACTTAATTATTAACTCACTGCAAAACTATCCTATTTTTCAACGAGTGATTATGTCGATTTTTGTATCATCGGGGCAGGTGTTACTTTATATTTTAGTCATGATGTTGCTCAATGTGACCGTAGTATGGCTAGCGGTTCGCTATGTGATGGGAATTAGAGAGGTTAGCTTTCTAAAATGCGCAGCTGGAATCGGCGGGATGATGACGTTCCCACTCGTTCTAATGTTACTTTCACTCCTTGCTACATGGTGGATTTCAACACTTGTTTCTGTATTATTATGCATTGTAGCGCTCTTATTTTTGCCATTTGCGATGATGTATTTTATTATCGGACATTACGAAAAATCGCGCGTAGACGTTTATTGGATCAGCATCCTTGTGTTTGTTGTCGTTGCTTTTATAACGATCGAAGGCATGATTTTACTCGTACAGCTTTTTACAGCCAATGTACACCAACTGATGGCAGAAATGCACCAAGCCATTGTCAACTGGCTAGACACGATAAAAGCGCGCATACCAACAAGATAAAAATTGCAAAACTATCTGAATTCGCATACAATACAAAGATACGACATCATATTTAGGAGGATTTTTTATGACAAAAGAAATTATTCATACCGATCAAGCACCAAAAGCACTTGGTCCATACTCACAAGCAGTAAAAGTGAACGGGTTTATTTATGCATCTGGGCAGCTAGGCATTGATCCTGCAACGGGCGTTATGGCGACAGGCGTGGAAGCACAAACAAAACAAGCCTTTGCGAACATCCAAGCAGTTCTAGAAGCTGGCGGCTCAAGCCTAGATAAAATCGTAAAAACAACCGTCTTATTCAAAGACTTGAACAATTTTGTCGCAGTGAATGAAATTTACGCATCTTTCTTCGAAGGTGACTACCCAGCTCGTAGCGCATTCCAAGTAGCGAAATTACCGAACGATGCAGACATCGAAATCGAAGTTATCGCCGAAGCATAAAATAAAAATTTGGTATTAAAAGCCTTGAAGTAACGCTTTATTTCGGGGCTTTTTTACGTTTTCAGGAATCTCTTATCTGATTTGGGTATTTTCAATAAGGTTACGTTATGATAAAATCGAGAATGTGTTACAACTTGAGACAATAAACTGGAATTAATATACATAAGCACATATGGGGGAGGAAATAATGAAAAAGACAAAATTAGGACTACTACTTCTATCATTTATTGCAGTATTCGCGATGGTCGCAGGAAGCTTTGTACCAGTTGCCCATGCGGCTGACGAAAAAGTATATGAGATCGGAACAGACGAAACATTCGCACCATTTGAATTCCAAAATAAAGACGGCGAGCTTGTCGGTATCGATATGGATATTTTAAAAGCTATTGCCAAAGATCAAGATTTTAAATACAAAGTAAAGCCACTCGGTTTTAATGCCGCAGTTCAGGCGCTTTCAAGCAATCAAGTCGATGGTGTCATTGCAGGAATGAGCATCA
The DNA here is from genome assembly GCF_000766865.1 of Listeria booriae. GTDB lineage: Bacteria > Bacillota > Bacilli > Lactobacillales > Listeriaceae > Listeria_A > Listeria_A booriae. Next base: position 95,504 of record NZ_JNFA01000024.1, read on the forward strand.
CCGACGAGCGTAAACAAAAGTTCGACTTCTCAGATCCGTATTTTGAATCCGGCGTTGTAATGGCCATCAAAAAAGGCGACGACGCAATTTCCTCATACAAAGACTTAAAAGGCAAAAAAGTAGCCGTTAAAACAGGCACAGAAGGCTACGCATTCGCAGAAGCTAACAAAGACAAATACGGTTACACATTAGTACCGTTCGACGATTCAGCGAGCATGTACGCAGACGTCCGCACAGGAAACTCAGCAGCATGTTTCGATGATTATCCAGTGCTTGCTTACGGTGTGAAACAAGGCAACGGTCTTGACATCGTAACAGATAAAGAAAAAGGAAACTCATACGGTTTTGCAGTAAACAAAGGGCAAAATCAAGAATTACTAACGAAATTCAACGCAGGACTTGCGAACATTAAAGCAAGCGGCGAATATAAAAAAATTGTCGATACATACATCGGCAGCAATGAAGCTCAGAAATCATTTTGGGATATTCTTGTAGAAAGTATGCCAGCCTTATTGTTAGGCCTGTGGTACACGATTAAATTAACGCTAATTTCTCTTGTTTTTGCAGCAATTTTAGGACTTGTATTTGGTTTCCTAAAAGTTAGCCGCAACAAGTTCTTACGCGGTATCGCGACAGTATACGTCGATATTTTCCGTGGGATTCCGTTGATTGTTTTGGCATTCTTTATTTACTTTGGGATTCCAGAGGCAATGGGCTTCAAGATGGACGCAACCGTTGCCGCTGTTATCACGCTGAGTCTGAACGCAGGGGCTTACATTACCGAAATTATCCGTGGCGGAATTCAAGCCGTTGATAAAGGGCAAATGGAAGCAGGGCGCTCACTCGGTCTACCGTACGGCAAAACAATGAGCAAAATCATTTTACCGCAAGCCGTTCGCGTTATGATTCCATCGTTCATCAATCAGTTTGTCATTACGTTGAAAGATACATCGATTATGAGTGTTATCGGTCTTGTCGAACTAACACAATCCGGTAAAATCATTATCGCGCGTACATTCGAGTCATCCACCGTTTGGCTCATTGTCGCGATTATGTACCTCATCGTGATTACCGCGCTAACAAAACTATCAAACGTGATGGAACGGAGGGTAAACAATGACTAAACTCAAAGTCACCGATTTAAAGAAAAGCTTTGGTACCAATGAAGTGTTAAAAGGCATCAATCTAGAAGTAGCAGAAGGCGAAGTGGTCTGCGTCATCGGCCCATCCGGCTCCGGAAAAAGTACCTTCTTGCGCTGCATGAATCACTTAGAAGAAATCACAGCCGGCGAAGTCATCGTAGACGATTTCAACATCACCGACAAAAAAACAGACATCAACAAAGTCCGCGAAAACATCGGCATGGTATTCCAACATTTCAACTTGTTTCCGCACATGTCCGTACTAAAAAACATCACATTAGCACCAACCGAACTAAGTAAAAAATCAAAAGCCGAAGCAGAAAAAGTTGGGATGGAACTCTTAGCCCGCGTCGGCCTATCCGATAAAGCAAATGCGTTCCCAAGCCAGCTATCCGGTGGTCAAAAACAGCGCGTAGCAATCGCCCGTGCCCTGGCGATGAATCCAGATATTATGCTGTTTGACGAACCAACATCCGCACTCGATCCAGAAATGGTCGGCGAAGTGTTAGGCGTTATGAAAGACCTTGCCAAAGAAGGCATGACAATGATGGTCGTCACACATGAAATGGGATTTGCCAAAGAAGTCGGCGATCGCGTCATCTTCATGGACGGCGGTTACATCGTTGAAGAAGGTACACCAGAGCAAGTTTTTGATGCACCGAAACACGAACGGACGATTAGTTTTTTGGAGAAAGTTTTATAAACAACAGAACCACTTGCTGCGGCGGGTGGTTTTTTGCTATTTCATCACCACACGTTTTGTGATAAAATGAACATAACGCTATTTATGACAACTAAAGGAGTGAACATTATGAAAAAGTGGAAAATTATTTTGTTAGTCATATCTCTCCTAATTGTGCTACCAATTCTCGCTTATATCGGCTACATTCATTTCCGCACAACGCAGGCAGAAAATCGGATAGACGAAACAATCGCAGCTTCAAAAATTCCAGAAGACGAGGTTATAGTTGTTGAAAAAATAATGTATAACTCAAAAGTCTTTGCCTACGAATGGTTTCCCAAATCCATTACAACTAAAAAAGATTATGCTAACTGGAAAAAAATCGTGACAGAAAAGCAACAATTTTTAAATGGAGTGAAGTTGACAAATAAAAATAAAAGCAGACTGGATTCACCGAAAAATTGTGAACTTAAGTATAGTTTTGTATACGAGTCAGATAGTAAATCTGTTAGCTCATCGTATTCCTATGCAGACAATGAAGCTATACCTAGTCAAGTGAAGGAGTACTTTTCTTATACAATACTGGCAAACAAGTCTTTTAAATAAAATAAAGGCATGATAACATTTTTCTTTTTGATGTTATCATGCTTTTCTATTAGTCCAATTACTGCTATGATAAAACCAGTTATAAATCGCAACGATAAGAAGGTGTAAAACAAATGAAACGGATTTTAGTAGTAGATGACGATCCTCATATTCGCCAGCTCGTCGGCCACCATCTGCGCGTGGAAGGATTTCATGTTCTAGAAGCAGAAAACGGTGTCCATGCTGAAACGCTATTGAATGAAGACCAAGTGCATTTAGCCATTGTCGATCTGATGATGCCGGAAATGGATGGTTTGGAATTATGCCAAAGGATGCGCGCTGATTATCCAGAAATTCCAGTTATCATGTTAACAGCCAAAGATGCACTGCTAGATAAAGCGCAAGGTTTCGAAGCGGGGACAGACGATTATGTCACGAAACCATTCGAACCGCAAGAACTGATTTTTCGCGTTCGGGCATTATTGCGGCGTTACAATCAGGCAAGCGAAGTAAAAATCAAGATTGGCCATATTACTATCGACCAGAAAAGTTATACAATCACCGCTGGAAATCGCGAGTTGATGATTCCGATTAAAGAATTCGAGCTTTTATATCAATTAGCGAGTTATCCAAATCGAACGTTCACTAGGGAAGAGCTAATCGAGCGCATCTGGAAACGCGATTACGACGGAAGCGATCGGACGGTTGATGTACATATTAAGCGCTTGCGAGACCATTTTGATGAGAAAGTGGACGGTATTCGGATTGTTTCGATTCGGGGGATTGGTTACAAATTGGAGGAAAGCCTATGAAAACATTGTATACGCGTATAGTTGTTACGATGCTAGTTGTCATTGTTTTCAGCAGTTTGCTTGGGTTTGCGATTGCGAATATTTATTATCAGGTGAACTTAAAGCCGTTTAATGATGAGAAAGTGACGAAGATGGCGGGCGAGATTCAGCAGTTTTATGAGGCGAACGATGAGGTGGCGCTGGATAGCTATTTGACGAACGTCGGCAACCTTGGCTACGAGCTGTTTGTGACGGATGGCAAAACGGAATCGCATTATTTCGGTGGTGAATTTCGTAAAAAGGACTTACCAGCAAAAACGGTGCAGCAAGTGCTTGACGGGCAGACGTATCATGGCATCGATAATTTTGACACGGGCTTGTTTATCACGGGCTTTTTTGATAATGATATTCAGAATACGATTGGTGTACCGATTAAAACTGATGGCAAAACAATGGCACTCTTTTTACGGCAAGACCCTGAACAACAATTTGGCGAACTGCGAATCTTTTTCGCGATGATTTTAGTTTTTACATCCCTTATTAGTATTATTTTAGTCTTAATTAGCGGACGTTATATTGTCCGGCCGATTGTGAAACTTACGAATGCCACGAAAAAAATTCGTAAAGGAAACTACGATGTGGCGCTGGAAGTGAAACGAAAAGACGAAATTGGACAGCTAGCGGACTCCTTCACGAAAATGGCGGGGGAACTGGAGAAATCTGAAACGGCGCGTCAAGAATTTGTCGCCAACGTCTCGCATGAACTACAATCTCCGCTGACTTCGATGCAAGGTTTTGCGACATTGCTAAGCTCGCAAACATTGACAGCCGAGGAACAAACGAAATATTTGGCCATTATGACCGAAGAAACGACGCGATTATCGACGCTGACCAAGCAATTGCTCACGCTGGCAAGCCTTGACCAAGAAGCTGAACTACGCAAGCAAGAAACGTTTGATATAAAAGCGCAATGGCAGCAACTTTTGCAGATGACCGAATGGAGCTGGCGCGACAAGTCACTCACGATTGAAACGTCGCTTGAAGACGTGACGTATCGCGGAGACGCCGAGTTAATGTATCAAGTCTGGTCCAATCTTTTGACCAATGCCATCAAATTCACGCCAGAATCGGGAATTATCAAGATTCGACTTTATGAAAATACGCGCGAAGTAGCGATAGAAGTGACCGACACAGGAATCGGAATTGCGATTGAAGCCTTGCCGAACATTTTCAACCGTTTTTACAAAGTCAACGAAAGCCGTTCGCGCGAAGCCGGTTCCAGCGGTTTAGGACTTTCCATTTGTAAAAAAATCATCGATCTACACGGCGGTACCATAACGGCAACAAGCAAAATCGGCGAAGGCACGACATTTACCGTAAAACTGCCCAAAAACTAAATTTGTAAAATCTGATTCACATTCCGTTTACAAAACTCCTCTAAACTAAGCATATGAACTTAAGAGGAGTTGAACGGAATGTTTTTAGCGTTAAGAGAATTACGACACGCCAAACTAAGGTATTTTTTAATCAGCCTAATTATGGTGTTGATCGTCTGGCTTGTTTTGTTTGTATCTGGGCTTGCGAGCGGACTTGCGAACGATAATGGCGCCGCGATTTCATCGAATAAAGCGACCTACTATGTGTTACAAAAAGACTCAGATAATCGCCTCACTCGCTCGAATTTGACCGAAGCCGAAACGAACGAGATAACGTCACAAGTCACGAAAAAAGAAGCGACAAACCTGGGCGTACAAATGGGCACCATCACACCGCCAAACGAAAATAAGAAGACTGACATTACCTATTTTGGCATTGATACGACCAGCTTTATGAAACCGGCAATCAAAGAAGGCACGATGCCAAAAGCCAAAAATGAAGTACTGGTTGATGATTCGCTACAAGAATCAGGTTATAAACTAAACGACACATTAAAAGACAGCGCAACAGGGCACATTTTTACAATTACAGGTTTCACAACGAGCAACACATTTAGCCACTCGCCTGTGCTTTTCGTTAATTGGGATGGCTGGCAACAAATTCACCAAACGAATCAGAGCGCAAAAGGAGACTATACAGCAGTTGCCATGAATGTTTCTGAAAAAACGGCAGACGATTTGAAACTGGGCAATCTAGAATTAGCCTCTAGCAAAGACGTTTTGCAAGGAATACCAGGTTATTCCGAAGAACAAGGCTCATTACTGATGATGATCGCTTTCCTATTCGTTATCGCCGCATTTGTCTTAGCTGCCTTTTTCTACGTCATTACCATTCAAAAAATCAACCAATTTGGCGTTTTAAAAGCAGTCGGAGCACGAACCGCTTATCTCGGACGCAGCATCGTTAGCCAAGTCGTTTTCCTATCCATCGTCAGTTTAATCATCGGAAATGCATTGACGTTCGGATTAGCTGCGATGCTGCCAGCTAGTATGCCATTTTCACTCAGCCCGCTACTAGCCATCGGTTGTTCCGCATTGTTCCTAGCGGTTGCCGTTATCGGCTCCTTATTATCACTATACCGCGTCGCCAAAGTAGACGCACTAGAAGCAATCGGGAGGGCAATCTAATGACATTAATCATGCAGAACATCTCAAAAAACTACCAAGACGGCGAACAAGTCGTAGAAGTTTTAAAAAATGTATCACTCGAAGTAAAGCAAGGCGAATTCGTGGCTATTGTTGGACCATCAGGCGCTGGTAAAAGCACGTTTTTATCCATCGCGGGTGCCCTATTAACACCAACATCTGGCGAAATCACAATCGGCGGCCAAGCATTGAGTAGCCTATCAACCAAGGAATTAACACGAGTACGCCTCGAAAAAGTCGGCTTCATCTTCCAAGGCGCCAATTTGATTCCATATTTAAACGTCAAAGACCAACTGCTCGTCATCGCAGAACTAGCAGGACATCGCAACAGCGAAGTAAAACAACGAGCCACGCAATTACTCGAGGAACTAGGCTTAAGCCACCGAGCCAACCAATACCCCGAGAAATTATCCGGCGGTGAAAAACAACGTGTCGCCATTGCACGGGCGATGATGAATAATCCAGATGTCATATTAGCCGACGAACCAACGGCCAGCTTAGACGCAGAACGTGGCTACAGCGTCGTCCAAATGATTGCCCAAGAAGTCAAACGCAACAATAAAGCTGCAATCATGGTCACACACGACGAACGCATCCTAGACCTGGTTGACCGCGTAGTAAGAATCGAAGACGGCCAATTACACTAAATACAAGAAGCTTACTCAAATCCATCTCGTTGAGTAAGCTTTTTATTGCTAAATATTGCAAAAATATCTGAATTGGCATACAATACTAATATATCAGATGATTGGAGTGATGTACGTGGTAAAAGCACCATTTAGAGCAGACCAAGTCGGCAGTATTTTAAGAACAGAAGCAATTAAACAAGCAAGATTAGACAAAGCTTCAGGCAAAATCACCGACACCGAATTACGCGCAATCGAGGATCAAGAAATTAAGTATATCGTGGAAAAACAAAAAGAAGCAGGATTAAAAGCCGTCACAGATGGCGAGTTCCGCCGCGCTTGGTGGCATTTCGACTTTTTGGAAGGGCTAGAGGGCGTCGAAGGATATGATGCGGATACTGGCATTCAATTTGCCAATGTGCAAACGAAGACTCATTCTGTCAAAATTGTAGCACCGATTCGTTTTGAAAATCACCCGATGCTTGCCGATTATCGTTTTTTACATAGCGTTGCAGGAGATGACGTCGTAGCTAAAATGACGATTCCGAGTCCAGCGATGTTGCATTATCGTGGTGATATCGAGTACGCGCCATATATCGCGGACAAATCGCTATTTCTAAAAGACTTAGCCACGGCCTATAAAAAAGCCATTCAAGCATTCTATGAAGCAGGTTGCCGTTACTTGCAATTAGACGACACCTCATGGAGTTACTTATGTTCCGATGAGCAAAGAGAAGTCGTGCGTTCTCGCGGGTTTGATCCCGACGAATTACAAACGGTGTATAAAGACCTCATCAATGAAGCAATCTCCGAAAAACCAGCCGACATGGTCATTACGATGCACATTTGTCGCGGTAATTTCCGTTCCACATGGATCGCATCTGGCGGTTACGAGCCAGTAGCCGAAACATTATTTGGTGGCTTAAATATCGATGGCTTCTTCCTTGAGTACGATAATGACCGTTCTGGTGACTTCGCGCCGCTTCGCTACGTGAAACGCCCAGATTTAAAAATTATCCTAGGCCTAATCACTTCCAAAAATGGCGTTTTAGAAGATCCAGATGCGATTAAAGCACGCATTCAAGAAGCATCCGAATTTGTACCACTTTCCCAACTATGCCTAAGCCCACAATGCGGTTTCGCTTCCACAGAAGAAGGCAACGTCCTAACCGAAGCCGAACAATGGGCAAAATTAGCACACGTTGTATCGATCGCGAACGATGTTTGGAACGAACAATAGTTAGCAACGACTCCTTAGCTATTCTTAGCTGGGAGTTTTTTATAATTATTCGGGTTTAAACCGTTTTCAGTTCATTTGAAATAAAAATAATTCGTAAATACATGATGTTTTTTTGAAAAAAGGGTGTTTTTGTGTGGCGATTTGTGTTAAAGTGAACCTATAGAGAAAAACTAAACGGGATAGTATCTCTATGAAAAGCGATTGGAGTGATACCATTTGCAAGAAAATAAAGAAGTATTAAATCAAGTTATGAAGCAATTAGAGAAAAAAGGTATTTTTGTAGAGAAGACAAAATCCAGACATGATATCTGGCGCAACTTACAGAAAAATCACTTGAACCTTGTGAAATTAAGCGTACGTTAACTACATAGACTTTACTTTTTTTAGGCATCGGTATCGCGGGATATCGGTGTTTTTTTGTGTGTAATGTATTAGTAACTTATATTTGAATCAATTGACACAGACAATTGGAGATAAGTGTTGTATGATGTATAAGAAGAATGTATACAAAGAGAGTAAAAGAGGATGGGTGAGAAAAGACGATGAAAAAAGAGATGTTGAAGCAGCAGTCGATTTATGTACATATGGACAGTGTCATTAATAACGTTGTGACAAGTGGGATTACTTTTTGTGATTTTATGAACGGTGTGATGTCGCCACCACAAAATATTTTGCTGTTGAAGCATCAGTTTCAAGATGCGTCTTTTAATGCGCATACGTCTTTTCATTACACAGATGTGAGAGATTTGGCGGAACTAAAGAAAGCACCTGTGTCGCAATACGGCGATTTTTGTTGGGTCGATTTTGAAGATTTGGATTTGGTGAATCAGCTAACGGCGCAGGAAGTCGCAGAACTGCTATATTTGGCGCATACAGGAAGACATTTACGTTCACCTTTTTACTATAAATTACAGAATAACTTTGTCTACTTGACAATGAACGATGGTAGGTACAATAAGGTCTATTACCGCAATTTAGACCAGTTTTATCACGTATTAGCGTATGCGATTTGGAAAAACATGATGCAGCTGACAACAGAGAAAATTGCATTACCGTTCATGAAGCGGAAGAAAATTGCCGATATTCCAGTGACTTTATTGAAGAAATTCGCTACTTACTTTAAAGAAGGTGTCTGCATTTCATTTGATGACGCGGTAAAGACACGAAATCAAATCGAAGTTCCGATTGGTTACCATTTGCAAGATGACATGCAAGAGTTGTTGCGCTCCAATGAGTTAATCGGCTACGATCGTGTAGTGGCGCACCTGAATTACGATATGAAGAAAAACGAATGGTTGTTGATTGAAGAATGAACCGTGAAAAATCGCGAAAACATAATCCTTTACGATTCGCGATTTTTTTGTTATGATAAAACTAACGATTGTTAGTTAGGAGGGTTTCTATGTCGGGAGAACGATTGAAAGAGGCGGCATTGCCGTTGTTTGCCGAACAAGGCTATGAAGGCACGGCATTGTCCGAAATTGCAAAAGCGGTAGGCATTAAAACACCGTCGATTTATGCGCACTTTGCCTCGAAGGAAGCTTTGTTTTTAGAGATTTATCGTGATGTGATAAAGCATGAGCTCACGGTACTTGGCACCATTAAAGACCAGGTTTATCCGACAGTAGACGAAGCGCTACGGGCCTTTTTTTATCAGGTGACGGATTTTAATGCGAACCCTGCGATGAAGCGGTTTTTCCAACGTGCGATTTTCTTTCCGCCACAATCCTTAGCGACGCAAATGCGTGAAGAAATGACGACATATGAAGCGATGACATCAGAAATGCTCGGCAGCCTATTACTGCAAAAGATGGACGAGACGCGAAAAAAGAAGTGGGTGCACGTATTTTATTGCTTGCTGGATGGCCTTAGTTTGGAACATGAAATCTACGACGCAAAAGAATTTGAAACGCGACGGGAAACAGCATGGGAAGCATTAGCATCTCTGATTTAACGTAAGTTTTAGAAAGGATGACCTTTCGGATACGTATATTGCGTATCTTTCACAATTTTGGGACAGCCCGATTATTTAGGAGGAAAAAATAATGGCATGGTTATATTTAGTGCTTGCCGGGTTGTCTGAAATCGTTTGGGCATTTGGTTTGAAAGAAGCACATGGGTTTACAAGACTGGGATGGAGTTTATTAACGATTGCCTTTTTGATCGTGAGTTTTTATTTATTTGCACGGGCGATGCGCAAAATCCCGATTGGCACGGCATATGCGGTATTTACAGGGATTGGCGCGGCAGGAACGGCGATTATCGGCATGTTGTTCTTAAACGAATCAGCAGGACTTTGGAAAATTGTCTCGCTTGCAGTTCTTCTCGTTGGTATCATCGGCTTGAAACTCGTTGATGGCGGGAACAAGGCAGAAAGCGCAGGTGAGAAATAATGGCATGGATTTTCTTATTAATCGCAGGTATTTGCGAAATGGGCTTTGTAGTCATGATGAAACTTTCCGAAGGCTTTAAAATTTGGAAATACACAATATTCACGATTATTTTCATGATTTTCAGCTTCTTCTTGCTATCCCTTTCTTTAAAAACAATCCCAATCGGCACAGGCTACGCAGTCTGGACGGGAATTGGCGCAGTCGGTTCGGTTCTTATGGGCATGTTCCTTTTTAAAGAAAAGAAAAGTGCACTGAAATTATTATTTATCACACTGATAATTGCCGGCGTCATCGGCTTGAAATTAACTTCCGGTGCGTAATAATGCACGGAGAGAATCACGGAGACTTTGGCGCAAAAAATAATTTTTCTACAGCTTAGCATCTATTTTTTAGGTGCTTTTTTGATGTTTCGCTTTCTTTCGGTGGAAAACATGTTAAAATAGATTGTAATTGATTTAGGGAATAGACGGAGGGGTAATATGAAAACAAAATTAGTGGTGCTTTATGGTGGGAAGTCTGCGGAACATGAGATTTCTTTACAGACGGCTTTTTCAGTCATTAATGCTTTGGCTTTTGATAAATTTAGCGTGCAACCGATTTACATAACGAACGATGGCGACTGGGTGCAAGGTCCGGTTTTAACGCAAAAAGTAGATTTTGTGGAGCAACTTCGATTTGAACAAATGGAGCAATTGCGTTTAGCGAATCAAGAGGGTGAGGCTTCGCATGGTTTAGCGATTAGTCCTGCGTCTATTCGTGAAGAACAGAGCGCGGAACCACTCGTTGTTTTCCCATTGTTGCATGGTCCTAATGGTGAAGATGGCACGGTGCAGGGCTTGCTAGAAGTGCTGAACTTGCCGTATGTTGGAAATGGCGTTCTTGCTTCTGCGGCTGCGATGGATAAAATCGTGATGAAAATGGTTTTTGCGGATGCAGGTATTCCACAAGTCGCGGCAGTGGCAGTTCGTGCGATTGAATGGGAAGAATCGCAACAGGAGATGATTGCGAAAATCGAGACAGAACTCGTTTATCCGGTCTTTGTAAAACCAGCGAACCTAGGTTCAAGTGTTGGTATTAGTAAAGCAGTGGATCGTGATTCCTTAGTTGCGGCGATGGTGGAAGCGTTGCGTTATGATCGTCGAATCGTGGTAGAGCAAGGTGTTGTGGCTCGCGAAATTGAGGTTGCTGTATTAGGAAATGATAAACCGGCTTGTTCTGTTGCGGGTGAAATTATTCCAAAAGGAGAAGTTGCTGTTTTCTATGATTATAAGGCGAAATATCAAGATAACGATACGGTGATGGCGATTCCAGCTAATTTGGAACCAGCGATTTATGAGCAATTAGTGGATTATGCAACGCGAGCTTTTACAGGTTTGGACGCAAGTGGTTTAGTCCGTGCCGACTTTTTTGTAACGGAAGACAATCAAATTTTCTTGAATGAAGTCAATACGATGCCTGGTTTCACACCGTTTAGCATGTATCCGTTGCTTTGGCAAGAAAGCGGGTTGCCATATACAGACTTGATTAGTAAATTAGTTGATTTGGCGATTGAGCGTCATGAGGCGAATAATAAGTTGAAATATACGTTAGAAGATTAAATGAGTGAAGAAAAGCAGTGCCTCGCTGGGCTGCTTTTTTCTCGGAATTTGGAGGAAATGTACGTGAAAAGAACAGTTGGCGAAATTGCAGAGATGATACCGGTTTTAAATGATATAGAAGCTTGGAAAGATGTTGTGATTACAGGTGTTTGCTTTGATACGCGTCAGATTGAGACGGGCAATTTGTTTGTGCCGTTTATTGGTGAATCGCGCGATGGACATGCTTTTGTTGGGCAGGCACATGAAGCAGGAGCAGCAGCGGCTTTTTGGCAAAAAGATGTTCCGAATCCACCGGCGGGCGTTCCTGTTTTGATGGTAGAAGATACATTGCTAGCATTGCAGAGCTTGGCGAAAGCTTATTTGAAGCAAGTAGCGCCGAAAACGATTGCGATTACAGGAAGTAATGGAAAAACGACAACGAAAGATATCATGGCGGCTATCGCTTCACAGAAATATCGTGTGCACAAAACGGGTGGGAATTTTAATAACCATATTGGTTTGCCTTATACGATTTTGAGTATGCCAGAGGACACGGAAGTTGCGGTACTTGAAATGGGCATGAATCATCGTCATGAAATCGAATTTTTGACGAAAATTGTGGAACCAGATATGGCGATTATTACGAATATCGGTGAAGCGCATTTGGAACATCTTGGTTCTAGAGAAGGAATCGCTGAGGCAAAAATGGAAGTGACGCAAGGTTTGCGCGAAACAAGTTTGCTAATTTATCCTAGTGATGAACCGCTTTTGAAGCCACTTGTAAGTAATGCTTATCGCACGGCGACGTTTGGTGAGACAGGCGACATACAGCCGGTGACGATTCAGACGGAGATGGAAGGCACGACATTTACGACAAACGTGGCGCCTGACGTAGCGATTTTTGTACCGATTGTTGGCGAACATAACGTGTTTAACACAATGGCCGCGATGCTTGCTGCGCGTGAACTGGGAATTACTCCAGAAGACGTGAAAGAAGCATTGGCGAATATGGAACGTTCCGCGAGTCGCTTGGAATGGCTTGTTGGCGCGAAAGGTAGTCAAATTTTGAACGATGCCTATAACTCGAGCCCAACAGCACTAACCGCCGTACTAAAAACATTCATGCACCTTGATTCCGCAGGCAAAAAGAAATTCGTCGTGGTAGCCGATATGTTAGAACTAGGCACAGACGCAGACAAGTTCCATTACGAAGCCGGCAAAACAATCAAAAACGGCAGTGTAGACCAAGTTTTCGCGTACGGAACACACATGACCGCTTTCGCAAAAGCCGCCGCAGAACAACTTGGCGCTGATAATGTGGCGCACTTTGAAACAAAAGAAGCCTTAAAAGAAGCATTGTTAGCAAACGTGACTGGCGATGAGTATATCATGGTAAAAGGGTCATACGGAATGGGACTAAAAGAAGTAGTAGACACATTGTTATAAAATAAAGGATAGCATTACAAAGTCGAGCAATCAGATTTTGTGGTGCTATTTTGCTAGTTGAGAGAGGCAAACAATGAAACCGCTACCGCCAAATTTATTCCATCAATCTGGCTTAAATCATTGAAAACACAAGGAATCCGTGTTATGATGGTTTGTGGAAGTTAATTAGGTTTTTACGATAAGCCTACATTATTATTAGAGGGCTTTTTTATTTTTTGCGTAAGGAGCGTGAACCCACGTTCCCATTATGTCGTGAATCATATGCTTGGATTATCCAAGCTTTTCTATTGCAGAAAAATGAAATATGCGGGCGTTAGTTTCAAAGGTACTACAGCTAGCTTGCATTAAACAGATGACTTAAAACGATGAGTAAAGATGATGAAGATGAGAAAGTGCTCTCCCAAAAAAACTTATTTTTAAAGGAGAAATGACATTGACAAAGTTTTCGGAGTTCGGTTTAGATCCGCAAATTGTTAAATCAGTAAACAGAATGGGATTTGAGGAAGCTACCCCAATCCAAGAAAAGACGATTCCACTAGGTCTCGCAGGTAAAGATATTATTGGCCAAGCACAAACAGGTACGGGTAAAACAGCAGCGTTTGGTTTGCCACTTATCAACAAAATTGATAGCAAGAAGAACGGTGTACAATCGCTTATTATCGCGCCAACACGTGAACTTGCAATTCAGGTTTCTGAAGAGCTTTACAAATTAGCTTACGACAAACGTTTGCACGTATTAGCAGTATACGGTGGTTCAGATATTAGCCGCCAAATCCGTTCATTGAAAAAGAATCCACAAATCGTTGTTGGTACGCCAGGACGTATTTTAGATCATATTAATCGTAAAACATTGCGTCTAGAAAATGTTGAGACATTAGTATTGGACGAAGCAGATGAAATGCTAAACATGGGATTCATTGACGATATTGAATCTATCTTAAAAACGGTGCCTGATGAGCGCCAAACGTTGCTATTCTCAGCAACAATGCCAAAACCAATCCAACGTATTGCAGAACGCTTCATGAAAGACCCTGAATTGGTTCGCGTGAAAACAAAAGAAATGACAGCTCTATTAATCGAGCAATTTTTCGTGAAAGTGAATGAAAGAGAGAAATTTGACGTTCTTTCTAGACTTTTAGATGTACAATCACCTGAACTTGCGATTGTTTTCGGTCGTACGAAACGTCGTGTTGACGAAGTGTCTCGTGCACTTGATATGCGTGGTTATGTTGCTGAAGGTATTCACGGTGACTTAACACAAGCGAAACGTATGAGTGTTTTGCGCAAGTTTAAAGAAGGCAAAATCGATGTGCTTGTTGCAACAGACGTAGCGGCTCGTGGCCTTGATATTTCTGGCGTAACACACGTTTATAACTTTGATATTCCACAAGACCCTGAGTCTTACGTTCACCGTATCGGCCGTACTGGTCGTGCTGGTAAAGAAGGTATGGCAGTAACATTCGTATCACCACGTGAAATGGGTTACCTAAAAATAGTGGAAGATACAACGAAAAAACGCATGACACCACTTCAACCACCAACTTGGGATGAAGCTTTCGAAGGTCAATTACGCGTAGCAACTGAAAAAATCGCTGAAATCGTTCGTGAAGGCAGCCTAGCAGATTATAAAGTTGTTGCAACGAAATTACTTGAAGAATACGATCCAACTGACATTGCAGCAGCTATGCTAAAAATGTTATCTAAAGAACCAGATCAAACACCAGTTCATATTACCGAAGAACGTCCATTACCTCATCGCGGAGGCAAAGGCGGCGGCGGTAAAGGCAAAGGTGGCGGTTATCGCGGAGGCAATAAAGGTGGCTACCGTGGTGGCGATCGTAAAGGTTCCGGCGGTGGCGGTTATCGCGGCGGCGGTAAAGGCGGTTCAGGTGGCGGCGGACGTCGTTACAGCAATGAACGCAAAGGCTCCGGCGGCGGTGGCGCAAACAGAGGCGGCACGAAATAATTTAAACACTATAAATACGGCGATGAAATCTGATTGTAGATTTCATCGCCGTGTTTTTTTATTCCTCTAGTTCTTCACTCAAAATAGTCCATTCTTCCATCAAGTCTTCGCTCAATTGCTTCAACGTATCTAATTGCTCCGTTCGAGCATACGCCGCCTCGTGGTCTTGGTAAATCGCAGGATCCAGGAGTTCATGCTCAATTTCGCTAATTTTTCCATCGGTTTCTTCCATTTGGACTTCGATTTCTTCTAATTTCCGCTTTTTCTGGCGGAGGATTTTTTGCTGTTCCTTGTCTAGGTGAAAAGCTTGTTTGGCCGTAGTTAATTGTTTTTCTTCCGCGACAACGGGTTGATTTTGCGCATCAAGACGTGCGTGTTCGCGCTGTTCCGCCAGTTTTTCCTGATAATAATCGTAATCACCAAGATAAACTTGCGCGTGATCTGGGTGCATCTCGACAATTTTTGAGGCAATGCGGTTGATAAAATAACGGTCATGCGACACAAACAAAATCGTGCCCTCAAAATCAATCAACGCGGCTTCTAAAACTTCCTTGCTCTCAATGTCTAGATGGTTGGTCGGCTCATCGAGGATTAGCAAGTTAGCGCCAATCAATGTCAATTTCGCTAAAGCAACCCGGGCTTTTTCACCACCACTTAGTGTGTTAACCACCTTCAAAACGTCATCATCAGAAAACAAGAAATTCCCAAGTGTCGTCCGGATCGCCTGCTCATCCAGCTCTGGATAATCATCCCACAACTCATGCAAAATCGATTTATTCGAGTTCAATTTCGCCTGTTCTTGGTCATAATACCCAATTTGCACATTCGTTCCAAAGTGGAAATCACCAGAAAGCGCTGGAATATCACCAATCAATGTTTTCAAAAAGGTTGATTTACCAATTCCGTTTGGACCAACAAGAGCAATGCTTTCATGTCGTTTCATATCGAAAGTGAGCTGCTGGGACACGCGTTTATCCACCGCATAACCAATCGCCAAATCCTCCACAAACAAAACATCTTTACCACTCGCGCGATCAAATTGAAAACCGAAATGTGCTGCTTTCTCATCGCCTTGCGGTCGGTCAAGTCGGTCCAGCTTATCGAGTTGTTTACGTCTGCTTTGGGCCCGTTTCGTCGTGGATGCACGGACAATGTTGCGCGCTACGAAATCCTCTAGTTTTGCGATTTTTTCTTGTTGTTTATCGAACTCTTTCCATTGTTGTTCTAATTTGGCTTGCTTCTGCACGAGATAGCGCGAATAATTGCCGACATAGCGATCGATGTGTGTTCGGCTGATTTCATACACTTGGTTCACTACTTTATCCAAGAAATAACGGTCATGAGACACGATTAACAATGCGCCTTTATAGTTTTGCAAGTAGGTTTCAAGCCAGGAAAGGGTGGCGATGTCCAAATGGTTGGTCGGCTCATCGAGAATCAGAATGTCATGTCGCGCCAACAAAAGCTTCGCAAGCGCAAGACGCGTCTTCTGCCCACCGCTGAGCGATTCAATAAGTTTCCCATAATCCTCTTCATAAAAACGCAAGCCGTGCAAAACAGAGCGAATCTCGGCCTCGTACTGGTAGCCGCCTTGTTCCTTAAACGCATGTTGCAATAAGTCGTATTCCTTCATCGTTTGGTCGTACTGTTCTTTATTCTCGTAAATTGCTGGCTCGCCAAGACGCGTCTCTAAAGCCCGCAAATCGCGTTCCATCGCTTGCAACTCGGTAAAAGCAGTGAGCATTTCATTCCAAATCGTCTTCGTTGACGCAAGGCCTGTGTTTTGCGCTAAATAGCCAATTTGGACATGTTTTGGTTTGGAAATAGTGCCACCATCGTAGCTTAGTTGCCCCGCGATGATTTTGAGCAATGTCGATTTTCCTGCACCATTTCGACCAACTAACGCAATCCGGTCGTTTGTTTGCACTTCTAATTTTATATTTTCTAATATCGTTTCAGCGCCAAAATTTTTGACAATCTGTTGTACTTGCAAAAGAATCATTGTAATTTTTCCCCTCATCTTCAAAATATCTCTGTTTCTAGTTTATCGCAAAGCAAGGGGATAAGCAATGGTCTGAGATGGGAAACGCTTACTATCATTTATTTCACAAACTCCACATTGTGAAAATACTAGCAATGTACTTTGTTTTGCGGTATAATGTATTTTATGAACCATTGTAACAAAATAGTAACATTATTTGTGAGCAAAAACATTGTGAAATCTATGTGAAATGTTTATAGTGAATAAGCAAGCATGTGAAAAGAACAACGAGTGTGAGGTAATCATTCATTTTTGTGATAGATACATGTTTTCAAGCGCAAGGATTAGACAATAATCCATTTTTAAATTCAAGAGGAAGAAGGGAAACAAACATGATCGAGGAAACAGGCAAGATTCCACAAGCCACAGCAAAGCGTTTGCCGCTTTACCATCGTTATTTGAAGTATTTACATGAATCTGGTAAGGAAAGAGTATCATCCGCGGAATTAAGTGAAGCTGTGAAGGTGGACTCCGCAACAATTCGCCGTGATTTCTCCTATTTTGGGGCACTTGGCAAGAAGGGTTATGGCTATAATGTGTCCTACATATTAGACTTCTTTAGTAAAACATTAAGCCAAGACAAACAAACAAATGTAGCGATTATTGGTGTGGGTAATTTGGGGACTGCACTATTACACTATAATTTCATGAAAAACAATAATATCAAAATTGTAGCGGCGTTCGATGTTGACGCAAACAAAGTTGGAACAGTGCAACAAAATATTCCAATTTACCATTTAAATGACATGCAAGATTTATTGAAAGAAAACAAAGTCGAAGTGGTCATCTTGACCGTACCATCCGATGAGGCGCAAACGACAGTGGACCGCTTGTTGGAAGCGGACGTGAAGGGCATTCTGAACTTTACACCAGCACGTATTAGCGTACCAAAACACGTTCGTGTGCATCATATTGATCTAACGACTGAGTTGCAAACATTAATTTACTTCTTGGAGAATTATCCGAATAAATAAGAATACGAAGCCAAGCGGTTTGCTTGGCTTCGGACTGTAGAGAAACTATATTTTAAATAAAAAATCGGTTCGTGTCACCAAACCTCAGCGTGTCGACAAATGTCTAGTTTCTAGGCAAGGATTAACCATCACTTTGTTCACGCTTATATTGGAACTGTAACTCGTTATACGTCGAACAGTTCCAACAAAATGGACGTTTGTCGACACGCTGAAGCCAAGCAATTTGCTTGGCTTTTTTGATAGGAGGAATTTTTAGTTGTTAAATGAGATGTTAGCGTGTATCATTGCGTGGGCAGAAAGTGAGGCGCGGGTTCGGGCGGTGGTTCTGGAAGGATCGCTCGCGAAAAATGAGGACGTGGATGATTTGTCTGATTTGGATGTGAACATTTGGTTTGAGGGCGATTTGGCATTTGGGAGAGGGACGGAATGGCTCGCGGATATTGGCGAGGTGCTGATTGAGAATCCGCTTGATATGATGTCGCCAGCTGGTGAAATTAGGACGCAATTAGTGATTTTTAAGAATGGCGAGAAGGTAGATTTCTCTTTTTGGCCCGTTTCGTTGCTTGAAAAGCCATTTCCGTATTATGAAAAATTTGAAATGCTTGTGGACAAAGATAACTATGTCGCGAAAATTAGTAAATGCGTGACGGAAAATAAGAAAGTGGCGCTAGCAAAAAGTGAGTTTGAGCGGATTGTGAATGAGTTTTGGTTTGAGTTGCATTATGTGGCTAAGTTTTTGAAGCGTGGAGAAGTTTGGTTTGTGCAAGGTATTCAAGCGGGAATTCGGGAAAATTATTTTTTACCACTATTTGAGGAATGTGCGCGAATCGAAGGGGTTAAAACATCTTTTTCAGGTCGGAAAATCGAGAAGTGGTTGCCGTCTGTTTTTGTTAAGCGTTTGCCGTGTCTTTTTGCGGGTTATGATGTTGCTGATGGCTGGCAGGTGATGTGGGAGGAAATCGCATTATTTGAAGAAGTATCGTTTTTTGTGGCGCGAAATCGTGATTTTGACTTGCCGATAGCGAAAATAGAAGGTATGAAAGCTTTACTTAAGCAGATTCAGGAGGCGTAACGATGTTTACAAAGGCAGAAATAACACAAATAAGGCTTAAAAAACTAGGAATGTGCGAACCTTTTTCGGAGCCGAAATCATTTATGAGACGGACCATCGCGTTGCAATCGCAAAATCATCAACCAGCGCTCGTTAATTTTGTGCAGCATGTATCGATGACTTGGGAGGACGCCGAAGCTTTTTTTGAATCGCAGCAGGTCGTTAAGATTTGGGCGAACCGGTTGACATTACATACTTTTTTGGCAGAGGATTGGGAAATGGTATTTCGCGTTTTTGGAACGCGGAGAAATATTGTGCATCGAATTTGTGAGAAGGAAGGGCTTGATTTAGAGCGGATTTTGGCGGAAATAGATGTGCTTACCCAGAGTAAAGAGATTGTGAATCGAAAGGAGTTGGAGGCGATTATTGGGGATTATTCGGCGCAGGTGAGGTCGTCGATTATTGCACAGGCCGCGATTCGAGGAATTCTTTATTTATTGCCGTCGAGTGATACGATTAGGAACTATAGCCATCGGTCGCGCTTGGGGAATTATACGGAATGGGCGCCGAATGAAGCGAAGGATTTAGAGGCAATGAAGGCGTTGATACACCGCTATTTAGCAGGTTATGGACCGGCGACTTGGAAGGATTTCAGGCATTGGAGCGGGCTCACTGCAGGGGATATAAAAGAAGCTGTGAAGGCACTCGCGAATGAGCTGGTTATTTTTACACTTGATGGTGAAGAATATGTAGCATTAAGGGATGAAAAAGTACCCGATACGGCGCAAAATGTCTTTTTGACAGGCAAGTTTGATCAAGCAGTTATCGCATACAAAGACCCAACATGGATTATGACAGAAGCACAGCGCAAGTCGGCATGGACGGTAAATGGCCATTGCTCAGCGATTATCGTAGCGGCAAACCGTGCAATTGGGCTTTGGAAATACGAATGGAAGAAAGGCGTTTTAATTTTCACAGTGTCCTATTTTGAATCTGCCTGTTTCCAAAAAGAAATCAAGGATGAGTTGGAGCGCTTTGCATCACGCATTTCACCTAAGCCATTGGAAATTCAATATAATTTAGGATAGAAAAAATCAGAGAAGGTGTTTATATGGATTTTCAAAGACTATTATTAACTAAGGATTGTGAACTGTTTAGGTTTTCTGTTGGTATCGAAAGTATCGCCTATCTTTTATTTGTTGATACTTTTTCACTAGCTCCTAAAAATTTTGGAGAAGCTATTTTTGAGGATGATTTCAATCCTAATGATAATCATATTCTTGTCCAATGTGGGATTCTGCGAGAGTTGACAACGTTGGAGCGAGAGGAGATTCTTTCTTTTGCTGAGAAATTACTCAGTTCGAAGCCAAGTATTGATTACATGGTAGATTTCTTTCACGCAGAGGCTGATTTGGAATCTGATTATCCTGAAGGCGACGGGGTATTTGATTTGGTGAGCAAAACCAACGAATTATTTAAATCCAATATTGTTATTGAGGACACGTCATCTATCAACAATATTGTCCAAAAATAAAATGAGGAAAATGTGAGCTGACCTAAAACCCAACTCACATTTTCCTCATTTTTTCTTCGTCGTTAAACCGAGCGAAACAAATTTCAACCCGGTCACAAAATTCACCGTAGCCATCGCAATCATCAAATACGTCATAATTGTCCAGCCGTTTAAGTTCACCTGGCTAATCGCAAAATAAACGAAAACAACGGCAAGCACGAGATAAATTAGTCCTTGCATTAACGCAGGATTTTTCATTACGCGTTACCCCCCATGGTGAATTGAATAATCATCGCGATAATATTCATTAGCATATGCGCTGCAATCGGCACAGCGATTCGTTTTGTCTTGGTATACATGTAACATAGCATTAAACCAATCACAACATAAACGAGCAAATACGACAATTCCATGTGCATCAACCCGAAAAACAGGGAACTAATAACAGCCGCCACATGAATATTCAACCGGGATGCCAACTCGCCAAAAATAATTTTGCGGAATACGATTTCTTCTAAAATTGGGGCTAAAACAGATGTAAATACAACAACAATTGGTACAGCGCGAGCCATTTCACCAAGCATTTCCGTGTTTTGAGAAGCTCCACCAACACCGAACATACTCATAATCGAGATCGCAATGGTCTGTCCAATCAATAAAGCGACAAAGCCAAGCACCGCATAAATGACACTGACACTAACAGAAGCCGGCTGACCTTGCTCAATTTTTGTGGAACGCGGTTGCTTCCGAAGTAGTAACCAAACAATAATTACCGCAATGACATTACTAAAAACACTCCAATACGAAGAAGCATACAACATAAGTTGCGCACTCGGCAAATCTGTAACTGCCCGCAAAATCCCCATAACAATAGGAGATCCAATCAACAGGGAGAAATAAGCAACAAAGTATGTAAGTAGTACATACCAATAACGTCTATTCAAAACTAACACGACCTTTCAAAATTAGAGGCAATACTACATTCTCTTTAAGTTTATATACTTTTCCATTGTACTAATTATCGAAACAACAATCAACAAAGGAGTGTACCGTCACGCGAAAATATTTACGCAAAATGTCACGGCACAATTTTTAAAACAGGATTTTTTAGGTGTAAATACTTGCATTTTGGCTTCATTTTTTATAATATAAGTAGTGGGTTAGCACTCTAATGTTAAGAGTGCTAAAAATCATAAACATAGACTTGAGGAGGTTGTTTTAATTGTTAAAACCATTAGGAGATCGCGTTATTATCGAAGTATTGGAAGCAGAAGAGAAAACGGCAAGTGGTATCGTGTTGCCAGATTCGGCACAAGAGAAGCCACAAGAAGGTAAAGTGGTAGCAGTAGGAAGCGGCCGCGTACTGGATAACGGGGACACAGTAGCACTAGAAGTTTCTGTAGACGATTGCATTATTTTCTCCAAATACTCAGGCACAGAAGTAACTTATGACGGCACAGACTACCTAATCGTACGCGAATCTGACATTTTAGCAGTGGTAAAATAAAAAGCTGAATCGGCTCGTCCAACTCCAATTTACAGAGGAGTTAGCCGATGAAGCTAGACTGCGAAACCAGGTGGCAAGGTAAATATAATTTTCAAACAATACACAAGGAGGCAAAATAAAAATGGCAAAAGATATCAAATTTAGCGAAGACGCTCGTCGCGCAATGCTTCGTGGCGTAGATCAATTAGCAAACGCAGTAAAAGTAACACTTGGACCAAAAGGACGTAACGTTGTTTTAGAAAAGAAATTTGGTTCTCCATTAATCACAAATGATGGTGTCACAATCGCGAAAGAAATCGAATTAGATGACGCTTTTGAAAATATGGGTGCAAAATTAGTATCCGAAGTAGCAAGCAAAACAAACGACGTTGCTGGAGACGGAACAACAACGGCTACTGTTTTAGCACAAGCAATGATTCAAGAAGGTCTAAAAAACGTAACAGCTGGCGCGAACCCAGTTGGCATTCGTCGCGGAATCGAAAAAGCAGTAGCAACAGCGATTACAGAACTAAAAGCCATTTCTAAGCCAATCGAAGGCAAAGAATCAATCGCTCAAGTTGCCGCTATTTCTTCTGGTGACGAAGAAGTCGGTACACTTATCGCAGAAGCAATGGAACGCGTTGGTAACGACGGCGTTATTACAATCGAAGAATCAAAAGGCTTTGCGACAGAACTTGACGTGGTAGAAGGTATGCAATTTGACCGCGGCTACTCAAGCCCTTATATGGTAACTGACCCAGACAAGATGGAAGCAGTTTTAGAAAATCCATATATCTTAATTACAGACAAGAAAATCAACAACACACAAGAAATCCTGCCAATTTTAGAGCAAGTGGTTCAACAAAATCGTCCGTTACTAATCATTGCAGAGGACGTAGAAGGCGAAGCGCAACAAACATTAGTACTAAACAAATTGCGCGGAACATTCAACGTTGTCGCTGTGAAAGCACCAGGATTCGGCGATCGTCGTAAAGCAATGCTTGAAGACATCAGCATCTTAACTGGCGGCCAAGTAATTACAGAAGAACTAGGCCTAGAATTGAAATCCACAACAATGGAACAACTAGGCAACGCTGTAAAAGTAATGGTTACAAAAGAAGCAACAACAATCGTAGAAGGCGCAGGAGACAGCACGCAAATCGCTACACGCGTCAACCAATTACGCGCACAAATGGAAGAAACAACTTCCGAGTTCGACAAAGAGAAATTACAAGAACGCCTTGCAAAACTAGCAGGTGGTGTTGCGGTAATTAAAGTCGGTGCAGCAACAGAAACAGAATTACAAGAACGTAAACTACGCATTGAAGACGCGCTAAACTCTACACGTGCAGCCGTTGAAGAAGGAATCGTATCCGGTGGTGGTACAGCCCTTGTCAATGTTTACAATAAAGTAGCAGCAATTGAAGCAACAGGCGATGAAGCAACAGGCGTAAAAATCGTTCTTCGCTCTCTAGAAGAACCAGTCCGCCAAATCGCGCATAACGCAGGCTTAGAAGGCTCCGTTATCGTAGAACGCTTGAAAAACGAAAAAATCGGCGTAGGCTTCAACGCAGCAAACGGCGAATGGGTAAACATGATCGAAGCTGGAATCGTTGACCCAACAAAAGTAACCCGTTCCGCACTACAAAACGCATCTTCTGTTGCGGCACTACTTCTAACTACAGAAGCAGTCGTAGCAGACCGTCCAGAAGAAAACGCTGGCGGCGGCGTTCCTGATATGGGAATGGGTGGTATGGGCGGCATGATGTAACTTTTTAGTTACAAACAGCGTTCAGCCAATAAAGAAGGAAGTTTTTGACGAGATGTCAGGAGCTTCCTTCTTTATTTTGCTTATTTTTCAATCCTATTCAAAAGCTCCATTTTTGATTTTACTTCCTAATCATTATCTTGTATAATTAAAAAAAGCTTCATTTTCAATTATACAGGAGGTGAAATAATGTTCAAATACAAATACCTACACAAAATTTTCAATAGGGAAGACACATCCACTTACGAAAAAGCAAAAAATGATCGATTATCCAGTTTTGGAGCTATTTGGTTAGATTTTAAAATGAAACCTTACAAATTTTCCGGTGAATTTCAGTTATTCTTTTACAACCATCCTGATATGATGAAAAAAGCAGAAACGATTATGAGTGACAGTGAAGAAATAAAGAAAATAGCTAGAGAGCTGCCAGGGATCGCGAAAGAATCCTACCAAATAAACACGCTTGTTGAAGAAATGCAGGGTACAAATGAAATCGAAGGTGTGAGAAGTTCCAAAGCGGAAATGAACGAAGGCTTGAGAAAAATTATCAAAGATGGCGCCGAACCGATTCGCCATAAGAGCCTTATCAAAAGCTATCTCAACCTGCAGAAAACAAAAATTGACCTACTAACAGCACCTAAAGATATTCGTGAAATCTATGATTATCTCGTTTACGAAGAAATTAAAGAACGTGATAAACCAGACGGCTTGCTTTTCCGCACAGACCCTTCCGAACTGGCTGGATCTACAAGTGGTAAAATTATTCACGTTAGTACGCTATCTGAACAATCGATTGAAGCTGAACTTGAGAAGTTGATTACCTTTTTAAACAGTGATATGTTGCCACAACTACACAAAGTTGCGATAGGACATTTCATTTTTGGCTATATACATCCCTTTTACGACGGAAATGGAAGGACGTCCAGGTACATTTCTAGTATCTATTTAAGACAAATCCTAGGCCCGATTACCGCATTGTCTCTATCCAAAGCGTGTAAAGACAACCTGAGAGTTTACCTCGACGCATTTGCCAATACAAACAGTTTTAAAAGCGCAGGAGACGTTACCTTTTTCATCGATTCCTTCTTTGACATCCTCATCGACGAGCAGAAAGTCATTATTGCCGATTTGAAAGAAAAGAAAGCACAACTCGCGCACATCGAAGAGACGCTCACCGGAAATGACGAACTGGATATAAAAGAAAAAGCAATGCTCTACCTACTCTTCCAAGAATACGTTTACGGCGAATTTTCCGAAGGCCTCACAAAAAAAGAAATCATCCAATTCTCGAATAAAAAAATCGCCACGGACTACTATTTCAACAAAGTAAAAGACTCACTACTCGCTAAAAAAGCAATAAAAATCACCAAACAAAAACCAATGGAACTAACAATCGAAGCAGCATATTTCGGCATGGCAAACTAAAAACAGCTCTAAATGACGACATAATCGCGGTTATCATTTAGAGTTGTTTTCATATCATGCACATCAAGAAAAAGCTGGCTTCTATTTTAAATACCAGATATACTAGAGCTATCAAACAAAGGAGTGTGTTCATTATGTGGTTTATCATCGCTTTAATTGCTGTTATTTTTGCACTCATGTTCTTCCTTCCTAGCCTAGGTAGCGGGAAACGCAAGAAATCTGATAATCAAGAACAACGTATCGAGGAGATTCGTAATCATATAAAACAAGATATGAATGGTCCGAAATATTAATCCCCCTTCAAGAAAAGAGGTACTATAGTGAAAAACGATTGGCAAGAACTGCTCCAAGTAGAACAAGAAAAGCCGTATTTCAAAGCGTTGCAAGATTTTATCGATGAAGAGTACGCAACAACGACGATTTATCCGCCGCGTGAAGCGATTTATCACGCGCTTGATTTAACGAGTTACGCGGACACTAAAGTCGTGATTTTAGGGCAAGACCCATACCACGGACCGAATCAGGCGCACGGACTCAGTTTCTCTGTTGCATCGAGCGAGGCTAAATTCCCACCCTCTGTCCGAAACATGTTTAAAGAACTAGACGCCGATTTAGGCATTTCCCGCACAGATATTAACTTAACTGATTGGGCAAAACAAGGGGTACTACTTTTAAACACCGTGCTCACCGTACAAGCAGGCAAAGCCGCGTCTCATCGCAAAAAAGGTTGGGAACAATTCACTGACGCCATCATTAAACTGTTAAACGAAAAAGAAGACCAGGTTATTTTCGTATTGTGGGGTGGCGATGCCAAGAAGAAACAGGCATTGATTACGAATCCGCAGCATAAAGTGATTACAGCTGTGCATCCAAGTCCGCTATCAGCTTACAATGGTTTTTTTGGAAGCAAGCCGTATAGTCAAATTAATCACTACTTAGAAGAAGACGGAAAAATGCCAATTTCTTGGTAAATGTCAATTTATTCATTCTTTATATGAGATTATTTTTACGATTTGTGGTATGATTTACATGATCGAAAAGAAGCAACGAAATCCCATGAAGGAGTTGATTAAAATGGCTTTATCAGCTGCACGGTTTGAAGAACATGAAGGATTTACTGCAGTTGCTTTTGTTTGGCAGGGCACTTTTGAAGAAGCGTTCCACGGTGAGGTGCACAAGACGATCAAGAAGATGCAAGCATGGGCAAAAGAGCAGGAGAGCTTGGATTTTGATAACACATTGCTCGGTATGTCTGTTCATAATTTAGAGGACGGCTTTACGCATTATTCAGCGGTAAAAGCCAACTGGAAACCAACAGATGTTCCTGAAGATATGGAATGGGTGGAAATCCCTGCACACACGTATTTTGTATGCGATCATATCGCGGGCACAGACATTAATGACACCTATAAAGAAGTCGCGAAACGGATAGAAGCACGCGACTATCGACCATATATTACAGCGGAATACCCGGTTTTTGACGAATTGCCATTTAAAATCGAGGTATATAGCATGATTGATACACCGCGCAATGAGCAAGGTTTTCATATTATGATTCCTGTTGTAAAACATTTAGAGTAAGACATAGGCCAGATAAGCAGCTTTGTAAGGGGTTGTTTATTTGGCGTTACATAAGCTAATACCTTCGTTGTTATGCATTTTTTTGTGAACTATTGAACATTTTTGCGTAACAGCAAGTTTGAACATATATCATAAAATAAAGACGAAAGAAGGGGTGTTTGTGGCGGCATATTATACACCACAAGAAACAGTAGAGGAAACGATTAAGAAGGGAATTGCGAAGGCTGAATCTTCCACGTTGACGCTTATTATTCTAGGTTTTCTAGGCGGGGCGTTTATTTCATTAGGATATTTGCTTTATATTCGTGCAGTTGGAACGATGCCGCATGAATGGGGAAGTTTCGCGACATTTATTGGGGCGAGCCTTTTTCCTGTGGGTCTTGTTTGTATTTTACTAGGTGGCGGCGAGTTGATCACGGGAAATATGATGGTTGTGGCGCTTGCTTGGTTTGATCGCAAAATTTCAATGGGGCAGTTGTTGCGAAATTGGGCGATTGTGACGATTATGAATTTCGTCGGAGCACTGGCTATTGCCTTTTTCTTCGGGCATTTCGTAGGCTTAACAGAAGGCGATTTCCTAGCAAAAACGATTGCGACAGCTGGAGCCAAAATTAAAGACCCGTTCTGGGTGGCGTTTGTATCAGGAATTGGCTGTAACTGGTTTGTTAGTATCGCGGTTTGGCTTTGCTACGCGGCGAAAGATTTTACTGGAAAAATTCTAGGGATTTGGTTCCCTGTTATGGCGTTCGTTGCGATTGGTTTCCAACACGTTGTCGCCAACATGTTTATCATTCCAGCAGCGATTTTTGCGGGAAGTTATTCATGGGGCGAATTTATCAGTAATGTGATTCCGGTTTATTTAGGAAATGTTGCGGGAGGCGCGATTTTTGTGGCCTTATTTTATTTCTTAGCTTATAAGAAAAATGCGCCGAAACAGAAAGAATTCGAAGCGAAAATCCCGGCAGAAGAATAAAACTGGGTTGACGTTTTTCAAAAAATGCGCTATGATGGAGCCAATAAATGTGAAAGAGGTGTCTTTTGGGCCGATGAAAATGTAATCCTTATTTCTTTAGAGAATTCGAATAGCTATCGAAGAACAGGCGTGAACCTGCTTTTTTGATAAACGAAATTTTTCTGGAATGGGATTGCTGTGTCCAAAATGATGCAGACGAATATGAAATGGGTTTGTTTGGCGTATTTGCGCTGACGGCTTATTTTCTTAGACTTCCTATTCTAGAATGAGTAGGAGGTTTTTTTATGTTAGCAATAGAGATACATGATGTGAAAAAAGAAATCGCAGATCGGGTTTTATTTGAAATTCCGCATTTGACGGCGAATCGAGGTCAGCGGATTGGGATTGTAGGTCGAAACGGACTCGGAAAGACGACCTTATTGGAGATATTGGCGGGTGTTGCGACGGCGGATCAAGGTGGGATAACGCGAAATGGCACGGTAGGGTACTTACCGCAAATTTTGCCGGAAGATGCACGGCTTTCTGGTGGTGAAAAAATGCGCAAAGCGGTACAGCGAATTTTGGCGGAGCAACCGAATTTGTTATTTGCCGATGAACCGACGTCCAATCTGGATGTAGACAGCGTGAAACACTTGGAGCGGCAATGGAAACGGTATGCCGGGACGCTTTTTGTGATTTCGCATGATCGGGCGTTTTTAAATGCAATTTGTACGACAATCTGGGAGCTCGACCAGCAAAAAATCACGGTTTATGCGGGGAATTACGAAGCTTACGAGACCGCAAAAGCAAAAGAACGCGACCAAGCAATGGCGGGCTACGAACAATACAATGCGAAGAAAAAACAATTAGAAGAAGCCAAATCCCATCGTGAAAAAACAGCACATGGCTTGAGAACGCCAAACAAACGCTTCAATTCAAAAGAAATTCGAAGCGCCAAACCTGGTAAAGGCGTGCAAGAAAAGAAGCAACACAAGCTCGTCAAAGCCATCGACCAACGCATCGAACGCCTAGAAAAAGTCGACAAACCGTTCCAACAAAAATCGATTAAAATAACACTTCCCGAAGCTAATCAAATCAAACAAGGCAACACCGTCATCCGCGCCACACAATTAGCCGCCAAAGCTGGCAAGCGAGCTTTATTCTCAGACGCCACATTCAGCCTAAAAAGCGGTGAAAAAATCGCCCTTATCGGCAAAAATGCAAGTGGCAAAACAACATTCTTACGCCAAGTCATTGCGGGAAACGTAGCTATTCAACTCGGTGAAAAAGTCAAAATCGGTTATTTTGATCAGCAATTAAAGCAAGTCGATTTAACGAAAACACTATGGGAAAACATTCAAGCAGTTAGCGTTCACGATGACCAAATGAATCGAGATTGCCTCGGTAGTTTGCAATTTACAGCAGACGATTTACCGAAAGACACGAACGTTTTATCTGGCGGC
The DNA here is from genome assembly GCF_000766865.1 of Listeria booriae. GTDB lineage: Bacteria > Bacillota > Bacilli > Lactobacillales > Listeriaceae > Listeria_A > Listeria_A booriae. The sequence goes on from NZ_JNFA01000024.1 coordinate 124,788, forward strand.
GAACGAGTGAAGTTAGCGCTTGCCATGATTCTTTTAAGCGATGCGAACGTTCTGATTTTGGATGAGCCGACGAATTATTTGGATATTAACGCCATGAAAGCATTGGAAGAGCTGATTTCGGGCTACTCTGGCACCGTTTTATTCGTTTCGCATGACCGAACTTTTGTACGAAAAGTAGCGACGAATTTGTTAGTTTTAGAAGATGAGAAATTGCAGTTATTTGCGGGAAACTATGCGGAATGGGAAGACGCAAAGCAAACGAAAACAACGCGTGTGCAAGAGGATACCTTGCTTTTGGAATTGGAAATGTCGGCAATCGCTGCGAAATTAATGGAACCACGATTGAAAGCGGCCGAAAAAGCAGAATTAGAGCAGCGATATCAAGAAGTTGCCGCGAAACGCAAGATAAGGTAATTGCAGAAACAGGTGCTTTCCGTGTACAATGGAGTAGATAAATACACATTGTATATATTTTAGGAGAGAGGTAGAAACTATGGGACAGCAGGATGTCCAAGAACGTTTAGAGATGAAAAAATTAGGCATGGAGCATTTGGCGCAGTTCAATGAATTGTTGCGTTACGTGTTTCAAGTGACCAATCAGGACCTTCAAGAAGTTGGCTGGGAGGAAGACGAAATCGAGCAGGCAAAGCGCCCAGTCTTGCGTAAAGCAGATGTGGTAGGTTGGTTTGACGGTGACAAACTTGTTTCCCAAATGGCAGTGTACCCCATGCAAGTCAATATTTTTGGAGAAATATATAAAATGGGTGGCGTTACGGGCGTTGGAACGTATCCGGAGTATGCGAACTTCGGTTTAATGCACCGCTTGATGCGTCAGAGTTTAAAAGAGATGCGCGACCGGGAGCAGACGATTTCGTATTTGTATCCTTATTCAATTCCATACTATCGCCGTAAAGGTTGGGAAATCATTTCGGATGTGATGACATTTTCGATTAAAGATACCCAACTTCCTGAAAATGTTCCAGTGAGCGGGATGGTGGAACGTTTAGATATTGAACACGAAGATGTTTTAAAAACATATAATCGTTTCGCCCAAAATCAGCACGTCGCGATGATTCGTGATTCGCTAGCATGGGAAGAATACTGGCGCTGGGAACGTGAAGAAATGATTGCCGCTGTGTATTACGATGAAGCTGGAGAGCCACAAGGTTTTATGTATTACTGGATTGCCGATGATATTTTTCATATGAAAGAAATGGTGTATTTAACGCGAGAAGCAAGACATGGCTTGTGGAACTTCATTAGCGCGCACTTTTCAATGGTGACACATGTGAAGGGCAAATTATATACGAGCGAGCCAATTGCGTTCTTAATGGAAGATAGCGATATTACAGAAACGATTCACCCGTATTATATGGCGCGAATTGTCGATGTCGAAGGATTTTTCAAGAAATACCCATTCTTAGAAAAACAAGCAGACTTCCATTTTGTTGTAACGGATAGTTTATTGGAATGGAATCAAGGCATCTTTCATTTTCAGTGGGATGCAGGCGGCAATGTAGTGCTTGGAAAAGAAGCACACGGCGAGGCTGTAGAGATTGATATCCAGACATTAACAACAATGTTCTTCGGCTATAAACGTCCCAAATATTTACGCAAAATTGGCCGAATTATAGCCAGCGACGCGACAATTAAGCAATTAGAAAAAATGATTCCGAATGAGACGCCTTACTTTTCGGACTACTTCTAAAATAGCTCAGCGTGTCGACAAATACCCATTTTCGTCGTTAAAAGCTCTGTTCCGATGCTCTTCTACGCTGCGCTACGCATAACTTCTCACATGGTCGAGGATACGACTCTCTCCCTGTTTTCAGTCAACGTACTCTAGTACGCTCCGCTTTGTTGGAACTGTTCGACGTGAAACGAGTTACAGTTCCAATATAAGCGTGAACGAAGTGAGGGGTTAGTCCTTGCCTAGAAACTGGGCATTTGTCGACACGCTGAGGTTTGTAGGCACGGACAGGTTTTTTATTTAAGATATAGTTTTTATAGCCTGACATCCGCATTTTTGCGGGTGTTTTTCATTTTATTTTCTAATTCCGAGAAAACATACTGGAATTTTCATAGATTTTCAGTATAATAAAAAGAACATAAAAATATTACTTGGAGAAATGTTAACGGAATATTCACTTAGTAATACGACAGAACGAAGCGCAATTTTTAAGGAGAAATGAGGAATGGTACATGTCAGAACCGCTTGTGAAGTGGTCCTATCAAGGGGATAAAGGGCCACATTATTGGGGACATATTTGCGATGAGTACGAGATTGCAAAGTCAGGAAAAAATCAGTCACCAGTAGATATTCACATGGAGAAAGTAATGGAAGTACAAGAAAGTTTACCGCTTGAATTAAACTATAAACCAACAACATATACGGTAAGACGCGTGGAAAATTCAGTACATCTTTTTCCAGAAAACAAGGAGCAAGGCTTGACCTTTAATGGCAAAAGGTACAATTTGATTGCTTTTCACGGGCATATCCCGAGTGAGCACACGCTAAATCAGGAATATTTCGCGATTGAATGGCATTTGGTGCACATGAATGAAGCAGGAGAGCGCCTTGTGTTAGCGATTTGGATGGACGAGGAATTAGAAGGCAGTGATTTTGGCGAATTAGCTGAGATTTTCCCGCAAGTGTTTGCCAATTTCGGCATTGAAAAACAGATTTCTTTAGATGTTTCGAACCTATTGCCAGAGAAACGAGCGTATTTTACGTACCATGGTTCTTTGACGACACCGCCAACATTTGAAGGTGTGACATGGATTGTGCTACGCGAAGCTACAACGATTTCACAAGAAGATTTCGCGGCGTTTCAAGAGGTCATTCAAGATACGAATCGACCGTTGCAAGCGTTAAATGATCGTGATATTCATCATAGTGCCTAAATTAAGCATTTGGGATACAGTATTATAGATAAAATAAGCCAAGCCTCGATTTTGTTTGAGACTTGGCTTATTTTATGATTTATATTTTCATCTTTCTTAATCGGCCTCTACACGGTAGGATTCTTTTAGTACGAAATGGAGCAACATAAATCGCATTCCCATGTGGTATTTTTTCTCTATAGAAAGGGAGCTGGGATCACTGATAAAATTTTTCATTTCAACTGGAGTAATTTCTGCGTACAATGCAAGTGCTTCAATGCTCAAATCGAAATAATGCATGAACCCATCGATAACGCCTGATAATTTAGTGTCATCGCTCGTTGCATCGAGAGCCCCTACCAAGAAAGGTAGTGCATATTCTGCATGATTTGTTTGATCAGTGTAGTGAGACATATAATCGTCATCCAATGTTGTTATATCAAGGCCTAATAATTTTGAAATGGTACCCTCGTTAAGTCTGTACTTATCTTTTAGTATGGCAACTCCTGATGGGATGGTTCCGTCATACAAGATGTTCAACTCCTTTTATAATAATTTGATTTTATGATATCCTAATGATACCATGAAAAATAAATGAAGTCTCAGGGATGGAGGAATTAAAAAATGTATCAGCGGGCAAGTGAGTTTGCAGAGAAAGCGCATCGTGGGCAGCGTCGTAAAATAACTGGTGAGCCGTATTTTTCGCATCCGCGTAATGTGGCTAATTTGTTGCGGAATGCGGGATTTCGTGAGGAAGTTGTGGCTGCTGGTTTTTTGCACGATGTGGTGGAGGATACACCTGTGACGCTGGACGAGATTAGAACTGCTTTTGGGGAGGATGTCGCGCGTTTAGTGGCTTCGCATACGGAAGATAAGTCAAAAACATGGGAAGAACGTAAAAAACATACGATTGAAACGGCACGCACTGGAACGCTTGAAGAAAAGGCGATTATTGTTGCGGATAAATTGGATAATTTGCAGTCTGTTAAATATGCGCTAAGCTCTGAGGGAAACAAGGTTTGGAGCTATTTTAACCGTGGCTATGATTTGCAAAAGTGGTACAATGAAGGGGTTGTCGCGAATATGTATGCTGGTTTGGAAGAAGATGAGATTCCGGCGTTTTTTAGAACGTATGAACGGTTATGTCGATGGATGTTTCGGAAGTAAAATTTTTGTTTGAAATAACTGATAAATTAGGTATATGTAATTAAAATGATGAGTTTTTAGACAACTACTCACGAAAGTATGCTAGAATGAAAACGATAACATTATGATGTGAGGAGTGGAATTATGGTTTTTGGAGCAGTGGAAGCTGGTGGGACGAAGTTTGTGGTGGCGATTGGTGATGAAACGGGGAAAGTAATTAAGCGGGAAACGTATCCGACGACGGAACCTGGAGAGACAATGAAGTATGTGGAGCAATTTTTCAAGCAGTATGAGGATGAGCTGGAGGCGATTGGTGTTGGGTCGTTTGGTCCGATTGATGTGCGTAAATCGAGCCCTACATATGGTTATATTACGTCGACGCCGAAGCTCGCATGGCGTAATTATGATATTGTTGGTGCGCTGAAAAATGCGTTTCATGTGCCGATTGGTTTTACGACGGATGTGAACGCGGCGGCGCTTGGGGAAGTGACGCTTGGTGCGGCAGAAGGGCTGTCGAGTTGTATGTACATTACGATTGGTACTGGGATTGGTGCTGGTGCGGTTGTGAATGGCAAAATGTTAGAAGGTTACTCGCATCCGGAAATGGGACATATTATGGTCCGTCGTCACAAACATGATCGCTATACAGGAAATTGCCCATATCATGATGATTGTTTGGAAGGTCTGGCAGCAGGCGGTGCTATTGAAAAACGCTGGGGCAAAAAGGCGGTAGAGCTTGCAGATAATGAAGAAGTTTGGAATTTGGAAGCGCATTATATTGCACAGGCATTGATGAACTACAGTTTGATTTTGTCCCCTGAACGCATTGTTATTGGCGGTGGCGTGATGAAACAGCGTCAAGTATTCCCACTTGTTCGCCAAAAGTTGAAGACATTGATCGCAGGCTACATTCAATTGCCAGATTTAGAGGAATACATCGTTCCGCCGAAGCTAGAAGATGACGCGGGAATTACAGGCTGTATTTTACTAGCGATACAGACAAAACAAGAAAATTAATTTTAGCGGGGAAACAATCATTTTGCAGTCAGGTGGTTGTTTTTTCGTGTGTATTGTGAGAAGATGTACATGGAAATGACTGATGTATCGGAGGAAAAAACAATGTCAATAACACAATTGCTTCATATTAAATACCCTATTATGCAAGGCGCGATGGCCCAAATTGCAAAGGCGCCACTTGTTGCAGCTGTATCGAACGCTGGCGGACTTGGAATTATCGCGTCAGGCGGGATGAGCGCGGAGGAGTTGCGTGCTGAGATTCGCAAAACAAAAGAACTGACAGACAAACCGTTTGGCGTCAACTTAATGTTGATGATGACGAATATCGCCGAACTGACGACGGTGATTATTGAAGAAGACGTAAAAGTAGTAACAACTGGTGCGGGGACGCCAAAAACATATATGCCGATTTGGAAAGAAGCTGGAATTATCGTTATTCCTGTCGTTCCTTCGGTGATGATTGCGCGTAAAATGGAACAACTAGGCGCGGATGCGGTTGTCGCAGAGGGCACAGAAGCAGGCGGGCATGTTGGCGAAACAACGACGATGGCTTTGTTACCACAAGTGGTAGATGCTGTTTCGATTCCGGTTATTGCAGCAGGCGGAATTGGTGACGGACGCGGGATTGCAGCAGCTTTTGCATTGGGCGCTCAAGGGGTTCAAATTGGTACGCGTTTCCTAGCAACCGATGAATGCCCAGTCCATGAGAACTTCAAGCTGGCGTGTCTGAAAGCAAAAGACCGCGATACAGTTGTGACGGGACGCCGAAATGGTGCACCAGTCCGCAGTATTAAAAACAAGATGATTAAAGAATACCAACGTCTAGAAGACGAGAACGTAGACCGCGATGTTTTAGAAGAACTGACACTTGGATCATTGCGCAAGGCGGTTCAAGAAGGCGACACAGAAAACGGTTCGGTTATGGCTGGTCAAATTACAGGTCTAATCAACGAAATAAAACCGGTAGATGCGCTGATTCAAGAAATGATGGCCCAAGCAACAACGACGGCAAGTCAGCTTGCAATTAAATAAAAATAAGATTGGATGCCAAATACATGATTCGGCGTCCAATCTTATTTTTATAAGCTTTGTTTTGCTTTTTTAATCATCGCTTTAATTTGCTCAAAACCTGTACCACCGTAAGAATTCCGTTTAGCAACGGCGGTGTGTGATGTGAGCGCATCATAAATATCGTCCTCAATCACAGGCTGAATCGCTTGATAATCCGCGAGTTTAACATCTTGTAAATAGATGCCTTTTTGCGTGCAGTCCAGTACGAGTTTACCGACAATTTCGTGCGCCTCACGGAATGGCACGCCTTTTTTCGCTAAATAATCAGCAAGTTCGGTCGCATTTGAAAAATCCTTCTGCGTCGCGTTTTCCATCACGGCTTCATTTACTTTCATCGTCTCAATCATACCTGCAAAAATATCAAGACTTGTCTTCACCGTATGCACCGTGTCAAACATACCTTCTTTATCTTCCTGCAAATCTTTGTTATAAGCGAGCGGCAAGCCTTTAAGAACCGTCAGCAAACCGAACAAATTCCCGTAAACACGCCCCGTCTTACCACGAATCAATTCCGCCATATCAGGATTTTTCTTTTGCGGCATGATGCTGCTTCCCGTCGCAAACGCATCAATCAACTCCACAAATTGAAACTCATGGCTCGTCCACAAAATCAATTCCTCACAAAACCGCGATAAATGCGTCATCAACAAGGCACTATTGCTCAAAAATTCAATAATAAAATCGCGGTCACTAACCCCGTCCAAACTATTATCATAAATCGCATCAAATCCAAGCAATTCTGCACTGTACGCCCGATCAATCGGAAACGTAGTCCCAGCAAGCGCGGCACATCCAAGCGGCGAAATATCAATCCGCTTCATGCTCTCCGTCAAACGCTCCAAATCACGACTAAACATCCCGTAATACGCAAGCAAGTGATGCGCAAAAGAAATCGGCTGTGCGTGCTGCAAATGCGTATAGCCCGGCATAATCGTCTCGACATGCTGCTCCGCCTTGGAAACCAACACCGTCCGAAGATGCGATAACGAAACAATAATCTCCGTCACAGCCTCCTTCAAATAAAGATGCATATCCGTCGCCACTTGGTCATTCCGACTCCGCGCCGTATGTAATTTCCCGGCAACAGGCCCAATCTCCTCATGTAGCAACTTCTCCATATTCAAATGAATGTCCTCATTTACCACGCTGAATTCCAAGTCACCCGTCGCCAGTTTCACCGCCAAAGCTTGCAGTCCAGACGTGATTTGCGCCGCTTCCTCCTCAGAAATAATCCCGCATTTGCCAAGCATCGCCACATGCGCCAAACTTCCCGTAATATCTTGTTTCGCTAATTTCGCGTCAAAAGAAATCGAGGCGCCGAATTCATCAATCCACGCCTCACTTTTTCCTTGAAAACGACCGCCCCATAGTTTTTCCATGTATTACACCTCGGTTTTCGTAGTTAATTTCGCATTGACTTCCGCACTAACTTTCGTTGGCAAGCCCCATAGTTTGATAAAACCAACTGCCGCATCTTGATCGAACGTGTCCGCCGATGTATACGTCGCCAAGTTCTCGTCATACAGCGAGTTCGGTGATTTTCTACCTTCCACAATCGCATGCCCTTTGAAAAGTTTCATCCGAATCGTGCCGTTGACGTATTTTTGCGTGTCTTTTAAGAAGGCAACGAGAGAGCTTGTAAGCGGTGAGTACCATAGCGCATTGTAAATGACTTCGCTGATTTTTTGTTCGATTACTGGTTTGAAATGCGCGACTTCACGAACGAACGTCAAATCTTCCAGTTCTTTATGCGCCGTAATTAAAGCAACAGCGGCTGGGCATTCGTAAACTTCCCGTGATTTAATGCCAACAAGACGATTTTCAATATGATCGATACGTCCAACGCCATGTGCGCCTGCGATACCGTTTAGTTTTTGGATAAGTGTCGCAAGGCTTAATTGTTCGCCATTTAAAGCAACAGGAACGCCCGCTAAAAATTCAATTTCGATGATTTCCGGTGTATCTGGCGTATTTTCTAAAGCTGCCGTCAAGTCATACGCCGCTTCTGGTGGAGCTGCCCATGGATCTTCTAGTACGCCGCATTCGTTAGAACGACCCCACAAGTTTTGATCGATAGAAAATGGGTTGTCTAAATCAATCGGAACTGGAATGTTATGTTTTTGTGCATATGCGATTTCTTCTTCCCGCGACCATTTCCAGTCACGAACAGGAGCTACTACTTTCAAATCCGGTGCCAGTGCATGGATCGCCACTTCGAAACGAACTTGGTCATTTCCTTTTCCGGTGCAACCGTGCGCGATAGCTGTAGCGCCTTCTTGTCTAGCCACTTCCACAAGTTTCTTCGCAATGAGTGGACGAGACAATGCCGAAATCAATGGATATTTACCTTCATAATAAGCATGAGCTTGTAGAGCAATCAACGCAAAATCTTCTGCAAATTCTTCTTTGGCATCAATTGTATAAGAAGCCGTGGCACCAACTTGAATCGCTTTATCTTTAATGAATTCTAAATCTTTGCCTTCTCCAACATCTAAACAGCACGCGATCACATCATAATTTCCTTCTACTAACCACTGAATCGCAACGGAGGTATCTAACCCACCGGAATACGCAAGAACGATTTTTTCTTTTGTCATCTCTACATCCCCTTTTATTAATAAATATACATTTCGATAAAACTAATAATAACACCACAGTAACGATTTTTCAAGTATTTTATTTATTTTTATTCATGATAATGTTTAAATATCCAGTTCAACTTGAATGAAATCGCATCAGCTTGCGGAATTTGCTGACCTATAAATTGGTTAAAATTTTTCAAAACTGCTATACTTAAGAGGTGATTTATTTGAGATTATGTATGAGGAGTGAGCGTCATTGAAACAGATATTGAAATGGATTGGAATTATTGTAGTCAGCGTCGTATTATTACCGTTAGTCGTGATTTTCTTCATCTATAAGAAGGCAGTCGGCAAGCGTGAATACGATCCGAAAGTACTCGACAATTTGGAAGAAGCAGCACAAGATTATGTGAAAAAGACAGCACCGCTATCTGATGTAGATTCACGTTACAAATACATCCGCTTAGCTCAAAAAGCACTTCCAGCAGCCAAAGAAATCGAAGTTGGCGAAGTAGAAGATAAAAAAATTGATGGTCCTGGCGGCAAAATAGGCTTGCGTATTTATACACCAGAAGCAGACGGCCCGTATCCGTTGATGGTTTATTTCCACGGTGGCGGTTTTGTAACAGGTAGCGTACAAACAACCGATGCTATCGCGCGTAAATTAGTAAAAACAACGGGATACCGCGTTATTTCTGTAGACTATCGTCTAGCACCAGAAAATCCATTCCCAGCAGCAATTGAAGACGCGTATGCAACACTTGTTTGGATTTCCAAACACTTAACAAGCTTGCGTGCTAAATCAGGTGAAATCGTAGTAGCTGGAGACAGTGCTGGTGGTAATATCGCTGCCGTTGTATCTCAAATCGCTACGTCCAAAGGTGCACCAAACGTGACGAAACAAATTTTGCTATATCCGCCAGTGGATATTTTCTCAAGAGATGCTTCGGTACTTTATCCTTCGATGGATGAGTTTGCAGAAGGTTATGTTTTGACGAAAGAATCATTGGATAAATATTTCAAACTATACTTATCAGGTGCGAACGACCGCAAATACGATCCACTTGTAGCACCAATTCGCAGTAAAGACGTTTCGAAATTACCAGCAGCATTTGTAGCTACAGCAGAATACGATCCATTGCGCGACCAAGGCGAAGCATATGCGAAGAAATTAAAAGACGCTGGCGTACCAGTTTATGCGAAGCGTTTCGAGAAAGTACCGCATGACTTCATGAGCACACCATCCGTTGCAACAGACGAGACGTTTGAATTAATCAGCGAATTTTTACAAGAGAAATTATGATAACTAAAGATAGCGATTGTGATATGTGCAGTCGCTATCTTTTTTTGCGATTTTTGGTAGGTTATGAGAAGATAATAGAAAACGAAGAAAGGTGTGTTACACATGACAAAGGGGAAAATTCTGATTGCAGAAGACGATAACGACATCAACCACTTAATCTATGAGGTGCTAACGCGCGAAGGCTACACTGTAACACAAGCATTCTCAGGAACTGAAGCCAAGCTGCACTGGAACAACGAAGCATTTGATCTCCTGCTTTGCGATTTGATGCTACCAGGAATGACTGGCGAAGAACTAATCGCAGAAATTATCGCTAAACAAAGCGCATCCATCATCGTCATATCCGCCAAAAATACAATTATGGACAAAGTCGACCTATTAAAACTAGGCGCCAGCGACTACATAACCAAGCCATTTGATATCGAAGAACTTTTAGCACGCGTAGAAGTCCAACTAAGAAAAACCACAACTGAAGAACCCGTCAACGAATCCCTATCCTGGCAAGGCCTGACTCTATCCACAGATCGATACAATGCCCAAATCGATGGGCAAGACATCCGCCTAACCGCCCGCGAATTCGGGATTCTAAAACTGCTCATCAGCAACCCAAAGAAAGTCTTCACGAAGGAGAACATCTTCTCATCCGTCTGGGGCGAAACTGAGTACATCGACGAAAACACCGTCAATGTTCACATGAGTAATATCCGTAGCAAATTGAATAAGGCCAAGCCGGATAGGGATTATATAGAGACGGTGTGGGGGATTGGGTTTAAAATGAAAAGCTGAAACAGCCCGTTTAACCCTGAAAGAGCTTGGAGCAGGCGCAATAAAAATCCTCTTTTGATTTTTATGGAGGCTGTGAAAGCTCCGAAGGGTTGGCTGTTGAAGCTAGATCGCGAAACATGAATAAGCCTACCCAACACAGAATTCCCGCCCTGCATGATCGCCGAACGTAGAAAGGCTATTAGACCAAGAACCAGAAACCTAAACAAAAGAATTCTAGCATTAAGCAAATCTAGGGAGGAAGGCATGGCTCTGCTATTTTCGGAGGGCGTGAAGTTTTCGAGGGGCTAGCCCGTGAAGCTGGATCCCATGAAAAGCTGAACACGCCCGTTTAGCCCTGACAGAGCTTGGAGCAGGCGCAGTAAAAACCCTCTTTTGGTTTTTGCGGAGGCTGTGAAAGCTCCGAAGGGCTGGCGTGTGAAGCTGGATCCGGAGGCGCCAAGCACGACGCCAAACTCAGCTAACACAAACATTGTTTACCATTACAACCCACGAAAGGAAGGCAGTTTCATTTCACTCAACTGCATATTGAGGTTCTAACTCAGCAAACGAGGCTTCGTAAGAACCACAACAAAGCTAGATCGCGAAACATGAATAAGCCTACCCGACACAGAATTCCCGCCCTGCATGATCGCCGAACATAGAAAGGCTACTAGACCAAGAACCAGCAACCCAAACAAAAAAAATCTGGCACTAAGCAAGACTAGGGAGGAAGGCATGGCTCTTGCTATTTTCGGAGAGCGTGAAGTTTTCGAAGGGCTAAGTATAAAACGAAGGTTGCTTCACTTCATCCAACTGCACATTCAGCCTCTAACTCAACAAACAACGCTTCCAGATTGGCGGCGCAACCCTTGCTTTACATAAAAGTTCCTCTCCCTCTTTTTCCTCCTCAATCCCCCAACTTAAAACCCCCAAACCCCCTCTTAATCATTTCTTAAGTTTTTATTCACACATACTTGAAACCTCCACGTTATAGTTAACCTATCGAAACAAGAAGGGGATGACAAAACATGAGAGAAAACATTTTAGAAACAGCAGCACTATCCAAAAAATTTGGTGATAATTACGCTGTCGATCATGTCAATATGACCGTACAAAAAGGCGACATATACGGTTTCATAGGAAAGAACGGAGCGGGAAAAACAACATTTATCCGCCTAATCACAGAACTAATGTACAAAAACGGAGGCGACGTATCCTTATTCGGCTCCACCCATCCAAAAGACATTCACCAAGCCCGCAAACGCATCGGCGCAGTCATCGAAGGCCCCTCATTATACCCAAACATGACGGCCCATCAAAACCTAAATTACTACTTACTACAAAAAGGTATCCCAGACAAAAATCGAATTAACGAAGTATTAGAATTCGTCGGTTTAGAAAACACCGGCCGCAAAAAGTATCGCAATTTTTCGATGGGAATGAAACAACGCTTAGGCATTGGCTTAGCCATTTTGCACCATCCAGATTTTCTAATTCTTGACGAGCCAATCAACGGTCTTGATCCAATGGGAATCATCGAGATTCGGAATATCATCTTGAAATTAAACAAAACATACGGCACAACGGTCTTCATTTCAAGCCATATCTTAACCGAATTAGCGCTTATCGCCAACCGTTACGGCATCATCAACAACGGTCGCCTAGTCAAAGAACTATCCAAAGAAGAACTAGAATCCGAAAGCCGCCGATACCTTGTTTTAAAAACACTAAACAAAGAAGCAGCCGTCCAACACTTAGAAAGCTTCCTAGAATTGTATCAATACGAAGTGCACAGCGATGGCAGTATCCGTATTTTTGAATATATTGATGAGCCAGAAAAGATTAGCCAAGTCATGTTTGATGCAGGCATTATCATTACGGAGCTCAAAGTAGTAGAGGCTAATTTGGAAGAATACTTTATTGACTTAATTGGAGGGGAACAGAAATGATAGGATTAATTCGCGCTGATAGTTACCGTTTGACGAAGGGGAAAATGTGGATGCCTTTTGCGACCTTGATTGTGATTGCAGTTGCTGTTGCAGGCTTGATTTACTTAGCATTAAATGTCGACTGGATTTCATTATCGCAGGACGGGGCAGCTTTGACGGATGCTGATAAGGCGATTCTTACAGCTTCATTAAGCGGAACACAAGTCGCCCAAATTGTACTTTCTTTCAGTATTGTTCTAGCCATGGGCTTTATCTCGATTCTAACTAACTTGTGGAGCATTGAGTTCTCTGCTGGTGTCGCTAAAAATGTCCTAGTTTCAGGCGTTTCAAGAACCACTTTCTATTTCTCAAAATTGCTAACAGGTTGGGGCGTTGCAACACTGATGCTACTTGTGTACACTGCGGCCATCGGTATTTCCTCCCAATTATTCATGGGTGGCGTTGATTTCGGAGCGCTGGCACTTAGCATGCTAGCACAAATCCCGCTATACCTAGGCTTAATCACAGTTGGCTACTTCATTTTCATCGTCATTCCAAAAGAAAGTATCGCGATTGTGACTTACATTTTAGTTTATTTATTCCTAGAACCAGTAGTTACGAATCTAGTCAATGTCTTTTTACCAAAATGGACGATCATTAAAGACATGTATTTGTTCAACAAAATCGGTGTGATGTCTGACTTATCAGCTCTAAGCCAGCACGCGATTACAACAAATATCCTTACCGGTTTTGCATATATGGCAGTCTTCGCCATTCTAGGTTGGTTAGTTTTCCGATTCAAAGAAGTCAAATAATGTGGTAGAATGAAGGCAGCGAAGGAGGCGGGAAATATGGTCTATATTTTGGGAGCAGTCATTATTGTGTTGATCGGTTGGATTGTATTAATCAAGAAACAATTGCGAACAACAACGGCACAAATACGGGACATCGCGAAACGAAACGGTTCGAATGAGCTGCTTACGATGGATGTCGCTTCTGTCGAAATCAAACAATTACTCCTCGCTGTCAACGAACTACTACAAGAAAAATCGAAAACAGAACGGCGTTTTCACACGCTAAACAAAGAATTACGCGAAACGATTGAAAATGTCTCGCATGACTTAAGAACACCACTAACTTCTTTATCCGGGTATTTGCAGCTCATGGAACGCGACACAATGACAACCGAAGAACGCCACAAATACAGCCAAATCATCAAAAATAAAATCCAAATCTTAACCGAGTTAGTCGAAAACTTCTTTGTTCTCTCGAAATTATCAAATGATGAAGGACAATTAAACCCAGAAGTTGTGCAGATTTCTGAGTTCTTGACGGAAGTTGCGACGTCGTATTATGAAGACTTCTCGAAAAAAGAGATGATACCTGAGCTTGCGATTGAGCCAGATATTATCACGCTTGTGGACCGGAGAGTCCTACAGCGCATCATCGATAATTTCATTTCGAATATGCTAAAACATGGCGAGGCGCCGATGAAGATTGCCCTCTCACGTGAAAACGGTAAACCGACAATGACTTTTGAAAATCGGGCGAGTAATTTGACGGAAGAGGATGTGCCGCGGCTCATTGAGCGTTTTTATACAGCGGATCGTGTGCGGAGTGGAAATAGCACGGGGCTTGGTCTAGCGATTATTGATTTGCTAGCGAAGCGCTCGGACGCCACGTTTGATGTAGCTTATAAAGACAAAATGCTCACTTTTACAATCACATTTAAGCAATAAAAAAATGCTGGAACGAGAGTTTTTTAAAGACTCCCATTCCAGCATTTTTTAGATGACCGGATTTTCTTTGTTTTCTGCTTCGATGCCTTGTCGTCGCAGTTTTATTAGTCGTGATAGATTGACAATTAATGTTTTTACGACTGCGTATGTTGGTACACCTAGAATCATACCGAAAATGCCGGCTAGATTTCCTGCTACAATTAAGATGATAATAATTGTGAGTGGGTGGATAGATAGTGATTTACCCATAATGTACGGTGATAGCAAGTTCGAATCAATTTGTTGCACGATCGTTACGACAACGATAACTAAAATCGCTTGTAACGGTGAATCGAAAAGTGCCACAATCACGGCTGGCGCTGCCCCAATGAATGGTCCCAAGTAAGGAATGATATTCGTAACCCCAGCAATTAAGCCAAACAGCAACGCATATGGTTCCCCAATAATGAAATACCCAATCATCGTGAAAATACCGACGAATAAACAGTCAATCGCTTGACTAGAAATGTATGTCGAAATCGTCTTGTTCATCGCTTGAATCATTTCGCGAGCCTCTTTACGAATACCAGCTGGGAAGAACTTCTCGCTTGAATCAAGGAATTTATGACCATCTTTAAACATATAGAAAAGAATGAATGGCACCGTGACAAGAATCATCACGAACCCAGAAATAAAGCCAAAAATCATGCCAAGACTTCCAGTTAAACTACTGATGACCGTATCTAAAATCTTCGGTATCGAAATGTTTAACTTCTCCATCTCTGCTTTAATATCGACGTTTTTAATATTACTGTTCTGAACTAAATTATCCCACCAATGCTGGAATTGATCCCAATATTTCGGCGCAGCGCTAACAAGTGAAGCGACCTGATCCGCTAAAATCGGCCCAAGCTGCACAACGGCAAGAACAACAGCCCCAATAAAAATAACGAAAATACTTAAAACACTAACTAACCTCGGAACCTTGCGCTTTTCTAAAAATAAGACTAACGGATTAAACATGTAAAACAAAAATCCAGAAATCAAAATAGGTAAGAAAAGTGTGGAAACAATGACTCCAATCGGCGCGAACAAGAAGCTCAGTTTATTCAATACGAATAAAATCGCAACTAACGCCAAAATTTCTACTGTCCAAAAGAATAATTTGGACTCCCTAAAACGTGACAACTTCATTATAGGTCCCCTTTCTTTATTGTTTTTTCCTATGTAGGCTATCCTTAATAGTACCATCATATAGCCCAAAACACCACTGTAATCCTACTTGACTTCTATTAGATAGTTGTTATACTATATATATAACAGTTATAGAAAGAAGGGACGGGTATGTTACTAGAAATTAATTTACAGGCAGAAGAACCAATTTATACGCAGATTATGTATCAGATTATCGAGGGAATCGCCAAGAAGGAACTAAAGCCAGGCGATGATTTGCCGTCTGTTCGTAGTTTGGCGAGCGATATCGGCATTAATTTTCATACAGTGAATAAGGCGTATCAGCTTTTAAAGCAAGAAGGATATATTTTAATTCACCGCCAAAAAGGGGTTGTCATTCATCCAGATGGTGTGGAGAAGGCAAGCGAGGCGTTTTATGCGAAATTACGTCGTAAAGTGAGACCGCTGATTGCCGAGTCGATTTGTAGGTCAGTGACGAAAGAAGAATGGGATATGCTTTGTGCGACAATCTATGAGGAAATAGCGCCTAAGGAGGAGCAATGATGGAAATGTTATATTTTATAGGGATGATGATTATAGTAGTGGGGTTACAAGCGGTGACGCCATATGTGATTCGTCGTGGGGAAAGTTTTGGGGTTATGATTGGGGAAGAGGCTGCGAAGGACCCGGTGATTCGGAAAATGAAGCGGCAGTTTGTGCAGTGGAATGTGGTTGTGGGTGCTGCGGTGACGATTGTTGTTGCGGTAATTTTAGCGATGTTAAATGGGAATGAGAACGGGCAAGCGATCGTGCTTATTATTGCGATTTTGGCTGTGTGTGTCCTTTCGTTTTTGATTTATATTCGTTTTTATCGGGCGACGCTTGCTTGGAAACGCGAGCATTTGGAAGTTGTGGCCGACAAGGTCGATATTGTGATGGTAGACACGACTTTTCACCGCCAAAAACTGACGATTTCGTACATTTGGTATTTGATTCCGCTAGCCGTGATTTTGGTGACCATTGGCTTGACGGTGATTTATTATAGTCAAATTCCGAGTCAGATTCCGATGCACTATAATTTCAATAATGAAGTGACGAATTATGCGGCAAAAAGTTATCGTACGGTGATGATGATGCCGGTGATGCAAATCGTGATGCTTGGCTTGTTTATCTTTATTAATTATATGATGACGCGAAGTAAACAAGTGATTGATAATGATAATCCGACGCTTTCTATGAAACGCAATGTGATGTTCCGCCAAATTTATAGTAAGTTCAATTTGGTGATGGGAACGTTGTTAATGCTTCTTTTCATGGTCGTTCAATTGTCGTTCATTTTTGCGATTCCGTCAGTTGTGATAGGTATTTCTGTAGCTGTTGTTCTTGTCATTATTTTTGGTGGACTCATTTTCTTGATGGTTCGCGTGGGGCAAGGCGGCAGCCGCTTGAAGCTAGAGGATACCGGTGAAGTGGATCGCAAGCCGATTCGTGATGATGATGCGAATTGGAAACTCGGCGTATTTTACGTGAACCGCCAAGACCCAGCCCTTTTTGTTGAAAAACGGTTTGGTGTTGGTTGGACGATAAATATGGCGCGGCCAGCAGCTTGGATTATGTTTGCGCTGGTTATTGGGGTTATTGTTGCCGTTAGTGTTATTTTTAGTTAAGAAAATATATCTCACACCGCGACATGAACACAATTGTGTTGAAATACAAATGTGTTCATGTTATAATCAAAGTATAAATAAAGACGTGAGGAGGGATATATATGGCTACGATTACAGTTCGCGTATCAGAAATAGAGAAGCTGTTTCTAGATAAAATGGCGAAGTTTGAAGGAAAAAGCTTGTCAGATTTATTGAAGACGACAACGCTTGAATCATTAGAAGATGAATACGATGCTCGTGTAGCTGACTATGCATATGAAGAATATTTAGAACGGCCTAAATCGCGTCCTTTATCCGATGTTATGTCAGAATACGGACTGGAGGATAATGAATGAGCTATCAGGTCAGAACAACACCAAGATTCGAAAAGCAACTGTCCAAACTAGATAAACAAGTTAGCCGTACCATTTTAAGATGGCTTGCCAAACACATTGATGGTGCCGATAATCCTCGTATAAGCGGGAAACCTTTGCTTGGAAAATACGCAGGTCAGTGGCGCTACCGGGTTGGCGATTACCGTGTTATTTGTCAGATTAATGATGGAGAACTGATCATTCTTGCTTTAGAGGTTGGTCACAGAAGTGGCATCTATGAATCATAGCAAAAAGCAGGATTTCCTATCTAATTTGTAGACGGGAAATCCTGCTTTTTTCGAACAACATGTATACACATTGTACTTTTTAATTATTTGATTTCTAGATTTTTGGCTAAGCTGTCATGTAGTTTTTGACGTTCAGCGTCGGATACGTTGTAGTACCAGATACCGTCTGAGATACCGCCATCACCAGCGACTGTCATGTTCTCCACATTGTTTCGTGCGGAAATATAGTTCTTAGCAATACGAGTAATGTCTGTCATTGTTAAATCGGTTTGCATGTTTTTGCCGACTGCAGATAAGATTTCATCGAAGTTCCATAATGTTTGTGTTGTTGCCACTTTGTTAACAACGGCTTGGATAACTTGTTGTTGACGCATTTGACGACCAAAGTCACCACGCGCATCCGTTTTACGAATACGAACATAGGCTAATGCATCGGTACCGTCTAATTTTACGTTACCTTTTTTGAAGTCTATTTCGTTGTTGTTAACATCGTTCTTACCTAGGCTGATGTCCATATCATTATAAACTTCTACGCCACCTACAGCGTCAACTAAATCTTTCAAGCCTTCCATGTTAATCTTGATGTAATAGTTAATTGGAATGCCATTTAAAAAGTGTGTTACTGTATCTTCGGCCATTTTTACACCGCCATAAGCATAGGCAGCATTGATTTTATTTGTGGAATCGTGACCAATGATTTCGGTTTTTGTATCACGAGGAATACTTAAAATTTGTGCTTTATTCGTTGTGCCATTGACGGTTGCAACCATCGTTGTATCGGAGCGCCCAACATCGCCATCACGTTGGTCAATACCAAGAATTAAAACGGAGAACGGGTTTTGGCCATCTAGTTTTACTGGGTTAGCAGCATCTTTTACAGGTTCGTAGATTTTATCCATCGTTGATTTCGTTTGGAAAACGGCATAGCCAACGATTCCTCCCAAAATTAAGAAAATACCTAAAATAGACCATAGAAAAATTCGTAAACCTGTTCGTTTTTTCTTTTTTGTGCGTTTCTCTGCGCGCATTAGCGTCTCAACCTCTCTAAAAGTTTTCTGTCATCTTCTATTCTACTACAAACTGGCATTTCTGTCACTGGCATTTCTATGAGTTTTTCATGAGAATTCAGAAAAACAGATGTTACAAGTATCTATTTCTTTTTTGAAAAGGATTTTCATTGTATTTTTTCAAAGGTTATGGGTATAATTACTGGGAGCCTTGCGAATTTTACGCGTTAGGTATCAAGTGAGAGATGGGAAATAACCATCGTAACCCCCAAAAGGAAAGGAGCACGAGACATTGATGCTTTCCGTTATTTTAATTTGTTTTCTCGCCTCGTTGCTACTAACTCCTGTGGTGAGGAAAATAGTACTTAGATTTGATATAACAGATAAACCAGATAAACGAAGAATTAATGTAGTTCCAATACCGAGCTTAGGCGGAGTTGCTATCTTTATCGCGTTTTTGATTGGGATTTTCTTATTACCGATTGATAAAACATTGATGTGGCCGCTCGTTATCGGGGCGTCCGTTGTTGTATTGACGGGGATATTGGATGATATATTTGAGCTAAAGGCGCGTTACAAGATGCTTGGTCAGGTGATTGCTGCTGGAATTATTGTGTTCTGGGGTGGCATTAATATTACGTTTATTAACTTGCCATTTGGTGGTGAAATCCATTTCGGTATTCTTTCTATTCCGCTTACAATTATTTGGATTGTGGCGATTTCGAATGCGATTAATTTGATTGATGGACTAGACGGCTTGGCTGCTGGTGTATCAACGATTGCGCTCTTAACTATCATGGGAATGGCTTTTGTGATGGGAGATCCGCTCGTTATTATGATTACGGCTGTGCTGGCTGCTTCAACGCTTGGTTTTTTACCATACAACTTCTACCCCGCCAAAATTTTCATGGGTGATACTGGGGCGTTGTTTCTCGGTTATATTATCGCGATTCTGTCGTTGATGGGGTTCAAAAACGTTACGTTTATTTCGTTGATTGTGCCCGTACTTATTCTTGGTGTGCCGATTTTTGATACGATTTTGGCAATTATTCGCCGTGTTGTTCACCGGACTCCGATTGCGATGGCCGACAAGTCGCATTTGCATCATAGTTTGATGAAACTTGGATTTACACATCGGCAGACAGTCATTTTGATTTACGGTATTTCGATGCTATTTTCATTATTTGCGCTTATTTTTACGATGTCGACGTTCTGGGGATCGTTCTTGCTCATTTTCATTTTGCTAATTGTCGTCGAGTTTTTCGTCGAGGTATTAGGATTGGTGAGTCAGAACTATCGACCTGTGATGCGTTTGTTGCGGATGGAACGTGTGGAGCATGAAGAGGAGCAAGAATAGTTTGAGAAGGAACTTGTCTTAGCGGATGGGTTCTTTTTTTGTTGTTGATGACTGGATACATCTGTGTTAATCTATTCAAGTAGGTTAAACAGATCAAAGGAGAGATTAACATGAATATTATTGCCACGGCAGAGTCAGTTATGCAAGCTGAATCGTTGCTAGGCGCGGGGGTAGACACATTGTACGTTGGAGGTAGCCGATTTGGACTGCGCATGCCGCAATCACTTTCGCTTGCCGACATACGTGAAATTACTAACAAAGCGCATGGGGCAGGGAAAAAGGTGCTCGTTGCAGTGAACGCCTTAATGCATAACGAACATTTGAAGGATTTACCTGATTATTTACGTGAATTAGCTAACATGAAAGTGGATGCGGTCACGGTTGGAGATCCTGGTGTTGTTTTTATGTTGCACGAAATGGAACTGGATTTGCCGTTTATTTATGACGCGCAAACGTTTGTGACGAGTGCAGAGCAAGTGGATTTTTGGGTGAAACAAGGGGCTGTTGGTGCGGTAATGGCGCGGGAGCTAACGTTAATTGAGCTTGAAGCGATTACGGCGAAAATGGATGTGCCGATTGAGGTGCAGGTGTACGGACCAACATGTATTCACCAATCAAAACGGAAACTGGTGACGAATTATCATAATATCGTGGAGATTAAAGATGATACGTCGAAGGAGCGCGGGCTTTATTTGCGTGAACCGAACGATGCGGACAGCCAGTTGCCCATTTATGAAGATGAGAATGGGACACATATTTTTTCAACAGAAGATTTGTCGTTGATGCCGTATTTGGAAAGAGTGTATCATGCGGGGCTTAGAACGTGGAAGCTGGACGGTGTTTTATTGCCGGGTGAGGATTTTGTCGCGATTGTCGCGCTATTTGTGAAGGCAAAAGAAGCGCTTGAAGCGGGCGAGTTTGTCGCGGAAACTTTTGTGAATAAGTTAGCAAAATTACAACCAGCCACGCGTGTACTTGGAACAGGATTCTTCTTGAAACAACCAGATGAAGTGAAATAGGAGGGCATGAACGATGAGAAAAATATTGAAAAAACCAGAAGTTTTGGCACCAGCAGGAAATCTTGAGAAATTAAAAATTGCGATTCGCTATGGCGCGGATGCTGTATATATTGGCGGGCAGGCTTTCGGGCTTCGTTCGCGTGCGGGAAACTTTTCGTATGAGGAGATGCAAGAAGGAGTTGCGTTTGCGCATGAACGTGATGCTAAAGTGTACGTGGCGGCGAATATGGTGGCGCATGACGGTGATACGGAAGGTGCGGGTGAGTTTTTCCGGACGTTGCGTGATATCGGGATTGATGCGGTAATCGTGTCGGATCCAGCGCTGATTAGTATTTGTTTTGCGGATGCGCCAGGGCTTCCAGTGCATTTATCGACGCAAGCTTCGGCGACGAACTACAAAACATTGGAATTCTGGAAACAGCAAGGTTTGGAGCGCGTTGTTTTGGCGCGTGAGGTAAGCATGAGTGAAATTCAGGAAATTGGTCAAAATACAGATGTCGAGATGGAAGCTTTCATTCATGGCGCGATGTGTATTTCTTATTCGGGGCGTTGTACGTTGTCGAACCATATGGCGAATCGTGATGCGAACCGTGGTGGTTGTGCGCAAAGCTGTCGTTGGAAATACGACCTTTTTGAAATGGATAATGGCTTGCCGCGGAATATCGTGGATGAGGATGAAGAACCGTTTTCGATGAGTGCGGTGGATCTTTCGATGATTCGCTACATTCCTGATATGGTCGAAGCAGGCGTGGATAGTTTGAAAATTGAGGGCCGGATGAAGTCGATTCACTATGTTTCGACGGTGGCTAGTGTATATCGCAAAGTTGTTGATGCTTACTGCGCGGACCCTGATAATTTTGTATTCGATCCTGCGTGGGAAGATGAACTTTGGAAAGTAGCACAGCGCGAGTTGTCGACGGGATTCTTTTACCGCGAGCCGACAGAAGACGAGCAACTATTCGGCAAAACGCGTAAAATTCCACAATATGCTTTCGCGGCACAAGTACTGGACTATGATCCAGAAACGAAAATCGCGACGCTGCAACAACGTAATAATTTTGGTGTCGGTGAGGAAATCGAATTTTACGGTCCGGGTGAAGTTGGCTTTAAACAAGTCGTGACAGAGCTTTGGAATGAATTTGATGAGCCGATTGACCGTGCGCCAAATGCAATGATGACGGTGAAAATGACCGTGGATCATCCAGTGGCTGAATTCTATTTTATGCGTAAGAAAAAAGTAGAACGTGTGCGCACAAAAGTAAAGTAGTATACAAAAATATAGAACCAGAGATTGCCTTGCAGAACAGGAGGTCATCTCTGGTTTATTCAGGCTTGCGAATGATTGTGATTAGGTAGGAAGACTGGTATAATAGTGTCAAATGAGAAAAGGAGTTGTTTGAACATGATAGGATGGATTATTGCTATCGCGGTTGTGGTCATACTTGTCTTAATTTATTTTGGCATGTATAACAGCCTTGTAAAATATCGTAACAGAGTAGAGGAAACTTGGGCGCAAATCGATGTGCAACTGAAACGTCGCTTTGACTTGATTCCGAACTTAATTGAAACGGTAAAAGGCTATGCATCACACGAAAAAGAAACATTAGCGAAAGTCGTTGAAGCACGTAACATGATGACACAAGCTCCAGCAGACGGACGCAATCAACAAATGGAAGCTGACAACATGCTAACAGGTGCGCTAAAATCTGTTTTTGCACTTGGAGAAGCGTACCCAGATCTAAAAGCCAATACATCATTTATCGAATTGCAACACGAACTAGCAACAACAGAGAACAAAGTGGCTTATTCACGCCAACTGTACAATACAACAGTCATGACATACAACACAAAGATTGAATCAGTACCTTCTAACATCGTTGCCAAAATGGGCGGTTTCACAAAACGCGACATGCTTGCAACACCAGAAGAAGAAAAAGTAGTTCCAAAAGTTCAATTCTAAAACACTGAAAGGAAGAATGCGCCATGTTATTTGAACAAATAGCGGCAAATAAGCGTAAGACAGTGTTCATTGTTTTAGGATTCTTCATTTTTGTGATGTTGGTTGGCTGTGCGATTGGGATTTTAGTTTACAACAATTACTTGAACGGTTTGATTATGGCCGCAGTCATTGGCGCGATTTACATTGCAATTATGATTTTTTCGAGTTCGAAAGTTGTTATGGCGATGAATCGTGCGCAAGAAATCACGTCTAAAGATCAAGAGCCAGTGCTTTGGGATACGGTGGAAAGCATGGCGATGGTAGCTGGTATTCCGATGCCGAAAGTATATATCGTAGAAGATAACAGCCCAAACGCGTTTGCCACGGGAATTTCCCCTGAAAAAGGTGCTGTTGCCGTGACACGTGGTTTGCTAAACAAGTTAGAGCGTTACGAGCTAGAAGGTGTTATCGCGCATGAAGTGGCGCATATTCGGAATTATGATATCCGTCTTTCCACGATTGCGATTGCCTTGGTTGCGGTAGTTGCGATTCTGTCTGATTTAGCGATGCGTATGCTTTTCTGGGGTAGTATTACTGGTGGGAATAACAACAGGAAGAGTAATGATAACAATAACGGTGGTGCACAAGCTATCATTTATATTATCGCGCTAGTTTTTGTTATTTTAGCACCGATTATTGCTACTGCGATTCAGTTCGCGCTAAGCCGAAACCGTGAATACTTGGCGGACGCAACAGCGATTGAATTAACACGTAACCCACAAGGCCTAGCAGACGCTCTTCGCAAAATTGGCGGTGACACAACGAAGATGAAACAACCAAGCGCAGCGTCCGAGTCAATCTACTTCACAACACCATCTAAAGGTGAGAAAAAGAAGAAAGAAAAAGCCGGACTGTTCGATTCCCATCCACCAATTTCAAGTCGAATTGAGCGATTGGAACATATGTAAACACTGAATAAAAAACATGTACCTACTAAAAAACTAGTAATGCTAGTGATTTAGTAGGTACATTTTTGCATTTAGCGTAATAATCGCAAGCCATTAAGAATAACTAAAATCGTGCTGCCTTCATGGCCAATAACACCAAACGGTAAATTGATAAGTTGAAAAAAATTCGAGAGTATCAAAAGAAAAATGACGCACATCGAAAAAATAATGTTTTGCCATGTGATCCGGTGTAGTCTTTTGGAAAGTTTGACAACAAAAGCAAGTTTGGATAAATCGTTTTTCATCAAGATAACATCCGCGGTTTCAATAGCGACATCGGTTCCTTCGCCCATCGCAATGCCGACATCAGCATTAGCCAAAGCGGGGGCGTCATTAATACCATCACCGAGCATGGCGACAGAGCCGTGTTTTTTTTGTAGGGCTAGAATATGGTTTACTTTATTTTCAGGTAAACAGTCAGCAATAACGGTGTCTATGCCGAGTTCTTCTGCTATTGTACCGGCGGTTTGTTTAGAATCTCCGGTAACCATAATCGTCTCTATCCCAATATGATGTAGTTCGTCAATCGTTGTTTTAGCCGCGGTTTGAGGGATGTCTTTTAGAGCAAACAAGCCGACAACTTCTTGATCGCGTGACACGAACACAAGCGTTTTCCCTTGGTTGCTGAGTGCAGCGTTATGCTCCTCCAAAAATGAAGTTGCGGCGGTTCTTCCTACGAAATCGGCTTTTCCGATGCGCCATTCTTGATTGCGATATTGTGATTTTACACCGTAACCTGGGACGTTTATGACATTGATATCAGGTAGTAGTTTGGCATCTAAGGCTTTTACAATGCTTTGCGCTAGCGGATGTGTCGATTGGTTTTCTATCGTTGCGATAATGGCAGGATCAATCGTTTTATGTAACGTAATGTCTGTCACGCTCGGTTTTCCTTGTGTCAATGTACCTGTTTTGTCAAAAGCGATAGCAGGAATGTTTTGCAGACGTTCTAAATAAATACCACCTTTAAAAAGAACGCCATTCCTTGCACCGTTAGAAATAGCCGCCAATGTCGCAGGTGTCACACTAGCTACTAGGGCGCACGGGGAGGCAACAACGAGAAGCACCATCGCACGGTAAAAAGTTTCTGTCCAGTCCCACCCAAATATAAAATGCGGTAAAAATAACATGATGCCGACAAATAAAAGCACAATTTTGACATAAGCATCTTCGAATTTTTCAATAAATCGTGCGGTTGTAGAAGGCTTGTCCTGCGCTTGTTGTACTAGCTGTATAATCTTATGAAACAATGTGTTTTCCGCGGTTTGTGTCACTTTTATGGTTAAGGCGCCGTTTAAATTAGCTGTTCCGGCATAGACTGTATCTGGCGCTTGTTTCTCAATCGGTACAGGTTCACCAGAAATAGCTGACTCGTCGATGTTGGAAGTGCCAGACACAATCTCGCCGTCAATCGGAATCGTATCACCAGGCCTTACTAGCAATGAGTCCCCAAGTCGCAATGACTCGACAGGGACTTCCTCTACCGTATTATCGGCGCGACGTAAAAATGCAGTAACCGGCTGTATCTCCAGCAAATTCGTAATTTCGCGCTTACTTTTGTTTGTTGTGTAGGTTTCGAGTGCCCCACTCAATGAAAAAATAAAAATCAGAACAGCGCCTTCCAGCCAGTAGCCAATAATAGAAGCACCAATTGCCGCGAGAATCATGAGCAACTCCACATTTAGCTTATGCGTCTGCCACGTACTTAAAATACCTTCTCGAGCTTTCGCAAAACCGCCAATAATAAAAGCACTAATAAAGATAATCGGCGTCATCGCAGTCACCGGAAGTATCCAACCTAGTAAAATAAGCAAACCACTGATGCAAGCTGCCAATAATTCAATATTTCGTTTAACAAACAACATATTACAGTCACCACCTTTTTAAATGATAATAATTATCGTTAATGAAAAATGCTTTAAATCACATATAAATAACTGATTTATTTTGGTTTCATTGTAACGCATTTTAAATATAAAATCAACTTAATTGAGAAAATAGTATACTAATTGAGAATGATAATTAGTATCAAATTCAGCGCATAAAAAAACGACCAGCTACAGGGGAATAGCTGGTCGAAAAAAGGAGTTTGTCAAGGGACAGCACAATTAGAAAAAAGGGGGGAAAACTAATTGCAGTCCTTGCTTTACATTCTCTATATTAAAGCATATGAATGAAATTCCAACGTCATTCCAATGAAAATTCGATTAGAATGCAAAAGTAAGATGCGCGACATGATAAAAAAAGATTAATCATTACCTGTCCGATTCAGCGGGATAGGCAAAGATTAATCTTTTTTTGATGCTATATTTTTATAAAGCGACGTATTTCCAAAGTGTTTGACCATCTTTAGAGTCGACCATAGTTACTTTTTGTTGTAAACGCCACTTCTTCATTTGGCGTTCTACTTGTTTCTCAGGTAAAGCATATAAACTAGCTATCTCTTTCGTCGTAGAAATCTGGACTTCTTCCATGTACTCTTCAAGTGTCGGTGCTTCTTTCGGTTCTGGGAAATGATTGAGTAGCTCAGAAAGAATATGCACATACACATCATAACGATGCAAGCCACTAATCTTTAAGCCTTCATCTTCAATATTTCGATTGAAAAAGACAACAGTCGGATTTTCGTTGATTTCCATCTCATGTGCTACTTTTTGGTCGCCTATATAGGCGCGTTTAGCGAGATTAGATTGAAGATCGCTCTTGAACTCATTTAAATCAAGCCCAACAATTCGAGCAGTTTCATATAGGACATCGGTTTGCGAAATATCTTTTTCATCGATGAAATGGGATTCTTGTAGTTTGCGCAAGAAATCAATGCCTTGGCGTTTGCCTTGTAATTCCGCGGCTTTCACGGCAAGACAAGAAACGTAGGACATGTGAGCCATTTCTGATTGTGGCAGTGTGCAGGAATCTCGCTTTTGCTTGGAAATGACGGTTTGGAGGTTGTTGTGGAGGACATAGCGCAACTTAAAATAGCTGCCATATTCCATTTGCAACCTGCGAATCGTATGTTCCATGTTCCAGCAATCCGTACACGCTGGGTCAAAAAAAAGATAAATCTCGATAGGCTTACTATTACAGACCGATTGGAGATATAAATTTTGGTTTATCATTGCTATCACCTGTTTTTTTAGATTCTAATTCTAATGGAACTAGACAGTGTATGCGTGCATGTGTTTATCAATCTGCAATGAAGTTTATCGACGATGCTTACGACACCATTCATACTACTATAACTATATTTTAGCAGTGGAAACTTAAATTAACAAATGATTGCAATCAAAAATCAAAAATTTCCTTACCCAAATTTGACGGAACTGTAACATTTCTTATTATTGCTATGTTAGGAAAAATTTTTTGAATCCGCAGTCATCGAGTGGTAGCAATGTTTTACTCTGCCTTGTGTACCGCGTTGTAAAAACGTAAAATTTTATTCGGCGTTTCTCTTTTTTTTATGCCACGTTCTTCTAAAAAACGGTCAAAAATAGTCTCACCCTTGTCAAAATCGGTCACTTCGTATTCTAATTCGAAATCGTGCGTGTCGGCGTAGAAGCTTTTGTCGAAAACGAGCAGGCCTTTTTTGTAGTTTTTTTCAGCGCGTGTTGTAGTGAGGGAGCCGAACATATGTAGTGTTTCATGGTTGATGCCAAGCGATTGCAAAGCGTCGCGAACTTGACCAACTGGGATGTTGGCGCCGTCTAGAATAGCAGTTACTTGTTCTTCAGCTAAAATCTGTGTTGTTTCTAGTAGTCCAACTTGCTCGGGTGTTTTTAAAGTAAGCTCGTAATGTAGTTCACGTTTGCGAATGCGCAAGGCACAGAGCTTTTCTTTCAACTGAAAATCAGGCGTATCAAAATAATAATTGGTTTGCGTGAAGAAATCCTCTTCTTTCAGACCGAATTCGGCAATTAAGGCGTCATATTCCTCCACGCTTAGTAGATTTTTAAATTCGATTTCTAAATCTTGACTCATTGTATTTCGCTCCTTTAATCCCAAACGGCGTCTAAATCATGCGCGTAGTTTAGAATGGCTTTTTTGTAGGCGATAATATCCGGATCATTGGATGTTTCGCCGATAATTTGAATGGCAAGCTGCATCGCTTCTTTGTAGTTTTGCGAGTTGTATAGGGCCATGCTTGCAAAAACGGTGATGGCTTTGTTGTCTGGGAAGGCTGTGCGCGCTTTGTTGAAAGTTTCGCTTGCTTTTTCGTAGTTGCCGATAGCGCGGTATGTGCTACCTAAACCGATATAGGCGTCTGCGAGGTCCGCGTCTGGAAGCCCTAGTTCGAGTGCTTTTTCATAGTAGGGAATGGCGGACGTTTCTAAGCTTAAACCGTCACAGCTCCATGCGGCATAATAATGCAGGAGTGCGTTGTTTGGATTGTCTTGCAATGCGCGTTCTGCGGCTTCTTTTGCTTCTTCGTAAGACCCGTTGTCCAGTAATTCACGTACTTTCGATGTTGGCATAATAAATCTCCTCCTAGCTTGTCTATGCCACCATTCTAACATAAATAATCAAAATCAAAAAAGATAGAGGTAAATAGAAGGAAAAGATGCACGGATATGCTAAAATAGAAGGCGAGCAAGTTTATCACATAATGAAAATCGACATATGAGGTGAGTGTTTTGAATCATTGGGAAGATTTTTTAGCGCCATATAAACAAGCAGTGGAAGAATTGAAAATTAAATTAAAGGGAATGCGATCGCAGTTCCAGTTGGCTAATAACCATTCGCCAATCGAGTTTGTAACAGGTCGTGTGAAGCCGGTTTCGAGTATTTTGGATAAGGCAAATAAGAAAGATATTCCGCTAGATCGTTTGGTGGAAGAAATGCAAGATATCGCAGGATTGCGGATGATGTGTCAGTTTGTAGACGATATTAATGTTGTCGTTTCTTTACTTCGTCAGCGCAATGATTTTCGGATTATCGAAGAGCGCGATTATATTACGAACAAGAAACCTAGCGGCTACCGTTCTTACCACGTGGTGATTGAATACCCTGTTGAGACGGTACAAGGTGAGAAGAAAATTTTAGCAGAGATTCAAATTCGCACACTGGCAATGAATTTTTGGGCGACGATTGAGCACTCGCTGAACTATAAATATCAAGGGGAATTTCCAGAAGAGATTAATGTGAGGCTAAAACGTGCGGCAGAAGCTGCATTCCGGCTTGACGAAGAGATGAGCGAGATTCGCGAGGAAGTGCAAGAAGCACAAGTTTATTTCACGAAAAATAAAGAAGTGCCAAAAGACAAGAATGCGAACCATCATACATTGCCGAAGAATTAGTAGTGTTGGAGTGGATTGGCATGTAGATGAAGATTGGGGAGACATAAAATGAAGTATGCAATCACTTCTAGAGGTGATGAGAAATCGGACGTGTTGCGTCTCAAGATGATCGGTTATTTCGATGATTTTGATATGGAATACGATGAAGCGGAACCAGAAATCGTTATTTCCATCGGTGGAGATGGCACGTTGCTTGCGGCTTTTCATGAGTATCAGCGCCGATTAGACAAAGTAACATTTGTCGGTATTCATACGGGTCATTTAGGTTTTTATGCCGATTGGCGCCCATCCGAAGCAGAGAAATTAGTGTTTGCGATTGTGGAAGGAAAATACGATACAGCGGCGTACCCACTTTTAAAAACGACGATTAAATATGGTGGTAATAAAGAAAAAATCTATTTGGCATTGAACGAATCGACTGTCAAAAGTTCGGGCGGACCATTTGTTGTCGATGTAGTGATCAATGATTCGCATTTCGAACGATTCCGCGGAGACGGGCTATGTATGTCCACACCATCAGGGACGACGGCGTACAATAAAGCGTTAGGTGGTGCGTTAATGCATCCATCGATTGAAGCGATGCAGTTAACAGAAATGGCATCCATCAACAACCGTGTCTACCGAACAATAGGTTCCCCGCTAATTTTGCCAAAACATCATTCGGTGACTTTAAAGCCGGTGAATGATAAAGATTTCCAAATATCAATTGATCACTTAAGTATTTTGCACCGCGATGTTCACGAAATTCGCTATGACGTGGCGCACCAGAAAGTGATGTTTGCACGCTTCCGCTCGTTCCCATTTTGGCGGAGGGTTCACGATTCCTTCATCGAGGAGTAACGACAATCAAAAAGAAAGGCACGGCTTACGACTTGTAAGCAAACAAGGTACACCAAAAATGCAATTAGAATGGACTGTCGCAGCGGAGGAGAACGATCTGATGTTGCGCACATTTTTACGAAATAAACATGTCTCGAAATTACTACTAACCGCAGTAAAGTTCGCAGAAGACGGCCGAATTCAAGTGAATGGCAACGAAGAGAATGTCTTATACCGCGTCAAAACGGACGACCATGTTCAGATTACTTTTCCGAAAGAACAAGAAAACGAGCGCTTACTTGCTGAATTTGGCGACTTGGAGATTGTTTTTGAAGACGATTTTATTTTGGTACTTGATAAACCAGCAGGCATGACAAGCATCCCGTCGCAGTACCATCCGAGCGGCTCTGTTGCCAACCATGTGAAGGGGCATTATCAGCAAAACGGTATCGATTCGGCGATTCATATTGTGACGCGGCTCGATAAAGAAACGTCAGGCTTAATGCTTATCGCGAAAACCCGGTTTTCTCACGGCAGGCTGAGCGCGTTGCATCAAACTGGTCATGTCACAAGGAAATATCAGGCGCTTGTCTCGGGAAATATGACGAGCAAGTCCGGCAGTATCATCGCGCCAATCGGTCGAAATCCGGACAGCCTCATTGAACGCGCTGTTGTCCAAGATGGCAAATACGCGAAGACGAACTACGAAGTCATCGCGAGCTATCCAACTTTTGACCATGTAAAAATTCAACTAGAAACTGGGCGCACCCATCAAATCCGCGTTCATTTTTCACATATTGGGCATCCGCTTGTTGGCGACAGCATGTATGGCGGTCCCCTCGAGCTTTTGCAACGCCACGCCTTGCATTCCAGCCACCTCGAACTAATCCATCCTTTCACCGAAGAAAAAATGGCGTGGGACAGCGAACTGGCGCCAGATTTAGCGCAAGTTTTGGCCGCGAGTAAAGAATAATGGTTTTAAAAATACGAGGAATCGTGTAAAATGAAGAGAATCGCGTAATTTTAAGGAGGAAATGAAACACATGAATTTATCATTAGAGGGAAAAAACTATGTCGTAATGGGCGTAGCGAATAAAAGAAGTATTGCTTGGGCGATTGCTCGGTCACTAAATGAAGCAGGGGCAAATCTGATTTTTACATATGCAGATGACCGTTCAAAACGTAGCATTGATGAACTTGTTGGTTCGCTAAATGAAAATAACCAAAACCCACTTGTTATCGAATGTGACGTTAACAAAGAAGAAGCGATTGTTGCCACATTCGAAGCAATTAAAGCCAAAGTCGGCAAAATTTCTGGTATCGCGCATTGTATCGCGTTTGCCAACAAAGATTTCTTAGCAGGCGATTATTTAGAAGTAAATCGTGAAAGCTTCTTGCAAGCACACGAAGTTAGCGCGTATTCGTTCACAGCCATTGCACGTACAGCGAAACATTTGGAAATGCTAACAGACGACGCAAGCTTGGTAACATTGACTTACCTTGGTGGCGAGCGTGTGGTGAAGAACTACAATATCATGGGTGTTGCCAAAGCAGCACTTGACGCTAGCGTGAAATACTTGGCGATGGATTTAGGAAAAGACGGCGTGCGTGTCAACGCGATTTCCGCTGGCCCAATCCGTACCGTTTCAGCACGTGGCGTTGGTAGCTTCAGCGAATCACTAGCCGTTGTCGAAGAAAAAGCACCATTAAAGCGCGCGACACAATCCGAAGAAGTAGGCGACACAGCATTGTTCCTATTCAGCGGTCTATCTCGCGGAGTAACAGGCGAAATGATCCACGTGGATAGCGGTTACCATATTATCGGATTCTAAATTCCAAATAAAAAAACCATGCCATACCTCTCTTGTTTAAAAGAGAAGTACGGCATGGTTTTTAGTTTGCTTGAACAGCAATGACATCATTTTCAAGTGTTGCAACGAGCGCTTTGGCATCTGGTTGTTCAATCATGAAGTCAGCAATCGCATCTTCCAAATGTGTTTGAATCGTTCTACGAAGCGGTCTTGCTCCGAAATTAGGATCGTAACCAATGTCCGCTAATTTTTCTTTGACCTCAGCTGGAACCGTCAATTCGATGTCTTGCGGAGCCAACATAGCATTCAAATCTGCGAGCATTAAGTCCACGATAACTAATAGATGTTCTTTATCTAAGCTTTGGAACGTGACAATCGCATCCAAACGGTTTAAAAACTCTGGTTTGAAATAGTCGCCAAGTTGGTCGAGAATTTGTGATTCTTTTTTGACTTGGTCGGCAGTTGTCGCAAAACCAACAGAAGCTTCTGTGAGCGTTGCCCCGGCGTTACTTGTCATGATAATAACCGTGTCTTTAAAGCTCACCGTTCTACCTTGACTGTCCGTTAAACGCCCATCTTCTAAAATTTGCAAGAACATGTGCTGCACGTCAGGATGTGCTTTTTCCATTTCATCTAGCAAAATGATACTGTACGGGTTGCGGCGAACTTTTTCGGTAAGTTGACCAGCTTCTTCATGTCCGACATAACCTGGAGGAGAACCGATAAGTTTGGAGACGCTGTGTTTTTCCATGTATTCACTCATATCCAGACGAATCATAGCATCCTCAGAACCGAACATTTCAGCGGCAAGTGTACGGCCAAGTTCTGTTTTACCAACACCAGTTGGACCGACAAACAAGAAGGAACCAATTGGGCGATCTTGTTGCTTCAAGCCAACACGACTACGGCGAATAGCTTTGGCAACTTTGCTGACTGCTTCGTCTTGACCGATAACTTTTGCTTGAAGGTTAGCTTCTAGATGTTTCATTTTTGATTGTTCATCAGCTTGCAAGCGACCGACTGGAATACCAGTTTTTGCTTCGATTAAGCCTTGAATATCTGCGGCGTGAATCGTCGGAACATCCATTGGTGCGCCTTCTTCTTTCAATGCCTTTAGCTTTGTAATTTCATCGCGAACCGTTGCTGCTTCTTCGTAATTTTCATTGCGGAGCGCGGCATCTTTTTGTTCTTCCAGTGTCACGATGCGCTCATTAATCGTGTTCGGATCCATGTGGTCCAACGTTAGGTTATATTTAGAACCAATTTCGTCCATCAAATCAATCGCTTTGTCCGGCAAATGACGGTCTTGAATGTAACGATCGCTCAATTTAGCAGCGGCCTCAATCGCATCATCGGCAAAACGAACATGGTGGAACGCTTCATATTTCGGCTGTAAACCTTGCAAAATAGTAATCGTTTCATCAATCGTTGGCTCATCTACAAGCACTGGTTGGAAACGACGTTCAAGCGCCGCATCTTTCTCGATTTTGCGATATTCTTTCAATGTAGTGGCACCAATCATTTGCAAGTCACCACGAGCAAGCGCAGGTTTTAGAATATTACCAGCATCCATCGAACCTTCCGCAGAACCCGCACCAACAATCGAGTGCACTTCATCGATGAACAAAATCGTCCGGTCATCCGCTTGAAGTTCACTAATTAATTGTTTCATACGCTCCTCGAATTGACCGCGAATCCCTGTATTGGAAACAAGAGAAGCAACATCGAGCAAAATAACTTCTTTGTTTTGCAATTTTGCAGGGACGTTTCCAGCTACAATCGCGTTCGCTAAACCTTCTGCGACGGCAGTTTTACCAACACCAGGTTCCCCGATAAGAACCGGATTGTTCTTGCTACGACGATTTAGAATTTCAATAACACGGCGAATTTCATCATCACGACCAATGACAGGATCGAGTTTATCCTCACGAGCCATCGCCGTTAAATTCGTACCGTATTCATCAAGCAAACCTCCACGTCCACCACCAGCCGCTTGTGTTTTGACAGCAGTTCTCTCTTGCTGAGGCGCTCTTTTTTGTTCCCCAGCCATGTTTGCGAAGAACTCATCCATTGGTGAATAGAAATTATTTTGGCCACGATTGCCAGCAGATGCGCGAAGTTGTGCGTAACAATCAGCACATAACGGCATCTCCATACGCTGCCCATTAA
This sequence comes from Listeria booriae, assembly GCF_000766865.1. GTDB lineage: Bacteria > Bacillota > Bacilli > Lactobacillales > Listeriaceae > Listeria_A > Listeria_A booriae. Next base: position 159,061 of record NZ_JNFA01000024.1, read on the forward strand.
CGCTCATATATAGTTGAATTGTAGCTTCATTTTGATTACAGTTTTGACATTTCATACATATAACCTCCTACATAATAGGTTTTTAGGTCTGACTTTGACTTTATTTGACCTTATGCTTTCATTATACTCTGACCTATTTTGACTTTCAAGCATTTTGCTCAAAAAAAAGAACTAACTTATAAAAAGTTAGTAGAAGGTAAAAAAACTATATCTAAAAGAAAAACCTGTCCGTGCCTCCAAATCTCAGCGCGTCGACAAATGCCCAGTTTCTAGGCAAGGATTAACCCCTCACTTCGTTCACGCTTATATTGGAACTGTAACTCGCTATACGTCGAACAGTTCCAACAATGGGCGTTTGTCGACGCGCTGGGGCTAGTAGATTGGTAAAAGTAATAGTAGTAGTAGATTAAACGTCCAGTGGGAGACAATAACAAGTGATAAACTTGGTCGTTTCAAGTAGATAAAGCCCCAATACACAGAGGCAAGTGTTGCTGCGAGTGCGATAATAAAGTTACCGCTAAATAACATGAAAGCTCCGTTTAGAACCGCCATAATCATAACGGCTACCCAAGGAACTAAATCGTTTTCTAATCGTTTCAAAACAAAACCGCGCCAGAAAATCTCTTCTCCTGGAATAATAGCCACAATGAGTAGAAGCCAAATATACCAAACATCTGGTTCGTATCTTGCATAACCTTTCGCGACAAGCGCGTCCATATTTCCCGGAATAAATTTCAAAATAAGTGCACCTATGTAAAACAAGATATACAAAATAATGCCACTAAAAATACCTGGAATAATATTTTTAAAGAAAGAAAAATGCTTTTTTAATTCATCGTTTAAAATAACCCAACTAATAAGAAATAACATGGATGCGCCATATAAGTACCAAAAGACGGCTTTGTACTCGAATGTCACATACATCAACCCGGCTGCTAGAATAAGTCCTAAGAACAGGCGGTAATCAATCTTGCTGCTTTTCAATATTTACACCTCTTTACTCCATTACCATCTATAAATACTTTAATGTAATTAAGCAGATTTAGCAACAAAGAACTCTATTTTTTCGGAAGATAGGACGGTAATTGATTGTAGTTTTAGGAAAATCCTTTATAATTAGGGGATAGGAGTTGAGTAATAGCATGGTAGAAAAGCGATTTCGATTTTTTGTTTGGCTGTATATGGCCTTGTTTTTTATAGCCGTGATTTTTATTGTGTTGGATATTTTGCCGGCACGGTTGACGGTGGTTCACGCTTTATTCTTCATTGTATCGGGCGTTTTTGCCGTGGTCTTTCTGATTTTACAGTACGGAAAAGGGCTTGGGTCGGCGATTACAATATTGATTTTTGTGGTCAGTACGAGTATTGAGTGGATGCAGACGAGTTTGACGAATAGCGGGCCAGGTGGCGGTTCGGTGACGACGAATTTCGGTTTAGTGATTAACGGCATACCGGTGGCATTCGGCTTTATCTGGCTCGTTCTGATTGTCGCGACGCACGTTGTTGCCCGCGAAATTACATTGAAAATCAAAATTGACTGGATTCGCGGCGGGATTTACGCTGTGATTGCGGCTACGATGGTGATGGTTTTTGAAATGTTAATTGAACCGGTGGCAATGCAAGTGAAGCAATTGGCGACGGCAAGTCCGACATTGACGATTATTCAGATGACGGATGCGGCGAATTGGTGGTTACTTGGTTTGATTTTGCATCTGATGATTTATTTCATGTTGAGTTTGACGGATCAGTGGGGAAAATTGCATTATCCATCGCTAAAATCGGAACTTGTACTCGTTTATTGGATCGTATTGTCGTTTTTCCTCGTGCTTGGTTATTTTATGGGGCTTGGCAATATTTTATTAATTACATTAGGCGGAAATGTCTTGTTTACGATTTGTTATTATTTAAGTTTAGGACCTGATGAAAAGGAAATAACTGCATGAAAAAAGCCGGGAATCTTTGATAGGGTTCTCGGCTTTTTCTGATGGTTTAATGATGTTCTTTATTGAATTTTCGAACGGCAATATTGGCGCTTTCTAGGATGAACGGGAGGCTGTTGGCTGGGTGTGTTGCGCCGCCCACGATTTGCATGTTTTTGATGGCGGGTGTTTTGCTCGGACGAAATGGGCCTAGTTGTGATAGTTGGTGTGTGAGGTTGAAAATCGCGCCTTTATAGATGTGATAATCGTTTTCCCAGTCGTAGGGCGTGATGATTTTCTCGGTTAGTATGTGGGATTCTAAATCGGGTATATTTAGTTTGCGTTCGATGGTGTCTAGAGTCTTGCGGCGCAGTGCTTGTGTTTCTTTCTCCCAGTCAATATCGCTTTCGTTATTAGGCACAGGAACGAGGATGCGAAGCGCAGACATGTCTCTTGGCGCCATCGTGCGGTCCACTGCTGTTGGATAGGAAATATGGATGGATAGGTCGTCAGGAATACGTTGCTTATGCATAATTTCGTCCATGTGTACTCGGAAATCGTCGGGGAATAGGACGGTATGTACATTGAGTGGAAGTGTTATATCCAAACCGAGATAAATGGCAAAACCAGAGCAGGAGTATTTTTTGCGTGCTAGTTTTTGCAAGCTGATAGGGGCTTTGGATTCTGAGAAAAGATGGCTCATCGTATAGGCGTAGTCGGCGTTTAGGAAGAAATAGTCGCCTTCGATGGTGTCGCCATTTGCTAATGTGATGGACGTGATTTCTTTGTGCTTCGTATGAATCTGCGTTACTTCTTGATTTAGATGAATTTCGCCGCCTTTTTCTTGTACAATCTCACTCATAGCGTGCGTCAACTGATTAATCCCGCCAATAATATGAAAAACACCAAAATAATGTTCTGCAAAAGGAATAACCGAAAAAGCACCCGGCGTTTCCCAAGGCGACATACCTAAAAACTTAGTCTCAAAAGAAAAAGCGAGGCGTAACCTGCGATCCTCGAAATATTTGGAGAGTTCGTCGATGAGGTGATTTCCTAATGTTAAGCTAGGCAAGGCGCGGAGGGTTCGCATACTGAATAATGACCAAAGCGAGGTAAATGGTTCCTGCCAAATGGGAAGTAAGTAGACCATTTTTTTGGCATTATCGTGCATAAAGCGATCATAGTTAGCCTCTTCACCAGGAAATAAGCGTGCAATTTCGCGTTTTGTTTTTTCACTATCGTGTGATGGATTAAAAACAATATCGCCAATGTGCAAGCTGTATAAAGGATCTAAAGATATTAGGTTTACATAGTCGCGAATATTACGGCCGCAATCAGCAAATAGCGTTGTGATAACATTCGGCATGTTTAGAGCGGTGGGCCCTAAATCAAAAGAGAACCCATCTTGTTTAAGAAGCGCAGTACGTCCCCCGATACTGGCAGCCTTTTCATAAATATGTACGTCATAACCTTGTCCTGAAAGTTGCATTGCAACCGCAAGTCCCCCCGGCCCTGCACCGATCACAATGACTTTTTGTCTCGTAGACATCGTTGTTCATCCCCTTAAGTAAATCTCTGTAAAAAAAGGACAGCTAAACCGTTGAAAGTTCTGCTGTCCACATGTTTGTCCCCGGTTTATTTCTCTTCATTAGCAGTATGAATGACTTTATAGTTCTTATGATTTACTACGGTTTTTTCTTCTAAAGCAAGGCTTTTGAAATTTTCCATTAGTGTTAGGTCTACGATAACAGAGTTTTCATTTATCTTTTCAACGACACCTGTAAGGCCATCTTTAAATTCGATAATATCTCCAACTTGTGCTTTTGCCATGTTTATCACTCCTAATTCATTAGAAACGTCATATTTAAATCTATCTACTAACTGATAGAACTTTGTATCCATTTTGCCTGAAATACACCAATAATGCAAATGAAAGCCCTTGTAAATATTCCTGAAAATGGCTGAAAATAGGAAGCGTTTTACTGTTTTTATGCCGTTTTTAAATAAATTGGCCTTTTTCGACATAAAATTTGCGTCAAATAGTTGTGTCGGTCGCGAAAACATGGTAATCTTTTTAATTGAGGGATAGTCTTTTTTTGCTGAATTTTTTTTTAGTGAGGAAAGTCACAATAAAATTTCTTATACGAAGGAGAATGTAATTATGGAACAAGCAAGCTTTGTAGTAATCGATGAAACAGGTATTCACGCCCGCCCGGCTACTTTATTAGTTCAAGCGGCAAGCAAATACAGCTCTGATGTACAAATTGAGTACACTGGTAAGAAAGTAAACCTTAAATCAATCATGGGCGTTATGTCTCTAGGAATTGGTAAAGGTGCTGATATCACTATTTATGCAGAAGGTAGCGATGAGAAAGACGCAATCGTTGGCTTAACAGAAGTTCTTAAAAAAGAAGGCTTGGCTGAGTAATGGTTAAGGAATTAAAAGGTATCGCAGCATCCGATGGTATCGCTATCGCAAAAGCTTATTTATTAGTGGAACCAGATTTGTCGTTTGATAAAACGGAAGTTGCTGATACAGAAGCTGAAGTTAAACGTTTTCAGGATGCAGTAGCTGTTTCAGGCACAGAGCTTGAAAAGATTCGTGATATTGCGAAAGAAAGCTTGGGCGAAGATAAAGCTCAAATTTTCGATGCGCATCTTTTGGTTCTAAATGATCCTGAACTTATCTCACCAATCTCTGAGAACATTACGAACAATAAAGTAAATGCAGAATCTGCATTACAAGAAACAACGGATATGTTTATCGGCATGTTCGAATCAATGGATAACGAATATATGCGTGAGCGTGCAGCGGACATTCGCGACGTGCGTAAACGTGTATTATCGCATCTGTTGAACGTTACTATTCCAAACCCGGCACTTATCGACGAAGAAGTTGTCGTTGTAGCAAAAGACTTAACGCCTTCTGATACAGCACAATTGAATCGTCAATTCGTTAAAGGTTTCGTAACAGATATCGGCGGACGTACTTCTCACTCGGCAATCATGGCTCGTTCACTAGAAATCCCAGCAGTAGTTGGAACTGGTGACGTAACACATGATACGAAGGAGAACCAAATGATTATCGTTGATGGCTTAGAAGGCAATGTTATCATTGACCCAACGCCAGAACAAATCGCTCATTACGAAAAAGTGAAATCTGATTTTGCCGCACAACAAGCAGAATGGGACAAACTAAAAAATGAAGCGACTGTTTCTAAAGACGGTCATCACGTGGAATTAGGTGCGAACATCGGTACGCCAGAAGATTTAACAGGTGTTATTTCAAACGGTGGGGAAGCAGTCGGACTTTACCGTACAGAATTCTTGTACATGGGCCGCGAGAATTTCCCAACGGAAGAAGAACAATATGAAGCTTACAAAGCCGTGCTTTCTGGCATGGACGGAAAAGCAGTTGTTGTTCGTACACTTGATATCGGTGGCGACAAAACATTGCCCTACCTTGACTTACCGCATGAAATGAATCCTTTCTTAGGCTTCCGTGCGATTCGTCTATGTTTTGCAAATGAAGAATTATTCCGTACGCAATTACGTGCTTTGTTGCGCGCAAGTGTTCACGGTAATCTAAAAATCATGTTCCCAATGATTGCGACAGTAAATGAATTCCGCCAAGCAAAAGCAATTTTGTTAGACGAGAAGAAGAACTTAGCGAGCGAAGGTGTTGCAGTATCTGACACTATCGAACTTGGTATCATGATTGAAATTCCAGCAGCAGCGATTCTAGCGGATCAATTTGCGAAGGAAGTAGATTTCTTCAGTATTGGAACAAATGACTTGATTCAATACACAATGGCAGCAGACCGTATGAACGAACAAGTTTCTTACTTGTACCAACCATACAACCCTTCTATTCTACGCCTTGTGAAGATGGTAATCGACGCAGCGCATAAAGAAGGCAAATGGGCTGGTATGTGTGGCGAAATGGCCGGCGATCAAACAGCTGTACCATTGTTGTTAGGAATGGGTCTAGATGAGTTCTCTATGAGCGCATCAAGCATTCTAAAATCACGTTCATTAATCAAACGCCTAGATCGCACAGAAATGGCGAAACTAGCGGACGAAGCACTACAACAAGCTACAGAAGAAGAAGTTGTAGCGTTAGTTAATAAATATACAGCGGAATAATTTCGTTGTTTGGAAGGCCCGAGGATTTTCCTCGGGTTTTTCTTTGTGGGGGAAAGATGGGATGAAAATTCTAAAAATCTGTCGACCGTCGGTAGTGTGGAAATTAGGGGGCATCGACAGATTTTTGTTAAGCGTTGGTGTGACTAGATTTGAGGCTATTTTTGGAGGTTGGGTTGTAAGGTTTGAGAGCGGGAATTTAGGATTTGGTTGTCGGTCGACAGATTTGGGTGTTTGAGGTATGATGGGAGTAGGCGTTGATGAGGTACCTGTTTTTATCTAAGTAATGTGAAATGTAAATGGCTATCAAGAAGACGGGAACCATCCCGAAAAAAGTTTTTATCTAAGTAATGTGAAATGTAAATCCAATCATTGGACAACTCCTAACACTTGCATCTTAGTTTTTATCTAAGTAATGTGAAATGTAAATTTCTACGCATATTGTCATTTAGCATCATTGCAAAGTTTTTATCTAAGTAATGTGAAATGTAAATTGGAGTTGCTGTATGATGCTGAAGGCGATGCCATACGTTTTTATCTAAGTAATGTGAAATGTAAATATCGAAAGATTGTAATTCAGCTAACGTTAGAAACGAGTTTTTATCTAAGTAATGTGAAATGTAAATTAAGAAAATAAAGTACACAAGTGTAAATGTGTACTTGTTTTTATCTAAGTAATGTGAAATGTAAATGTTTCTGGATTGATTCCTAAATACATTTTGAATAACCGTTTTTATCTAAGTAATGTGAAATGTAAATCAATTACAATCGTTCCACATGCGGTACCTATCGCGTTTTTATCTAAGTAATGTGAAATGTAAATCGTCATTACAAAAAGCCGTCAATTCAAGTCGAAAAGTTTTTATCTAAGTAATGTGAAATGTAAATATTGCTTCGCCGGTCTTGCTTTCAAGTGCAATTTTAGTTTTTATCTAAGTAATGTGAAATGTAAATAAGTTTTGGCGATTCCCCCGAGATTCCGTATACGCCGTTTTTATCTAAGCAATGTGAAATGTAAATTTTTCAAATGTTGCTTGAGTGCCTAGCTTCGGATTAGTTTTTATTTAAGTAATTATGAAATGTAAATCAAACAGATGTGGCATGGGCGGAGTTTGAAAGATGGTTTTTATCTAAGTAATATGAATCCAGACTAGATTGCCCACAGAAGCAGTGTTTCTATCCATTTTTTATAGAATCAATTATCAATCAACAATCCATAACCAACTCCATTTGCATTTTTACTCCCCCAGATGTACACTTTGTTTAGAAGCGATCTGTATAGAAGGAGGAGTTTTTGCGATGAAGAAAATTGGATTTATTGGTGTTGGGGTTATGGGCGCTAGTATGGTGCGGAATTTGATGGCGGCGGGGTTTGAGGTACATATTTATACGCGGACGAAAAGTAAGGGGGAAAGCGTGATTCAAGAGGGGGCAATCTGGCATGAGACACCGCAGGAATTGGCGCCTCAGGTCGATGTGCTTATCACGATGGTTGGATATCCGACTGATGTGGAGGAGCTTTACTTGGCGGAGGACGGGCTGTTGACTACGCTTCGTTCGGGAACTATTGCTATTGATATGACGACTTCTTCTCCGAATCTTGCGAAACAAATCGCCGAAGAGGGCAAGGCGCTGAACATTGCGGTGCTGGATGCTCCTGTTTCTGGCGGAGATATCGGTGCTAAAAATGGAACGCTAACAATCATGGTTGGTGGTGAACACGAAGCGTTTGAAGCTGCCGAGCCTGTGCTAAATGCGATGGGGCAAAGCGTTATTCTACAAGGCGCAGCAGGGGCAGGACAGCATACTAAAATGGTCAATCAAATCGCGATTGCATCCAACATGATTGGCGTAACAGAAGCGCTTTGCTACGCGAAAAAAGCGGGATTAGATCCTGAAAAAGTGCTGGCTTCAATATCTGGCGGTGCGGCAGGAAGCTGGTCTTTATCCAACTTGATTCCGCGCGTGTTACAAGACGATTTTGCACCTGGGTTCTTCATTAAGCATTTCATTAAAGATATGCGAATTGCGTTGGATGAGGCAAAACAGATGAACTTGGAGCTTCCGGGTTTGGCGCTTGCAGAGCAGATGTATCAACAATTAGCTGATGCTGGTTTTGCGGAAAATGGGACACAGGCACTAATTAAACATTATGAAAAATAGCAAAAAAGCTGTGCGAGACGTCTTAGGCGCCAAGCACAGCTTTTATTTACGCGTATTTATTCATGAAAGATGTCATCCGATCCATCGCCTCGGCCAGTTGGCTAAAGGATGCTGCGAACGATAGGCGGAAATACCGATCTCCTTTTTCGGAGAAAGCATCGCCTGGAACAACTGCGACTTTGGCTTCTTCGGCGAGTGCGATTGCCCAGTCAAAAGAATTCTCCGACACACTGTCAGGTAGCTTCGCAAAAAAGTAAAACGCGCCATCAGGTTCAATAATCGAAAAACCCATTTTGACAAGGCGTTCATGTACGAAACCAGCACGAGTATTGTATTCCGTACGCATTTGCACCGCGTCGTCTTTTCCGTTTCGCAACGCTTCTTCGGCTGCTTTTTGTGAAATCGAGGACGCGCATGTAACGGCGTACTGGTGGACTTTTATCATCTGGCTTATTAGTGCTTCTGGAGCCATTAAGAAGCCAATTCGCCAACCAATCATTGCGTGTGACTTAGATAACCCGTTGATAACAATGGTTTGCTCGCGAATCATTGTGGCAATCGAGGTGTGTGTCCCAAAAAACGTTAACTCACTATAAATTTCGTCAGCAATAACTAAAATACCTGTTTCCCGCACAACTTCTGCGATTTCCGCTAATTCCTCGGCAGTTAGTGTCACGCCAGTCGGATTAGATGGATAAGGCAAAATGAGTGCTTTGGTCTTTGGCGTAATCGCTGCGCGCAATTGTTCTGCGGTTAGCTTAAACGCGGTCTCCGTAGTATCGATTTTGACAGAAACGGCGCCCATTAAATGAATAATCGGCTCGTATCCAGGGTAAATCGGATCAGGTAGTAGAACTTCATCTCCGGCTTCCAAAATCGTCTGTATGGCAACGCTAATTGCTTCTGTAGCGCCAACAGTAACGATAATTTCTTTCGGGCTGTAAGTGAGGTCATATTTATCGTAGAAATAATGAGAGGCTGCTTGTAAGAGTTCTTGTGTCCCAGCGTTCGGTGTGTAGTTCGTAAAATCATGATGAATGGCTTCAATCGCTGCATTTTTAACGTGATCGGGAGTCGGAAAATCAGGCTCACCAAGCGTTAACCGAATCATATCGGGAATGCCTGCAACACGATTATTAAATTTGCGAATACCACTAATTTCAATTTCCTGAACGGATTGTCTTACATGTTTTTGCATGATACAACTTCCTTTCCAACATAAGGCTAGTTCTATCATAGCATTTTTTAGCGGAAATAGGGGGAGGCATTCTCATAAAATGCAGATTTTTTTAGAGGGTCAGGCTTGACGCCGGTGTAGTTCTCTAAGGTAGATTTGGCATGGGAAAGCGACATTCGTACTTGCGTCGTTGCTTTCACGGGTTGCATAGTACCCAAATGTGGCAAATCTTTCATATCTTGTTTTTGGGGCGGCAGGTGAAATAAGAAGCCGTGGCAATCAATTAATAGATTAGAATGTTGATACGATTTTTTTGGATTATTAGAATATTGTAATCCTAGCTTTTTCGCTTGGCCTTCTTGAATGAGTTTCTCGATCGCAGCTTTCTTCAAACGATACAAGTAACGCGGATCAGTGGCGGCTTTGCTATGACGATTGACAATAAAGATGGCTTCAGCAATTTTCTTGCTTGAGTCAGACATTGTGAACCTCCTTTCCAGTTATAACTAATTATAACGGAAAACCGCGCTTGAAAAAAGGGGAATAGCGAAAAAAACTAAAAAAATTCATAAATGTGTCGGCGATTTTAGCTATTTCCGTCAATAATACAACATTTCTAGAATTATCGGACAATTTTTTTACATAGGTACTTGTATTCTTTAAAATTTTCGAGTATACTATCAATAATGATAATCATTTTCAGTTAGAAGGGAAAGCTGATTTGTTTTTGGAAGGAGCTTGATGGAAATTGAATAAAACCGGCAAAGTAGAATCATTTTATTTCCCGACAAAAGACGGGATGTTGAAATTGCACGTATATGGCTTTAATCCAGTAGGTTCTTGGGGAGAAGTATACACGACGCTAAACGAGCAAACAGTGTGTGTCAAAGGGTTCCATCGTCAGAAAACAATTATGCGTTCTGTGAAAATGATGCTGGATTCGAATGTGAACAAAAAACAAGGTTAATCGTTTTAGAATAATAAATAACGCTGTAAATTAGGTTTTTTGAGCCCGATTTGCAGTTTTTTTATGCTTTCCGCGCATATTAGGTTTCAAGGCGACAGATTGGAGGAAAGCAGTAATAATGAGGAGTAAATTATTTGTTTATTATAAATTCAACAGAACACTTGCTAAATAGGTACGATATGCGATAAAATCTGTTAGTACGGTTTTAAACAAATGACAATCCATGGTTGAATAGAGAGGAGAATGTACAATGTCTCAGTTATTGGGAATTATTCAACGTTTACAAGCAATGCAGGAGGACGAATCATCCGAAACGCAATCGCGTCGATTCGAAAAAGACGGTGAACCGTTGTGCGAAGTACGGTATTTCCATGCTTCCAACTCATATGAAATTGAAATCTATGGCGATAACAACAAATATCAATTTGACGATATCGACATGACAACACTAGAAATCTACGACATCTTGCAGTAAACGACTAATACGAAACAAAACCAGTCTCCAAAGCAAAATAAAACGGAAAGATTACCAAAGACGACAAACTCTGTTGCTTTTGGTAATCTTTTTGTTTGAAAAGCCGAAAGAGCCCGTTTAACCCTGAAAGAGCTTGGAGCGGGCGCAGTAAAAATCCTCTTTTGATTTTTATGGAGGCTGTGAAAGCTCCGAAGGGTTGGCTCTTGAGGCTGGATCGCGAAACAAAGCTAAGCCTCCCCACAAGCATTCCTAGCAAACACGATAACCCAACCAAGAAAGCCCGCCAAGCCAAAGCTAAGTCTCCAAACCCACCCAATTTTGTGCCTAATCAAATTCCAAAAGAGAACCAGTCCTCTTTTGACTTTTTCGGAGGGCGTGAAGTTTCCGAAGAGCTGTATAAGGAAGGCAGTTTCACTATGTTCAACTGCATATTGAGACTCTAATTCAGCAAAATACGCTTCATAAGACCCCCAAGCCAAAGCTAAGTCCCCAACCCATTCCCTTTAGAATCCCTCCCCTTTATGGTAAAATAAACACAGACAGGTTTAACCGCTTCAATTTAAGGTTAAACATACAAAGGACTTGAAATGAACAACCAAATACACAGGTTTTCAGTGACTGCGCTGGCTTTATTTTCAAACCACCAATACGCATAGAGAAGAGGGAGATTGAAGTGATCTCTAGTAAATTAGGAAATTTTTTAAGTGATAAGTTAGATAGTTATATGATATCAGCCGAGAAAGTCGCCCATGTACAGATGGGGAACAACTTGGAGCACGCGTTATTAGTTCTTACTAAATGCGGCTATTCTGTTATCCCTGTTTTAGATTTCGAATTCAAATTACATGGACTTATCAGCTCAGCGATGATAACCGATGCCATCCTTGGCTTGGAACGAATTGAATACGAACGTCTAGATCAACTGAAAGTAGAAGACGTGATGCAAACAAAAATGCCGGTGTTAACCAATGCCACCGATGTTGAAAAAATAGTGAAATTGCTCGTAGACAACCCATTTATTTGCGTAGTAGACGAGGCTGGTATTTTTGAAGGTATTATTACGCGTCATGTGATTTTAAAACAAGTACAACGCTATATTCATGAATAGATAGGAGAGAGCCAAGTGATTGTCACCGAATATGAATTGTTAGTATGCTTAGCGGCAGAACTTAATATGCGAAAAAGTGCCGAGAAGTTATTCTTATCGCAGCCCGCGCTCTCACAACGTTTACAAACCATTGAAAGCAGATGGGAAACCAAGATTTTTTTACGTACGCAAAAAGGTTTACTATTAACGCCAGAAGGAGAAGCTATCGTTCAGCATGCCGAGCGTGTGATTGAGCGAGAGCGGCAAATTCAAGAGCGATTAGAGGCGCAAGACGGTGTTGTTCGCGGTACTTTAAAAATTGCCTGTGCCAGTATCGTCGCACAAATGTGGTTGCCTCGCGTGTTAAAGCAATTTATTAAAGCGTATCCAGACGTCAATATTTCCGTTGTGACTGGATGGAGTAGCGAAATTCATCAGGCGCTTGTTGATGGTTCGGCGCATGTCGGTATTGTCCGCGGAAACGTTGCGTGGAAAAGTGTCCACAAACCGTTATTCCAAGACAAGCTTTTCTTAGTTGATAAAGAAATTGACCGATTAGAAGATGTCTTAGATTCGGAGCGCCCGTTTATCCAGTTTCAAAGCGACTCGAATTATTACCAAGTCATTCAAGATTACTGGCAGCGAAACTACGGGAAAATGCCGCGTCAAGCGATGGTAATGGATCAGATTGAGACATGCCGCCAAATGGCTTTTAACGGTATTGGTTTTGCGATTTTGCCAGAGGTGACTTTAATTGGTGCCTCAGATGATATTCACAAAATTCCACTCGTAGATAAGACAGGAGAAGTTTTGAGCCGTGATACGTCGTTGATTGGCTATGAACAGTCGCTCGCGTTGCCTCAAGTGAAGGCGTTTTTGGAAATTGTAGATAAATATCTTGAAAGTCATAACTAGCTATGGCACTATTAGAGGTAGACACATATTTGAAAGGGGTTTTTTATTGATGGAACAAATGGATGCACACCAAATTATTGCGTTTATTCAAAATAGCAAGAAGGCAACACCCGTGAAGGTTTATGTGAAGGGCGATTTAGCGAACATTGCTTTTCCTGAAGACGTAAAAACATTTATTACTGGTGAAGTTGGAACTATTTTCGGCGAATGGGCGGTTGTTAGTGAACTGCTTGAGGCGAATAAAGATAAATTTGAGGATTTCGTGGTGGAAAATGATCGTCGTAATTCCGCGATTCCGTTATTAGATATGAAAAATATTAATGCGCGTATCGAGCCTGGTGCGGTAATTCGCGACCAAGTTGAAATTGGCGATAATGCGGTAATCATGATGGGCGCAAGTATCAATATTGGTTCTGTCATTGGTGAGGGTACGATGATTGACATGAACGTTGTCCTTGGCGGTCGTGCAACTGTCGGTAAGAACTGTCACGTAGGCGCAGGTTCTGTGTTAGCTGGCGTTGTTGAGCCACCATCCGCGCAACCAGTTATTATTGAAGACGAGGTTGTTATTGGCGCAAACGTTGTTGTTTTAGAAGGCGTACGCGTTGGAAAAGGTGCTGTCGTGGCGGCAGGTGCGATTGTGACAAAAGACGTGGCACCATACACTGTTGTAGCTGGAATTCCGGCAAAAGAAATCAAGAAAATTGACGCGAAAACACAATCAAAAACAGAAATTATGCAAGAACTTCGCGAACTATAAGAATGTATGAATCGGCGTTTGTTCCAGGCTTTTTTGCTAGGGATGGGCGCTTTTTTAGGAGGAGATAAGTATGACAGAAATCAATCCATTTATACAATTGCGACGAGAGCTTCATTTAATACCTGAGACCGGTTATGAGGAAGTGAAGACGCAGCAATTTTTACTAGATTACATAGCGAAATTACCGCAAAAGAACTTGGAAGTGAAGACGTGGCGTACGGGGATTTTGGTTCGGATAGCTGGGAGTGCTCCGACGAAAACGATAGGGTACCGGACGGATATCGATGCGTTACCAATCACAGAAGAGACGGGCTTACCTTTTGCAAGTACACATCCTGGAAAAATGCACGCGTGTGGTCATGATTGCCATATGAGTATTGCGCTTGGTTTGTTGACACATTTTGCGAGTCAACCGCTCCGTGATAATTTACTGATTGTTTTTCAGCCAGCAGAAGAAGGTCCGGGCGGCGCGAAGCCAATTATGGAAAGCGCTGAGTTTAAAGCGTGGTGGCCAGATGTGATGTTGGGGCTACACATTGCGCCAGAATACAAGGCCGGAGAAATCGCAGTGAAACCAGGTTTGCTTTTTGCGAATACGTCGGAACTGTTCATTTCGTTTAAAGGCAAGGGCGGACACGCGGCATATCCTCATTTAGCGAATGACATGGTGGTAGCGGCGAGTGCTTTTGTCGGTCAAATGCAGACGATTATTAGTCGGAATATCGATCCGCTTGATTCTGCAGTTATTACGATTGGCCAAATTCGCGGCGGGGAAGTGCAGAACGTCATTGCCGAAGAAGCCTATCTAGACGGCACGATTCGCACACTTTCCATAGAGACGATGGACATTGTCTGGACACGTCTAAAACAGCTCGCAAAAGGCTGGGAAGAAGCGTATCAATGCGAAGTTAACTTCATTCCAGGATCCGATTACATGCAAGTAGACAACGACACAGCACAAACCGAACAATTCATCGACTACTTACAAAAAAACTATCCACAAAGTTATATTGCTTGCAAAGAAGCCATGACGGGCGAAGATTTCGGATACTTCCTTGAAAAAATCCCAGGCTTTATGTTCTGGCTTGGCGTAGACTCAGAATATAGTCTGCATCATGCCAAACTAAATCCAGATGAAAACGCAATTCCATTTGCGGTTGAAGTTTTAACAGGTTATCTCGAAAGTATGTAATATATTTTCGTGATTTTACTTCTCATTATAAAAGAGATTTGGACAAAACCGCCGAGCCATTTACTTTGGGAAGATGAAAAGTTTTGCTCTACACAAATCGAGCGCTTGTCGCCGATTTATTTGGATTATGTTCCAGACTCACCATTTAAATTGATATAAAGGATGATGTATATGCCTTCTCATGAACATCCATCTGTAGGTTTATCGCTTACATTTATCAGTGGCATGATCAATACAGCTACATACATCAACTACCAAGCATTTGCTACTGCTCAAACGGGAAATCTGATTCTTGCCCTCAGTCAGCTGTATCATCAACAATGGGACAGCGCCGGGAAGAAAATTCTTTCTCTTCTTTTTTTCTTTCTAGGTATTCTTTTAGCTATGTGGATAAGGGACTACTTTCTAAAAAAGAATCCTTCGCTCCATTGGCGTTTGTACTTATTATATGGGCAAGTATTTTTATTTCTAGCTTTTTGTTTGCCCGCTCTACAGCGCCATCCCGCCCTCATCGTGATACTTATTTCTTTCGTTTCGGCTATTCAGTGGGAATCCTTTGATAAAATAAACGGATTGCCGTATACGAACTTATTTACCACAGGAAACTTGAAGGGCATGGCTTCTAGTCTCTATGATTTTAGGAAGACAAAAGAAACGGCGGCTAAAATTCGATTTCTTCATTTCTCAAGGGTAATTATTGCCTTCATATTAGGCTGTCTCATGACCTTATTTTGGCTTTCATTCGTACATGTAAATATTTTTGTAGCTATAGCTGGTGCCTTTTTCTTGTTAGCTCTCTTTAGGTCTTATTGGATTCTAAGAAAAAATGGCTCGCCAGAAAAGAAACAATGACTGGAGCCACTTTTAAATATGCAATAATAGAACGTGGATTATGTAGTCCAGAGATCTTGTATCGTTTTACTCTGTAGCAGGAATTTACGAGCAACTACCCAAAGCAAATAAGATCCAGTCAATAGACCTAAGTATAAAAATAGATTTATGAACTCAGAATATCTATCGTAAATAAAACCTGTAGAATAGAGCCAGAATCCCTCTATTAGGTATAATTCATAAGAGTTTTTTCCGAGGTATTCTAAAATAGAGTTATGTGCCACAACTTTATAAACAAAACAAAGTATCAGTAATGCTGCAAGTAATGTAGTAGGCATCGCGGTTTTAAATGAGTGAACTATGCTTGTACTTGCTGTGGCCAAGGCTAAGAATAGCGCCAAGTATAACCAACCTGAAATTTTCTGAATAATTCTAAGGAAAACATGTTCATAACTATTCCATAGAACCCCGATTGGTAATCCAAATGCGTAAAAAGCCCAATTAGGTAAGTCAACAAATACTATGAATATACTGGCAACCAAGAAGAACAAGATTATGGCTTGCATTTTATTTTTTGCAACAGAGAAAATGATGGAGCCAGTAATATACCAAACAATAATATATAAAATAAACCACATTGTCGCGTCAATCGTCTTATTCATATCGAAAAAGAGCGCTTCGGCGATTACTGCAACTGAAACGGATAAGACACCGAGCAACATTAATGCAATGATTTTACAAATGGTGACTAGCCAGTATGGAACCATTATTTTCTTCATACGTTTAAGTCTAGCAAACCACTTTTTATTTTCTGGGTTACTATTTACGCTGGCCGTGATTCCGTACCCTGACAAAATAAGAAAAAGAAAAACACCGATGGATTGAATGAAAGTATGGACATGAAAAAGTTCCAGCAAAATATGACCAAAGATAACAAGCAAAATAGCGATTCCTTTACCGATATTTGTGTGAGTCTTTGTTAGCATACTAAGTCCTCCCAATGTTTGAATTTAAATTCATTCTAACACATAATGAGTGGCATTGCCAAGCGTAGCATTGTTGACGAAAGTAGTATATATGAATAAAGGGTCATAAAAATAGCGCAAAACCGCAGTACAAAAAGCAGTTTTGCGCTATTTATTATTTTCCTGGTTCTAAAGGAGCTAAGTAAGAAAGCGGCAACTCAATCTGATTGGCAACTAATTCTTCGCGGATGTCTTTCAAAAGATTGCGCTGCACTTCAAATTGTTCCCCGTTCACGGCTTTCCCCATGACGCGAATCACGGTATTTGTGGCACTCACTTCCTGCACACCAAGTACAGTTGGCCCGTCCACGATGTTTTTATTCGTTGCTTTTTCTTGTTCGCAAGCATGTTTAATGATGTCCATCGCCTTTTCCGCATCAGCAGTCGGCGCAATTCGTACATCCACCAAAAAACGCATATTGCCACGCGAATGATTACTAACAATCATAATTTGCCGGTTTGGAATAAAATGCAACGTGCCGTCAAAATCCCGAACTTGGGTTGTCCGCAATCCTAGCGCTTCCACATTCCCATTCACTTGCTCAAGCGTAATGCTATCCCCAACATCGAGCTGTCTTTCCAGCAAAATAAAGAATCCGGTCACAACGTCGCTGACTAAGCCTTGCGCACCGAACGCAATCGCTAAACTGGCAACCCCAGCCCCAGCAATAATCGCAGTCACATTAATAAAATTCTGCAAAATCAAAATCGCAAACGTGAAAAACATGATGTAACCAAATAAATTTAAAATCAAGCTTTCTAACGTATTCGCCCGATTCTCTGACACCATCTGCTGCGTCCGATATCGGCGGAAAAAACCACGAATTAGTTTGCGTCCAATCCACGACAATACAAAATATAAAATTAACAAAATCAAGATTTTTACACCTTTTGAAATCATATCTAGCCAAAATTTGTCCCAATCAATCTGGGAAAACCACTGCGTTAAACGGTCCAACTATGTCACTTCCTTATCTATCTTCAAGCATTTATAATCTATTCTAACAAAAAAACAAAGCAACTGTCTAGAATACGAGGATACATAGCGAAATGAATCGAATCTAACATTTTTTCACTTTTGCAGAAAAAAGGGTTGCAATTTTGTGAGCCACGCGTTAAGATAGGCAATGTAAAGAAACTACATATCGTTATTCATGTTACTGATTCGAACAGGCATGGAGAGACTTCGGTGATACAGTTTACGTTCACTAGGGTTTTCTCTGTGCCTTTTTTGGTGTTTAATGTACAATGAAAGAGATGTATTTTTATAAGGAGGAATGCAATATGTTTAAGAAGATGTTTAAAAAAGACAAAGAAGAAGCCGTATTCGCACCGGCAACAGGACAATTTGTGAAATTAGAAGAAGTTCCAGATCCTGTTTTTAGCCAAAAAATGATGGGTGAAGGTATTGCCGTGAAGCCAACGAACGGCACAATCGTCGCACCAGCAGCTGGAGAAATTATTCAAGTTGCCGAAACAAAACACGCATTTGGCATCAGAACCGAGCTAGGCCAAGAAATTCTAGTACACATCGGTTTAGAAACAGTCGCACTTAAAGGCGAAGGATTCAATGTGCTTGTAAAACTTGGCGACAAAGTAACAGCGGGTCAACCAGTTGTAGAAGCAGACATCGATTTCATCGAAAAAAATGCAAGTAGCACGGTCATTCCAGTTGTCGTAACAAATAGCATGGAAAATAAATTCGACTTTGATTGGAAAAACGTAACAGACGTCGTAGCCGGCGAAACAGTCGTTTTCGAATCTAAAACAAAATAATATCGCTTCGGTGGGAGCCTTGTTGTTCCCACCAAGCCAATCGTGAAGGGGAGGTCTGGGTGCATGAAAATAAGCAAAATATTGAATAATAATGCAGTGGTTGTCATGGACGGAGACCAAGAAAAAATCGCGATTGGCGCCGGTATTGCTTTTCAGAAAAAAAGAAATGATATTGTCAACGTGAACAAAATCGAAAAAATGTTCATCATGGCAGAAGAAAATGAACGTTTTCAGCAGTTATTACAACATATTAGCGAGGAATACTTTGTCGTTTCGGAGGAGATTATCTCGTACGCCGAAGCCACATTAGGAAGTAAACTAAGCGAACATATTCATATTGCGCTGACGGATCACATCGCTTTTTCCATTGAGCGTCTAAAAGAAGGCATCATTCTTAAAAATAAGCTGTTAAGCGAGATCAAAGTGCTCTACGATACGGAATTCAAAATCGGTTTATGGGCAGTCGCACTTATTAAAGAACGCTTTCAAATGGACATTCCAATCGACGAAGCCGCGTATATCGCCTTACATATTCACACTGCAAAAATGGGGGCAAGCGATATTCACGAAACGGTGCGTCAAGCAACGATTATCTCAAGCATGGTGCAAGTCATTACGGACGAATTGCAAATCGATTTATCCGAACACGATATTGCCTACCAACGCTTGATTACACATCTACGTTTTGTTTTGAATCGTGTCGATCAACGGGAGCTGCATACGATGGATGTAGAAATGTTAAACATGATTAAAAGCAAGTTTGAATTTAGTTTTAATACCGCAAGAAAAGTAGCTGATTTGTTACGGGAGGACTATAACAAAGTGTTGCCAGATGCGGAATTAGGATATATAGCGCTACATGTTGAGCGTTTGCAAAGTTTTTGGGAAAAATAATTTTTAGGAGGAATAGGAATGGATGTTTTAAAAAGATTTGCCGTTGGTGCAGTGTATCCAGTTGTTGCATTAATTATTATCGGTATTTTTTGGATAGCACAACTAAGCGGTTTGAAGGCAATGGATTCTATTTATAATGGCCTTATCTTGATGTTCCCACTTGTCGTTTCAATCGGGATTGCAATCGGAATGTCAAAAGACCAAAGTGGAGCCGCAGCGCTTGCTGGTGCAGTCGGTTGGTTAGTATACGGAGCGGTTATTGTTTCACTGAACTATCCGAAAGACGGGGCGTTTAATCCAACGACAATGTCTGCGAACTTTAACTTTTTAAGCGGTATTTATATGGGGATTACTGCTGGACTTCTTTATAACCGGTTTTATAATATTCGTTTGCCAGAATGGTTGGCATTTTTCGGAGGACGGCGTTTCGTTCCGATTATTACTGCTGTCGTAGCACTCTTTATTGGGGCATTCGTTGCGGCAATATTCTAAAGATATAGAATAGAATGGAGGAGAAAAAATGTTAGGTGGACTACAAAAAGTTGGGAAAGCCCTGATGTTACCGATCGCCGTATTACCGGCAGCGGGACTGTTAAACCGTCTTGGGGCGGACGATGTTTTCAATGTACCTTTTATTCATGCTGGTGGAGCTGCGTTATTTGATTTTCTAGCATTACTTTTTGCAATTGGTATTTCTATCGGTCTTTCTAAAGATAATAGTGGGGCTGCTGGTCTGAATGGGGCACTTGTTTACTTTATTTTGAACTTCGGGGTTATCGGTGTTAACGATAGCATCGCAATGGGTGTATTCGCTGGTTTCATCGCTGGTTTATGCGCGCCTATTTTATATAACAAACTGTATGACAAAAAGCCTTTCGGAAATCAAACGTTTTTTGATGGGAAGCATTTAGCGATTATTGTGAATGCAGTTGCGGCCTTGTTGCTTGTAGCCATCTTCGGCTGGTGCTGGCCAACGATTCAAGATTGGTTAGACTTATTGAACGGCTGGATTACAAGTGCGGGCGCGTTTGGTGCTGGTGTGTTTGGCTTACTAAACCGTGGCTTGATTCCAACTGGTTTGCATCACGTATTGAACTCGTATTTATGGTTTGCCTATGGCGACTACACAAATCCAGTGACTGGTGTTACTGCGACAGGGGATATTAACCGTTTCTTCGCGGGCGATCCAACAGCTGGAACGTTCCAAGTTGGTTTTTTCCCAATCATGATGTTCGCCCTTCCAGGTGCAGCGCTTGCAATGACGCTTGCCGCTAAAAAGAACAAACGAAAAGAAGTCGGTGGGATGATGTTCTCCCTTGCCTTCACAGCCTTTTTAACAGGTATTACAGAACCAATCGAGTTTACATTTATGTTCATCGCGCCGTTCTTGTACGGTATTCATGCCGTATTAACAGGTGTATCGATGTACATTACGAACTTGCTCGGCATTAAGCTCGGATTTACCTTTAGTGCCGGTTTCATTGACTTTGCGCTCAACTTTACGAAGGGGACAAAGGCGTGGATGCTCGTCCCAATTGGGCTCGTGTTCGCGGTCGTGTACTTCTTCCTATTCTACTTCATCATCAAAAAATTCAACTTGAAAACACCAGGTCGTGAAGATGAGTCAGAATTAGAGTTGGCAGCAGAAATGGACAACGTTGGCGTACAAGAAGCAGCCGCAGCATTAGGCTCATCGGAAGCAGATTTCCCAGTTGGTGGCGAAAAACGCGATAAGTACGAAGTGATGGCAGTCGGCTATTTAGCAGGCCTGGGCGGTCCAGACAACCTTGTTAAAGTGGACAACTGTACAACGCGCTTACGTTTACAAGTCAAAGATTCCGAACTGCTAAACGAAGCCCAATTGAAAAAATCAGGCGCACGAGGCGTCGTAAAACTAAACAAAGAAAACGTTCAAATCATCGTTGGCGCAGACGTCGAGTTTGTGGCAGACAAAATGCATGATTTAACTGGGAAATAAATAAAAGGCGAGAAAGCATTATTTTGCGAAGTGGCAGAGTAATGCTTTTCGTTTCTTTTAAGAAGAAATTAGGATAAAATAATACATAAGAATAGAGAAAAAGGAGTGGGAGTCCGTGGTTTTAGAAGTTATCGTAGAAAATCTTCGTGAGGCGTCACAAGCAGAGCATTTTGGAGTAGACCGATTGGAAGTCGTTTCGGCAATTAGTGAAGGTGGTTTAACGCCAAGTTACGGTGTTATAAAGCAAATTACGGAGAATATTAAAGTACCGGCGATGATTATGATTCGTCCGCACAGTCATTCGTTTTACTACGACGATTATGATATCGCGATTATGCAAGAAGATATTATCATGGCAAACGAACTCGGTGCACAGGGCATTGTTTTCGGCGCTTTAACAAAAGCTGGAGATATTGACCGCGATTTATTAGAAAACGTCATCGATTGGAAAGGCGATATGGATTTAACGTTCCACCGAGCGATTGAAGATGCGCGAGACATTGATCAAGCTTACTTAGAACTTCGCGAATACGGCAATGACATCACACAAATTTTAACTTCAGGTGGTGGCGCAAAAGCAACAGACTCGATAGATCGCTTAGCACAGTGGATTGCTGACGGCAAAAAGGACAGCAGCTCCTTTGAAATTTTGGTAGGTAGCGGCGTGACGACAGAAAATATCGCGTTATTACATGAAACCCTGCAAAACAGACAATATCACGTTGGCGGCGGCGCACGAATCGACGGCGACTTTAGCAAAGGGCTGGATTTAGCAAAAGTAAAAGCTTTGCAAGAAGCGATAAAATAAAAGGAAGAAGCCGAATCAGATTGGTTCGGTTTTTTACTTGATTTAACTGTACCAGGCTATTTATTTAAGCTATAATGGGAAAAGAATAACTAATGAGGTGGAAAAGTTGATAAATATGATTGGAACGGCGCAAACGATGACCGTTATTGCAAAAGAAGAAGAGGCGTTTGTATTAGAAAAGCGCGGAGAACAAGTGAAACTGCCATTTACGAATGCGGCAAATTTGAATTTAGCTGTTGGCGACACGGAAACAGTGTTTATTTATCGTGATTATGACCATGAAATTGTGGCAACGACAATTATTCCAAAAATCCAAGTGGGACGTTATGCTTGGGGGACGGTGACGGATGTCCGAAAAGATTTAGGCGTATTCGTCGATATCGGCATTCCGAAAGATGTAGTCGTTTCAATGGACGACATGCCAGCGTTAAACCATCTGTGGCCCAAAAAAGGCGACCGCTTAATGATTGCACTACGCGTAGACGAGAAGGATCGCATTTGGGGTGTGCTAGGCGAAGAACACGAATTCAAAGCCATCGCAACCAAGGCCACACAAGACATGTTCAATAAAAACGTGACAGGAACAGTGTATCGTCTTCTAAAAGTCGGCACGTTCGTAATTACAGAGGATTTCCATATCGGATTTATACACGAAAGCGAGCGCACATCAGAACCTCGCGTTGGTGAAAAACTAGAAGCACGAGTTATCGCAGTAAAACCAGACGGCACACTAAACCTATCATTACGCGGCCGTGTGCACGAAGTATTAAGCGATGACGCCGAAATGATTTTAACATATCTAAGAAGCGTTGGCGGCAAAATGCCATTCGGCGACAAATCCGACCCCGACGCAATCCGCGCTAAATTTGGCGTAAGCAAGGCCCAATTTAAACGCGCCCTTGGAACCCTAATGAAAGAACGCCGCATCAAACAAGAAGAAGGCTTCACCTACCTTATCGAAAAAGAAGAAACACCAGAAGCTTAACCTAATACCAAAGCAAAACATATGGGTTAAAAAAGGATGATCCACAAAAAAAGATGTAGCCGCTACACATCGATGATTCAGGATGTTCAGAATCGAGGCAAAAGCGAGCACCGAAGCGGAATGTACGACCTGTACATGAGCATCGGAGCGGAGCTTTTAACGAAGAAGCTGGACATCCTGAATCATCGAATTTAAGACTTGAGAACTAGTGAGAACTCCAGCCAAAGCGGCTGTTGTCGCTCCGCCAAACTATTTATAATAGGAACAGAAGCTAATTTTCTAGTACCCGTTCCTTGAGGTTTGGTTAACTCAAAAAATGAACAACGAAGGGGGTGTATTCAGATGAAAAAATTAGAAGGTTCGTTTATTTTCTTGTTTTTAGTATTAGTTGCTGTCGGCATTGCTTTTGAAATGCTTTTTAGATGGGAATTGCTTGTTTTGTTTGCGATTGGTATTTGTTTCTTGTTCACATCGCGTAAAGAAGGCATCCCGAAAAAGAAAGCTCGGACAAGGCTTTTTATTGCTGCGGTATTTATTTTGATTTCGGTATTATTAACGGCGACATTTAAAATCGGTTTAGTCGTTGCTGGTATTTTTGCGGTTTATTATTATATTAGTCGGAAACGTGCGCCGCAACTGTTGATGGTGAAGACGAAAGAGACAGCAGAGAACAACAATCCGCGTAACACGTTTATTCGCAATCAATGGTTTGGTAATCAGCGGGTGCTAGACGTTGTATATGAATGGGATGATATTAATATTCAGACTGGAATCGGTGACACGATTATTGATCTTGGCAACACGGTTTTGCCAACAGGAGAGAGCGTTGTGTTAATTCGGAGCTTCTCTGGGAAAATTCGCTTGCTCGTGCCGTTTGACTTAGGTATTTGTCTGGAGCACTCCGCGATTTTCGGTCATTTGCAGTATGATAAGGAAAGTACGATTGTCCAAAATGACACGATTAAGATTTACTCGGATAATTATGAGAAAGCACCGCGTAAGGTGAAAATTATTACGTCGGTTGTGCTTGGAGATTTAGAGGTGATTCGACTATGACATTCACGCGTATCTCGATGGCAACAACGACGGCTTTATTACTGTTAGCAACGCTTGGAACGACTTTGGTTTATCAGACGGGAAGCAAGATGTCTTGGTATGACTTATTAATAGGTCAGAAGATTTTTTACTTGCCGTTTATTGTTTTTATCGTGTTGATGGCGATTTCGATTGGCTTGATTGTTGGGGCTGTCATTGGCTACATCATTAAGCGGAAGTTCGAAGCCATTGATTTTTCATTGCGGTTATTGGAACAAGGCGAGCTTGAGAAGCGTTCGGCAGACGAGGAAGACACATACGCCGAAATTCAGCAAGTCTACAAGCAAATTGATCGATTACGTGATAAAATGAAAGCACAGACTGTGATGACACAAGAAATTGCGAATGAGCGCGCCGAAACGACAGGCCAGTCAAAAGAAGCTATTTTGGCAGAAGAACGGCACCGGATTGCGCGGGAATTGCATGATTCGGTCAGCCAGCAGTTGTTTGCAGCGATGATGCTTTTATCGGCATTAAACGAGCAAAGCGAGAAAAACGCCACGCCAACGATGCAGAAACAATTGAAAATGGTAGAATCTATCGTCAACGAATCACAATCCGAGATGCGCGCGCTGTTACTTCATTTACGCCCAATCCAGCTAGAAGGCAAGTCGCTAAAAACCGGAATTGAGCAGTTACTAAAAGAATTAACGACAAAATTACCAATCAAAGTTGAATGGCAAATCGAGGACATTTCTTTCCAAAAAGGAATTGAAGATCATTTATTCCGTATTGTTCAGGAATTGTTATCGAATACATTGCGCCACTCCAAAGCCAATTTACTAGAAGTGCGCATGATTGTAATTGATAATTTAGTGGTACTAAAAGTGGTTGATGATGGTGTTGGTTTTGATATGAACAAAGTACAGACAGGCTCTTATGGCTTGCAAAATATGCGTGAACGGGTGGCTGAATTTGGTGGCTCGATTAAGATCATTAGTTTCCCTAAGAAGGGAACGAGTGTGGAAATTAAAATACCACTGTTGAAAAAGGATGTGGACAGCGAATGATAAAAGTATTACTAGTTGACGATCATGAAATGGTACGCATTGGCGTTTCGGCGTATCTTTCCGTACAAGATGATATGGAAGTTGTTGGCGAGGCGGAAAATGGTCGTGAAGGCGTAGAGCTTGCGATGAAATTGCGCCCAGATATTATTTTAATGGACTTAGTAATGGATGAAATGGATGGCATTGAAGCGACAAAAGAAATTATGCGTCAATGGAAGACCGCCAAAATTATTATTGTAACGAGCTTTATTGATGATGAGAAAGTATACCCTGCGCTTGAAGCTGGTGCGTCGAGTTACATGTTGAAAACATCGACTGCTGGCGAAATTGCGGATGCTATTCGTGCTACATACGGCGGGGACTCGGTTTTAGAACCGGAAGTGACGGGCAAGATGATGCAGCGCTTGACGGCGAAACCGGAGAAGAATTTACATGATGATTTAACGAATCGTGAAAATGAAATTTTGCTACTCATTGCAGAAGGGAAGTCCAACCAAGAAATCGCGGACGAACTTTTTATTACACTCAAAACAGTGAAAACGCATGTCAGCAATATTTTATCGAAGTTGGACGTACAAGACCGTACACAAGCGGCGATTTATGCGTTTAAACATGACCTAGTGGAAAAAGAGTAAGGAGGCGGATTGCTGCGATGAAAGAAGGCTTTGCAGTTATTGGTTTAGGACGTTTCGGCGGCAGCATTTGTAAATCGCTTGTTGAGCAAGGGATGGAAGTGCTGGCCATCGATTCCAATGAGGAGCGAGTGAACGAATTCATGTCGATTGCGACACATGCCGTGATTTGTAATTCGACGGACGAAAATGCGTTGCGCCAACTCGGTATTCGTAATTTTGAACATGTGATTGTGTCGATTGGTGAAGATATTCAATCCAGTATTTTAACGACGCTGATTTTAAAAGAAATGGGCGTGAAATACGTTACAGCCAAGGCAACCAACGATAAACACGCCAAGCTACTCGACAAAATTGGAGCGGATCGGGTTGTCCATCCAGAGCGCGATATGGGTCGACGCATTGCGCATTATATTGTTTCTAAAAACATGCTGGATTATTTGGAACTATCCGATGAGTACAGCTTGGTCGAAATTTCCGTTTCGAATCGTCGTTTTCTCGGCAAAAGCTTACACGAACTCGATTTTCGAAACACATTCGGCGTCAACATTGTAGGTATTAAGCGCGACAAACAAATGATTATCACACCCGAAGCAAATGATGTCTTGCAGTCCAGCGACATTTTGATTGTGATTGGTAGCGATGACGATATCGAACGATTGCAAGAACAAATTCAATAAAGTAAGGAGGCGAAGTAGCGATTTTGTGCTAAGCCTTTTTATTTTGGACTTTTTTGTCTAATTGGCGCGAAATAAGGGTAAAGAAGAAACAACTATCGGAAAAATACAATGTGTGATAAAATTTCTAAGTAATACAAACTATAAAAAGAAGGGACAACATAGAATGAAAAAATTAGTATTAGCAAAACTGGGAATTAAGGGATTAATACATATGCTCCAAGTCTTTGTTTTTTCGGTTATTTGTGTGTTTGTCCACACAGTACTTGTCCCGCAACTCGTCGGACTTCTTCCTATCGCGCTTTTAATGGGGATTATTTCTATCCAACCAACAAGCGGTTTCACGAAAAAAGCGATGTCGAAAATCGGTATGATGTTTGCCGCGGCCTGTCTTATCGTTGGCGTATCATCCACATTTTTTGATACGAGTGTGTATGTTTATTTTGTCGTGATGGTGATTGCGTTACTTGTGATTAACTTTTTGATGCCGCAAAAATATATGGTTATCACGATGGCAGTTGGAACGGCGTTGTTCTTCCTCGATACATCGGATATGAGTGTGCCGTATTGGGTTGTGCTGATTATCGCCCTCATTGACGTTGCCGTTTTCTTCGTAGTTGTCCGCCTCATTGTTCATTTCATCCATATTCCAATCGAGAAAATGATCCAAATGATGATGAAACAAACAATGGGCCTATTTCAAAAAGAACTACAAACCATGCTCGTAAAAGGCGAAAAAGGTCGACCAAAACCATTGTACGGTATTTTCGTCCAGTCCCAAATGCTGATTCGTGAATACGCGAATGGCAAAAATAAAAATGAGGGACACGTTGCTATTTATCAAAAGACGCTAGCTTCGTATTTACGTGTCTATTTTAGTTTAACGACGATATCAGAATTGGAACAATATCAAGTAAGCGCAGCAAAGGCGAAGGATTTAGCCAGCCTTGGTTTTCAAAACGTTCCTGTAAGCCAGACGGAAGATCCAATTTTAACGTTTCATCTTGGTGAATATGTAGAGGGAATGCGCGAAATAAGGACAAGTTTAGAAACGCTTAAAGGGGGGCAAGCAGGATGAAAACAACATGGAAAGAACGTTTAGCGTTAGATCCTCGTGTCGCCAAGGTTTTGCTTAGTCTGCTAATTTGTGTGTTATTGTATCCGTTTTTTGGGAAGTATATTGTGTATCCGACCTATGTCTTTAATGCGATTTACATCACGGCGCAGTTAACGAAAGGTGCGACGTATAAATCGAGTATGGAGCGGATTTTTGGGACGATTCTTGGTGGGTTAACGGGTGTTTTCTTTTATTTCTTGTTGCCGGATAATCACTTTTTGATGATTCCGATTGGTGCAACGATTGCCGTATTATGGGGTTATTTATTTGTTGGTAAGTTTACGCCAGTTATTGCGGTTATTACGGTGATGGTGCTTGTCGGTAAAGGCGAGGGCGAGCCAGTGCTCTATATTAACAACCGGATGATTGATACGTTAATTGGTCTAACAATTGGTTTTATTATTTACGCGCTGTATCCGAAGAAAAAAACGGAGATGAATCAGATTTTTAATCATCACGCCAAAGCTTGTTTTGCGCAGATTGGGGCCATCCGGGCGAAGTACGCGAACAAGGAAAATATGCATGATGATTTAATGGCGGCTTGGAAGGCATTGCAGGCGCTGAAGCAAGAACGGACGAAAATCGTAGATGATAGCAGTTTTGTTCCGAAAATTGAAGAAGCCGAGCCGATGTTGTCGCTGATTCATGATTTGGAGCAGATGTTGCAGAACATGGAAGTGCTGTACCACCATCCAGAAATAGACGGTGAAGTGCAAGAAGTGCTTGCATTCCATGAACAAATTTTTGAGAAATTATACGTGAAAACAGAACAAAAAATACAAGCAATATAAGAAAAACCAGCTGTTTGGAAGAAATTCTCCTGTACAGCTGGTTTTTGTCTGTTATTCGGTTGTTGTTGTGTCTGTTGATAAACCTAAATGATCGCGGAAAACTTTCGTTGCTGCGGCTTTGGATTTATCGTCTAGTTCGTAGTAATACAAGTTAAAGCCATAAGCTTCACTGTAGATAGAGACGCCTTCGCCTTCCATTTTCAGCGTTTCTACGTCATTGCGGACGCTTGCGTATTTCGTTGCAACTTCGAGAATGTCGTCCATGCTAAGGTTTGTTGTGAAGTTATCGCCGACTGCTTTCAATAATTTATTGAAATGTGTGATTGATGCGGTACCAGCAAGTTCATTACTGATTCCCATAATCACATCGCGTTGGCGGTCCTGACGACCAAAGTCGCCGCGTGGATCTTCATGACGAATACGGACGTACTGCAATGCTTCTTTTCCGGTTAAGTCGATTTTACCTTTGACGAATTTCTTGTTTACTTCTGTTAGGTTGATGTCGTTGGTAACGCGGACACCGCCTACAGCTGATACAAGGTCGCTGAAGCCCTTCATATTAATGGTAACGTAATAATCGATAGGAACGTTCATTAGCTTCTCAACGGCGCTCACTGTGCCTTCTGCGCCACCTTTTGAATAGCTTCCATTTATTTTCCCGATATCGCCATCGTCATACGTTACTTTCGTATCACGTGGTATACTGAGCATTTTCACGGAATTCTTCTCTTTATTAATTGTAGCTAGTATCATCGAATCGGAGCGGCCATTCTTTTCGCCGGCACGAGCATCGGTTCCGATAAGCAGAATAGAAAAAGAATGCCCATCCGTAAGCGTACTTGTGGAGGCTTTATCTTTGGAGAGCGGCACATGAATGTTATTTAATGTCTCTTGAATACCATTATAGTAATGAATTGCAAAGGCACCGACTGTAAAAACAATACCTAATAATACGACAAAAGAAACTTGGAACCAGCGCATGAGCCTGGACGGTTTCTTCTCGTACGGTTGAAAATCAATAGTATCCATAATTTGTCCTGTCTTTCTGTGTATTGACACGTCTTATTTTGGTAAATTAAAAATGCAAAATTGGCATAGAAATATCAATAGTGTGAGAATTAATACTTACTACTTATCGTATCATTCTAATGGGTAGAAATCAAATTAGAATTTCATGATAAAATGAAGAAGATTTGCCATGAAAAGTAATTATTTGGGATGCATAATTGGTATGGGTAAGTAATAATTCATACTTTTTGAAGGCGTGGCTGTTAAAATTTGTATGATTTTGGTGGGCAGGGGTTTGGTGTTTGGCCTGTGTTTTTTAGTGTCTTTTTCTTTAATTTGTCTATTTGACATATTTGATTTATATGATATATTTATTGGTATAAATGAAAGCGTTTAATTTTAGGAGGGGTATGGATGTTTTGGACGAAGGAAAAGGTGCAGAATCGGAATCGTGAGGTAGAGTTGTATCGCTATAACAAAGCGGAAGTCATTCGAGAGTTTGGTATATTGGAAGATTTGGCTGGTGAAATCGGAAGTCGGCCGGATAATTTGGTTTTTGAAGACACGATTGGTCTTGGAAGTGATTGGCGTGGCAGGGATCGGTATGTGTGGTTACGTGCGACTGTGACGTTACCGGAGAAGCAAGATGGGAAGCGGATTTTGGGATTCTTTGATTTTGGTAAAACGGGCGCGGGGAACAATTCTGGTTTTGAGTCGTTGTTATATGTGAATGGGGAGCCGTATCAAGGGGTGGATCAGAACCACAAGGAAGTATTTTTTGATGATGGGCTTGCTGGGGAGACGCTGGAATTGACGTTTCGACTTTGGTCGGGGCTTGAAGGCGGCGGGAAGGTGACGACGCAGGAGCATCGCTTGAATGAGGCGTTTATTGGTTATTTAGATGTGGCGATTGATGACTTGTATTATACGGCGTATGCGGCTGTGCAAACGTTGGATTATTTGGATGAGAATAGTACGGAGCGTCATGGCTTGCTGCAGGCGCTGGACCATAGTTTTCGGGTGATTGATTGGGCGAGACCGGGGAGTCAGACGCATTTGGATTCGCTGTATGTTGCGGGAAATTTGCTGAATGAGAAAATTGATGCGATGCCGAAAAATTTCGATGTGACGGTGACGTGTGTTGGGCATACGCATATTGATGTGGCTTGGCTATGGAGATTGAAGCATACGCGTGAGAAGTCGGCGCGTTCGTTTTCGACGGTGATGCGTTTGATGGAGCAGTATCCGAATTATGAGTTTTTGCAGTCTCAGCCGCAGTTATATGCGTACATTAAAGAGGACTATCCGGAAATTTATGCGAAAATGAAAGAGCGGATTGCGGACGGGCGTTGGGAAGCGGAAGGTGCGATGTGGCTGGAGGCGGATTGTAATATTCCTTCGGGCGAGTCGCTTGTACGGCAGATTTTGCAAGGAACGCGATTCTTTAAGGACGAGTTTGGCAAGGAGAGCAAGTTTTTATGGCTGCCGGATGTGTTTGGGTATAGCTGGGCGTTGCCGCAGATTTTGAAGAAGTCCGGGATTGAGACGTTTATGACGACGAAGATTAGTTGGAATCAGTTTAATCGGATGCCGCATGATACGTTTTGGTGGCGCGGGATAGATGGTTCAGAGATTTTGACACATTTTATTACGACGCCGGAAGTGCATGATATTTATTATACGTATAACGGGAATATTACGGCGCGAACGGTGAAGGGTGTTTGGAACAATTATCGGGACAAGAATTTGAACAATGAAATGCTGGTTTCGTACGGTTTTGGTGATGGTGGCGGTGGTCCGACGCGGGAAATGCTCGAGATGATTGCGCGTTTTGATAAGATGCCAGGCATGCCAAAAGTGGAGACGGGGCTCGCGGGGCCTTATTTTGAACGGTTGCATGAGCGGATTGAGAATACGGAGGATTATGTGCATACGTGGAATGGGGAGCTTTATTTTGAGTATCATCGCGGGACGTATACTTCGCAGGCGTATAACAAGAAGATGAACCGAAAATTAGAGCTGTTGTTGCGGGACGCGGAATGGTTCCAAGTGTTGCAAGGGCTAGCGAACGGAGACTTCGCGGCGTATCCGAGTGATTTGTTGCGTGAGAGTTGGCGCATTGTGTTGCGGAATCAGTTTCATGATATCATTCCGGGGTCTTCGATTCAGGAGGTGTACGAGGATTGTGTTGTGGAATACGAGGAGGCGGAGAATTTAGCGCTTGCGGCGTATGATGAGATGAGCGCGATGGATGAGACGGCGGCTGGTAGTGTGACATTGCTGAATAGTTCGATTTGGGAACGACCTCGTTTGGCGGAGATTGCGATTCCGACGGAGGATGATGTTGTTTGGAAGGATGGGACTGGACAGTTATTAGATGCGGAGAAAAACGAGGCTGGAAGCTGGCTTGTGGCTGTGGAACAGTTGCCTTCGATGGGAGCTGGGACGCTTGTTTATGAGGTGGCTGATGGTGCCGCGAATGAGGAGGAGAAACTTGCGGAGATTGGTGAGCAGTGTTTGGAGACGGCGCGTTATGTGTTGACTTGGAATGAGGCGGGGCAATGGACGCGGTTGTATGATAAACAGAATCAGCGAGAAGTACTGGCGAGCGGTGAACGAGGCAATGTGCTGCAAGTTTTTGAAGATAAGCCGATGAATTTTGATGCATGGGATATTGATATTTATTATCAGGAAAAAATGCGAGAAGTAACGGACTTGCAAGATGTGACAGTGGTGCACAATGGCAAGTTAAAAGTGACACTGGAAATGGTGTGGGTTTATGGTGATTCGGAAATTCGTCAGCGGATGCATTTGTATCGGGATAGTGCGCGGATTGATTTTGAAACGGAAGTGGATTGGCATGAGCAGCAGCAGTTATTGAAAGTGGCATTTCCTGTAGATGTGATGGCGACGGAAGCGACATATGATATTCAATATGGCAATGTGAAGCGTCCGACGCATTGGAATACGAGCTGGGATTATGCGCGTTTTGAAACGGTTGGACATCAGTGGGCGGATTTAAGTGAAACAGGATATGGTGTGAGTATTTTAAATAATTGTAAATATGGGCACGATATTAAGGATCATGTGATACGCTTGACATTGTTGAAATCAGCTACTTATCCGGATGTTACGCAAGATCAAGGCGAGCATCAGTTCACGTATGCGTTATTGCCGCATGTTGGTGATTTTGTGGCTGGGGATGTTGTGCAAGAGGCTTGGATGCTTAATAATCCACTTCGTGCGGCGTTGGGAGCACATGATAATCGTTCATTGTTACGGGCGAATAAGGAGCAAGTGCAAATTGACGCGGTGAAAAAGGCGGAAGATGACGATGCGGTTATTATTCGCTTACATGAGTTTACTGGTGGGCGTGGCGACATTGCGATTACGAGTGATTTTGAGCTTGTTTCATGGCAGGAATGCGATTTGATGGAGCGACCAGTAGGAGAATTAAAAACAGGTGATTTTGTATTTTCGGTAACACCGTATGAGGTAAAAACATTTAAAGTGATGATGAAATAAGATTTTAGATGCAGACGCTTACTTTTTTAGGTAGGCGTTTGTAAATTTTGTCGCATTGAAAATTTGGAGCGCTTTTGTTACAATGATGGGGTAAGTTTGAAAAACGCTTACAAGTGGGGCGGGACAATAAAATAATATACATAACAAAAGACGTGGACTGCTTTGCAAAAATCAAAGGGAGGCTTTTAAAAAGTGAAAAATGTCTACAAAAAAGGGTTGAAGGTAGTTTTAGCAGCAGGATTAACACTAGGGATTGGTACGACGGCGATTGGGAGTAATGGCTATACGGCGGATGCTGCGGTAGATTCGAATTTGGTGCCTGTACAGATTTTGGGTATTAATGATTTCCACGGGGCGCTGGATACGCCTTCTAGTTCACCGCTTGGTAAGATTGGTGGCGCGGATTATTTAGCGACGAATCTGAACAATACGGAAGCAAGCTTTTTAACGGCGAACGGATTGACGGATAATACGGCGGCGAATTCGATTCGTGTACAAGCTGGAGATATGGTGGGGGCTAGCCCTGCGGTGTCTGGTTTGCTGCAAGATGAGCCAACTATTAAGGTGCTAAATCGGATGAAATTCGAGATTGGGACGCTTGGGAATCACGAGTTTGATGAAGGTTTGGCGGAGTTTAAGCGTATTTTAGATGGTGGCGATACGACTGATTTTAATGAAATCACGCAGAACTACGATCATGAGGCATCAGATATGTCGATTGTGGTGGGGAATGTGGTGAAGAAGTCGGATGGCACGATTCCTTATGGTTTTAAACCATACGAAATTAAGAATATGGGTGGCGTTGATGTAGGCTTTATCGGCGTCGTGACGACGGAGATTCCTTCTTTAGTTTTGGCGAATCATATTCAAGATTATAATTTCTTGGATGAGGCGGAAACGATTGCGAAATATTCTGCGGAGCTACAAGCCAAAGGCGTGAAGGCGATTGTTGTGCTTTCTCACGTGCCTGCTTTGACTCCTGGAAATCCGACGAATGGGGAAGGCAGTGTGTCTGGTGCTGCGGTTGACATGATGAATAAAGTGAACCAAATCGCGCCGGATAATAGTGTGGACCTTGTTTTGGCGGGACATAATCACCAATATACGAACGGCAAAGTTGGGAATACACGCATTGTACAAAGTTATAATAATGGGAAAGCGTATTCGAATGTGACGGGTGTGCTGAATAAAACGACGAAAGATTTTGAAGCAACGCCGAGTGCAGAGATTAAATATAATTTACAAGATGTGACGCCGGATGCTGGGGTTCGTTCGGTAATCGATGAGGCGTATGCGCTTGTGAATCCAGTGATTAGTAAACCGATTGGTCAAATGGATAGTGCGGTTATGACGCGTGATACGAATGCGGATAATGAGTCACCACTTGGCAATTTAATTACGGATGGTCAACGCGAAATGGCGAAAAAAGCAGGGATTGCTGTGGATTTTGCGATGACGAATAATGGTGGTATTCGTGCGGACTTGGTTGGTACAGCGGCGAATGGGTCTTACGCAGTGACGTGGGGCGCGGCGCAAGCGGTACAGCCTTTTGGCAACATTTTGCAAGTGGTAGAATTGACTGGCGCGGATATTGTGGAAGCGCTGAATCAGCAATATGATGAGTCTGAGAAGTACTTTTTACAAGTATCGGGCTTGACGTATACGTATACGAAGAATGATGCGGGTGAGAAGCGTGTGGTGGATGTGAAGAAAGAGGATGGCACGAAGCTGGATGAATCAGCGACTTATCGTGTGGTAATTAATGACTTCTTGTTTGGTGGCGGAGATTCGTTCTCGGCGTTCACGAAAGGTAAGCAAGTCGATGTTATTGATCCGGATACCGATACATTTATCAACTATATTCAATCTCAAACGAAGCTTGTAACGCCTGAATTAGGCCGCAAAGTATTCAAAACAGAAGTGGAGATTGCGAAGGAAAAAGAAGACGCGGCTATTCAAGCAATTACGGACAACACGACATTCCAATCGTATAAAGAAAAAGACGCTATCTTTAAAGGGAAAACGGTTCCTGGTGCGACGGTATCTATTCATACGCTAGCCGTGAAGATGGCGAAGGCTGCGCCGATTGTGGCGGATGCGGATGGTAATTTCGAAGTGGATATGAGCAGTGAGAACTTGAAGGAAGGCGATACGTTTGATGTGACGGTGACGGACGCGGATGGCTACAGTAAGGCGTTTACGGTAGCTGTGATGGCGGCTGATCCGGTTGATAACGGTGGCGGGGAAGAAGAGGTGCCTGGGGACAATAATGGTGGAACAACGACGCCAGACCCGGATGGTAATAATGGTGGTACGACTACGCCTCCTGTGACGCCTCCAGCGACGACTGATAATGGAAGCAAGACGCCTTCTGCTATTGTTCCTGTGAAGGATGACGGGGCATTGCCGCAGACTGGTGATGAGACGCAAACGGGTGCCATTTTCGGTGGACTTGTATTGATTGGTGCGGCGGTTTATTATTTAAGACGCAAAGCTGCATAATTTCGGGATGGTCGGGCGTGCGGAGCTGGTACGCCCGATCGTTTTTAGTATATAATGGAGTCATGATGAGATTTCTGGAAGGTATGATGGCATGAAAAATGGGACGAAACCGATGTATCAGCAAATAAGTGATGATTTGAAACGGCAAATTGCGACGGGGGAACTTGCTGTGGGCGCTAAGTTGCCGACGGAGATGGAGCTGACGAAGGTCTATAAGGTAAGCCGAATTACGACGAAGCGCGCGGTGGAAATTTTGGCGGAGGATGGGTTGATTATTCGCAGACCGGGACGGGGTTCGTTTGTTTTGGGTGAGTCACAGAAGTACGAACGGAAGCAGACGGCGATGTTTGGTGCTGTTGTTGCTGGGATTGCGGCGCCATTTGGGCAGTGTTTGATTGAGACGTTGAGCGAGGAAGTTTGGGAACGGGAAGGCTCGTTGTTATTGTTGCAATCGCATGGGAAGCCTGATTTGGAGGCGGATGCAATTTTGAAGTTGAAGCAGTTGGATGTAGATGGATTGCTGATTTGGCCTTCTGCTGGGGAGTACCTCGGGGCGGAGATTTTGCAGTTGATTGTGGATCGGTATCCGTTTGTTTTAATCGATCGCCAAGTTAAAGGTATGGAGACGAAGTCGGTTGGCACGAATAATGTGAAAATGACGAAGGAGGCGCTTGCGTATTTGTTTTCGCAGGGGCATCGGGATATTGGTTTTGTGTCGATGGAGCCAAGTTTTAATTCTTCGGTGGAGGAACGGCTGGAAGGGTTTATTGAGAGTCATGCGGATCAGGGCATTGCGATTCAGCGTGGGGCTTGGTTGGTGGATGCTAACACGGAATTGTTGCAGGAGCAGTTGGCGGATTTATTGCAGCGAAATCCTACATTGACGGCATTGTTTGTGACGGAATATGAATTGGCGGTTCGTGTTTGGGAGAGTTTACAGAGCTTGGGGTATCGTGTGCCTACAGATATTTCGCTCATATGCTTTGATTCGCCAGAGGAGCTTGCTGGTGGGGTTTGTTTTACGCATGTGAAGCAAGATGAGGTTGCGATTGCTAAAGAGGCTGTGGCGCTTTTAAAACGGGCTATTGAAGGGTACGCTAAACCGGAACGCGTGTTGTTAGATGGCGAACTTGTTTTAGGGGATACGGTAGTTGTTAGAAAACAATAAAAAGCATCAAATCGAAAGGACGAAAGCGTGAATGCTTTGCCTTAGGATTTGATGCTTTTTTGACGCCTAGACTTCCATGATGATTGGTAAGATCATTGGACGGCGTTTTGTTTTTTCGTAAAGGAATGGCTGAAGTGTGTCGGTAATTTCGTTTTTGATTTCAGACCATTGTGTGGCTTTGCCATCCATCACTTTGTTTAGGTGACGGCGCAGTAAGCCTTGTGCTTCATTGATGAGGTTGCCTGATTCGCGCATGTAGATGAAACCGCGGGAAATGATATCAGGGCCTGCCATTACTTTGTTTTTGTTCATGCTGATGGAAACAACAACGATAACGAGTCCTTCTTCGGACAAGACGCGACGATCGCGCAATACGATGTTTCCAATGTCGCCAATGCCGCTTCCGTCGATATACACGCTTGCTGCTTGGATTTTGCCTGCAACATGTGCGGAATCAGCGGTTAAAGCAAGGACATCACCGTTTTCCATAATGAAACTATTTTCTAATGGAACACCGCAATTATACGCGGATTGGGCGTGTAATTTTTGCATGCGGAATTCGCCGTGAATTGGCATGAAATATTTAGGCTTCATTAGGCGAAGCATTAGTTTTTGTTCTTGTTGACCACCGTGACCAGATGTGTGAATATTGTTTACTTTACCGTGGATAACTTCAGCGCCTGCTTGGTACAGCAAGTTGATTGTGCGGTTTACGCTGATTGTGTTTCCTGGAATCGGTGAAGAGGAGAAGACAACAGTGTCGCCTGGTTGGATTTGAATTTGGCGGTGAGTACCGTTAGCGATACGTGAAAGTGCCGCCATTGGCTCTCCTTGGCTACCTGTACAAAGAATTGTTACTTCGTTGGCTGCCAGTTTGTTCAGCTGACCCCATTCGATAAACGTGTCTTTTGGTGCTTGAATGTAACCAAGTTCAATACCGATCGCAATTGCTGAATCCATGCTACGACCGAAAACAGCGATTTTACGACCACTTTCGACAGCAGATTCCACGACTTGTTGTAAACGATAAATGTTGGACGCGAATGTTGCAAAAATAATCCGGCCGTCAACGTCGCGGAAAATATTTTTGATGCTTTCGCCAACAATGCGTTCACTCATTGTAAAATTCGGTACTTCGGCGTTTGTCGAGTCAGATAGCAAGCAAAGTACGCCTTCTTTTCCGATTTCCGCCATTTTTGTTAAGTTTGCTGGTTCGCCAACAGGTGTGAAGTCAAACTTGAAATCGCCTGTGTGGACAATGTTACCAGATGGTGTTTTGACAACAATCCCGTAAGAATCAGGGATACTATGTGTTGTCGCGAAGAATGAAATACTAGTTTTGCGGAATTTGAAAACATCATCTTCTTCAAATTCATAGATTTTTGTTTGGCGTAACAAGCCATGTTCTTCTAGTTTATTACGAATCAATGCTGCGGCTAATTTTCCAGCGTAAACTGGGATATTTAGTTCGCGAAGCAAGTAAGGAACGCCACCGATATGATCCTCGTGACCATGGGTGATGAAAAGTCCTTTAATTTTTTCTTTGTTTTTAATAAGGTAGGTGTAATCAGGAATAACGTAATCAATGCCTAGTAGTTCGTCTTCTGGGAACTTAATACCAGCATCGATGAGGATTATTTCATCCTGAAATTGCACGCCATATGTGTTTTTTCCGATTTCGCCTAGACCACCGAGTGCGAAAACGGCTGTTTCATTATTTTTTACAAATTTCATAGCAGATTACTGCCCCCACAGTTGGAAATCTTCATTTTGTTTTTCGTATTGTAGGTGTGCTTCGCTAAGTTCCTCTATTAGTTCGATATGGAAGGGTTGGTCTTTAAGAATAACGCGAACTTCTGGCGCGCCACTTGCTTCCACATAAATCGATTTTGTCTTCTCTCTTACTGGTGTTTCCGTTTTTGTTTCTTGAAAATACACTTTAAAAATCATTTTTTTCTCTCCTTTATGTTTGGGTTAATATTCATTGTAAAAACAGCACTGCTCCTCATTTGCAGTCTATTTACATACAGTTTCATGGATAAAAAGGGTGACGACGCTAAAAAGGCAAAAAGAAACAATGGTAGCCATACGTATCGAGATTGCTAAGGTGGGCTACGAGTTTAGCTTATAACATGACATTCTGCGCATTTTCTCCCTACTACAATTGAATACCATTATTCTGCGCATTTTAAACAAAATGGGAAGAAAATGATTTCAATTTATGGCAGGTATAACGAGTCACTTCATTTTGAAAAAGAATCCGAACTTTTATCCTTGAGTTCTAATATACCATAAAAATCAATAAATGCTACTACAATATCTTAAAAAAGGGTAGAAAATACAAGAAGTACTTACAAAATTTATTTTTTAGGCGCAAACAATCGTCTTTTTCGTTCGAAGTTGCCCGTTTTTGTGTTTTTTTTGGTATACTGATGTGGAGAACTTTTTGGGTGTTGTTTCCCCGCAAATTTGGTTTTGAGGAGATTGGTCATGAAAAAAATTGTGTTTTTTGACGTGGACGGTACATTGGTGAACGAACAGAAAGAAATTCCAGATTCGGCAAGAAAAGCTGTGAAAGCTTTGCAAGACAAAGGTGTTTACGTAGCTATTGCATCTGGTCGCGCACCATTTTTATTAAAAGAGATATGTAAGGAACTAGCGATTAATTCTTATGTGAGCTTTAATGGACAATACGTGGTTTTTGAAGGGGAGATGGTTTTTGATAACCCGCTGCCACAGCAATCGATGGAGCGCTTGATTGAGCTTAGCGAGGAGTTGGATCACCCGCTTGTGTTTATGAATGAGGAGACGCTTCGCACGAATATTCCGGATCATCATAAAGTACATGAAGGGATGAATTCGCTAAAAGAAGGCTATCCTGAGCTCGATGCCGAGTTTTATAAAGACCGGACGCTATATCAATGTTTGCTTTTTGCAGACGAGAGTTATGATGCGTTTTACAAAGAAAATTTTCCAGAATACGGCTTCTTACGTTGGCATGATGTATCGATGGATGTAGCGCCGGCCAATGGGTCTAAAGCAGTAGGAATTCGCGAAATGCTAAAACGCCTCGACTTCAAAATTGAAGATGCGTATGCATTCGGAGATGGCTTAAATGATATCGAAATGTTACAAGAAGTCGGCACGGGGGTTGCGATGGGAAATGGTCGTGATGAAGTAAAAGCAGTGGCGGATTATGTGACCGATTCGGTGGATGACGACGGTCTGTTAAAGGGATTACAACATTTAGGATTATTATAAAAGAAACGGCGAGTCAACTCTGATTCGCCGTTTTTGTAGTGCCACTAGAGTTTCATGAATCGCAAGGAAATACATGTTGATAGAATAATTTTTATTTAAATAAACAGGCCTTTCAGATGGTATAATAGTCATGTGGAATAGAGAGGTGCATAAGATGGTGGCTTTTCGGATTGAAGGAGGTGGTGCTTATGTATGTAAGCAAACTAATCTGGAGAAAGGGAATGCCTGATGTCAGTCGCAGAAGCGCTAACAGTAGCTCTTGGCTTTGGTATGTTTGTTGTATCATTAGTCAAGTTAGTTATTGTTATCGTGGACACATCAAGACACGACAAATAAAACCCATCTAAACCATTCTCTGACCAGAGATTTAGATGGGTTTTAAACATTTGAATTGAAAAGTCGCCGTCTTTGCAACGGTCTATGTAACTCCACAAAGAGTGAGTCATGCGACAACATGACTCTCTTTTAATGATTATATTATAGCACGCAAAAAGGGAATGCTCAAGTATAATGTGAGACATAATGGCGCTCTTTATTCCAGATATCAATTGCGAAATGGAAAGAAGAGGCGTAAAATAGATAATGAATTTTTGCTTTAAAGGAGCAAAGATGATATAGACAAAAAATAAAAGGAGTAGTTACAAAATGAGCGATAATATGGGTGGCAAGAAGTTTCAGCCTTACATACCTGCCTCTAAATCATTGCCAGAATTGACCGTGACAGCAATTGTTCTTGGTATTATTCTTTCGATTTTGTTCGGTGCAGCGAATGCTTACTTGGGGCTTAAAGTAGGCTTGACTGTATCGGCGTCGATTCCGGCAGCGGTTATTTCGATGGGGATTTTGCGGGGGATTTTTAGGCGTGATTCTATTTTAGAAAACAACATTGTGCAGACGATGACGACTGCGGGGGAAGCGCTTGGTGCTGGTGCGGTGTTCACGATTCCGGCGCTGTTCATGATGGGTGTGGAAATCAAGCAGATCATGCTCGTGTTTATTGTCCTAACTGGGGGATTCCTAGGGGTATTCATGATGGTGCCGCTAAGAAGAATGTTGATTGTTAATGAGCATGAAACATTACCATATCCAGAAGGAACCGCATGTGCCGAAGTGCTAAAAACCGGTGAAAAAGGTGGCGGTGCGCAGGCGAAACTTGTTGTTTTTGGTTTTGCGATTGGC
This sequence comes from Listeria booriae, assembly GCF_000766865.1. Classification (GTDB taxonomy): domain Bacteria; phylum Bacillota; class Bacilli; order Lactobacillales; family Listeriaceae; genus Listeria_A; species Listeria_A booriae. Next base: position 200,121 of record NZ_JNFA01000024.1, read on the forward strand.
GGTGTTGTGAAGGTTCTTACAGATGGATTTAAATTGTTTAGAAGTGATGTGCAAACAGGTATTTATAATTTCCAAAATGCATTTGTTGGGACGCAAATTTATCCCGCGTTGCTAGGTGTTGGTTTCATTATCGGGCCAAAAATTGCAGGGCAGATGGTTGCCGGTGGTTTGATGGCTTCGCTTGTATTAATTCCGGCGATTGCGTTTTTCGGGGCGGGAAGTTCGGATATTATTTTCCCGGCGACGGAAGCTTTGAAAACACTGGACGCTAGTATGATTTGGGATAATTATATTCGTTATATTGGTGCGGGGGCGGTTGCTGCGGGTGGCTTGATTACACTTGCGAAAACGTTGCCGGCGATTTGGCAGACGCTTCGTAGTACGATGGTAGGCTTGAATAAGAGTAAAGGTTATAAAGCCGTGGAATTGGAACGTACGGATAAAGATATTCCGATGAAATGGGTTTTGATTGGGATTGCTGTTTTGATTGTGGTGATTGCCTTTGATCCATTTACGAACGTTGGGGTTATCGGAGCGCTTGCAATTGCAATCTTTGGCTTCTTATTTGTAACGGTTGCGTCACGGATTGTTGGGATCGTTGGTAGTTCTTCGTCGCCTGTTTCTGGGATGACGATTGCGACTCTTCTAATCGTGGCGATTGCGTATAAATCGTTTGGATACACAGGTACAGAAGGTATTATTTTAACATTGACGGTCGCTGCGATTGTTTGTACGGCGCTTGCTGTAGCCGGAGATATTTCCCAAGATTTAAAAACGGGGTATCTGGTTGGTGGAACGCCTTGGAAACAACAGGTGGCGATGATGATTGGTGTCATGGCGAGTGGTCTTGTGATGGGGTACATTTTGACATTGCTAGATAACGCGTATGGTATGGGCTCTGAAGCTTTGCCGGCACCGAAAGCAGCTTTGATGAAAATTTTGGCGGAAGGTATTTTGAATGGGAACTTGCCGTGGACGTTGATTTTCATTGGGGTGGCGATTGCTGTTGTGATTGAATTCTTAGGCATGAACTCGCTTGTTTTCGCGGTTGGGCTTTACTTGCCGCTAAATATTAGTGCGACAGTTATGTTCGGTGGATTCGTTCGCTTGATTGTTAACCAAGTGATTAAGCACAAAAAAGACAAGGAAAAAGCGGCGCGTATTGAGCGTGGGACATTGTTTGCCTCAGGACTTATTGCTGGGGAGTCGCTACTGGGAGTTATTATCGCGTTCATCATTTCGATTAACCCAAATATTATTCCGACAGAATACTTGCTGACGAATCAGTGGCTGCCATTCTTGGTGTTCTTGATTGTGTGTGCGCTACTTTACTTCTCGACAGTGCCACGTAAGCAAAAAGCGTAATTGAGGAGCTTTGAAAAATGAAGAAAAAAGAACGACGAAATATGTTGGAAGAGATTCCGAATTTGAAGGATAACCTAAAACTGGAAGTCGTAGAAAAAGAGAAGTTCTTGATTGTCCCGCGTTCGGCTTGGCTTGAACGCGTGGCTATCAAGGTTTTGAAACAACCAGCGATACGGCGAATTAAACTTGATGAACATGGCTACTTTATTTTGACGCAAATGGACGGGAAAACAACGATTCCTGAGATGGAAGAACGGTTTTCGCGGACGTTTGGGAATGAAGACGGTATGAGTTTGGCAAGGCTTGTGCGTTTTTTGCAAGTGATGGATTCGTATAGTTGGTTGAAGTGGGAAAGAGAATAAGAGGTGTAGTGGGGATCAGGATTTGGTCTCCACTATTTTTTTGGTGTAAAATATGGTATGATTTATAGGGATATCGACATGGAGAATCGCGAAATGATTTTTTTAATTACTAAGAATTTTTGGTTTGACACCGTACGTAGAACGCATGAAAAAGGAGGAGCGGGTGTATGAATAAGCCATTTCTTTGGGAGATGATAATTTTTATCGTCACTGTAGGCGTAGCGATAATTGTTTTTAATTTGATTGATGACTTGCCTTTGCTAGCCAGGTTTGGGATTAGTGTTGTGATGTTCCTCTGTATTTTTGAGATTAGTAAATATGTACGAAAACGTTTAAACCACTGATTTAATCGCGAATCAGTGGTTTTTTCTCGTCTTCTTGTAGATCTTTTTTAAGAAACTTGAGCTCGGCGATAATCATGATGCTGATGATGATAAGTAAATACCAACTTGTGATTTTGCCGAAGCCGACGAGGTGCCAGGTGACTTCTTGATTGGGATAGTACCAAGCGCCGAAGAAGCTGGCGATGTTTTCTGCGACCCAGATGAAGAAGGCGATGAGCAGGAATGAGAGGGACAGTGGCATGTGAAGTCGTTTGTCGCCGACTGTGAAAAAGACGGTGGTGCGCAGGAATAGGAGCAGGACGGCGATGATGAGAATGTAGCGCAAATCCCAGATGTAATGGTGGGTGAAAAAGTTTAGGTAAATGGCGGTGCAGAGCGTGATGACCAGTCCGCTTTTTGGCCAGTTTGTGACGGTTAGATCGAATCGTTTCCAGGCTTGGCAAATGTAGCTGGCGACGCTTGAGTACATGAAGCCGCTGTACAATGGGACGCCGAGAATTTTTGCGTAGCCGGCTTCGGGGTAGGACCACGAGCCCATATGGATTTTGTAAATCTCAAGGACAAGGCCAATGATGTGAAAAAGCATGATGACTTTGAGTTCATCCCATGTTTCGAGGCCGAATTTGATAAGCAGAAGTTGTGCGATAATACAGATGATGAGCAGTAAATCGTACCTTGGGAGGAACGGGATGGGCAGGTACTTGGAAAAGGCTAGGGACAGGAAAATGACAGCTGGGAAAATACAGCAGAGCATTTGTTGCCACGTGAACTGCCATAGTAGATTTAGAAAACGCATGGGAAACCTCCTGAAAAATCTAACGATAGTTTTGGTTGAAGAACGGTTCTTCGTCTTGGAAGGGCTGTTTTTTTGTATGTATAGCTTGGAGTAAGGGGCGGATTCGTAGGTTGTCGTCGCGTAATAATGTTTCGATTTGGTCTTTGCAGTAAGGAATACAGGCGGTGAGGTAATGTTCTGCGGTGTTTGTGACTGCGTAGGCGTTGTTTTGTTCGATGAGTGTGGCAAAAATTTCTGTGGTGATGTTTGGCGTATCTGTGGGGGATAGCAGGTAATGACTGAACGCCGATGTTTGGGACATTGCTGCGTAAATCCCGCCGAGTGGACCTTTATCGATGAATGGTGCTTGGTCGGAAAGAACGGTGACGGCAGTGTGTTTGAATAGTTGATGAATGGCTGGGAAAAGTTGTTCGTTTGTTACGACGAATATGGCATCTACGAGTGGGAGCATTTTGGAGACGGTTTGTTCGACCCAAGTTGGTGCGTCGAAAGATTCTTGATACAATGCTTTATCTTCACCAAATCGGGTGGAATTTCCGCCAGCTAAAACGATGCCAGCGATTGGATTAGTTTTTGACAAGGCGACCATCCTTTATTTTTAAAATTTCTCCGGTTAGGGAGGTGGCTTCTTGGTGGTAATGGGTGACAAAGATGACGGGAATGTCGAAATCGCGCGCCATTTGTCCGACGAGTTCGATGCAGATGTTGCGTGTGTCTTCGTCAAGGCCGTTGAATGGCTCGTCAAGGAGCAGTAGGTTAGGGTTGGTAATCATGGCACGAGCCATTGCTACGCGTTGTTTCTCGCCGCCGGATAGTTTTTGTACGGAGGAGAATAGCAAATGGGATATTTTTAAGTAGTCGCTTATTTTGCGGACTTGTTGTTCGATTTCTGGGCGTTGTTTTTTTGCTGCGACAAGGCCGAATGCGATGTTGTTAAAGACATTCATATTTGGAAACAATGCTAGGTTTTGGAAGAGATAGCCGACTTTGCGGGCGGACGTTGGGACAAAGATGTCGCTGTAGGTGTCGTCCCATGCGGTGTTGTTGAATTCGATGATGCCTTCGTCGATGCGTTTTAAGCCGCTGATGCATTGAAATAAGGTGGATTTCCCTGAGCCGCTTGCGCCCATGATAGCTGTGATTGGGGCGACAAGGTCATAATCGATGTCAAGATCGTGAAAGGGGAGCTTCTTTTTGAATTTTAAACGGATTCCCATGGGTTACATTCCTCTCATTAGGTTGGTTTGGCGGACGGTCAGAATGTGGATGACCATTAGTGCAAAAACGCCGATGATGACGTTGATAATGCCTAGGTAAATCGCGGTGCGCATATCGCCTTGTTGCACCATGAAATAAATGCTGGATGCGATCGTATTTGTCTTGCCTTCGATATAGCCTGCGACCATGAGGCTTGCTCCGAATTCACCCATCGCCCGGCAAAAACTAAGTAAAATCCCTGCTAGGATTGGCTGCCAGCAATTCGGTAAAATGACTTTGAAAAAGATGGTTCTTGTGGTGGCAGAGAGTGTTTGCGCGGCCCAAACTAAGTCGTGGTCGATGGATAAGAAGGCGCTTTTTAGACCTTGGTACATGATTGGCAGGATGATGATGGTTGTGGCAATGATGGCGCCGGCTAGCGTGAAGATGAAGCTGTAATTGAAGTTGTTCCACAAAAAGGCACCAATCAAATCGTTCTTGCCGAAAAGACCGAGTAAGATCAGACCGACGACGGTTGGTGGTAATACGAGTGGTAGCAAAATGATGATTTCGATGGCTAATTGGAATTTTGATTTATGGTTAGCGAAATAATAACTGAGTGGTAGCATCGACAAAAACGCGAGAAATGTGGATACAATCGCGACGATTAGTGAATGCAAAACGGGTGTGAGCATTGTTTAGGACCTCCAAGACGGTTTTACTATGTATTCTTTTCTATTATGTTGTTCCAAGCCTGCAATGTCAAAGAATATAAGCGAAAAAATATAGGGATTTTCCCGATGTCAAAAAGTACTCGGAGTTGTTATTATCAAATTAAGTAAGGAAACAATAACTTTGTTTGTGAATATGATAACAAGAATGAGGTGGTACATAGTGAGGAAAAAAGGTTTGCGTTTTTTTAAGAGAACGGAGAAATTTAACGGAAATTGGACAGTGATGGAGGAGAAAAGTCGGGCTTGGGAGAAGATGTATCGTGATCGTTGGAGTCATGATAAAGTCGTTCGAACAACGCATGGTGTGAACTGTACGGGTTCATGTAGTTGGCAAGTTTTTGTGAAAAACGGGATTATTACGTGGGAAAATCAAGCGACGGATTACCCGAGTTGCGGGCCTGATATGCCGGAATTTGAACCGCGTGGCTGTCCGCGTGGGGCGAGTTTTTCGTGGTATGAGTATAGTCCTTTGCGTGTGAAATATCCATACGTGCGCGGGAAATTATGGCGTTTATGGCAAAATGCGTTGCGCCAATATAACAATCCTGTGGACGCGTGGGCGAGCATCGTGGAAGACCCTGAGAAGTCGCAAAGTTATAAGAGTGCGCGTGGTAAGGGTGGACAAATTCGGGTGACGTGGCAAGAAGCGTACTACATGATTGCGGCGATGCTGATTTACACGATTAAAAAATATGGTCCTGACCGCTTGGCTGGTTTTACGCCAATTCCTGCGATGTCGATGATTAGTTATGCGGCTGGTTCGCGCTTTTTGACGTTGCTTGGTGGGGAAATGTTGAGTTTCTACGATTGGTATGCGGATTTACCGCCTGCTTCGCCTCAGATTTGGGGAGAGCAAACGGATGTGCCGGAGTCGAGTGACTGGTATAATGCGGGCTACATTATGATGTGGGGCTCGAATGTGCCGCTGACGCGGACGCCGGATGCGCATTTTATGACGGAAGTTCGTTATAAGGGGACAAAAGTGGTTGCGGTGGCACCGGATTATGCGGAGAATGTGAAATTTGCGGATAACTGGTTGGCGCCGAATCCTGGAACGGATGCTGCTTTAGCGCAAGCGATGACGCATGTTATTTTGAAAGAATTTTATGTGGAGCGCGCGGAGCCTTTGTTTATTGATTATGCGAAACAATTTACGGATTTGCCGTTCTTGTTGTTGCTGGATGAGACGGAAAAAGGTTTGACGCCGGGACGGTTTTTGCGCCAGGAAGATTTGTACGGTGGGCTTGCTAGTGAGTCGCATGCGGATTGGAAGACGTGCTTGATCGATGAGGTGACGGGTGAGATTGTCGTGCCGAACGGGACGATGGGGCAGCGCTGGGAAGATGGCGTGAAATGGAACTTGTCGCTTGAACGGGAAGATGGCACGATGATTCAACCAGCGATGACGGTTGGATTAGATAGACTTGATACGGTTGCGTTTCCTTATTTTGATAATCGTGGTAACGGGATTTTTGAACGGGAGTTGCCGGTTCGGGAAATTACGCTTGCGGATGGTTCGAAGCGCTTAGTGGCGACGGTGTATGATGTGATGCTGAGTCAATACGGTGTGTCGCGTCATGCGGAAGATAAGATGGCGGCGCGTGGTTTGGATGATGCGGATAGCTTGTATACGCCGGCTTGGCAAGAGCCGATTACTGGTGTGAAAGCGGATATTGTGACGCAAATTGCTCGTGAGTTTGCGCAAAATGCGATTGATACTGGTGGTCGTTCGATGATTATTATGGGCGCTGGTATTAACCACTGGTTTAATAGTGACACGATTTACCGCTCGATTTTGAACTTGGTTATTTTGACGGCATCGCAAGGTGTGAACGGCGGAGGCTGGGCGCATTATGTTGGTCAGGAAAAATGTCGCCCGATTGAAGGCTGGCAAACAGTGGCTTTTGCAAAAGATTGGCAAGGCGCTGTGAGACAACAAAACGCGACGAGCTTCTGGTATTTTGCGACGGATCAGTGGCGTTATGAGGAAATGGACACGGATGCGTTGAAATCTCCTCTAGCGCAAAAAACGAGCTACAAACATCCAGCGGACTACAATGTGTTGGCTGCGCGACTTGGCTGGTTGCCATCGTACCCGCAGTTTAACAAAAACAGTTTGCTTTTCGCAGCTGAAAATGAAGGCAAATCGGATGCGGAAATTGTATCGGGTATTGTCGATGATTTGAAAAATGATAAGTTGCAATTTGCAGTGGAAGATCCTGATAATCCGGTGAACTTCCCGCGTGGCCTTTTTGTATGGCGGTCCAATCTTGTTTCTTCTAGTGGGAAGGGCCAAGAATACTTCATGAAGCATTTGTTTGGAACGACGAATAATTTGTTGTCGACGCCAAATGATGAGTTCAAGCCAGAGGAAATTGTATGGCGTGATGAGATCGTAGAAGGAAAATTGGACATGATGGTGACGCTTGATTTCCGGATGACGGCGACGCCAATTTATTCGGATGTAGTGTTACCGGCTGCGACGTGGTATGAGAAGACGGATATTTCTAGTACGGATATGCATCCTTTTGTTCATCCGTTTAACCCTGCGATTAGCCCGCTTTGGGAGTCAAAATCGGATTGGAACATTTTTAAAGATTTAAGCCAAACGTTTTCTGATATGGCGAAAATTCACTTGCATGAAGTGCAGCGCGATGTTGTGATGTTGCCGCTAAATCATGATTCGCAAATGGAGATTTCGCAATCCTACGGCGAGATTAAAGACTGGAAGAAAGGCGAAGTGGAAGCCATTCCTGGTAAAACAATGCCGCATTTCCAATTTGTCGAGCGGGATTATACGCAGATTTATGATAAGTTCATTACGCTTGGTCCGAATGTAGGGACTGGCAAGGTCGGCGCGCACGGGACGCAGTTCTCGGTTGCCGAAGAATATGAAGAAATGAAACGCATTAACGGGATTTATGAGGATGACACGATTAAAAATGAGAAACCAGTGATGGAGACGGAACGGCAAGCGGCGAATGCGATTTTGCATATTTCAAGTGCGACGAACGGAAAAGTAGCGGTTCGAGCTTGGAAAGTGGCAGAGGATGCGACGGGTGTGGAACTGCGCGACTTGGCGCAATCACGGGAAGCGGAACGGATTACGTTTGAGAGTATTACGGCGCAACCGCGTGAGGTTATTCCGACGCCAGTGTTTACGGGTTCGAATACAGACGGCAAGCGTTATTCACCGTTTACAACGAACATTGAACGGCTTGTGCCTTTCCGGACATTAACGGGACGCCAGCATTTTTATATCGATCATGAGATGTTTTTACAATATGGTGAGGCATTGCCGGTTTATAAGCCAACGTTGCCACCTCAAGTTTTTGCACCTAGGGATAAACAGATTGAGGAGACGCCAGATACGATTGTGTTGCGTTATTTGACGCCGCATGGTAAATGGAATATTCATAGTATGTACCAAGATAATCAGCATATGTTGACGCTTTTCCGTGGTGGCCCGAACGTTTGGATTAACCATGAAGATGCGGCGGCTGGAAATATTAAAGATAATGATTGGCTAGAAGTATACAATCGTAACGGTGTCGTGACGGCGCGTGCAGTCGTGAGTCACAGAATGCCGAAGGGGACGATGTATATGTACCATGCGCAAGACCGTCATATCAATGTTCCGGGAACGTCAATTACAGGAACACGCGGTGGCAGTCACAATGCGCCAACGAAAATCCACATGAAACCTACACAAATGGTTGGCGGTTACGCACAGCTAAGCTACGGTTTCAACTACTATGGACCAATTGGAAATCAGCGCGATCTCTATGTTGCAGTCCGGAAATTGAACGAGGTGAATTGGCTTGAAGATTAAAGCGCAAATTGGAATGGTAATGAATTTAGACAAATGCATCGGCTGCCATACATGTAGTGTAACGTGCAAAAATACATGGACAAACAGGCCTGGAGCAGAATACATTTGGTTTAATAACGTCGAAACAAAACCCGGCATTGGCTATCCAAAACAGTGGGAAGACCAAGAACGCTACAAAGGCGGCTGGAAACTTAAAAAAGGCAAACTAGAACTTGCCGCAGGTTCGAAATTAAATAAAGTGATGCTCGGCAAAATTTTCTACAATCCGGATATGCCGGAGCTAAAAGATTATTACGAGCCATGGACGTACAATTACGACAATCTTTTTACAACCGAAGAACGCAAAAATCAACCAGTTGCCCGTCCTAAGTCGGTGATTACAGGCAAAGACATGGAAATCGAATGGGGTCCGAACTGGGAAGATGACTTGGCAGGCGCACCAAACACAATGCCGCTTGATCCAAACATGAAAAATATCGAAACAGAAATCAAAACCAATTTTGAAACAGCGTTTATGATGTATTTGCCTCGTTTGTGCGAACATTGTTTAAACCCCTCGTGCGTGGCGTCTTGCCCAAGTGGCGCAATGTACAAACGCGATGAAGACGGTATCGTCCTTGTTGACCAAGAAGCATGTCGCGGCTGGCGTTATTGCATGACCGGTTGCCCATACAAAAAAGTATACTTCAACTGGAAAACAAACAAAGCCGAGAAATGTACCTTCTGTTTCCCGCGTATTGAAGCAGGTTTGCCAACGGTGTGTTCCGAAACGTGTACTGGGCGTATTCGTTACCTTGGCGTCATGCTTTATGATGCGGACGGCGTGAAAGAAGCAGCATCGGTGGAAGACGAGAAAGAACTATACCAAAAACAACTGGACCTGTTTCTTGATCCGAATGATCCAGCGGTTATCGAACAGGCGCGCAAAGACGGCATTAAAGAAGACTGGATTAAAGCCGCGCAGAACTCACCAATTTACAAAATGGCAAAAGAATACAAGATTGCCTTCCCGCTACATCCAGAATACCGCACGATGCCAATGGTTTGGTACGTTCCGCCACTTTCACCAATCATGAACTATTTTGAAGGAAAAGATTCGATTAACAATCCAGACATGATTTTCCCAGCGATTGACGAAATGCGAATTCCGGTCGATTACTTGGCGAGCATTTTAACCGCAGGAAATACCGATGTCATCAAAACTTCCTTGCAAAAAATGGCGATGATGCGGACATACATGCGTGCAGTAAGTTCAGGCAAAGACTTCGATACAACGAAATTAGAACGTATCGGCATGACCGAAAAAGAAGTGAAGAAAATGTATCGTTTGCTTGCGATTGCTAAATATGAAGACCGCTTCGTTATTCCGGTGAGTCATAAAGAGGATTATATCGACACATACAAAGCACAAGGTTCATCAGGTTATTCCGCAGATGTGTGTAGCGGTTGTAGCTTAGCAGATCAGATCAACCAGCCAGACGCAAAACCTGCGCCAGCACCAATCGGAAATAGCACACAGCAACCATCGAAATCAACACAAGAAATGTATGAAGAAAGCTTCTATGGGGGGATTTGGCGTGATTGATTATGCCCTTTTAAACGAAAAAAGAGCTGTATTTGGCGCTTTATCAGCAATACTTTCCTATCCAGAAAAACGGTTTATTAACGACAAGTTTTTATTCTCAGAAGTATTCCAAAAAGCGGATTCGGGGAAACTCCTTCACGCTTTTTGGGAAGAGATGTCTGCGTTAACGTTTGGTGAAATTACAGAAACGTATGTGGATACATTTGATTTTAATAAGAAAACAACACTTTATATGACTTTTTACAAGTTTGAAGATGCGCGTGAGCGAGGCCAGATGTTGGCGAAGTTGAAAGTGCTGTACGAAATGTTTGGTTTATTGCCTGATGATGCGGAATTAACGGATTATTTACCGCTCATGCTTGAGTTTATTGATGCCGGAGATTGGTACATGGATGAGCGTGCTAGCGACAGTATCGAGTTGCTCATTGGTGTTATCGAAGACGGTTCTTACCATCTACTTCAAGAATTAGAGAAAGCTGGAAATCCGTATCGTTACATTATCGAAGCGTTGCGACAAGAAATGCGCGTTTGCGTAAAACAAGGAGGACAACAACATGTGGAATAATTTTTTATGGGTGGTGTTGCCTTATCTTGTGTTAGCAAGCTTTGTGTTCGGCCATATTTTCCGCTATCGTTATGACCATTTCACAGTAACGGCAAAATCGTCCGAAATGATTGAGAAAAAGCAATTGATGATTGGCAGTATTTTATTTCATATTGGGATTATTTTCGTTGTCGGGGGCCATTTTATCGGCTTGGTTATTCCAAAAACTTGGACAGAAGCGGTTGGTATTAGTGAACATGCGTATCATATCGTAGCTGTTGGGATTGGTAGTGTTTTTGGGATTATGGCATTTGTCGGGATGTTTTTGTTAACGTTCCGACGCTTGTCGCATGCTAGAGTGCGGATGACGAGTTCGATTATGGATATTATCGTGAATTTGACGCTATTGTTCACGCTGTTTCTAGGAATGGCGAGTACGCTGATTGCGAACCCTGCAAATCCGGGTTTTGATTATCGGGAGTCGATTTCGATTTGGTTCCGCCAGTTGTTCTTATTTCAGCCGGATGCAAGTCTGATGGCGAATGTGCCTGTGTTTTTCCAGCTCCACATTATTAGTGCGTTTCTTATTTTTGCGCTATTTCCGTATACAAGGCTGGTCCACGCATGGAGTGTACCGTTAACGTATTTGAAGAGAAGTTACATCATATACAGAAGATAAACACTTGTTCCGAAGTTTTTTATAAAGAGGATCAAGTACAGGGAGGAAAACAAAATGCAACAAACATCAAAAAAAGACGCGTATATCGCACTCACCATTGCGACGATTGCAATGGCCATTTCATTCATGGTCTGGGCATCTTTATCTCCAGTATCTAACCAGATTGCAACAGAGTTCGGCTTATCGGCTTCACAAAAAAGTTTACTGATTGCAACGCCTGTTTTGCTAGGCTCAATTATGCGCATACCGATGGGAATCTTAAGTGATCGATTTGGTGGGAAGAAAATCTACATTATCACCATGTTATTCACACTGATTCCACTGGCATTGATTCCATTTGCGAGTACTTATTTGTTCTTAATGCTTTGTGCGTTTTTCATCGGTATGGCTGGAACAACATTTGCAATCGCGATTTCTTACGTTTCAACCTTTTTTCCAGCTGAAAAACAAGGGCTTATTCTTGGGATTGCGGGAATGGGAAATATCGGGAATGCACTTGCAGGACTCATTATTCCGCGTATTAATGCGAATTGGGGCTTTGACTGGGTGTATTACACGCTCATCATTGCGATTACGGTCATCGTTATCATTTTTGCGATTTTTGCGAAAGAAATGACATTATCGGCAGAGAAGAAGACGCTAAAACAATCCCTTTCTGTTGCAAAAGACAAAAATACATGGTATTTATCTTTATTTTATTTTCTAACGTTCGGTTCGTTTGTGGCGCTAAGTAATTACTTGCCAGCGTTTATGGGCGATCAGTTCTCGATTAGTGCGGTCAATGCGGGCTTGTTCTCGGCAGGATTTGCGGCTACGGCAACATTTATGCGTCCAGTCGGCGGTATTTTAGCGGATAAACTGAATCCGACGAAACTTTTAACGACAGGATTTGCGCTTGTGGCAGTGATGGCTTGTATTATTGCCTTTTCACTAACACAATACGGTTTGTTTACAACCATGATTTTCTTAACGGCATTGACAGTCGGACTTGGAAACGGAATTATTTTCAAAATGGTACCGATGGTTTCAAAAGGAAATACGGGTGCGGTTACAGGATTCGTCGGCGCGGCTGGCGGACTTGGCGGATTTTTCCCACCGTTGTTATTAGGAATTATTAAACAAACAACAGGAACTTATACGCTTGGCTTTATTTTACTAAGTGTATTTGCGGTTATCTGTCTTGTTACGGTTTGGGCAGTGTATGTTAGAAAACCAGCTGCAACAGCATAAGCAGCGTGGCGACAAACGCCCATTTTCGTCGTTAAAAGCTCTGTTCCGATGCTCACGTACCTAAGTACGCTCCGCTCCGGTACTCGCTTTTGCCTAGAAACTGAACATTTGTCGCCACGCTGAGGTTTGGAGGCACGGATAGGTTTTTGTATAAAAAATAATTTTCTACAGTTCGGGGCAGCGAGAAAATCGCTGTCTCTGCTTGCATTCATATCAGTCTTTTTCGTACAATGATGAAGGAGGGGGAATTCGGATGAAGAAATGGATAGCAGGTAGTTTCGTTATGGTGATGATGGCGTTTGTACTCGTTGGGTGTGGGACGCAGGAGCCAGAGACGGTACATATTTCAGTGGCTGCAAGTTTGAAAGATGTGATGGATGAGGTTGGTCCGGCATTTGAGAAAGAACATGATAATATTAAGTTGGAATTTGATTTCGGTGGGTCTGGACAGCTTCGTGAGCGTGTGGAGAATGGTGCGCCAGTGGATGGTGTCGTGCTTGCGAGTCAGAGTGATATGGATAAATTGTTAGACAAGAAATTGATTGCAAATAGTCAAAAAGTGGCTTCGAATACGTTGGTGGCGGTTATGCCAAAAGCAAGTACACCGGTGGGAGACATTAAAGAAGAACTTGCGAAGGCGCGCGTGATTGCGATTGGTGACCCAGCTTCTGTTCCTGCTGGGAAATATGCGGAAGAGTTTTTGACGAATGAGAAGTTGATGGATAGTGTGAAATCACGATTGGTGAAGGCGAGCGATGTGCGTCAAGTGTTGGCGTATGTGGAGGCTGGAAATGCGGATATCGGATTTGTGTACGCGACGGATGCGATGATTTCGAAAAAGGTGCAGACGGCGTATAAAATCGATGATGCGACACATAGCCCAATCGGGTATTATGCTGGGGCTGTTAAAGATTCTGATGTGAAAGATGAGGCTTCGGAATTTCTGGAATATATGAAGGGCAAGGAAGCGCAGAAAGTTTTGAAAAAATACGGATTTGGCGTGGGAAATTGACGAGAAGTGAGCGCTTACACTGTTATTTTTGAGGTGCTTGATGTATAGTAGAACTAGCTGAAATTTGCGAAAAAGGAAGTGGCTGGAATGTTGGATAGACGGGTAGCGATTCGTGTGGAGGAAGCGCAGCGGAGGTTGCTGGATAAGACGGTGATGCTGGATGCGGAGCGGATCGGGATTGCGGATGCGAACGGTCGGATTTTGGCGGAAACGGTGCATGCGACGATGGCGATGCCTTATTTCAGACGCTCAGGGTATGACGGTTTCGCGATTCGGGCGGAGGATGATGCGAATTATCCGCGGACATTTCGGGTTGTAGCGGACGTGCCGTGTGGTGCGACGTATAATCATGATTTGCAGGAGAACGAGACGGTGCGGATTATGACAGGAGCCAAGGTGCCGGAGAACGCTGGCAAGGTGATTATGTTGGAACAGTCACGCGTGACGGGTGAGGCGGACACGATTGAGCTGATAAATACGCACAAAAATACGAACATTACGGAGCGTGGTGAGGAGTTTCAGGACGGTGCGCCGTTGTTGTCACCGCATCATCATTTGAATCCGGGTTCGATTAGTCTGCTGGCTGCTTTTGGGGTGCCCGATGTGGCGGTGTTCCGCAAGCCGCGTGTGGCGATTTTGTCGACGGGCTCTGAGCTTGTGCAACCGGGGATGCCACTTCCTGATGGCAAAATTTTTAATAGTAACCATTTGATGTTGGCGGCACTGGCGACGGATGCTGGTGCGCAGGTCATTGCGGTGGAGCAAATCGAGGATGACTTGGCGCTGACGAAGGAGCGGTTGCAAAGTCTCGCGCAACAGGCGGATTTGATTTTGACAACGGGGGGCGTGTCGGTTGGCGATTTTGACTTTATGGCCATTATCGCAAAAGAGGACGCGGAACTGCTGTATAATAAAATTCAAATGCGGCCGGGTAGTGTGACGACGGCGATGGTTTATGAGGATACGCTTGTTGCTGCGCTGTCTGGGAATCCTGGTGCGTGCTTCACGGCATTCCACTTGCTGATCTCACCAGTCATTGCCAAAATGCAGGGCGACATAGAAACGCAGTTCGTATTCCAAAAAGCGAAATTAGGCGCGGATTATTCGAAAAACAACGCTTATGATCGCTTTTTGCGTGGGCAATTGCTGTACGAGGATGGCGAGCTGACGGCGATACCAGTTGGTAGTGATATGTCCAGTGCGCTCGGGAATCTGCACTTGACGGAATGCCTCATTGAGATTCCGCACGGCAAGACGGGCAAATTAAAAGGAGAGGAAGTCTCGATATGGCGCTTATCTTCCAAATAACCGGTTTTAAAAAGAGCGGGAAAACAACGATGACAAACTGCTTTGTCCACCAGCTAAAAGCGCAAGATTATACGGTTGCGGTTATAAAACATGATGCCCATGCGTTTTCGATAGACCATCCTAATACGGATACTTTTTCGTTTCGAGAAAGCGGCGCTGACGTGGTTGCCATTTCTTCCTCGTCACAACATGCGATTATGGCGAACGAGGGAATCACGTTAAAGGACATGATTGCCAAATTGCCACGCACGGATGTTGTTTTGATTGAAGGATATAAAGAAGGTCCGTTTCCGAAATTGGTGATGGTGCGTGATGAAGAGGATATGAAAACGCTAGAAGGCCTTCCGAATGTGCATTCAATAGGGACGTTTCGCGACGGGTTACCGCATGCCATTTTGAAATTAAGTACGCAAGAAGAGCAAGAGCGATTATGCCAAACTATAATAAAGGAATTTTTGCCATGATAGATGTTAGATTACAACATGAGCCGATTGATGTTGGCTCGACATACCAGCAACTTGTAAATGCGAGATTTGGTGCCGTTAACATGTTTGTCGGGACGATTCGAGAGTGGACGGGAGATATCCAAACCAAGACGATTCGCTACACGGCATACAAAGAAATGGCGCTAAAAGAACTCTCCAAACTAGCAAATGAAGTAGAAGAAAAATTTGATGCGGACGTTATCGTGATTCACCGTTTAGGCGAGTTGCAGCTCACGGATATTGCCGTATTTATCGGCGTTGCCACACCGCACCGCGCAGCCTCTTATGAAGGTTCGCGTTTCATTATCGAAGAACTAAAAAAACGTGTGCCGATTTGGAAAGAAGAAGTCGACACGGATCGCATTCGTTGGGGAGGTGAGCGAGATGACGCCCATTAAATTTTTTGCGTTTCTCATTCAAAAAGCGGGCACTTCGGAAGTGAAACTCGACCTTTCTAATTGCAAGACTGTCGCAGATGTGAGACAGTTAGTAAGTAAGGAAATTCCTGCAATTGCGCAAGACATGGATAAATGCATGATCGCCGTGAATATGGAGTTTCAAACGGACAGCACAGCGCTTACAGACGTTTCAGAAATTGCGATAATCCCTCCAGTAAGCGGAGGATGAGATGAAGGAGCCGATATTATGACTGATGAATTATCCCATTTCAATGAAGAACAGCGAGCCCACATGGTAGATGTAACAAAAAAAAGCGAGACCCAGCGCCGCGCTATCGCCACAGCCACGTTACAGATGGAAGAAGCGACATTAAGACGCATCAAAGACGGTCTCATTGATAAAGGCGATGTCCTAGCCGTTGCGCAAGTAGCAGGCATTATGGCCGCCAAAAAAACAAGTGAACTAATCCCGATGTGTCACCCGATTATGACAACGAAAGTCAACATTATGTTCACCGACGACGGCAAAGATCATTTAACTATTTTAGCCGAAGTCGTAACCATTGGAAAAACCGGCGTCGAGATGGAAGCACTGACCGCAGTCACCGTCACCGCCTTAACCGTATACGATATGTGTAAAGCAATCGATAAAAAAATCGTCATCGAAAAAACCCATCTTGTTGAAAAAACAGGAGGCAAAAGCGGGAAGTTTCGCTTTGATAAATAACGATAGGAGTTTGATATCATGCCATTATTAACCGATCGTTTTGGACGCGTCCATGACTATATTCGTATTTCCGTCACCGATCGTTGCAATTTGCGTTGTGTCTACTGCATGCCTGAAGAGGGCATGACTTTCCTGCCGCATGAGAAAGTTCTCTCTAAAGATGAGATTATTGATTTCATGAAAATTATGGTTGGATACGGCATTAAGAAAGTACGGATTACGGGTGGAGAGCCACTTTTACGTACGGATATTGTGGATATTATTGCAGGTCTTAGCGCGATTCCAGAAATTGAAGATATCGCCGTAACAACTAACGCGATGTATCTTGTTAAAAAAGCGGAAGCCTTGAAAGAAGCTGGGTTAACGCGTGTTAATATCAGTTTGGATTCGTTACAAGAGGACCGTTTTAAAACGATAACGCGAGGCGGTCGGCTACAGAAAGTCTTGGATGGTATTGCCAAAGCAGAGGAAGTTGGTTTTTTCCCAATCAAGCTGAATGTAGTTTTGATCAAGGGGCAGAATGACGATGAAATTCTGGATTTCTTGGAATTTACGCGAGATAAAGATATTAATATTCGTTTTATTGAATACATGCCGATTGGTCATGCCGGAGATAGCTGGAAAAAACAATATTTGTCGCTGCAAACGATTTTTGATGCTTGTGATGAAGCTGGATTTGCGTATCAGCCCGTGGACTCGATTCGCGGTAACGGACCTTCTGAGAATTTTCGTTTGGAAGGGGCTAAAGGAACGTTTGGCTTGATTCACCCAGTCAGCTCTCATTTTTGTGCGAGTTGTAATCGCTTGAGGTTGACGGCGGACGGCTATATTAAGGCGTGTCTGTATTGGGATGAGGAAATGAACATACGTCCACTGATTAAAGACCCTGAAAAACTGATGGAACTTGTGCAGCAATCCATTGATAATAAGCCAGAAAGTCATGAGATGGCGATTGCTTTGCAAGATGAAATGCAATCACATAAACCAACGACAAGACGCATGAGTCAAATCGGCGGATAATAGAAGAAAAGCTAAATAAAAGAAGCGTTTAGAAACCCGATTTTAGAGTTTCTAAACGCTTTTTCGCTTACTTCCTACGTTCCGCCAAGAAATGAGGCAGCTCAGGAATAATCAATTTATTAATCGCCAAGTTACACGCATTCGTCGAGCCAGGAACGACAAACAACAAGACATTGTCGTGCGTAAAACCTGCGAAGGCTCGCGATAACATCGCTCGCGTTCCAATTTCCTCGTAACTCAACATCCGAAATAGCTCGCCAAAGCCAGGAATCTCTTGTTCTACCTGATCCCAAAGCGCTTCAAAAGTGACGTCTCGAACGGCAATCCCGGTTCCACCATTCGAAATGACGCAATCAGATTGTGATTTTAATTTTGCGATGCCAGTATTGATTAGAAAATCATCGTCTTTTACGACAAGCCGTTCTGTGACAACATGTCCCGCCGCTTCTAATGCCGCAACGAGCAGTTGTCCACTTTTGTCAGTGTCCAAATTTCGCGTATCACTGATCGTCAAAATCCCGACACGCGCCTGAATAAATTCCTTTTGCTCCATCATTTTGCCTCCTTTTAAACCTCGTTAAAAAAATGCTGATATTGCTTCTTCGCTAAAACCAGATCATCTGTCCCGTGCACGAGTACGCGTCCGTTTTGGAAAACCGTAAAGTCAAAGCCGTCAAATGAAAATGTAAGCACGAAACGATTGGTGTTGCAGGTTATTTGTTGCTTCACGAGCACTTGTTGCAATGCGTCGAAATCAAGCGTCGCTCCAATCTGAAACTGCACCGTATCACGTCCGCAAAGCAAAACCGGTTGCCGCGAAAAAGCAGTATCCCCGTAATCATGATGCACACAAACCGCACAATCTGGATTTCGCTTCACATGAAACGCCTGAAACGTCATGTCCCAATTATCCAACTGATAATAACGCGCCACAAGCTGTTCACGAATCAATAACTTCGTCAAAAGTGACACCTGAAGCCCAGCCAGCATCGGAATTAGCGCCCCATGAACCCCGATAATATCACAACTCGTCTCATTGAAAAGCGGCATTTTCTCCATCAAACAATGCAAACAAGCCGTCTCACCCGGAATAATGGGCATCACATTCGCAAAAGTCCCCGCACACGACGCAAAAATCCATGGCACATCCTGCTCCAAACACCACCGGTTCAAAAACCGCCGCGTCGCAAAATTATCCGTACAATCAAGCACCGCATCCACTTCACCTGCAAAAGGCAATAAGGACGTCGCGTTCGCATCATCCACGAGAAAATCAATCCGAATATCCTGATTAATCGCGCGCAGAGCCTTCGCCGCAGCCCAAGCCTTCGCTTCTTTGTGCGCCGCATCTTGCTCCGTAAACAACGTCTGCCGTTGTAGATTCGAAAGCTCCACAAAATCCCTATCCACTAAAATCAGCCGTCCAACCCCCATACGAGCCGCAATTTCAGCCGCATACGTTCCAATGGCACCGACACCAACAATCAGCACTGTACTTTTGTTCAAACGCTCCTGCCCAGCTACACCAATCTGCGCTACCCGCATTTGCCTATCATATCGCTCGATCTGAAACACCTTCTCTCTGCTCCTCCATTTTACCAGAAAAACAAGACCGATAGTACCGTAAAAACCCCGAAAAGTAATCAGTAGGCATGATTGATAAATTTTTGTATAATGGAGGCTTAACGAAAACATCAGGAGGTTACGATGAATTTATTTTTTGCATATCGCTTATTTTGGTTAAACTATACGAATTTTAAAGGACGTTCCGTGAGATGGGAATTCTGGTATGTCCTGTTATGGCATATTGCGATTGAAAGCATTCTTGCGGGAATGACGAGAACGCGTGATATTTTTGATATATTAGGTTTTGACAGCCATGTAGGGATTATCGTTGTCGCAGTTTCGAGTGTCTTGCTAGCGCTGTATCAAATCGCCATTATTTTACCGTGCATCACACTGATTGTCCGCCGTCTTCATGACATCAATGTTAGCGGTTGGATCGCACTCGTCGGCTTGATTCCAGTAGTGGGTCAGTTGATGATTTTACTGATGATGTGCGCGAAATCGAGTCCAGGATTGAATCAGTATGATGAAGAGTAGCGTAGGCATATCACTTTAATTTTTCCTCTCATTTTGTAGTTTTTAATTTAGTAAAGTATCTATTTATGTTATAATTGACCTGATATTACTAGACTAGGAGGCTTCATATGGGAGTTTGTAAGGAGGGGATTTTTCATGTTCCAAGGTGAGAACCTTCAAAAAATCAGAACCCTCTATGGTTTATCCAGAAAAGAACTAGGTGAACAATTACAATTATCCGAGCAAGCGATTTGGCAATTCGAAAACCAGATAACGAATCCTAAATTTGAAGTCATGGTGAAACTCAAGGAATTATTCGATGTAAAGACGCAATTTTTCCTTCAAGATTCTAAATCCGAAGCCGTTTTCCAAGAAGGATCGGTGGCTTATCGTCTAGCGGACATTCATTCTCGGAAGAAAACATATACGGAGGTTACGTACCTTCAATTTATTTATGAAGTGATTACGCAATTAGAAAGCTACGTAAATGTACCGATGGGGGAAATCCATGAGCTCCGAAATAAAACGTTACAACTATACTATCAAGAAGCGAGCCCAGAAAAGCGTATCCAAGCAATTGCCACATTAGCAAGAAAAGTTTTGGCAATAGCTCCAGATAATGGTGACTTACTTCTGAAACTGGAGAAGTCAGGGATTTATGTTGTAGAAAAGGACATAGGAGACAAGGCGGATGCTTACAGTGCATGGTCAGCGAACAATGTCGCGTTTATCGTACTAGGCATCAAGAAATCAGCAGTACGCCGCCAGTTCGATTTAGCGCACGAACTAGGACATTTACTAATGCACCACAACATTGACATCCTTTCTTTGGACAAAACAACATATAATCAGTTAGAAAGCGAGGCCAACCAGTTTGCCGCTAACTTTCTGCTTCCCGAAGAAATGATCTTGCCAGAATTTCAGAAGCTAAAAAAAGTATCCAATCCAGATGCGTACATCGAATTAAAGGCAAAATACAATGTGTCCATTCAAGCTTTAGAAATGCGTGCTTACAAATTAGGCTTTCTAACCCCACAACAAAATAGCTATTTCTATAGACAAATTACGTATAAAGGCTATAAAACAGAAGAACCACTTGATTCTGACATGCCTTTAAAGCGACCAGGTAAAATAAGAAGCCTGTTCCACGTCATCCTGTCCAATCAACTTACGACACTACCAGATATGGAAGACGTATTAAAAATAAAAACAGCGCTCTTAGAAAAGCTATTTTCCATCGAGAGCACTTTCTTCGAGAGATATCAAGCCAACGAAACTTTTTCAAATTACGGCGAAATACTACGTCCAAAATTTAATGTTAAGTAAAAAAATTCCCACATTAGCAAGAAGCTAACAGGGGAATTTTTTGTTGTAGATAACTATTCTTAGCAAGACTTCTGCTACAGTTGTACGCTATTATTATCCGAAAAAATAGAAATAGTTTCTCCGTGAATTAAGCGATATGTTGTTCCTTTGAGGTTCGTTGTTACTTCAATCAGCCGCCCTTGGAAGGTAATGCGGAACTGATAACTTGTCCATTCTTTGGGCAGTTTTGGTTGGAAATGTAGGTTGCCATTTTTGATACGTAAACCAGCAAAACCGTAAACAATCGCTAGCCAGCTTCCTGCCATTGCTGCAGTGTGTACGCCATCTTTGACATTGTGATGATAATCATCTAAATCGGTTCTGGCTGTATAGTAGAAGAATGATACGGCTTGTTCCATACGATTAAGTTCGGCTGCGATAATGGCATGGGTTGCGGGTGAAAGAGAGGAATCATGTGTTGTTAACGGTTCATAATAATCATAGTTTACTAATTTTTCTTCGGCTGTGAAACGTTCGCTTTGTAAAACCATTGCAAGAATGAGATCGGCTTGTTTTAAAACTTGTTTTTGATAAATTTTCATGGGATGGAAATGAAGTAATAATGGGTACTGCGCTTCGTTTGTTGCTTCAAATGGCCATTTTCCTTTTGTTAGGAAGGAATCATCTTGTCCAATAAGCGCCGAATCGGTTCGGTGAATGTACATTTGTTTAGCTGCCTGTTTCCATTGCTTTATTTCGGTATCTGTAACGTCAAATTGTGTGCTTATTTCTTCCGTTAATGATGCGACTAGAAATTCCAGCTGATCTTTTACCATCAAGTTAGTATACGTATTGTTATTAATAAGCGCTGTATATTCGTCAGGCCCTGTGACGCCATTGATTACAAATCCACGACCTGCAACAAAATCGCCGTAATCCATATAAAAACGACTAGTTTCGATAAGCATTTCTAGTCCTTTTTCTCGTAGAAATTGCGTGTCACCAGTAACCTCAACATATAGTTTTAAAGCATGCATAATATCTGCATTAATATGAATTTGCGCAGTCCCAGCAGGGTAGTAAGCAGATGCCTCCTCGCCATTAATCGTTCGCCACGGGAAGAGCGCGCCAGAACAGGCCAAATCGCGAGCACGTTCCTTAGCATTAGGAAGAAGGCTATATCGATGTTCGAGCAATTTCTTCGCAATCTCAGGTTTTGTAAATACGAAAAATGGAAAAATGAAAATCTCCGTATCCCAAAAATAATGACCTTCATAACCTTCTCCAGTAACGCCTTTCGCCGCAATATTTGTCTTACCGTCACGACCTACTGATTGCAAAAGATGAAAAGCATTGAAACGCAGTGCTTGTTGCAATGCATCATCTCCAGTTACTTGAATATCAGCAGTCTCCCAAAAATCTGTAAGAAAAGCAGTTTGTTCTTGTAAAAGCGTGTCAAAACCAAGCGAGGAAGCAGTTGCTAGTTCATTGCATAACGTTTCGCGATTATTTTCTGTTGTTGCGACATAGCTAATAAATTTCGTGATTTCTATCGGCTCTGAACCGTCAAAATACCATTTTTCGGACCAGAAATCCGTTTTTTGAGTGATTTCGCCTGGCATACTATGTTTGATTCCGCTCGCAATTTCAAGTTCGGAAGCGAGTGTTTCCTGCACAAGCCCAAGAATGCCGCTTTGCTGGATTGTTTCTTTCGTTCGCAACACTTGTCCAGAAAATGCCGCGCCTGCACGTGGATCTCCGTCATGCTCTTGATTTGTTACAGCGCCTTGCAGAGCCGACTCAATTGTGATGTCTGCTTGCGTGAAATTGATTGGGATTACTTGGATTTTAAGCGCCGCGATATGTTTTCGCGTAAAGGATACAAGTCGGGAAAATGTGATGGCAATTTGTTTCCCAGTTTTTGCAGAAGTCCATGTGATATGCCGTTCGTATAATCCGTTTTTAAAATCAATTTTTCGTGTGTGATTCGTGATTTTACCTGTAAATAATGAGATTTTCTCGCCATCCATTGTAATCGTGACGGGCAGCGCATTTGGCACATTTAGGATGGTCTGGTGACTTTTCGCATAGCCGTAAGCCGCCTCGCCATATATAATTGGCGCTGTTTCATAAAAGCCGTTGATGTAGGTTCCTGGCAATGTGTGATTTTCGAGTTCACTGCTATTTTCTTCGAGACAGCCACGAATACCAATATACCCATTTCCAACGGTGAAAATTGTTTCACTACGCTGATTGGTGGTGATATCAAATTCGGTTTCAGAAACGTGCCAGTTTTCGATTGGATAAATAATGCTCGGATTAATTTGTTTCATAAACGCACCTCGTAAAAGGAGGAGCAGACCGTGATGGCATGCCCCTCATATTTTAATTTGTTGTAAATGTTGTGTTTGCTAAAATCGAAATTTCCTTACCGTTAAGCGTGAGCACGACATCTTGATTCGATGTATTCGAAATTTCCGTTGCTGTTTGTGTGACATGAATGAGTAGCCGTGAACCTTTCCAGTAAATCGGGAAGGAAAGTGCGGTCCATTTTTCTGGAAGATGCGGATGAAGGAATAGTTTGCCGTCCAACATACGTACACCGCCGAAACCATTCACAACTACTTGCCAAATCCCACCAATTGATGCGGAGTGAATGCCAGCGTCGCTTGATTTCATATTTTGGCCAAGGTCAATGCGACTCGCTTTTTCGAACATACTATAAGCCAATTCTTTGTCGCCTAAATCAGAGGCTAAAATGCTATGCGTTGCCCGACTTAGTGAGGAATCATGCAGTGTTTTTGGCTCGTAATAATCCCAGTTGGCCTGTTTTACTTCTGGAGAAAATTCGTTTTCTAATAAATAAAGCAAAATCATCACGTCTGCTTGCTTAGTGATTTGCATATCATTCACTTGGTCCAAATTATAGTCTAAGAAGAGAGCACCAACTTGCGCAGAAGCTTTGTAAGGGGCTAAATCAATGATTTTTTTCGATAAATAAGTATCGTCTTGCGGGATAACAAGCTCCGCGTTTGGCTGTGGCAAATAAAGCTTGGCCGATTTTTCTTGCCACTCCGTATAATTGCGCGTCAAGTCCCATTTAGCAGAAAGAGAAGCCAGTAATGCCGGATTTTCCTGTTGCAGCAACTCGTAATAATGAATTGCTTTCTCCAAATTCCAGTGCGCCATATAGTTCGTAAAAGCATTATTATCCACATGCTCTTTATATTCATCCGGTCCAACCACGCCAGTAATTTCGTACTGATCGCCCTTTTTCTCAAGACGAGATTGCCAGAAAACAGCCGTTGCAAAAATGAGTTCGTAACCATGTTTCTCCATGAAATCTTTGTCGCCAGTAAACTGATAATATTGCCACACTGCAAAAGCGATATCCGCGGTAATATGTTGCTCAATAAAACCAGACCAGATTTTTGTCGGTTCGCCAGTAATAATGTCCGCCGCTCCCCAAACAGGCGTCACTTCGCCATCTTCCAACCAAGCCGATTCCCATGGGAACATGGCACCTTCGTAATTGTTTTCAACGGCTTTGCGGACAGCTCCAGGTAAAGAAAGCCAGCGATACTCTAGCAATTGGCGCGCAATTGTAGGATTAGACGTTGTGAAGAACGGTAATACAAAAATCTCTGTATCCCAAAAAGCATGGCCTTTATAACCTTCACCAGAAAACCCTTTGGCACCAATGTTCATACGATTATCGTGAGCCGGCGTCATGCCTGTAAGATGATATACAGCAAATCGAATCGCAAGCTGATCAAAGTTGGCACCTTCAATTTGAATCGGGTATTGCTTCCAAACTTTGCTTTGCCAAGCATGTTGATGGGCCGTAAAAAGGGTGTCATAATTCCCGACTTTAGAGAATAGTTCTAGCGCAGTCTCGACGCTGTTCCAGTCCTTATCACGGCTTGTATATACGCCAGATATTTTTTCAATCGTCATCGTTTGGTTTTTGGCAACCGTTTCTGGCTCAAATGTCGTAAAAATCTTACGGCGATCCATAAAAATCGTATTTTTCGGTGTAAATTCCTCATTTTCTAAAGCAAAAGCATGACGCGAAAAATGAACAAAATCAATAGCTGACTCGGTTGTGCGCGCCTCTAGTTTCATAATTTTTTGGTCATATAAACGGAGCACACCTTCCTGAAAATGCTGTGTGCCAGTGTTTGTCATCTGACCATTAATACCCGAATTCAGCTTTACCGTGACATCATTTGTGAGCGGTGTAATCGTAACTTTTTGGGCGATCACATGGAGATTATCGAGAGACACAAAACGGGAAAAAACAATTTTGTACTCCTCGCCAGCTGGCGAACGCCAATGAATATCGCGCGATAGTTCCGCTTTTTTTAGATTCAATGTGCGTTCATAAAAGAGGATTTCGCCTTGGGTTAACTGGAACGTCTCACCATTTAAGGTAAATGTCATCTCCAGCATATCCGCGGCGTTAGGCAGTTCTGTAACCTCCTTGTCACCTAAAAATTTATTAAAAGTACCTGCGATAAAGTTACCGCGAACTTCGTTGGAATAACGTTCTTCGGTAGCAGAGCGCAAGCCCATATAACCGTTGCCAAGGCTAAAAACTGCCTCCACTTTCCCGAGCGCTTCTGGATCAAACCGGGTTTCGGTAACGAGCCAATTCTTCTCCTCGCCAGTTCCTTTATCGTAATTTAAAGCTGGATAATCATTTTTTAATAACATAATAGCATCCTTT
Organism: Listeria booriae; assembly: GCF_000766865.1. Taxonomy (GTDB): domain Bacteria; phylum Bacillota; class Bacilli; order Lactobacillales; family Listeriaceae; genus Listeria_A; species Listeria_A booriae. Next base: position 225,855 of record NZ_JNFA01000024.1, read on the forward strand.
CGCAATCTTAATAAATGAATAGTTAACGCTTTCTTTGTGATTCACATTTTATACGAAACGTTTCGGAAAGTCAAATTTATTTTTAGGATTGATTTAAATAATATAATGGTTTAATATGATTTTTAAGGACAAATAACGTTTTGGATGTGATGAGGAATGGGGATTATAGAACAGTTTCAGCAAAGTTTGTTTTATCAGTGGAAAGCGGTTGGAAAATGGAAGCCGCAGAGTATTTGGAAGTCCTTTTTTTATTTGCTATGCATCGTGTTGATTTCATCGTTTATTCTTAGTTTTGCTAGCTTTCAGAAGACGTCAAAATTGGATTATGAGGCGCTTTTGACGGAAATGGAGCCATTTACTTTGACGCAACAAGGTTTTGCTTATGATGGGGAGCCGCTTATTGTGCCGATTCCGGTTTTTGATATGACGATTATGATTGGGGATGTGAAAGAGCGGGCGCAGACGGATTATGTGATTATGTTGCAAGATGATGGGTTTAAATTTGGCAAAAATGGCTTGATGTCGCCGAGCGCTACGCCATACAGTAGTCTGCCAATTTGGGGTGAGCAGGAGCGCTATACGAATGCAGATGTGTTGCGGTTACTGCAAGACAACGAATCACAGCTAAAACAACTAGCATTTTTCTACCAATACGCGAAGGCCTTTTTGCAAGTTTTTATTAGTGTGGCACTCATTTTTATCATCGCGCTCGTTTCGATACCGTTTGGAAGGGGAGTTGGGGTCGGCTTTCAGCAACTTTGGATGTTCGCGGCGTATGGTTTAACATTGCCGCTTGCTATTAAGACAATTTTGAAACTAACGGGATTCTTTATTCCATATTTCACGATGATTTATTGGTTTTCAGTGATTATATTTGTTTTTCTAACGGTAAACACATTAAAAAGGAGCTCATAAGTTATTTATGGACTCCTTTTTTTTAAAGGTTTGGACCACTTGATTCGCGTACGATTAGTTCGTTTTGCAAGATAAGATGGTGGTCGCTTGATGTTTCGTTTATAATTTCTAACACTAGTTGTGCCGCCGCTTTGCCAAGCTCGAACGGGTTTTGGGCAACAGTGCTAAGCGATGGGCTGACGTAACGCGTTAGTAAAATATTATCAAATCCGATGATGGAAAGTTCTGCGGGGACGCTAATTTGAAGTTCTCGAGCTGCTTGTAAAACGCCTAAGGCCATGATGTCGCTGGCACAAAAAATTGCAGAGACGCCCTGTGTTGCAAGCAAGAAGTTAAGCGCGGTCTGATATGCTTTTTCTTCTTCAAAGTCGCCATAACAAAGCAATTTTTCATCATAATCTATACCGATTTCGGATAAGGCTTCTTGATAAGCTTTGAAGCGGATTTCGCTAACATAGGCATGTTTATGTCCGTTCATGAAGGCGATTTTTCGATGTCCCAGCCGCGATAAATATTTAATGGCTGTTTTTACACTGTCTTCTTGATCGGATGTGACAAACCCAGTCGTACTATTTTCAATGGGAATATCAATGAGTACAGTTGGTAAATTGCTCGCAACGGCTTCTGTCAAATAAGGGTCGTCTTTTTTTAAGCCTTGAATCACAACGCCATCTAAGTTACGCTCGCCAACCACTTGGCTAAATGTTTTGTTGCGTTGCCTGGATGTCGTCGTACTGATTAGAATCATTTCGTAGTCTATAGTTGCAACGTATTCACTGACGCCACACAACACTTCGAATACAAAATTGTCTTTCACGCTCTCTCTTTTCAGGTCACTTACTAGCAGGCCGATTGTTTTGGACTTCTTCGTGACGAGGCTTTGGGCCAGCATATTCGGACTATATTGTAATTTTTTTGCAGAGGCGCGAATAATGGATCGTGTCTCTTCGTTTACGTCGCTATAACCATTTAGCGCACGTGAAACAGTAGTTATGGAAAAACCGGTGTCTTTCGCGATATCTTTGATTGTTGCCAAAACGTTATACCTCCAATTTTTGAATTACTATTTATCCCTATTTTAGGGTATATTGGCGAAACTTACAACTCTAAACTTTTAATTTTATTAAGATAAGCCCTTGACATCCGAAACGTTTTGGACTAGAATAACGTTAAATGAAGACGCTTTCTTGAAATCATAACGAAAAGGAGAGGTAAGGTATGAAAAAGGCAATAAAATTAGTGGGAGTTTTAACAGCGGTGTTTGCATTAATGTTTACGGTGGCTTGTGGAAATGGAGAGAAAGATAATGCGTCAGCTGGCAACGGCGGAAAAACATTGACGCTCGGTGTTTGGAAAGGAACGGAAGCTGAGAATACAACGCGTAAGAAGTTAATTGCTGATTTTGAGAAAGCGTCTGGTATTAAAGTGAAAGAGAAAGTGTACAACGATTATGAAACGCAACTTCAAACAGATTTAGTAGGCGGAACCGCGCCGGATGTGTTTTATGTAGACGCGTATCTGGCGCCTAGCCTCATCGAGAAGAAAGTATTAGCGCCGCTTGATGATTACATTACTAAGACCAAGGATTTTGATACAGAAGATTTCTATAAACCGGTATATAAAGCTTTTACGGGTGAAGATAAAGTACAATATGGTTTGTCAAAAGATTATTCGACGCTAGGCATTTTTTATAACGAGAAAATGTTCGCCGACGCTGGCATTGATCCAAACACAATCCCAACAACGGCCGACAAAATGGGAGCATTTTTAGAAAATTTAAAAGCAAAATTACCGAAAGATGTCGTTCCGAGCGCCTTCACGGCTGACTTAGCGCGTCAAATGTATATCGCACAATCATCTGGTGAACCAATTATCACAAAAGACGGTTACTCTAATCTGGATAATCCAAAAATTATCACCGCACTACAACCACTTGTTGATTGGTATCAAAAAGGCTTGATTAAACGTCCAGCTGATCTAGGACAAGATTGGTCTGGTGACTCGTTTGGTGCAGGTAAAGCCGCGATGATGGTAGAAGGAAACTGGGCTATTGCACATTTAGAACAAAACTTCCCAGATGTTAAATTTGGAACGAAAGAAGTTCCGACGATTGACGGGAAAAAAGGAACAATGGTATTTACAGTAAGTTATGCGATGAATGCAGCGGCAAAAGACAAAGATGCTGCTTGGGAACTTATCGAATACTTCACAGGAAAAACAGGAATGAAAACATGGGCAGAAGGAGCTTCTGTGCTTCCATCACGTCAATCCGTAGCTAAAGAAATGAATATCGAATCAGATGCGATTTTACAACCGTTTGTCGCTGGTGCTGAATATGCAACGCCTTGGCAGGATGGTACAACACTATCCATCGTGTCCGATCAATACAAAAATATGCTACCATCTGCATTAAAAGGCGAAATGACACTCAAAGAAGCGATGAAAAAAGCCACAGAAACAGCGAATAATGACATTAAAACGCAACTGAAAAATTAACCAAGCTGGGAGCGGCTACTTGCGAAGTCGCTCTTCCTTTTTATAAGGAATACGGAAAGGGTGGAAAAAATGAATCCGAAAAAATCAAAGCGTAAAGCGAAGGAGGCCACACAAGGTATTACCTTCATGTTACCGACGATTATTATTATGACGGTTTTTACGCTGATACCGATTATTTATGCCTTGTTTCTATCATTAAATAAAGTCAGCCTAGTTGGAGAGTCGAGCTACCAATTCGTTGGCTTGAAAAACTATACGAATGCGTTTCAAGATGAACGCGTTTGGATTGCACTGAAGAACACGGTTCGCTACGTTATCATCGTTGTTCCGTGCCAGACAATTTTGGCGTTATTGATGGCTTCGTTACTTAATTCGGGAATTAAATTTCAAAATACATTCCGAACAATCTTTTTCTTACCTACTTTGACATCAAGTTCTGCCTTAACGATGATTTTCATGTTTTTATTTAGTTTGACTGGTCCAATTAATAATGTTTTGGTTGATTTTGGGCTGATTGCCGAGCCGATTAATTTTATAAATGAAACGAAATTTGCGCTTGGAACGATTATGGTAATGAATATTTGGTCTACCGTACCATTTTTTATGACGATTTATTTGGCTGGTTTACAAGATATTCCGAAAACGATGTACGAAGCGGCGCAAGTGGATGGGGCGAATGCTTGGAAACGCTTGACGAGAATCACCGTGCCTCAGATTGCGCCGATTACGAACTATGTTTTGCTGATGGGCATCATTGGTTGTTTTCAATTGTTTGATCAGGCGTACATTATTTCGGGTGGGAGTGGTGGTCCGAACAATGCAACGCTTACGCTATCGCTCATCATTTATCAATATGCCTTCAAGTCGTTTGATACGATGGGATACGCTTCTGCAATCGCTATTTTACTAACCATCATTATTTTCTTAGTATCGATGCTTGCACGAAAATTAAATAAAGAAGATGTGAATGAAGAAGGAGGCGCCGCGTCATGAAAATAAAGCGTTTTTGGAAAATTATCACGTATACACTACTCATTGTTTATGGTTTAGTAACGCTTTATCCGTTTTTATGGGCAGTGATGGCTTCGTTCAAACCATACAGTGAAATTATTGGTGGCGGACTTTCCTTATTGCCGAAAAATCCGACCATTGAAAATTTCAGTTATATTTTCACGCGTGACCCGCTATTTCCTAGGTGGATTTTGAACTCGTTTATTATTGCTATTTCAGGTACGATTTTAAATATTATTTTCAATAGTATGGCTGGATATGCATTGGCACGGCTAAGCTTCCCAGGACGGAAACAGCTTTTCTTGTTGATTTTGGCGGTTATTATGGTGCCAGCGCAGATTTTGTTGATTCCGAATTACCTAATCATGAAGTCCATTGGGATTTTGGATACGTATAATGCCTTGATTTTACCAGGCGCGATTAATTTTGGTTATATTTTTATGATGCGACAGTTTTTCGTGAATTTCCCTAAGGAGGTCGAAGAAGCGGCGCAAATGGATGGGTTAAGCCGGACGCAAACCTTCTTCCGGATCGTGTTCCCAATGGCGCAGGCCTCGATTGCCACACAAGGTGTATTCGTATTCCTCGGATTGTGGAATGAATTCATGAAGCCATTGCTATACATCACATCTCCTGAAAAATACACATTAACACTTGGTTTACAGTCATTTCAGACGCAAAATGCGACACAATGGAATTACATTATGGCGGCATCCGTCGTTTCGATTATTCCAATTTTGATATTATATATTGTTTTGAATAAATATTTCATGAAGGGCGTACGAATCGGTGGCGATAAGTAAGCTTGAAAAGGAGTTTAAGATGGAAAAATTAGAAGGTATTATTTTTGATTTAGACGGTGTCATTACCGATACAGCGGAGTTTCATTACTTGGCGTGGAAGAAGCTCGCGGACAAATTTGGTATTGAGATAGATCGGGATTTTAATGAAACGTTAAAAGGAGTGAGCCGCACAGATTCTTTGGAACGCATTTTAGCATATGGTGGCCGTTCTGCGGATTTTGATGCCAAAGAAAAAGCAGAGATGGCAGAATGGAAAAATGATGTGTACAAAGAGATGATCGAGGCAATTCAACCAAGCGATATTTTGCCGGGAATTGAATCGTTTTTGAAAGAATTGAAAGAAGCAGGAATTCGGACAGCGATTGCCTCTGCCTCGAAAAATGCAGAAATGATTTTGTGCTCACTCGGAATTCGCGACCAATTTGACTACGTGGTAGATGCTGCGAAAATTACGAAATCCAAACCAGATCCAGAAGTATTTTTGAAGGCGTTAGAATTATTAGGGCTTTCTGCGGAGGTGTGTATTGGTGTGGAGGACGCGGCGTCAGGAGTGGACGCGATTAAAGATGCAAAGATGCGCGCAGTTGGTATCGGCAGCATTGACATTCTAGGACGGGCAGATTTAGTACTAGCCAGTACAGCAGACCTGCAGTTAGAACAACTCCGAAATATCGGTAACTAAAAAAATGCGCCTCCACATCACTTGCGGAAGGCGCATTCTTCATTTATTCATACACAATCACGTCAGGAGGCAAGTACGACGGATTCTTCTTATTGATATGGTCATAAAACATAACCCCGTTCAAATGGTCAATCTCATGCTGCACAACAATCGCGGGATAACCCTTCAAACGCAATTTCAACGGCTTGCCGTCAATATCAAAAGCTTCCACCGTCACACGCGCACTACGCACGACATAACCCGGAATCTCGCGATCGACCGACAAACATCCTTCGCCGCCGCCAAGACACGCATTTTCCACCGAATGGCTACGAATTTTTGGATTGTATAAAATATGGCTGTACAGGCGATCGTTATCATCGTGTAAATGAATCGCGATAAAACGCTTCGAAATGCCAATTTGCGGTGCAGCGATACCAACACCACCACGAAGTTCGTGTTCCTCGGCGATTTCAGGATCTTGACTATTAATTAGAAATTCCAACATTTTTTGACCGGTTTCTTTATCTTCATCCGACAAAGGAAAATCAACAGGTTCTGCGACAGCGCGCAAAACGGGGTCTCCCTCACGGACAATATCATCCATTGTAAGCATTTTTTTCTCTCCTGTTCTTAATAAGCTACTATTTATTTTAACAAAAAATCCGGATATTGTGAATGAATTTTGCTTCAATAGGGTATGGTACTGTATTCAAGTTATTTTTAGTGAAAATAAAAACATAATAAACACGAACGTTTGAATCGTATTACATAATATCGTTCGCTTAGCATGACTGTTATACAAATCATTAAGTTTGTGAATTCACAAACAAAAGAAGCTATTTACAAATAAAATTGGAAAGGTGAAGCCTAAGCCATCTTTGCTTTATTATATAACAGTTTGCTTCTATAAACGTAAATCCTAATACAGTTTTTCAAAAGCGAATGATCGCTAAAAAACACTGAAACCGCAATAAAACAAAGTAAGTTTAAGTTATTGACGAAAGCGAAAGGATGGTGTAAATTAAAAGGGAAGATTGGTGTATTAATAGTAAGGTGTTTAAAAAATATAACAGCGATGAACTTGTTCATGGATCACCACGAAGCAAGATGAATTTGTGAGAGCGTACGTTTTTCACAAACTCATCCTAAAAGTTTGCGCTACATTATCATTTTTTGCAACCAACCAATACACGAATCCAGCTAGGAAACTTGAGAATGGAACCGAACATTGTATTGCTTGCCTGACAAGCTATCTTTTTGCTACATTAGAAGTAGTGGAAAAAATATCAAATGTTTGCGCATTCAATTCTTAAAATATTTCAATCCAGAAGGGAAGAGATTACACGATGGCTTCTAAAACAAAGAAGACAGTAGTAGATGTGAAAGAACAGTTTAAAGCTGTTGCCGATCAATTTGAATTGGTCCAAATTTTAAATGAAAAAGGAGAGGTTGTTAATCCTGACTTAATGCCTGACTTAACAGACGAGCAGTTAGTAGAATTAATGACGCGTATGGTTTGGACACGTGTGCTTGACCAACGTTCGATTTCATTAAACCGCCAAGGACGCCTAGGTTTCTACGCGCCAACAGCAGGACAAGAAGCGTCTCAACTTGCTAGCCACTATGCACTAACGAAAGAAGATTACGTGCTACCAGGTTACCGTGACGTTCCACAAATGATTTGGCACGGACTACCATTAACTAAAGCTTTCTTATTCTCACGCGGACACTTCGTTGGAAATCAATTCCCAGACGAACTAAACGTATTATCTCCACAAATCATCATCGGCGCACAAATCGTGCAAGCAGCTGGTGTTGCATTAGGCCTTAAGAAACGTAAAAAAGACGCAGTAGTTATCACATACACTGGTGACGGTGGTTCTTCACAAGGTGATTTCTATGAAGGTATGAACTTCGCCGGTGCTTACCACGCTCCAGCAATCTTCGTTGTTCAAAATAACATGTTCGCTATCTCTACACCACGTGAAAAACAATCTGCTGCCGTAACATTGGCACAAAAAGCAGTTGCAGCTGGTATTCCAGGCGTACAAGTAGACGGTATGGACCCATTAGCAGTTTACGCAGTAACAAAATTCGCGCGTGACCGTGCAGTTGCAGGCGATGGTCCAACACTTATCGAAACAATGACTTACCGTTACGGTCCACATACACTTTCAGGTGATGATCCAACGCGTTACCGTACAAAAGAATTGGACGGCGAATGGGAATTGAAAGATCCAATCGTTCGTTTCCGTACTTTCTTAGAAGCAAAAGGACTTTGGAACGAAGAAAAAGAAAACGAAGTCATCGAAAAAGCGAAAGAAGAAATCAAAACAGCAATTAAAGAAGCAGACGCTACACCAAAACAAAAAGTAACGGATCTTCTTAAAAATATGTACGAAACACCAACTGCTCCAATCAAAGAGCAACTGGCAATTTTTGAAGCGAAGGAGTCGAAATAATCATGGCGCAAAAAACAATGATTCAAGCGATTACAGATGCGCTTGCAGTAGAACTAAAAAATGACGAGAACGTTTTAGTTTTCGGTGAAGATGTAGGTAATAACGGTGGGGTTTTCCGTGCTACTGAAGGTCTTCAAGCAGAATTTGGCGAAGATCGTGTATTCGATACACCACTAGCTGAGTCTGGTATCGGTGGTCTTGCTATCGGTCTTGCACTAGAAGGCTTCCGTCCTGTTCCTGAAATTCAATTCTTCGGTTTTGTATTTGAAGTAATGGATTCCGTTGCTGGTCAAATGGCACGTATGCGTTACCGTACTGGTGGCACACGTACTGCTCCAATTACAATTCGCGCACCATTTGGTGGTGGTGTTCATACTCCTGAACTTCACGCAGATAACCTAGAAGGCTTAATGGCTCAATCACCAGGTCTTAAAGTAGTTATCCCATCAACACCATACGATGCAAAAGGTCTATTAATTTCCGCGATTCGCGATAATGACCCAGTTATCTTTTTAGAGCACATGAAATTATATCGTTCATTCCGTCAAGAAGTTCCAGAAGGCGAATACACAGTTGAAATCGGTAAAGCAGCTGTTCGTCGTGAAGGTACTGACGTTTCTATCATCACTTACGGAGCAATGGTTCAAGAAGCTGTAAAAGCAGCAGAAGAACTTGAAAAAGAAGGCGTATCTGCAGAAGTTATCGACCTTCGTACAATCAGCCCGTTGGATGTTGACACAATCGTTGCTTCCGTTAAGAAAACAAACCGTGTTGTCGTAGTACAAGAAGCGCAAAAACAAGCTGGTATCGCAGCTAACGTTATCGCTGAAATCAACGACCGCGCAATCCTTTCACTAGAAGCACCAGTAATGCGTGTTACAGCACCAGACAGTGTTTTCCCATTCGCCCAAGCAGAAACAGTTTGGTTACCAAACCATAACGATATCGTTGAGCGTGTGAAAGAAGTATTGGCGTTTTAATTAGAAAAGCTGAACCAGCCGCAATAAAAACCCGTACTTGGTTTTTGTTGCGGGCGTGAAGTTTTCGCGGAGTTGGCTGGTGAAGCTAGATCCGAAGGCGCTAAACAAGACGTTTCTTGAGTTTGTTACTTTCATTTAGAACAGACTCAAAAACGTCCTTTTATAAAATAAATCAGGAGGCTTTTAAAAAATGGCATATTCATTTAAATTACCTGACATTGGTGAAGGTATACATGAAGGAGAAATCGTCAAATGGTTCGTAAAACCAGGCGATAAAATTGAAGAAGACGCGTCCCTTTTTGAAGTTCAAAATGACAAATCTGTAGAAGAAATTACTTCTCCTGTAACCGGAACTGTCAAAGAAATTCTAGTAGACGAAGGCGTAGTAGCAACAGTTGGTCAAGTATTGATTACTTTTGACGGTGTAGAAGGTCACGAAGACGACGCCGAAGAAGCACCAGCACCTGCTGCAAAACAAGAAGAAGCGCCAGCAACCGCATCAGGCGGTAAAGGCATTTACGAATTCAAATTACCAGACATCGGCGAAGGCATCCACGAAGGCGAAATTGTGAAATGGTTCGTAAAACCAGGCGACCAAATCGAAGAAGACGCAACAATTTTTGAAGTACAAAACGATAAATCTGTAGAAGAAATTACTTCTCCTGTCGCTGGAACGGTTAAAGACATTCTAGTAGGCGAAGGCGTAGTAGCAACAGTTGGTCAAGTTCTAATCACATTCGAAGGCGACTTTGAAGGCGAAGCGACAACAGCTGATCACTCTTCTACTCCAGAATCTCCAGCAGATTCAGCGAAAGTAGCAAACAATGACGCTGCTAAAGCTCCAGTATCAGGCGGAAACGGCACACCATCATCACAAAAAGATCCAAACGGTCTTGTGATTGCAATGCCATCCGTTCGTAAATATGCACGTGAAAAAGGCGTTGACATCCGTCAAGTTGCTGGCTCCGGCAAAAACAACCGTGTACTTAGCGCAGATATCGATGCTTTCCTAAATGGCGACGCATCAGCAGTTGCAAGCACTTCAAGCGAAGCGGCTCCAGCAGCGAAAGAAGAAACAAAATCTGCACAACCAGCAGCAAAAGCAGCACCAGTTGTTAGCGGCGGCACATACCCAGAATCACGCGAGAAATTAACACCAACACGTAAAGCAATCGCAAAAGCAATGGTTAACTCGAAACACACTGCGCCACACGTAACGCTAATGGACGAAATCGAAGTTTCGGCTTTGATGGTTCACCGTAAACGTTTCAAAGATGTAGCAGCAGAAAAAGGTATCAAACTTACTTTCCTACCTTACATGGTAAAAGCGCTAGTAAACACATTGCGTGAGTTCCCAGTGTTAAATACAACACTTGACGACGCAACAGACGAACTAGTTTACAAACACTATTTCAATATCGGTATTGCAGCAGACACTGATCACGGTCTTTACGTACCAGTTATCAAAGACGCTGACAAGAAATCGATTTTTGCAATCTCAAATGAAATTAATGAATTAGCTACAAAAGCACGCGACGGTAAATTGACTGGTGAAGAAATGCGTCACGGTTCTTCTACTATCTCAAACATCGGATCTGCTGGCGGACAATGGTTCACACCAGTTATCAACTACCCTGAAGTAGCAATTTTAGGTGTAGGTCGTATCGCTGAAAAAGCAATCGTAAAAGACGGCGAAATCGTAGCAGCACCAGTACTTGCATTATCACTAAGCTTCGATCACCGCGTTATCGACGGCGCAACAGCTCAAAAGGCTATGAACAATATCAAGCGGTTATTAAATGACCCAGAACTTTTACTAATGGAGGCGTAAAAAAATGGTAGTAGGCGATTTTCCAGAAGAAAGAGACACCATCGTCATTGGTGCAGGACCCGGCGGATATGTTGCGGCAATTCGCGCAGCACAATTAGGACAAAAAGTAACAATTATTGAGAAAGAACATTACGGCGGCGTTTGTTTAAACGTTGGTTGTATCCCTTCTAAAGCCTTGATCACAGTTGGTCACCGCTTTGCAGAAGCAAAACATTCCGATAACATGGGAATCACAACAGACAACGTAAACCTTGACTTCACAAAAGCACAAGAATGGAAAGGTTCCGTAGTCAGCAAATTAACAACAGGCGTAAAAGGCTTGCTTAAAAAGAATAAAGTGGAAATGTTAGAAGGAGAAGCTTTCTTCGTTGATGAGCATTCTCTCCGCGTTATTCACCCTGATTCTGCGCAAACTTATACGTTCAACAACGTAATCATAGCAACTGGTTCACGTCCAATCGAAATCCCAGGCTTCAAGTTTGGCAAACGCGTGCTTAGCTCAACAGGCGCTCTAGCTCTTACAGAAGTTCCTAAGAAATTGGTTGTTATCGGCGGCGGTTATATCGGTACAGAGCTTGGCGGAGCGTTCGCTAACCTTGGTACAGAGCTAACAATCCTTGAAGGCGGTCCAGAAATTTTACCAACATACGAAAAAGACATGATTTCGCTTGTAAAACGCAACCTTAAAGGTAAAGGCGTAGAAATCGTAACAAAAGCTTTGGCTAAATCTGCCGAAGAAACGGAAAACGGCGTAAAAGTAACATACGAAGCTGGCGGCGAAACAAAATCAATCGAAGCTGACTACGTATTAGTAACTGTAGGCCGTCGTCCAAATACGGATGATATCGGTTTAGAACAACTAGGCGTAAAAGTAAGCGAACGTGGTTTGATCGAAGTTGACAAACAAGGTCGCACAAATATCTCTAACGTTTACGCTATCGGCGACATCGTTCCTGGTGTTCCACTAGCACACAAAGCAAGCTACGAAGCAAAAGTTGCCGCTGAAGCAATCGCTGGCGAAGCATCTGAAAATGACTACACAGCATTACCAGCCGTAGTTTTCAGTGATCCAGAATTAGCAACAGTTGGTTTAACTGAAAAAGAAGCCAAAGAAAAAGGCTTCGACGTGAAAGCTGCTAAATTCCCATTCGGTGGTAACGGTCGTGCCCTATCACTTGACGCTCCAGACGGATTTGTACGTCTTGTAACACGCAAAGAAGACGGCTTAGTTCTTGGCGCACAAGTAGCAGGAATGAACGCATCTGATATCATCTCTGAAATCGGATTAGCAATCGAAACAGGCGTAACAGCAGAAGATATCGCGCTTACAATTCACGCTCACCCATCATTAGGCGAGTTGACAATGGAAGCAGCAGAACTTGCGCTAGGACGTCCAATCCACATGTAATAATAATGACGCTATTCGGGGCAACTCGGATAGCGTTTTACCTATGTAAAAAATTATTGTGAAACGACCCACAAAGTAGTATGATAAACATATAAAAATAAAAGAATCCAGGTGTAAAATTGAAAAAGCAAGTTGAAAAAATAATCTTCGGTATTATTTACGGTTTCTCAGCAATCTTCTTTCTAGGTTTTATCGTCAACATCGTGCATGGTTTTATTATTCATATGCACGAAACAGATAGCTGGCGCGCAGTCTTGCGTATTTTAGCAAGCCCAGTCACTGATCCCGCGATTTTCCAAGTACATGTAGGCAATAACATTTGGTCGATGTTTCTAGCAATCATCATCAGTTACGTATTGCCAGCATTTTTCTGCGTTTCCACGTATTTCTTAAAACAAGATTACCTAGAAACCCACGAAAACAGCAGATTTCTTCATTGAAAACAGTTTTTATGTGATTTTACATAACAAAAGGAGTAGAATGAAGACAGACCACATAAACTAAAGGGATTAGGTGAAATAATGGGGACGTTAAAGCGCGCGTTGTTTTGGATTTTGTATGTCATATCAGGCATTTGTTTTGTGCTAACGATCGTAGCATTCATTATTGGATTTATGCACCACTTACACGATACAGGCGGGTGGCGCTCGGTCATTCAGATTTTAGAAACACCGATTACAGGCTTTATTAAGCTAACACAAGGCTACATTCAAAAATCGGTTATCGAAGTCATTTTACTATGTATCGTAAGCTATGCATTGCCAACATTTTTCTGTATCGCAACACACTACATACGGAAAAACAAACGTTTAGCTTTAGAGAACGACGATGAGCATTGATTCTACGGAGTCAGTGCTTTTTTCTTGCAATCACAATATTTTAAACCATACAAAGTTCGTGCTAAAATAGAAGAAGAACATCCGAAGAAAACGCCATAAAAGCAAAGGGGAGGTTAAACATGGAATATAGTTACCCGCTCAATCTCGATTGGTCTACAGAAGAAATAGCGATTGTTATTAACTTTTATCAAGCCGTTGAAAAAGCCTACGAAACAGGAATTGACGCATCGGAAATAAAAGCAAAATATAGTGATTTTAAGCAAGTCGTACGCTCCATCGGCGAAGAAAAGAGTCTCGGTCGCGAGTTCGAAAAAGCAAGCGGCTATTCTGCGTATCGCGTCATGCAGCTCGTAAAAGACGCCACGACAAGCAAAATCAAAATGCAACCCTAGGAGGAATTTTAAATGGATATTAGTGAAATTATTGCAGGAAATGTAGGAACAGAAGCAGGCATTCATATCGGGAAAAGCGACGCACCCGTGAAAGTATTATCATTTATCAACGTACGTTGCCCATTCTGCCGTGAATGGCACGAGAAATCCCGTGACGTGCTTAGCCGTTACATCGAATCTGGCCGTATCGAACTAATCGTGAAACCTTTTGATAAGGAAAAAGAATCTTTACAACGCGGCAACGTTTTCCATCACTATCTAGATTACGCAGCACCAGAAGAAACATTGTCGATTTTAGATGATATTTATGCACGACAAGACCTTTGGGGCTCGCTAACACTAGAAGAAGTGGCGAACTTCGCAGAGGACGAACTAGGCCTTACAAAACAAGATAACCAAGACCAAGCAGATAAAATCATCGCAGAAGCTAACGCAGCCAACATCCGCTTAGTACCAACTGTTATCATCGGCGAGCATATTTTCGATGAGCATATCTCACCAGAAGAGTTAGAGCAATTGATTTTAGAAGAAGTAGGGAAAGAATAAGAAAAATAGCACGTTTAGCTAATTATAAATTTAGCCAGACGTGCTATTTTGTATTATTCTTCAAGTGCGGCCTTATTTCTGTCATGTCGAAACTGAAGAATGGTATTTAAAGGATTGGTTATCCAACAAAGCCATTTGCTGATCGCAACTAAAAAACTACAGACAAACAGGGAGATACAAATAACAAAAGTGAGCTTTAAAAAGATGTTCCATTGGGTTAAATTTGATGTATACATGCGGAGTACAAAGAAAAATAGAGGATGAAATAGAAAAATAACAAGTGAATTATCACCCCATAAAGTTAGAAGGTTCTCGCTTTGATTGATAAGTGCAAAAAGAATAGCAATCATAATACATGCGATAAGGTATTGCTGGAATTCTATTTCAAAAAAATTGCGCCAATTTATAGCAAATGCACTCGATTGTAAAAAGCCATAAAAGGCATTTTCAAACTTTAACAAGTTTGTGGATAGCAGCCAGACAATACCGAAAATAAGAATCGAGCTTCCTAACAACTTGAATTTGAAAGAATAAAGGATCGTTTTGCACTTATTCATTGTCTTGTAATCGATATAAAAACCTAATAGAAAGAATGGAAAAAACACGAAAGTTCTTTGAATAGAAAGAAATTGTCCAGAAACCTGAGGATGATTCACTAGAAATCCTGTAGCCCACCAGCGAATCCCGATACTAATAACTAGAATCCCTGTGATGATAAAAAAGCTCCATAAACGATGTTTCCCAATTTTGTTGAGTGAAATAGCAACTAAATAGAAACAAGCAAGGCTGATTAAATACCATAGATGGAAAATAGGTGTTGTAAATCTGAATGTAAAAGCTTCCGAATAATGTGTAAAATAGGTGATAAAAGCATAAAATGATTGAAAAATTATGTATAACAACAATAGATTGATTACCTTTTTAAAAGTAACGTTTTTTGCAAAATAACCGTTCAGGAAAATAAATGCAGGCATATGGAATGAATAAATCAGTACGATTAATGGTTCCATTCCAGCCCTTACAACTAAAAGTAAGTGTCCTAAGACAACTAGAAAAATGAGTATCCCTTTTATATTACTTAATTTCACATCTTTTGTCATGATATCCCTCCACTAGGATTATATCATAACTGAATAAAAAATAGAGAGATGCAAAAAATAAAAAAGGCAACTTAAATATTCCTTGAAGTTGCCAATTTTCTATATCAATCCGTAAAACTCGTCGCAACAGAAATCCCATCCAATGGATCAGCAAACTGCGTCACCATATAAGTGGTCGCGCCGTCTTGCCAGCTAATCCTATTTCCATCTGCTCTATTTGGCACGGCTTCTAGCTTCACACCACCAACTTGATGCGGTGCAGGAAGCGTCTCTGTTTCTAGTTTAGCGACTACTTTTTTCGCTAAATCGATCGAATCTTGCTGATTGCCGCTCGTCGTGTTACGCACGCTCAAGCTCCAACGACCTTCTGCCCAACTAAGAAAAGTAGAGCCAGCCCCAGCGTCTGAATAGCCTGTAATGCCAGACCCTAAGTCCACGCCATTAACGCCTGTGTTCACGTTATCCATGTGGCCTGTCGCATCTGCTGCTTCTTGTTCGGTCGCATATGTCTTTCCGGAAACAGTTACAAGTGGGGTAGCTTTTTCTGTGTCTTTCAAGTCTGCACTATTTACCGAAATCGGTTGTTTTGTTTCGTAAAACACCACTTGATAGTTATCGGAAGTAGATGTTGTTTTAGCGCTTAAATAATCTTTTTTAGAAGACAACGGGATGTTTTTAGGGAGCATAACGATGACGTCAGTAGTCAATTTTGATTTTACTGTAGCTAAAACATCTTTTTGAGATAGTGTCGTTGTGTCTGAACTGCTTTTCGTGTCTTTTTTCGCTGTGTCATCCATTGTTTTACCGTAGTTGTTATTATTGCTTCCGTACGAATTTCCACCGCCGCTAGAACTATCTGAGGAGTATGAACCGCCGCAACCTGCAAGCGTCAGTGTGCCTAAAAGAATTGGAATCATCACCATTTTCTTGTTCATCACATTTCACCTCTTTGGTAGAGTTTTCCCGATTTTCATATAAAAAAACCACCTCCAGCCAAGAAGGTGATTTCGTCGTACTTAAAAGAATTTTCGTCTCCAAAAAACAAAGCCGAGTAGTCCCGCGATACCAAAGGAAATGCAGATAACGAGGACCCAAGCAATCGGTATATCCGAAAGTGGCAACCGCACGTTCATCCCGTAAAAACTGAAAACCATCGTTGGAATCGTTAAAATGATCGTAAAAGAGGTCAGGAATTTCATCACGATATTCATGTTGTTCGAAATAATCGAGGCATAAGCATCCATCATCCCGCTCAGAATATTCGAATGGACTTCCGCCATCTCGATACCTTGACGATTCTCGATAATAACATCTTCTAGTAAATCTTGGTCTTCTTCGTACATTTTCACGATATGTTGGCGCATCATCTTATCTAGCACCAATTTATTTGATTTCAGGGCGGTTAAGAAGTAAACCAAACTTTTCTCAATCCCCATCAAATCATATAGTTGCTTGTTTTTCATGGATTCATGTAGTTCTTTTTCAATGTCATCGGTTTGGCGACTCATCCGTTTCAAGTGACGGAGGAATTGCGTGGAAATCATGTATAAAATCTGCAAGGCGAAACGCGTTTTCATATGTGTAAAGAAGCCTTTAATGCGATTTTTGATGAATGATTG
Organism: Listeria booriae; assembly: GCF_000766865.1. GTDB lineage: Bacteria > Bacillota > Bacilli > Lactobacillales > Listeriaceae > Listeria_A > Listeria_A booriae. Next base: position 242,921 of record NZ_JNFA01000024.1, read on the forward strand.
AATAATCGATGAGTCAATCGTGCAAATCGTGATAAAGTAATCTTTCGTCATAATCATCCCGAGTGGAATGGTTTCAAATGAGGCGTAATGAATATCATCCTCATCGACAATCGGAAAGTCACAAATAATCAGGACAGCTTCGGTATCGTCGTCGCGCTCAATCCGGGCACTTTCATCTTTATCTAGTGGATCTTCTAGAAATTCTAATGGAATATTATATTGTTCGGCAATTTGGTTGATTTCTTCGGACGATGGCGCTACGATGTTAATCCAGCAATTGCGTTCTGGATGTTCTAATTCTTCTAATTTGCCAACGTCATTTGATTTGAATATTTGATGCATATTTATTCCTCCCTTTCTAGGATTCTAACGTATGCATGGGATACTGATGCACGCCATGAATAGAATCCTTTATTATCTGATGCGGATCAGGTTCGCTCGGTGCTATATTCGTTTTCATGGTGCTCAACTCCTTTTTCAAATAATCACAACCCCTCTATTATACAGAGATTTCGCCTTTTTGTATATGCTATTCGCTTAAATTTCTTGCATTTCAAAACTCATCTGATAAAGAGGTAACAATAAATCAACAGTTTCTTCCAATGTCTTGGTAAAAGCGGTTTTGTTCTTCAATGCCGCGTCACCAGGTTGGAAAATACGACCAACTAAAAACTCGCCTTTTTTAACATCGCGGAAACGTTCTAACGCTTTCGTCAAATCGGTATTTTGCACAAGGCTCGTTGGTTTTTCTGTGTGATCTAGTGAGATGGAGAAGTTTGCTGGTAAATTTTTAAGTGTATCGAGATTTTCTAGGAAGTTGTGGACAACGATTTGGCGGTTTTCGGTTTCATATATGAAGGCAAGCCAGATAAAAACATATTCATCCCAAATCCCAACTTGGAAGTGTGGGTGTTTTTTGTAGCCGCGTTTGTTATTCGCGACAGCAAGCCAAGTGCTATCAGGTGGATTGACGGAACGGCGCGCATGTCTCGCAATATGTAGAAACATTTCGTCTCCTGTTTTGGCGCTTAAATAAGTTGCAAGCCCTTCACCAATTTGGCGAAATTTCGGTTGAATCTGCGTTTGAATAGCCTCCATCCGCTCCTCCAAACCCGGCGTTTGCATGGCTTTAAAATCTTTTTTCGTAAAACTCATTGTGATTCCTCGCTTTCGTGAAAATAAACATTATCTCTATTATACGGAATCCAGAAAAGAGATGAAAGCAATAGTGCTCAAAAGCTGAATTTAACGCCTATTTATGATAAGCTAGGAAAAAAGAACGGGGAGAGATTAGTTATGCCACTAGAAAAAATCGATCAGCTAGCACGTGAATGGCTTGAAGAAGCGGGAAATCGTATTTTCATGTCGCTAGAACAATCCAATATCGAAGTCGACACAAAAGCAGACCGCAATGATTTAGTAACGAACGTGGATAAAGCGACAGAACGCTATTTTGCAGATAAAATTGCCGAACATTTTCCAAATCATCGCTTACTTGGTGAAGAGGGCTACGGCGAGGAGATTACAAGCTTGGAAGGTGTTGTCTGGGTACTTGACCCAATCGATGGCACGGTGAATTTTGTTGAGCAAAAGCGGAATTTCGCGATTTCACTTGGTATTTATAAAGAAGGTATCGGCGAACTTGCTTATATTTATGATATTATTGCGGGCGAATTTTACTTTGCAAAGCGCGGTGAAGGGGCATTTGTGAACGATGAACCAATCCCGGCGTTAGCTCCTGATAAAAAACTGGAGAATGCGTTAGTGATTATTAATACAGCGGCCATGCGTAAATTTCCGCAAACACTGGAAGTTATTCGAAATGCTCGCGGCTTGCGTCTTTACGGTGCGGCGACACTCGAATACATGGCTGTAGCAACAGGACGAGCAGACGCGTATATTAGCGCTAATTTGTCACCATGGGATATCGGTGCAGGTAAAATCATCGCCGAAGAAGTAGGTGCTATCGTGACGCGTGCAAACGGCAATCCAATGGTGGTCACAGAAAAAGGTGATTCTTTCGTAGCAAGCCCAGGCGTCCACGCTGAAATTTTACGAGATTATTTTTAGTTTTTGAAATAAAAATCGTGCCAAATGCTTGCGAATATGCTATAATTGGAAAGTTGAAAAACTAAACGATCTAGGAACGGGGAAAATAACTAATTTTCCTTTTTCTTTTGGCTCTGGTAGCTAAGTCGTATTACCATATATGTAGAGCGCTTGACTTTAGTTAGGCCAATATTTGAGTCGCTGAGCTAACGAACACAAAAGCCAGCTTCGCGAAAGGTAATTTTATATTAGGAGGAACTAGTTTTGAAATTAAGAGAAGATATTCGTAACGTCGCCATTATTGCCCACGTTGACCATGGTAAAACAACATTGGTGGACCAACTTTTACGTAAGTCAGGAACATTCAACGATCATGAGCAAGTAGCTGAACGTGCGATGGATAGTAACGCAATTGAGAAAGAACGTGGTATCACTATTTTAGCTAAAAACACGGCCATCAATCACAATGGCGTGCATATTAATATTTTAGATACTCCTGGACATGCCGATTTCGGTGGGGAAGTAGAACGTATTATGAAAATGGTTGACGGTGTTGTCTTGGTCGTTGATGCCTATGAAGGTACAATGCCACAAACGCGTTTCGTATTGAAAAAAGCGCTAGAACAACATTTAACACCACTTGTTGTTGTAAACAAAATTGACCGCCCATCTGCTCGTCCAGCAGAAGTTGTGGATGAAGTTTTAGAATTGTTTATCGAACTAGGTGCAGACGAAGATCAATTGGAATTCCCAGTTGTTTACGCTGCGGCAGTTAACGGAACAAGTTCATTAAGCGACAACGTGGATGACCAAGAAGAAACAATGGACCCAATTTTTGACTTGATTATTAATAACGTACCAGCTCCTGTGGATAACAGTGACGAGCCATTGCAATTCCAAGTATCTTTACTTGATTACAATGACTATGTTGGTCGTATCGGTATTGGCCGTATTTTCCGTGGTACAATGGAAGTTGGTCAATCGGTAGCCTTGATGAAATTGGACGGAAGCGTGAAGAAATTCCGCGTAACTAAAATGTTCGGTTTCTTAGGCTTAAAACGTGTCGAAATCACGCAAGCAAAAGCGGGTGACTTAGTTGCCGTTTCTGGTATGGAAGACATTTTCGTAGGGGAAACAGTAACGCCAGACGATCACCAAGAAGCATTGCCAATTTTGCGTATCGATGAGCCAACACTACAAATGACATTCGTAACAAACAATAGCCCGTTCGCAGGTCGCGAAGGAAAACACGTAACAAGCCGTAAAATAGAAGAACGCTTGCTTGCTGAATTACAAACAGATGTAAGTTTACGTATCGAGCCTACTGCTTCACCAGACGCTTGGATTGTATCAGGTCGTGGTGAGTTGCATTTATCTATCCTAATCGAGAACATGCGTCGTGAAGGTTATGAACTACAAGTATCGAAACCAGAAGTTATCATCCGCGAAATCGATGGCGTGAAATGTGAGCCAATGGAGCGCGTTCAAATTGACACACCTGAAGAATACGTTGGTAGCATCATGGAATCTATCGGTTTACGTAAAGGTGAAATGGCTGATATGGTCAACGATGGTTCTGGTCAAGTTCGCTTGATTTTCCTAGTACCATCACGTGGACTGATCGGTTACACTACCGAATTCCTATCAATGACTCGTGGTTACGGTATTATCAACCACACATTCGATTCTTACCAACCAATGCAAAAAGGTCGTGTCGGTGGACGTAGCCGTGGCGTACTTGTATCTATGGAAACAGGTAAATCAACAACTTACGGAACAATGCAAGTCGAGGACCGTGGTACGATTTTCGTTGAGCCAGGTACAGACATTTACGAAGGTATGATCGTCGGTGAAAATAACCGTGAAGGCGATATCGCAGTAAATATCGTAAAAGCGAAACAAATGACAAATATCCGTTCAGCAAATAAAGACCAAACAAACGTTATCAAAAAACCTCGTACATTGACGTTAGAAGAATCATTAGAATTCCTAAACGACGACGAGTATTGCGAAATCACACCAGAAAACATTCGTTTGCGTAAGAAAATCTTGAACAAAAACGAACGTGAAAAAGCAGCGAAACGTACAAAAACTGCTGATAAATAATAATTTGCAAAGCCGTCTGATCCGATCAGGCGGTTTTTTGATGTAGAAATTTCACTGTGTTAATTATTTTTGTAACACGATTGTAATATGGCGATTTTTTTGGTATAGTTAGAAGTAAGGGGAAACGTTTAATAAGGAGGGATTTACATGAAGAAATTACTGATGGTAGGCATGATGAGTGCAATGTTAGTGGGGCTTGCGGCTTGTGGTTCGGACGCAGATTCAAAATCAGCAGAATCAGACAAAGCAACACCCAAAACCGAGGAAAAAGAAGTAGCAAAGAAGGCGGAAACAACAAAGCAAGATGTAAATTCCGATACTGATGCGAATAAACAAACAGAAGAAAAACAAGATAAAGAGAGCACAACAGCTAAAGAAGACACACCGACAACTGAAAAGGCAGAAGAAAAAACAAGTGAACCAGCAGCACAAAATGATACAACCAAAGAAACACCAGACACAGACACTGCAAAAACAGAAGAAAAAACACCGGAACAAAAACAAGCGGCAGCGGCTGGCGCCTTCTCTTTGACACCAGCTGGTTTCAAACAATCCGCAGTAGCGCCAAAAACAGGTGGAACCGTATCACTTGTCTATTTGAATACAACGCCAGAAACAGCCGATTTTGGGCCACTTAAAGTAACCGTCAAACAATACAAACTAGAAAGCGTAACAGGAGCTAATAAGAAGATGGACCCGTATAGCCCAGAATCTTACTTAGCAAATCAAGATGGTTTCGTTGTTACAGCAGATGTCGTTATTGAAAACACATCAGCAAGCAATATTAACTACTTGGCTGAGCGCATCCAAATCAATGGCGGCGGCATTTCTAAAGGTGCTAGCTTAGAGAACTTTGTGCCGACTGCCTACCAATTGAGCGGTAGCGCTACATCACACAATATTTTCCCGGCGAAATCCAAACGCGAAGGGGCGATTACGTACATGCTTAACAAGGACAATTACTATACGCTTGTCCACTTAACGAAGCTTGTCGTACCAAACCCAAATGATTTCGCAGACAAAGCATTACCAGTAAAAACAACAAAGGCAATCGATTTAGATTTTCGCATCACAGAGTAACAAAGTCGTAAGTACGCGAAAACCCGCCAGTCCTAAAGATTAGCGGGTTTTTCGATAAAGTTTTTCGTTTTGGGTTTATGAAATTCGAACTTGCCAGAATTAATTCGTTCCACCGTTTTTTGTGCAATTCGGGTTTCGCATTCTGGGCAAAGATACATACGAATCGGCTTATTGCGTAGCTGCTTCGTCTTAAATTTCTTATCGTCTAATTCATCAATTGTTTCACATAAAATACATTGTGCCTTCATTTGCGTTCACCTCGTGCTTTTATTATAGCATGGAAAAATAGAAAGTAAAACGTAGAGGAGCTGTTTCCTATGATTCAAATACAGAAAAAATATACAGAGTTGATTTGGACCTCGGTTACTGGATTATTGGCTGTTTTGGCATTCGTGTTCGTGCAAGATGCTGTGTATTGGTTTGATAACTTCTACGTGGTGTTTAGTGCGGCAGGAATTATTATTGCGAGTTATCTTGTTGCCACCTGTATTTCCTTTGTACGCTCATTGAAAGGAACGCTATCAGGAGTTGAAATGCTCGTCATTTATTTTTCCGTGCCGGCGAGTTTGGTTTTATCCGTATGCATGTTTCTTTTAACAGTTATGTGGCTAGGCTAAAAAAATTATGTTGATATCAGGTTACTTTCGTAAAAAAATATGCTATACTTTAGGAAGATAAAATTCAAAAAATTGTACTTTCTTTGGAAATAGATGAATTAGGCGCATACGATGTGTTTTGAATGGGGGTTTCTGTAGTGACGGATAAACAAATAGACCACAGAGAAGAGGCAGTAAAGCTTCTTAAAGATGACGCAAAGCGAATTTTGCAGTTGATTAAAGTGCAGATGGATAACTTAACTTTACCTCAATGTCCAGCTTACGAAGAAGTTTTGGATACTCAAATGTACGGCTTATCGCGCGAAATTAATTTTGCGGTGCGATTAGGACTGATTGATAGAGCAGAAGGACAAAGCTTGCTAAACACGCTGGAGAAAGAACTTTCCGTGTTGCATGAGTTGTCGACGAGTAAATGAATAGACAAAGAAAAGCCATTCGACACGGTGTCGGGTGGCTTTTTGAGTTTGAAGGAGTAATAGAGTAGGAGTGGATTTCTCATTATTTACCTGACAAGGCACCTATATTTTGTTATAATAAAAATATCTTATTCCTATCAAAAAAGGAAGGTGCAACATGGCTAAAATTAATGTGAATAGGGAAATCATGATGAATCATGCAGCTGATTTGAGTGCTAGTGTACAGGGAATGTCGTATCACCCGATGAAAAATGGGAATATGAGCTATACGCAGAGTCACTCCATTTCGCAATACAGAGCGTGTTTGCTGGATTTATTGGAGGCCGTGGAGACTTTTGAAAGCGTTGTCTCTGAGGATGCGAAGCGTATCAAACAAATTGGTGAGGCTTACGCGCAAAAAGACAGAGAAGTTGGGCAAAAGCTACAGTTGGAGGTGCGCTAGAATGGATCGAAAAGTGGAGGCACTACACCAGCAATTACAAAAGATGAGGCAGGAGAAAGAAGTACAGGAAGATGCGTTATATGCGATACGGCAAAAACAGGTGCGGTTAGAATCGGTGGAATCGGAACTATTTCATATGGAACGAGAGAAATCGAATTTGGTGGCGCAAGCGCATGAGGTTTGGCAAGGAAATCACGGAAGAAGCGTGGCACATGAAGCGGAAGGTATAGCGCATCAGAATTGGCGCCAACTTCGAAGGACGGTCGAGGAATCAAGAGAAGCCTTACAGCAGGAACAACAACGGCTACAAAAGACGGTCTATCAGCTAGAGAAAGAGCAGAAACGGATACATAAGGAGTTGTTGCTATGACGCGCATTGATATCGCAGAAGTCACCCATTTCAGAAGCCAACTCCGTGCAACAAATCAGACCATCACACCACGCATCGAAGCTGTCAGACAAGCAGTGATACAGTACTTGAACGATGAGTCAATAACAGGCGAAGCGATTCAGGCATCCAAAGACTATTACGCAGGCGCATATATTCAGCTATGTGGATCAATGAAACAAGCATTAAAAATGAGTGAAGAGAAGCTACAGCAGTATATTCAGGCTTTTCACAGCCAAGTAGATTCATCTCCCAATGCAAAACTGGACGCAGATGGTATTTACGATTTAAATCAAAAAATCAACGGCTTTGAGAATCGAATGGAGCATCTAACCGCAGAACTCAGTGCGATTAATGGAACCCAAAAAGCATCCGAGCTGAATAATCTCGCGACACAAATCTTTGAAGCACATAAAAAAGAAGCCATTTTAGCGAAGTATCTAGACTTTGAGCGGAATCATGCCAATTTTTTCAGTGAGTTAGGAGAACTAGCCCATTATATCAAGCAGGCTTTGCAGGATATTCAGAAAAATATTCGTTTTGATAGGGCGACTGGCACGTATGGCATGGAGAAGATAAATCGAACCAATTTTAGCGAACTTTCCAGATTATATGCGAGTCAACAAGCCATCGATGATCAAATAAAAGAAATCGAGGCTATTGGTTTGACTCCTATGATTTCAAAGGGGAACAGTGCAGGATTTATACTGCAAGACGGGCAACTGAATACGACGGCTACGCTTGGATTTGTAAATGAGCAGATGATATACTGGGAGAATGAATCGACTTTCCGAGAGCTTTTCTTAGTAGGCTCTTCGTATCGCGTGTTGTATGGTATTGACGCGGTAACAGGTCAGCATGTGACTGACTCGAGATTAGCATTTGATTTGCTAGTATTGGCCAGTAGCGCTTTTGGTGTTTCCGGTTTTGCGACACGTTTCGGAGCAGCCAAAACGGCAGCTTTTGATAAGAATGTGGTACTGAAAAATATCGAGGCAAGCAAGACCGCACGCGCCAGTTCTAATTTTAATGTATACGCCTCGAAAGAAAAAGTGGTGTTAAGGGATGTAGAGGAGCGAATATACGAGGTTAGAAAAGACAGCGCTGGAACTGAGATTGGAAAACATTCTGTAGGAACTTTAAATAGAGAACAAACTAGAATAGTAGTTGAAAATCTTTTAGACAATGGAGAAATAAGCTTAAAGGATTTACAAAATATGATTCCAGAAGGCACGCCAAACACATTTAAGCCTACAGACACTATGAAAATTGGTGGGAAATTTGAATTTCAATTGTCTGATGGTCAGAAAGCTATTATTAGATGGCATGAACCAGACCCTGTTGCAGCAGCCAAGTTTCCGAACTCAACATCGGGTTCAAGATGGACTGCTCAAATTAAGATAGGCAACAAACAAGTAACTGTCGATGGATTATGGACGAAAAAGCAAAACTTAAATGAAGTTCATATTCCAATTCAAGGGAGGTAATAGAATGGAAAAAGTGATGAAAAAAGAAGATTATTCTGAAATGCCATGGCTGTCTGTAGATAAATTATATTTATTATTTGAACAAGCTATCAAGGACTTTGAAAATGAAAAATTAACTAAGAAAGAATTTTTTGCTATTTTAGATGAATTAATGATGAGGCAAGGAGATACTTACGAAAATTTAAAAGAACCTTTGAGAAGTGAACTAGATAATGTTTTGTGTAGCTTATGGAACACGGAACATTATGATGATGTAGATATAATTACATCACTATTAATAAATTTAGGATTGAAAAAGACTTATAATAAAATGAAAGATTCTATTAAAGATACTACAAATATATCATCAGAAATACTTGAAGAAATAGAGGACACCATTGAAGAGGTTGGAGATAACATAGAAGACCCTTACCATGATTACATGAAGAAAATAACAGATTCAGAGAATAATTAATAAAACAAAATGGCACTCTCTTATTTGACTGGCATTGAAAAAATAGAGCCTTGATAGTTAAGATAGGATGTCAAGTTGCCCACAAGATTACAAAATAGGTGAAAAAAATGAGTGAAATAAGTTATTTAGAGGCAAAAGAGTTAACTTTAGAGGATTTATTGAAGATGAAGGGTTTACCCCCAATCAAGCAATAGCTGCAACTTTTGAGGATTCTGTACTAATGATGAAAAAAAGTAATAAGGTTTATGTCTCAGTTATGATAAATCTTTCAATTTTGAGTTTAAACAAAAAATTCATGCCAAACTATCTATTAGAGAAACAAGAAATTCTACCAAGACTTGAGAACTTAAATGAAGAGGAACAATCGGCTTATGAGTTGGATATTAATACTTTGAATCAGTTGCTAAGTAATCAAAATTTTGAAATTGATAAAGATGAAGAATACAGAGTAAAAGTAAATATGTTGTTAGTATAACACTCTGAACGAAAAATTAGGTTTTTAATACACTATTTTGCTATCCAAGTAGGGAATATTAGAAAGCTTGAATTAGAGCATACTCTTGTTTAATTTGGAACGCTAGAATTGAGTGAAAACCTTAAATAGAGGAGTTACCTTACCGTGATCATATGTCATAAAAAGGGCTTTGAGATGCTTAAAAACTCGAAGCCCTTTTGGCGTGCTAGCATTTTGGAGGGTGCTTTGGTCAAACTCAAAACATCAATTTGATTTCTCGCTATAATAAAATCCGAACTCAATATCTTTCTGATGATTTCCAAATCCTTTTCCGAAAATCGTTGTTCCGCCAATGTTTTTCGCGTCTTTTTCAACGGCGATGCGAAAGCTCACGAGGTCGCTAGTTAGTTCTAGGTCATCTAATGTCAGCTCGGACAGGATATCACCGTCAAAATGCGTACCGTGTTTCGAAATGCGAATCGTTTTAAATAGCCCGTACTGGCTGTTAGAGTCTTCCCACCAGCTTGGCGTGTATTTACCGCGAATATCGGAAAAATTGCCAGGACACGTCCATGTGCCCAATCTATGCCCGTTAATATAAAAGGAAATATCCGACGGCCAAACATTGTTCGAATACGGGAATTCTGATGCAATCTCAAAACTGATTTCTAGTAATTCGATACGCTCATTGGCTTGCAATGGATTCGGGACTTTGTATTCCAAATAACCTTGCGTAAACCAAATAATTTGCGCGTCCATCCGGCTGGAATCCATGAAATATTTCGGTTCATCGACATGGCCAATAAACGCTTTGCTCGACGCAAGCCCGCATGTCGGCGTCACATCATAGTCCGTATAATGCCCAACAGGAAGTTCAATCGAACGCATTTTGAAATTCGGGTAGATCGTTGTCGGGAAATTAATTTCGATTTTATCAACTACAAGCTTGGAAACCTTCTGGATACCAGATTTTCCAGGCATTTTTTCTGTGCGGATTAGTTGGGCTTTCTCTAGTTGATTAATGTGCCTCGTAATAATCGCGCTACTCATATGTAAAGCATGTGCAAGTTCTTTAATATTCATGGAACTTTGTGAAAGTAGATTCAAAATTTGGATTCTCGTCTCGCTAGCTAAGGCTTCATAAACATGAATGGAATCTTTCGAAATATCTAACTGCATGTTAAAAAAATCCTCCTTTAGTTAATGCTTTTATAGATGGAAATAGCTGAAATTAGTTCTAGAAAACAATTTAGTAAACCTATTAGTTCATCATAACATAAAATTGGTACTAAAAGAACTAAAAGAGTTGACAATAAAATTTTAGTGAATTATAGTAAAAATATAAAAGAAGTTTAGTTATTAATTTACTTAACGGTTAACTAAGTCTCTTCTTTTTTTGAAATGTTTTATGTAGGCGTTTACATCGGACTGCAGCTGATGTGGAAATACGCGAAAAAATGTCACCAAGAAGTTTGTGAAAAGTCGTTTGCTTTAGAACAATGAAAGTGGGAGGAATTGAGATGAAAAAGGTAGTAGGGCTAATTTGTATGTTAATGCTAGTTGTTGGGTTGGCAGCATGTGGAGGTTCGACTGACGCGAAAGATACGGCGAAAAGTAAGGAAATTATATTCTGGAATCCATTTACGGGTCCTGATGGCGCGAATATGCAAAAAATGGTGGATGCGTATAACAAAACCAATCCTGAATTCAAGGTGAAAAACATGTCATTAAAAGAAGGGGATATGTACACGAAGATTCCAACGGTTGTTAACTCCGGCAAAAACATTCCAGATTTGACGATTGTTCACGCCGAGCGCATTAAACAATATGTGGATAACGATATGTTGATGTCATACGATGATTACTTAGCAGATTTTCCAGACATTAAAGCAGAGAACTACGTACCAGAAGCTTGGAATATCGGCCAAATTGAGAATAAACGCTACAGTGTTCCGCTAGATATTCACTCCTTTATTATGTACTACAACAAAGATTTAGTGAAAAAATATGCTCCGACAGCGCTTGACGACGGTGTTGTGACGTTCGACGAAATTCAAGCTGCTGGAAAATTGGCTAAAAAAGATAAAATCGATGCCGTAACAGTGAGCTGGGTAAAACCAACGTTCCTATCACTTTACGCACAAAACGGCGGTAAATTAACGGAAAACGGTATTGATCCAACGCTTGATAACCAACAAGCTAAAGACACGTTCAACTTATGGAAAGACATGTACAAAGACGGAATTACAACAAAAGACGGCGAAGATTACTTCCAAAAATTCATCGCTGGCAAAGTCATTTTCGCACCGGAAGGTATTTGGATGCAAAATACGGCGAAAGATGCCAAGTTCGACTGGGGTATCACAAACGCGCCACAACTGAGCGAAGATAAAAATAAAATGGTGAACTGGTCCAGCTCACATCAATTCACGATGTTTAACAGTGAAGGCCGCTCCAAAGAAAAAACAGCTGGCGTATTGAAATTCATCGACTGGGTACAAGACAACTCACTAGAATGGGCAAAATCAGGTCAAAACCCAGCATCGCTTAAAATTGTGGAAGACCCAACTTATAAAGAAATGCCACAATCCTTCTTGTTACTTGATCCAGCAGAACAAAAATCATTGAAAATTTTCGATTATAAATACAATGGTTACGTATCAGAACAACTGGACGCGAACGGAAATGATATTATTTTCGGCAAAACACCAGTAGATAAAGGTCTCGCAGATATGCAAAAAGCAGTCGAAGATAAGATCGCCAAAGATAAATCGAATAAATAAGGAATGAGGGGCTAAGGATGTGATGATGCCTGGCCCCTTCATTAAGAATCTAGAGTGGGGGTTTGGTTAATGGAAGCAAATGCTAAAACAATCACGTATAAAAAAAGGAACTGGCGCTTTACGCCGTGGTTATTTGCGGGTCCGCATTTGATTATTTTCTTGATTTTCTTTTTGGTTCCGGTCGTGTATGGTATTTATATTTCGTTTACGGATTGGGATTTAGTTGGGACGCCTGATTTTGTCGGGTTTGATAATTATCGCGAGATTTTGTTTCAAAAGGATTCAACGTTTTATGAGCAGTTACATAATGGGTTGCGCAATACCTTCATTTTTGTTGTGTTGACTGTGCCATTTTGTATTATTGTGCCGTTGTTGCTTGCGAGTGCATTGAACGCGAAACCGAAGTTAAATAAGTTGTTCCAATCGTTGTTTTATTTGCCTTCGTTATTTGCGATTTCAGCGGTTATTATTATTTGGGGCTTGATGTTTAATGTGAGTTTCGGACCGATTAACCAGTTTCTTGGAACGACGGTTAACTGGGTTGGAACGCAGCCTTATGCCTGGCTGACGCTTGTGATTGTAACGGTTTGGTGGTGTATTGGTGGGAACATGATTATTTACCAAGCAGCGCTAAATGGGATTTCGAAAGATTTCTATGAAGCGGCGGACATTGACGGGGCTACTTCGATGCAAAAATTCTTCCGGATTACGTTGCCAAGTATTCGCGCGCAGTTACTTTACACGGTCGTAATGACAACGATTGCGCAGTTTAACGTTTACGGGCAACCGTTGATGCTGACAAAAGGTGGGCCATCTGGTTCGACGTCGGTACTTTTGATGTATATTCAGCAAAATGCGTTCGGTACAGGCCAGTCTATTGCGGGGATTGCGTCTGCGATGGCTGTTATTCTCGGACTGTGCATCATGGCTGTTTCTGCTGTCCAATTTTTCTTTTTACGGAATAAAAACTAGAGTGAGGGGAATGAAAATCTGATGAAAAAAGATTCGCGCTTTATTCCAAAATTAATTGCTTTTGTATTCTTGCTTGTGATGGCGATCATCTGGGTTGTTCCGCTTGCTTGGGGGATTGTGACGTCGTTTAAATCGGAGGCGGAAGTGGCAACGGTGGGCTTTAAGTTCTTGCCGGTGCAATGGGTGACGACGAACTATACGGAATTGTTGTTTGATAATGCGGCGACACCGCTTTTACGTTGGTTTATGAACTCGATGATTATTGCGGTTTCGCAAACGGTGTTAGTGCTCGTTGTGGTATCTTTAGCGGCATTTGCTTATAGTCGTTTGAAGTTCCGCGGACGCAATGCCATGTTTGTGTTTTTGATGGCTACGATGATGTTTCCGAGTGTCGTGAATTTGATCCCACTTTACAAAATTATCGACACGTTCGGATGGGTGAATAATTATTTAGCGGCGATTGTGCCGGGGGCTGCAGCTGTCTTTAATATTTTCCTAGTGAGACAGTTTATGGTGAACATTCCGATTGAATTTGATGAGGCGGCGCGCATTGATGGTGCTGGCGATTTCAAGATTTTCTACAAGGTTATTTTGCCACTTTTGCGGCCGGTGTTGATGGTTGTGGCGTTGTTTACGTTTACAGCTGCTTGGAATGATTTCCTCTGGCCGTCGATTGTGTTTAATGATATTGAAATGATGCCGATTACGCCAGGATTGCAGTTGTTGCAAGGGATGTACCAAGCACAACCAGCGCATTTGATGGCAGGGGCACTTGTCGCGATTGTACCGACGTTTATCTTGTATTTATTCGCGCAAAAATATTTCTTGCAGTCTATGGCATTGTCATCAGGCGTAAAAGGATAAGGGGGAGTTGGCATGAGCAGACGATTAGAACGAGTCTTTATATATATCGCAGCGGCTTGGCAGTTGTTGGACGGCTTGCTGACAATCTTCGTGTACGGCGTATTTATTAAAAAGCAAGGCTTGGATGTAGCGGGGCTTTCTGTTGCGCAAATGCGGGCGATGAAGGCGTTGTTTGGTAGTATTTTTAACTTTGTCGTAATCTTCGGGGTATTGTTGATTTTACTCGGATTATTGAATATTTATTTGGCGCGGAAACATTGGAAAGACGGCGCGGTCGGTTGGAAATTGCCAGTTTGGCTGCTCGTTTGTGGGATTTTCTCTTACTTCATTATGGATATTCCAAACATTTTCTTGTTTATGAGCGCGGGGATTATTGGCTTGGCTAAAAATAAAGGTATGAGAGCACGACAAAATGTGACGATTGGGGAGGAATTAGGATGACAGTTTTACATCCAAGGCCGCAGTTTGTGCGGGATAATTGGGAGAGTTTGGACGGTGTGTGGGGATTTGCGTTTGATGATTCGCAGGTTGGCGTGACGGAGCAGTGGTATGATGGTTTGCCAGAGCAGACGCCGATTCAAGTGCCGTTCACCTATGAAACAAAAGCGAGCGGAATTCATGATGAATCGCATCACGCGACGGTTTGGTATGAGAAAGAAGTGACGCTTACGACGGATAAAAATGTGTTGCTACACTTCGAAGGTGCGGATTATGCAACGACCGTTTGGGTGAATGGTAAGGTTGTTGGCGAGCATCACGGTTGCTATACGGCGTTTTCTTTTAACATCGCGGATTACATGGTCGACGGCAAAAATCGCATCACGGTTCGCGTACAAGACAGCATGGACACGGCGCAACCTCGCGGTAAACAGCGCTGGATTAAGGACAATTTCGGCTGTTGGTACGTGCAAACGACGGGTATTTGGAAATCGGTTTGGCTAGAATACGTGTCACCGATTCATATCGACTACGTGAAAATGACGCCAGATGTAGATAATCGCAAAATCGATCTAGAGCTAGAAACGAACGCATGGCATGACGGTTTAATCGCGGAAGCAACAATCACATTCGACGGCGAACTTATTGAAAAAGTAAGCGCGTTTGTAAAAGACGGTGTTGCAACCATGCAAGCATCTGTCCTTGCGAAGGGCGATCCGTGGAGTATGAAACTTTGGAATACCGAAACGCCGAATTTATACGATATTCATTTTTCACTAATAGAAGAAAACACCGAAATCGATCACGTCACCTCTTATTTCGGCATGCGCAAGATTGCGATTGAAGGCGATAAAATTTTGCTAAATAACGAAGAATTGTATCAGCGCCTCATTCTCGACCAAGGTTATTGGCAAGACAGCGATTTAACACCGCCATCCGTCAGCGCGCTCGAACTGGACATCGACAAAATTCTCGAAATGGGCTACAACGGCGTGCGTAAACATCAGAAAGTCGAAGATAACCGATTCCTATACCTCTGCGACAAAAAAGGCGTCCTTGTCTGGTCAGAAGTCGGCTCCACATACAGTTTCAGCGACAAAGCCGTGGCGAATTTCACTTCCGAATGGCTCGAAATCGTGAAACAAAATTACAACCATCCGTCCATCATCACATGGGTGCCATTCAATGAATCATGGGGCGTTTCTGACATTCACGTCAACAAGAAACAACAACAATTCACAGAAGGCATCTACTATCTCACAAAAGCATTTGACGGCATGCGACCGGTTATCACAAACGACGGCTGGGACCACACGATTTCCGACATTATCACATTACACGATTACGAAGAAATCGGCGAACTTTTCACCAAACGCTACACCGATCGCGAAAAATTACTCTCCAACGCGTTCCAACACAACCGTTTTCGCCATCCATTCGCGAAAAACTACGTCGATAAAGGACAACCAGTGATTATTTCCGAATTTGGCGGTATCGCTTTCCAATCCGAATCAGGCTGGGGTTACGGCAATCAAGTCAAAGACGAGGCGAGCTTTATCGAACGGTTTGACAAGATTACAGGTGCGATTCAAGCGCTCGATTATATTTCCGGTTTTTGCTACACTCAAGTCAGTGATGTGCAGCAAGAAATTAATGGCTTATTAACCATTGATCGAAAAGACAAAGTAGATCTTTCTGCGATTCGCGCCATCAACGAACGACGTAAGAAATAACACACAACGGATGACTTTTCAATCATTTTTTCCAATGCGGCGCAATTATTATTTCTTTTCAGAGCTATTTCCGATATAATGAAAAGATATACTAAAAGTAGGGACCTCGAAAGACAGGCTCGAAATGATTGGAAGATGTCTATGTTTAAGAAAATGCTCAAGTCCTATGATTACTCACTACTAGCTGTATACCTTATCGTGTGTATCTTCGGACTAATTATGGTTTACAGCTCCAGCATGTTTGTTGCCATTAACAAAGGATGGGACCCAGCCACGTTTTATAATAGCCAGTTGAAGAATTGGATTATTTCGCTTGTGCTGCTGATTTTCTTTGCTGTGTTCCCGTACAAAATTTTGCAAAATAATAAAATGTTGATGCTGATTATGTTTGGCTCAGTGACCTTGCTATTACTCGTTTTAGCGTTCGGTGATTCGGCCAATAACGCACAGAGTTGGCTCGTGTTAGGTCCCATTCGGATCCAGCCATCAGAATTTATTAAAGTATCGATGATTGTCTACATGGCAGCCGTTTATTCCAAGAAGCAGCGCTATATTGATGATTTTAACCGCGGCGTTTTGCCACCCGTACTATTCCTTGTTGTCATTTGTTTCCTGATTTTATTACAACCAGACATCGGGACAGCAGCTATTGTTTTCATGACAGGCTGCGGCATTATCATGGCATCTGGAATGCGCCTCAAAACCATTTTAAAACTTGTCGGATTAGGCTTAGCCATTTTAGCAGTTTTATGTATTATCGTGTTTTTGTTACCAGAAGACATTCGCTCCAAACTGATCACAACAAAGCGTATCGGACGGATTACAAGTTTCCAAAATCCATTTACCGATCACGGAGCTAGCGGTTATCAGTTGGTCAACTCGTTCTACGCGATTGGTTCCGGCGGCTTTTTCGGCCAAGGCTTAGGTGAAAGTGTACAAAAATTAGGTTACCTACCAGAAGCCTATACCGATTTTATCAGCGCGATTATTGCGGAAGAACTAGGCTTTTTCGGGATTTTAATCACGGTTGGTGGTATTTTCTTTATCGTGTTGCGTTCGATTGTTAACGGCATGCGTTCCAATGAAGCGTTCGGATCTCTGCTTTGTTACGGAACCGCGACCTTAATCGGTATTCAGGCATTCATTAACCTTGGCGGGGCCACTGGGATGATACCACTCACCGGTGTAACATTACCATTTACAAGTTTCGGCGGTTCCTCCTTAATGTCCATGTCGATTTTAGTTGGCATTGTGCTGAACGTTTCGATGATCAATAAGTTCCAGAAGAATTACGGAACAGATAAGCAATTAGAGAAACCGGGAAAAACGGTACAAACTGGAACACGAAGATAGAAAGGTTGGGACAAAACTCAATATAAAGCAAAGCGGCCGAGCCATATACTTTGGGTAGGAAGAAAAATTTTGCTTTACACAAATCGAGC
The DNA here is from genome assembly GCF_000766865.1 of Listeria booriae. Lineage (GTDB taxonomy): Bacteria > Bacillota > Bacilli > Lactobacillales > Listeriaceae > Listeria_A > Listeria_A booriae. Next base: position 260,646 of record NZ_JNFA01000024.1, read on the forward strand.
GAAAGCGTTTGTATTCAGAGGATTTGGCGGAAGCCGGAAGCGGAGCATACTGGTGTATGTGAGAACCGGAAGTCCGCCGAATCCTCTGAATGCGAGCGCTTGTCGCCGATTTATTTGGGTTATGCCCCAGACTTGTTTTTCGTTCATAATGGGCTTTGTAAGCTGAATTATCAGAGTCGCATACAATATTTTTTATGAAAATGGGTGAAAAGAATTTACATTCGGGGCACTTTAATACTATAATTGATTGATATACCGAATTTCTCCATGACGGTAATATGTTAGCAGCTATGTAGATAGAAAAGTCCAGTGGATGACAAGCCTGATCTTGGTTATTTTATGCCTAAGACAGCGTTTGTTACTAAGAGCTGGAGAAAAAATTTTAGGTAGTGTAGGTTAGGAGGAAAAAAAATGAACAACATTAAAAAGGTTTTAGTTGCCAATCGTGGCGAAATCGCAATTCGCGTATTGCGTGCATGTACGGAACTAAACATTAAGACAGTGGCGATCTATTCGCAAGAGGATACGGCGGCTTTTCACCGTTATAAGGCGGATGAGGCTTACCTGGTAGGGGAAGGGAAGAAACCGATCGATGCTTATCTTGATATCGATAATATTATCGAAGTTGCTAAAATAGCAAATGTTGACGCAATTCACCCTGGTTATGGCTTTTTGTCGGAAAATATCGACTTCGCCAAGCGTTGTGAAAAAGAAGGCATCATTTTTGTAGGACCTAAATCGAAACACCTAGACATGTTCGGTGACAAAATTAAAGCGAAAGAACAAGCTTTATTAGCCGATATTCCAGTTATTCCAGGTAGTAACGGACCTGTGGCAAGCGCTGAGGAAGTAGCTGCTTTTGGAGAAAAACATGGCTATCCATTGATGGTAAAAGCATCACTTGGCGGAGGCGGACGTGGTATGCGTGTCGTTCAAGGCCCAGCCGATGTAAAAGAAGCATTTGACCGCGCAGGATCAGAAGCAAAAGCTGCATTTGGTAACGATGAAGTATACGTTGAGAAATGCGTAGTAAATCCAAAACATATCGAAGTACAAATACTCGGTGACTCACATGGCAACATCGTCCATTTATTTGAACGTGACTGTTCTGTACAACGTCGGCACCAAAAAGTAGTGGAAGTGGCACCATGTAATGCTATCACATCTGATTTACGTGAACGCATTTGTGATGCTGCCGTTAAACTAATGAAAAACGTGGATTATTTGAACGCAGGAACGGTTGAATTTTTAGTCGCTGGCGAAGAATTTTACTTTATTGAAGTAAATCCGCGTGTTCAAGTAGAGCACACGATTACAGAAATGATTACAGGAATCGACATCGTGCAGTCGCAATTATTTATTGCCGATGGTTCATCGATGCATGATCAAATCGTTGGTATTCCGCAACAAGAAGACATTCGTATTAACGGTTCGGCGATTCAATGCCGGATTACAACCGAAGACCCGTTGAACAACTTCATGCCAGACACTGGGCGTATCAATACATACCGCTCAACAGGTGGTTTCGGAGTTCGTCTTGATGCAGGTAATGGTTTCCAAGGAACAGTCGTAACACCATTTTACGATTCTTTACTTGTAAAACTATGTACGTGGGGCATGACTTTTGAACAAGCATCCCGCAAAATGATTCGTAACTTAATCGAGTTCCGTATCCGTGGCGTTAAAACCAATATTCCGTTCTTATTAAACGTTGTACAACATCCCGATTTCATTAGCGGGAACTACAACACATCCTTCATCGACTCCACACCAGAACTATTTGACTTCCCGAAAGTGCGTGACCGCGGTACGAAGACATTGCGCTACATCAGTAACGTAACAGTCAACGGTTTCCCAGGCATCAAACAACGCGAGAAGTTAGTATACGACGATCTCCGCATTCCAAAAATTCCTTTCGACGCAAAAATCGAACCAGGAACGAAACAAATTTTGGATGCAAAAGGTCCTGCTGGCGTAGTCGAATGGGTAAAATCACAAAAAGAAGTATTACTAACCGATACGACATTGCGTGACGCGCACCAATCTTTACTTGCAACACGCGTTCGCTCAAAAGATATTTTCCAAATTGCCGACCCAATGGCGCACTTATTGCCAAACATGTTCTCCTTTGAAATGTGGGGCGGGGCAACATTTGACACAGCGTATCGTTTCCTAAATGAAGACCCGTGGGTACGTTTAGAAACATTGCGCAAACAAATTCCAAACGTTATGTTCCAAATGCTATTACGCGGAGCCAATGCCGTTGGTTACAAGAACTATCCGGACAATGTGATTCGCGAATTCGTGAAACAATCCGCACAAAGCGGCGTCGATGTTTTCCGTATTTTTGATAGTTTGAACTGGTTGAAAGGTATGGAAGTGTCTATCGAAGCTGTTCGCGACGCAGGTAAAGTCGTGGAAGCAGCGATTTGTTACACAGGCGACATTGAAGATCAGACACGTACGAAATACAATGTAGATTACTACAAAGACATGGCGAAAGAACTTGTCGCACAAGGTACCGATATTCTGGCGATTAAAGATATGGCTGGACTTTTGAAACCACAAGCGGCTTATCGTCTTGTTAGCGAACTAAAAGATACAGTTGATGTGCCGATTCACTTGCACACACACGATACAAGTGGTAACGGTATTTACACGTATGCAGCAGCAGTAAGTGCGGGCGTTGATATTGTCGATGTAGCCTCAAGCGCAATGAGTGGCGCCACATCACAACCAAGTATGACAGGCCTTTACTACGGTCTCGAAAACGGAAAACGTCAAGCGATTCTTAATGCGCATAACTCGCAAATGATTAACCATTATTGGGAAGACGTTCGTAAATACTACAAAGACTTCGATAACGCGCTAAATTCACCACAAACCGAAGTTTACATTCACGAAATGCCAGGCGGTCAATACACGAACCTACAACAACAAGCAAAAGCAGTCGGACTTGGCGATCGTTGGGACGAAGTAAAAGAAACATACGCGGTCGTTAATGACATGTTCGGCGATATCGTAAAAGTAACACCATCATCTAAAGTTGTAGGCGACATGGCGCTATTCATGGTCCAAAACGACCTGAGCGAACAAGACATCTACGACAAAGGCGAAAGCATCGATTTCCCTGACTCCATCATCGAGTTCTTCATGGGCGAAATCGGCCAACCGTACCAAGGTTTCCCTGAGAAACTACAACAACTAGTTCTTAAAGGTCGCAAGCCGCTAACAGAGCGTCCAGGAGCCCTAATGGAGCCCGTTGATTTTGAAGCAGTTCGTGCCGAGCTAGCAGAAAAAATGCCAAAAGCCGAGCCTACAGACCACGACGTCATGTCTTACATCCTTTATCCAAAAGTATTCCTAGATTACTTAACGATGATCGACAAATATGGCGATGTCACAGTACTTGATACACCAACATTCTTCAAAGGCATGCGCTTAGGCGAAACCGTAGAAGTAGAACTTGAAAAAGGAAAAACACTGATTATCAAGTTAAACTCTATCGGAGAGCCAATTGCCGACGGAACACGCGTTATCTATTTCGAACTAAATGGCCAACCGCGTGAAATTTCGATCCAAGACTTCAACGTTCAATCTACCGTTGTAACGCGTCATAAGATTGACACAACCAACCCAGAACACGTTGGCGCAACAATGACCGGTTCCGTTATCAAGATTGTCGCAGAAAAAGGCCAGCTAGTGAAAAAAGGCGATCCATTGCTGATTACAGAAGCAATGAAGATGGAAACAACCATCCAAGCCCCATTCGACGGCAAGGTCAATGCCATTTTCGTAACAGACGGCGACACCATCGAATCAGCAGACCTACTCATGGAAGTTGGTCGCGTATAACACATAATAAAACAGAAGAGTCGGGCGTATCCATTTGCCTGGCTCTTTCTATGTTAATGAAAGGGAGAGTATAACACATGTTAATCAAAAAAAGCCTCGCACTTCTAAGTCTAGCCATCATCCTTGTTCTAACAGGATGTAGCGCCCAAAACACCGCCGAAAAACAAGCACAAAAACCAGAATACATAGCAACAGATGCGACCGGTTCTAAAGTAGAACTAGACAGCAAACCGAAAAAAATCGTCTCACTTATGCCAAGCAATACCGAAACACTATACCGCCTAGGCGTAGGCAAAAATGTGATTGGTGTCACATCAAGCGATGACTACCCAGCAGCCGTCAAAAAAGTCCCAGTCGTTGCAACAACCGAAATCAACGTTGAAAAAATAATCGGCATGAAACCCGATCTTGTCTTAGGCCACGCATCCACGATGATGTACAGCAAAGATTCCTACGACCAAATCAAAAAAGCCAATATCCCATTATTCATCGTAGAAGACGCCCAAGATTTCGATACCGCCTACAAAACGTTCACTCAAATCGGTGACCTAACAGGCACGACCACAGAAGCGAACAAACTCGTGTCCTCGATGGAAGCAACAGACAAACAAATCCGCGAAGAAGCCAAAAAACGCGTAAAAACAAAAGCTAAAGTATGGCTAGAAATCAGTCCAGATTTATACACCGCAGGCAAAGGCACTTTTATCAACGAAATGTTAACCAATATCCAAGCAACCAATATCGTCTCCGAAGAAGGCTACCCACAATACAACGAAGAACAAGTCATCAAAGCAGCCCCAGACGTCATCATCACCATCTACCCAAATGCCAAAGAAGCCATCGCCAAACGCTCCGCATGGAAAAACATCCCCGCAGTCAAAAATAATCGCATCTACGAAATCGATCCATCCATCGTGAGCCGACCAGGACCACGACTTATCGAAGGACAAGAAGCCATTTTTGAAGCCGTGTATCCAGAATAATTTTGAAAAAAGTAAGGCTCTTACTTTACAAACGCCCGTTTTTGCGGTAATTTAACATAAGGTGGGGTTTTATTGTCTCACCACAAATACGAAGAAACGGCTTACATTTACGGAAGAATCGACAAATAACAACAAGAAGAGCAACTAAGACACGCGTAAACGACATCATTATGTATCTTTTTCTAGACACAAGGGGTGGAGCCTATACGACATGGAGCAAGAGATTTTCGGTTGCTGACACAGTAAACCGCATTATTATTCCGGAAAGAAGTGTTTTTGTGAAACAAGTATTAGAAGTCCTAAAAGAACAATTTAAGTACGCGCCAATGATTTTTCGAATTGCGCGTTATGAAGATAAAGCCACCTACCAAAGTCATTACCTAGGCCTTGCGTGGCAAATATTAAACCCACTAATTCAAGTTGCGATTTACTACTTTGTATTTGGATTCGCGATGAGCGGTCAATCAGGAATTGCCGGCGCAAGCTACATCGAATGGATGTTAGCAGGTATCATTCCCTGGTTTTTTATTAGCGCAGTTATCCTGCAAGGAGCAAATAGCATTTTTAATAAAATACACATGGTTTCTAAAATGAAGTTTCCAATGAGCGTTATGCCAAGTATAACCATTGTGTCGAACTTAACAAGTTACATTACAATGATGGTTATCTTTTTTGCACTACTTTTTGTAAAGGGCGCTCCAGTTTCCATGTATTGGATTCAATTTTTCTATTATTTTGTTGCGATGATTGCATTCCTTTTCAGCGTTACGTTGTTAAATGCGACAATTAGTGTGCTCGTACGCGATTATTATGTGATGTTACAGTCCGTGATGCGTGTCCTATTCTATGTTTCAGGTGTTGTTTGGAACCTAGACACGAAGCTTCCTGCATGGGTTGTTGATCTTTTAAAACTAAATCCAATTGTCTATATTTTGAAAGGTTTCCGGGAAAGTTTTGTCGGAAATAAAGGCTTTTGGCAAGAACCATCTTACACAATCTACTTCTGGCTTATCACGCTTGTCTGTCTATACGTAGGATCAGTATTACACATGAAATTCCGCGAACGCTTCGTGGATTATTTATAGGAGGTAAGGACAAATGGCAAAAAATATCAAAGTAGCATTCAAACATGTGTCCAAAGAATATGACCTCTATCAAAATAAATCCGACAAAATCAAAAGTCTATTCTTACCGAAAAGCAAACAGAACCAATCATTCTGGGCACTGCGCGACGTTAATTTCAATATTTATGACGGCGAAACAGTAGGGCTAATTGGAATCAATGGCTCCGGGAAATCAACCATTTCCAATATTATGTCTGGCGTCATCCCGCCAACCCAAGGTGAAGTAGTCATAAACGGTGAGACATCTTTAATCGCGATTGCGGTTGGTCTAAAAGGTCCACTAACTGGTTACGAAAATGTCCGTCTGAAACTACTTATGCACGGCTTAAAAACATCGGAAATCAATGCCCTCATGCCTAGCATTATCGATTTTGCTGATATTGGTGATTTCATGAACCAACCGATACAAAATTACTCTAGTGGTATGCGTTCTCGTTTAGGTTTCGCGATTTCCGTGCACACGGATCCTGATATACTAGTTATCGATGAAGCCTTATCCGTTGGGGACTCTACTTTCTATAAAAAATGCGTAGACAAAATTACAGAATTTAAAGAAGCTGGACGCACAATCGTATTTGTCAGCCATTCATTAGGTCAAATGAAGGGATTATGCGATCGCATCATCTGGATGCACTACGGGCAAGTTCGTGAAATAGGTGACGCGCAAGAAGTTGCTGATAAATATGATGAATTCGTACGTTGGTTTAATGGACAACCTAAGTCATATAAAAAAGAATACCAAGATGACTACAAAACAACACAAAAGCAACCTCAAAAAGTCAATTACCCAAATCCAAATGCTAATAAATACAGATTAAGTTGGTTTGACAAGATCATGATGACATTACTAATCGCACTCGCCATTTTTTTCGGATATTTCGTTGGTACAGGCCATTCTGTAATGGGACTTTTCAAGGCAAGTGATGATAGGCCAGCAGAGAACCAAGTTGTGAAAACCGCAACTACCGAAACGATTCATATCGAAACAAATAAAACCACTGCTTAGAAAGCTTATCTTCATATCAGGCACGAGTTAGGAAATCGCTAGCTCGTGCCTTTTTTGCGTATAATATATTAATAAAGAAAAGTAAAGTGTAAGTTATTTAAGTACTAAAAACGGTGCTGTCACATGATTAGTCTCCATTTTTCAAGGCGCTTATTCAAGTCTTTCCTTTTGCCAGCAAATGTTTTCTGTTATAATGATTGAGTATGCAAAAAAATAATGAGGATGTAGAAAAATATGAAATTATTAACGATTTCGGTGCCTGCTTATAATGAAAGTGAGGTACTACCACACCTATATGATCGAATAAAGGAAGTTATGGCCACGGTTTCAGATCGTTACGATTACGAATTGTTATTCATTAACGACGGTAGTTCCGATAATTCTGTTCAAATTATGAAAGAATTGCGAGCGAAGGATCCGCGAGTGTCTTATGTTGATCTTGCTCGGAACTACGGGAAAGAAGTGGCAATGGCTGCGGGATTCGATTATGCGAAGGGCGACGCAATGGTTACGATGGATGCCGATTTGCAACACCCGCCAGAACTAATTCCAGAAATGTTACTACTATGGGAACAAGGCTATGAAGACGTCTATGCGAAACGCAAAATTCGTGAGGGCGAAACATGGCTGAAAAAATACACATCGAAGAAATATTATCAATTGCTTCAAAAAATGTCAAAAACACCAGTTCTTCCTGATGCTGGCGACTTCCGCTTACTTGATCGCCGTTGCATTGATGCACTCAAAAAATTACGGGAAACTCAACGTTACTCCAAGGGCTTGTATAGCTGGATGGGTTTTAAAAAAGTAGAAATTGAATTTGATGCAGCCCCTCGTCTGGCTGGTGAGACAAAATGGAACTACGGTTCGTTGTTCAACTTGGCTTTAGAAGGCATGACATCATTTACAACTACGCCACTTAAAATTTCTTCTATTTTAGGATTTATTGTATCGATTGCTGCGTTTGTTTATATGATATACATATTCATTGCAACGCTGGTTACTGGAAATGCTGTCGCAGGCTTTCCAACACTACTGATAGTTATTTTGTTTTTAGGTGGGATTCAGCTGATTTCCATTGGAATTATTGGTGAGTATTTAGGGCGAATCTTCAATGAAGTTAAAGGACGTCCGCTTTATTTTGTAGAAGAATACAACGATGAGAGAGAGCCGATAAAATGAGAAAAATCCAAGAGCTAATAGCTAATTTTAGGAAAGCGCATGCCAATTTGTATAGTATTATTATGTACATCATTATGGGTGGCTTTACAACCGTCGTGAATATTGTGTCGTTTTGGTTGTGTAATTCCGTTTTTGGAATCGATTATGTGACTTCTAACACGGTTTCTTGGATTGCATCCGTTGTGTTTGCGTATGTGACTAACAAGCGGTATGTATTTGAAAGTTATACACCAACTTGGAAAGATCGGGCTCGTGAAGCGTCATCTTTCTTTGGTTTCCGTTTCTTAACATATTTAGTGGATTTAGCCGTTATGGTAATACTAATAAGCGGGCTAGGAACGAATGCACTGCTGGCGAAAATTTTGACGAACGTGATTGTGCTTGTGTTGAATTACGTGTTTAGTAAGTGGATAATATTTAAAATTAGGAAATAAAAAGGTAGGTTAATTATGATTCGAACAGAGAGAAATTGGAAATTATTGAGTTTGGTAAGTTTTGTTGCATTTATGTTTTATTTATACATTGCATTTAGAACGCCTTTGACGCATGATGATTGGACTTGGGGAATTGCTGAAGGTATGAAACGATACCATAATGGCTTCGCTGACTACAACGGTCGGTATCTTGGAAACATTGTAGAGATATTGATTACAAGGATAGATTGGTTCCGTATTTTGATGATGGGTGCATTTGGCGCGTTGATGGTTGTTTTGCCAGCTGTTATTGCAAAAACAAATTCACTCGGCGCCTATTTGCTAAGTTTTCTGTTATTCTTGGTTGTTCCAGCGAATATGTTTGCGCAAACGTATGGTTGGGCAGCGGGCTTCGCCAATTACAACACCGCGGCGATTTGTATTTTAGTCTATTTACTTATTGTAAAAAACGTATTTTACGATAAAGCACCGAAGTATAATATTTTCCTAACCATTTTTGCGGTACCACTAGGTTTTTGTTCACAATTATTTGTAGAACATGCCACATTGTATAATATTATGGCCGGCGTATTTATTATCGTTTTAGCGTTCGTGAAGTTCCGTAAATTTTTCTTATTCCACATTCTATATTTAGTATCAACGATTGCGGGCGCAGTATGGATGTTCTCAAACGGCGCATATGCAAAGATTTTTAGTGGAGAAGATACATATCGTACAGTTAATCACGATGTGGGCTTTATTGAGAAAATCTATGGTATCTTTAAAACAACCATGTACCAATTCCTAGTCATGAACAATGTTGGTTTAAATATTGTTTTGGCCATTATAGGGATTCTGGTATTAACAAAAGTAGCGCAGAACCTATCTACACTACAACTTATTTTCAAAAATGTATTCATCATGATTTTAACGGTCTATCCATTATATCGACCAGTGGTAGGGCAAGTATTTCATATCTCGTCTTCGAATACAGCAACATTTGAAGCTTTCTTCTCGCTAGCATTTTACCTTGTGCTTGTTGCTATTGTTATTATGTTTATTCCAGGAAGTAATTTGAAAACAGAGTTATCATTTTACTTGTTGTCGGTTGTTACGCTAGCTGCACCACTATTCTTCGTAACGCCTGTTGGTCCGCGTAACTTTATTATTTGCTACATGTTCTTTGTTCTCTTTGCAGTTAGGACGATTCATTTTATGTATGAAGAGAATTATTTGAATTTCCGAGCGGCATATGTACCGTTGTTTTCACTTGTAGTTGTGTTTATGATTGCTTTCATGTATATGTTTACGCAAATCGGTAGGTCCGATGATGCGCGTATTGCAAGCGCGAGAGCACAGGCTGAGGCAGGTGCGAAAGTTATTACAATCAAACGCTTACCGTATGAACAATATTTATGGATGAGCACACCGATTATACCTAGCTATCAAGCCACAAACTTTGTAAAATACTACAATCTACCTAATGGCACGACCCTAAAAATAGTTCCATCCAATAGTGCAAAATAACACAATTGTAATGTTGTTTTCGACTGCCAACTGTGAAATAATAGAGAGGTACACAAATTATTTCAAGGAGGTAAAGGTCAATCAGAAAAATAGCAATATTAGCGTTGGGTGTTATAGCAACCTGTACTTTTTTTGTGACGAAAGAACCGTTACAAGCGGAGGCAGCGACGGCGACTTCTTGGTCGGCAAGTTACTATAATAACACAACGCTTTCTGGCACGCCGGTCCTGAAACAGACGGAGAAAGCACTTCATTTTGACTGGGGCTATGGTTCACCAAGTTCGAAAGTTAATAAAGATAATTTTTCGGCGAAGTACGAAGCTGACATGACATTCAGTGAAACAGCGACGTATCGAATTAGTGGTGTGGCGGATGATAGGGTTAGAGTCTATGTCGATGGAAAATTGGTAGTTGATAAGTGGACAAACAATGTTCACCAACTCAACGAATTGGTTAGTATTACTAAGGGAACGCACAAGATTAAAGTAGAGTATGTGGAAGTAACAAGTGCCGCGAAACTCTGGGTAGACTTTACGAAGAGTAACAATTGGAGTGCGCAATACTATCCGAACAAAACGGTGAGCTTGCCGATTAAAGGTTCCGAAGACCTCGGTGCAAAAATCAAGAAAGACTGGGGTTACGGTTCACCAAACGCAGCTTTACCAGTAGATGCTTTTTCAGCAACCTTTCGCAAAAATATTACGCTAAGTACTGCGACTGATTACCGTATTATTGGTCGTGCAGATGATGGAATCCGAGTGTATGTAGATAACAAGCTTTTGTTTAATAATTTTAAACCAAGCACAGATAATCTAAACACGACGATTCCTCTAACAGCAGGTACGCATGAAATACGTGTGGACTATTTGGAAGCAGGCGGTGCGGCTTATATTATGGCTGACTTAGTCCCTGCTGCCCAATGGAACGCTGTATATTTTCCTAATAACAATTTGGCAGGTATTCCGAAATTGACAGAATATCTGAAGACAGATAATTACTTGAATAAAGTTTGGGGCTACGGCTCACCAGGTGCTGGTATTGGTGTGGATAACTTTAGTGGTTTCTTCTCGAAGCAATACAATATCACCGAAGCGGGCAATTATCGTCTTGTTGGAAAAGTAGATGATGGCGTACGTATTTATGTGGATGGAAAAGCGGTTGTCAATAGTTGGGATACATTTCAGGATAATCTGAACTATACCCTCCCACTGACAAAAGGTAAACACCAAGTGACCGTTCAATATCGCGAAAAGACTGGAGCAGCTCATGTACAGATGAATCTTGTGAAGGCAAACGCGTGGTATGAACAGTATTTTAACAACACGACTTGGGGCTTGAATTCCGTTTACACAACAGTTGGTTCGACATCAAATAAACTATCGCGAAATTGGGGGACAGGTTCTCCTAGCGCTAGTGTAAACAAAGACAATTTTACAGGTATTATGGATAAGCAAGTCGAAGTTACTGAAGCGAAAGATTACCGAATCGTTGGTAATGTAGACGATGCAGTAGCTATTTATGTGGATGGTAAGCAAGTTGTGAACAAGACAGAGCGTGGCGAAATTTATCCGGTTGTATCTTTAACAAAAGGTACACACGACATCCGGATTAAATTCCGAGAAGGCGGTGGAGCCGCTTATATTAACTTTGACCTCATCGACGCTAATTCTTGGTATGCAAAATATTATGCTAATGAAACTGTATCAGGTTTTCCATATGCGTATGACGAAGTGATTGGTACAACACTTGCCAAGAACTGGGGAACTGGTTCGCCGAACAGTAAAGTGCCAAGCGATCATTTCTCTGCAAGAATACACCGTCAAATCAATGCCCCCGAAGCGTTTAACTATCGCTTTTATGGTGATGTGAAAGACGAAGCTACTATTTATATGGATGGTAAAAATATGGGTACCGTTTCTGGTCAGTACAATCAGGTGATTTGGGTTCCAAAAGGAAAACATACCATTTCTGTTGTCTATAAGCATAAGACTGGTGCAGCATCCATCAATATGAATATTGAAAAGCTAGATAAATGGTTCGCGCGTTACTATAAAAACACCACATTAACAGGTGATTATGTGGCAAAATTATATGACACACAAACCGCATTTTATCAAAACTGGGCATACGGTAGTCCAGATCCAGCAATACCAACAGACAATTTCTCCGCAGTCATCGAGAAACAATACTACGCACCAAAAGCGCAAAACTACAACATTGTAGGGCGTGCCGATGATGGTATGCGTGTGACAATTGATGGCAAGGTTGTTTTCGATAATCGGAATCAAACTTACGTACGCGAAGAAAACTATGTCGTGGCATTAACTGCTGGCTGGCACAATGTCAAAGTGGAATATGTGGAACGCACAGGGGCAGCATCTGTTGATTTTAATATCTTACCTTCCAACACGTGGGTAGCAAGATATTATCCAACAAATAATTTCTCTGGTCGTCCAGTCTACAAAACAATGAGTAATATTAATGATAACTGGGGTGCAGGCAGTCCAGACCCAAGCATTCCTAGTGACAACTTCACGGCTCGCTATGAAGCAACATTAAACATGGCGAAAGATGGTAACTATGAAATGACAGGTCGCGCCGATGATCGTATCCGCGTAAAAGTAGATGGTCAAGTTGTGTATGAACAATGGACAGCAGGACTTAATAATTACAAGGAAACAATCCCGCTCACAAAAGGAAATCATAAATTTATCGTTGAATACATGGAAGATACGGGAAGCTCAGCACTTTCTTTCAATATCAACTATGTCACAGGCATCGAGCAAAACTATACAACAATGCCTTATAACTACACACTTGCTTCGGCGTTAGCCAAACAAATGGCCGGATCACCACCGCCGCAAACAAGCGTGAAACCACCAAATAATTATGTTCGCAGTAATTTTGTAACGTTAAATACTGGTGGCGCAACAGGCAAAACAAACGCTGCAACTAGTGTACGAGATGCAGCAAATCCAAATGCCTTCCTTGTTGGACCGCTCGCAAAAGATGTCACTATCACCATCACAGGAACTGTAACAGGAACCGATGGCGCGAAATGGTATAAATTCAACTACACACGTGCATGGGTTAATGCCTACCAAAAAGACGTACAATTTTACATGAATCCAAACAATTTTACGAAGGGTTCTAAAGAATATTTACAATTCCTTGTTCTGTCAAAAGCAGCAGGTATTAATGTTGCTGAAGTAAACAGTAAAGTTCTTGTTAACAAAGGAATCTTAACTGGACAAGGTGCAAGCTTTGCAACGGCGGCTACGACATATAAAGTAAACGAAATCTACTTGATGTCGCATGCGCTGCTAGAAACAGGAAATGGTTCATCACAACTTGCCAATGGTGTATTAGTAAGTAATGTCGATGGCAAACCAGTAACACCGAAAACCGTGTATAACATGTATGGAATTGGTGCTGTAGATAGCAACCCGTTAAAAGGTGGTTCTGAGTATGCCTATAAACAAGGTTGGGACACACCAGAGAAAGCAATTATTGGTGGTGCGCAGTTCGTCGCGCAAAACTATGTATCCAAAGGACAAGATACACTCTATAAAATGAGATGGAATCCTGCTAATCCTGGCGTACATCAATATGCAACAGATATTAAATGGGCGACAAGTCAAACAACGAGTATGTATAACATCTATAATTTACTAACAAGCTATATTCAAAACTTTGAAGTGCCTAAATATCAATAAAAAGTTTGGAGTTTCAGACATTGTTATCTGAGGCTCCAAACTTTTTTATTATTTTTGAGTGATGTAGATGAGTTCTTTCAAAAAATCTTTGTAATACGTTGACTCGAAATGTGATGGAGATTGACCAAAAGGATGGTTAAAATCGCCGATATAAGGCTTTTTAGAGAAATCAATAACGGTTGCTTCAGGAATTTTGGACATGAAATAATTGTTTAGGCGATTCCAGAAATAATTATTTCGCTCGATTTCCATTTTACCCTTATACTCAAGAATAGCTCTATTTTTAGCATAATACGAAGTTGTGAATCCGCCCGAGTTTAAAATAACGCGATTCGGTGGGATTATTTCGGTTAACTTTGAAATGAATTGGTCGGCATATTTGGTCCATTCATGAAAGAAAGCTTCATTATCCACATGATCCACTATTTTTTCGTAGGAGAGGTCATTCAGTAATTGACTTTGTTCCACTACGTAAGACAATGTGATGGCGGTCTTATCGTTTAGCCACATGACTGGGCGTACAACATCTGGATAAAGATCAATTAGGAAATAATCAGGATTAGATGCCTCTAGGTTAGCAAAGAATTCTTTTTTCAAGTCTTCTGCTATAATAGGACGTCGCTGCTCTACTATATCCGGATAGTTAGTCAAATCAATATCCTTTGCAGGCTCAGTCATCATGCTAATAATAGACGAATGAGATTGTATAATGCTACATTCAAAAAATTCTTCGTAATCAGGATTGAAAAAAGGTCTAGAATTAAAGGCGGAGTAGCTAAAATCAGTGCCCAATATCGCAATTTTAGTGACGTTTTCTGAATTTGTTGGTGTTTTAATGGTGTAACAAGATAAGTTACGCAAGCCGTTTTTAGTTATTTTAGCTTTAAATTGGTCATTTGCAATATCAAAGTACTCCAAAGGGCTTAAGTCAACCATATCTGGAACCATAATAGGTAAATCGGGTAAATTTTCCGAACGTAAATAAAAGTCCCAAGTAGTATCGGCTTTATTGACAGGCCCTGCTAGAAAATCTTTTTTACTAATAGATGCGCTGTATTTATTAAGTCCTTTTTTGATGGGCCAAGTTTGTTCTATATTATATTCAAATAGTTTATCTTTTTTATCACGACGTTTGGCAACGATTTGACTTTGCGAAAACTTAATATCGCTCTCAGGCTTAAGTTGGAATTTAAATTCTTCCCCTGTGTCGCTAAGTTGCGTAAGTGTAGCGATACCTTGACGATTTTTCTTGAAAAGAAAGGATAATCGATTCGAACCGGTAACATAAGCATGTAATGTAGCTAAAAGAGGTGCACCTACTTTTCTATTTTGGGAAACAGTAGGTTTTACTTCTGAGCTAATAGAGAGATATGTAGGAATTCCTTTTTCCATGTCAACAGGTACGATTTCGATAATGGCATCCAATACATTGCTATCATCGACTAAAAATTGAGAGGATATGTCCTGAAGTGGGATGGAGAACGTGATGCGATTATTCATAACGGCTCCTAAATTAAATACTTGCTGCTGTTCGTGAAATAAGTAAAATTGAGCAGTTGGACGGCGCTTAAGAAGCAATCTAGCTTCGAAAAGCTTATCGGTAAGCGATGGTTTAATGGAAATTTCTCCAGATACAGACTGTTCATCCATCGAGAAGTTTTCTAAATGAGTTGAGACTTCTAAAGGCTTACTAATAAGTGTAAGAATACCTAGAGGAAACTCAAATTGATAACGAAAAAGCGATGAATCTGACTGAAATGGCTTGTTGGTGATAGGGCCATCTGTACACAAATTAGTATAAGGATAATCTGTGTTCACTTTAAATTTCCAATCAGTCTCTTGGTCTGCCATAGAATACTTTGCGATGTCAGCAACTGAAATGGTAGCAGTGAACATGTTTGTATCTTGTTCAAACGGGATATTTATTTTCTGCTCAGGATGTACATATTCACGGGAATCATTAAAATAAGCCTGAATACTAGTGATTTTTCGTTCTGAAATACCGAATATTTTCCATGTTTTATTATCTATTAACTGAATGTCTTTAATAAGAATCTTCATTTGTATCTCCTTAAAATTTTAGTTTTCATAGTATATATTTTAGCATAGATTCACGAAACGCCCTACAAAAAAGAACATGGAGGAAATTATATCGTGGTATGGAAGTAGCATTCGACTTATTGGATATCAAAGATAACAGAATATCTATAGATGATTTTACGCATCTCTTGAATAAACGATTGACTTGTAGAGGATGAATGGATAGAATTAAGGGATAGATATGTGACATTTATATTTCAAATTAGGGAGAGTCTGTAAAAATGAGCAGTGATTCAATTACAAATATGGAAGAAAATCGAGAATTAGGAATAAGTATCATTATTCCGCTTTATAATGTCGAGGAAGTAATCCTTGAGACTTTGGAAAGCATTCAAGAACAAACGTTTAACATGTATGAAGTGATAATGATTGATGATGGTTCAACAGATAGGACTACAGAAATTGTAAATCAATACATACAAGATAAACCCAATTTTAGACTCTATTCGCAGCCAAATGGTGGACCGGCCTCTGCCAGAAATCATGGATTGCGTATAGCAGATAGAATGTATATTTGTTTTGTAGATAGTGACGATATTCTGCCAAACTATTCGCTGCAACTAATGTATGAGGCGGCTATCTCGACGGGATCGAAATTAATCACAGGTGCCACAAAGCGTTTTAACTCAAATAGCGAATGGTTCATCCCGATGCATATTAAGCATAACATTGCCAAACCAGGTATGAAGACATTATTAAAAAATCCTGAGTTGTTTTTTTCGATTGGACCCTGTGCTAAATTGTATCATCATTCACTCATTGATGGTGTGTTTTTTCCAGAAAATATTCGTTATGGTGAGGATCAACCTTTTGTTTTGCACGCTTTATTGCAGGCCGAGGAGATTTATACCGTTGAGAAAGTGGTTTATTACTACCGGCTTCGGGACGGGGAATCGCAATCATTAACGCAGTCTGTAAATAAGGATCCTATCCGTATTTTGAAGTCCGTTTTCCAAATTTTTGATTATGGAGAAATAGAGCTTGAGAAAAACAACACGGAATATGAGGTTGCATTGAAATATTACCAGCGTGTTGCGAGCATTGAATTGTGGGGTGCGCTCAGAGCAGCAATTGAAAGTAAAAAGAGTGAGAATCAGGAAATTGCGTTTACAATGACACTGGATTGGTTTAAGTCTAAATCAGATGACTTTTTAAATATTATTTCTTCTTTTCGATATTTCTTATTGTATAGTTGCATTGAACGAGTGCGCTATATTACAAAGGATAATAAAGATAATTACCGGAAGCTCATTGCGTATTTGTGGAGCAGACAGGATAATGAGGCTAAAAAGGCGTTTCAAAAAGCATATCCAATACACATGAATGCGGCATTGCAGATAATTGATGCGGATAATTGGCGAAGTGCTCGAAAAATATCCTTAAAATTTATCATACGTCGCAAATTAAAAGCACCAATTTTGATTCGAAAAGTTAGTCGCCGTATTATTTTTACAATAGCTAGCTGGATGCCACGTAAAAAAAATCAAATCATTTTAGCGACAGAGCGCGGTACACGATTAGAAGGTAATTTATTAGCGATTTACGATTATTTGTTCTATAAGGATATGCCTCAAAAAGTGTATGTCTTTTTACGTAAAAACCGGAACTGGTTTGAGATGTTTCAATTGCATTATGCGTTAGGTCGCGCACAAACGATTGTACTCGATGATTACTATAACAAAATATACGGGCTTAAGTTCAATAAGAAAACGCATGTCATTCAGTCTTGGCACGCGACCGGCGCTTTCAAGAAATTTGGCTTTAGTTCGCTTGAAGGAACAGATGCGAACACCGAAGAGTTTGAAACGCGTGCACACTCGTCGTATACAGATGTGCTTGTTAGCTCTGAGGGTATTATTTCGGAGTATGCGGATGCTTTTAGAAAACAAGAAAACCAAATTAAACCGATTGGCGTACCTCGGACGGATATGTTTTTTGATGAGGAGTATACGAGTTATGTAAAAGAGAAATATTACAAGAAATATCCACAGCTGCGAGATAAAAAGATCTTACTTTATGCGCCGACATTCCGTGGAGGTCCCAACGAAAGATTTAATTACAGTGTCGTACTTGATATCGCTAAGATGAAAGAATCACTTGGTGAGACGCATATTTTGATTTTGAAATTCCATCCAGTTATCAAAAATGTTTCCTTTAATGTTGAAAAAGATGATCCATTCATATTAAACTTGTCGATTAATCATGATATCAATGACTTGATGCTGTTTAGTGATGCGTTAATTACGGACTATTCTTCCGTTATTTTTGAGTTTAGTTTGATGAATCGGCCGATGTATTTCTTTGCATATGATATCGATGATTATTTGGATGAACGTGGTTTTTATTTCGACTATAAGACGATGATTCCAGGGGCTATTTTTAAAGAGACGATGCCGCTTATTCA
Source organism: Listeria booriae (assembly GCF_000766865.1). Lineage (GTDB taxonomy): Bacteria > Bacillota > Bacilli > Lactobacillales > Listeriaceae > Listeria_A > Listeria_A booriae. The sequence goes on from NZ_JNFA01000024.1 coordinate 278,956, forward strand.
GGCAATACAAGAGGAAGTATATGATTATGCAGGCTTGGATGAATTTAAGAAGAAATTTGTTGGTAGTTTAGATGGCCAATCAACGAAAAGATTTGTAGAAACATATGTGGAAAACGCAGATAAGGGGGGTACCAAGTGATGTCTATAGTATTAGAGCAGCTAATTTTTAATGATATTGAAAAAAGTTGGGGAAATTCGGATTTCTGTGAGCAGGTAAGGGCAGTTGCTGTTAGTACAGATGCTGATTTTGTAGTTGTGGCTCCAAAAGATGAGCGGGGATTAGCACTACAAATGCAATACTATATGAATAACTTTCCTGAAAATATGGACGGGGCTGATATCCACCTTTTTAACCAAAACCCAGCTTTTTTACAGCATTTACGTAAACTACCAGATAATGAGAAATATGAGATGACTTCTGAACTTATGTTTTTAGGGGAGGACGAGCCTAAACCTGTTAGTACTTATTTAGAGCAGGATCCACACATGTTACTAGCTGAGATGGGGGCTTATGTTTTATACAAAACAAGTTTTCTGAGAGAATATTTTAATAGAGTAGAAGGCTCTGTGAAGCTAATTGATATTTTTCAACAGTCGAAAATGATTTGGAAGCACCGTGTATTGGAAGATGCGACGGAAAAGGAAGCGATTTTTACTGATTACACGGTAAGCGAGATGGTTTCTTGCTGGAGTTATTTCCGAGAACTAGAAGATAAATACACAACTCTGAGCTTAGAATTGCTAGACTTTGATAAAAATATGTTTAATTACCTCATCCGAAACAAACTAGGCCCGGCATTCAACCAGAATTTAATGAGTGGTAAACTAGTTGAGGCACGGAATGGGCTTGAAATATTTACTGATTTTCTAAAGGGGCAAGATAAGAGGTTGGTTAGTGCGCTTGTTTCTTCAGGATATTTCTATATTCACTTTCCAGTTGCTAACTATATGATGTGGCAAAATGATAAATTATTTGTTGCAGCATATTTAAGGTTCTTGAAGGTGTTATTTGATAAGACGCACTATCAAACGAAGCAGTACTATTTGAGGCATTATCGACGTGCAACGAACGCAACATATAAAGCACAGGGCTTAAATTCGATAAGACCTGTGGCAAAGTGCTTTAACCTGTACTTTGAGCATGAGAGTAAAAATTTGGTTTACTAATACAAAAAGGAAGGTACGGTGAACGTTTGTCCATCATACCTTCCTTTTGTTATTTTGATTTTTTGTCTTTTTTGTGGATTTGTTGATAAAGGTCATCGACAAGTTTTGCGACGTCATCTTTAATTTCTGGGTGTCTTAGCGCGAATTGCATCGTTGTTTTGATAAAACCGAATTTATCTCCTACATCGAACCGCTCGCCTTCAAAGTCATATGCAAAAACACGTTGTACTTCATTTAGACTATTAATGGCATCTGTTAGTTGGATTTCTCCGCCTGCACCTGGTTCTTGTGTTTCTAGGAAATCAAAAATCTGTGGTGTAAGCAAGTAACGACCAAGGATTGCTAAATCAGATGGAGCTTCTTCAGGCGTTGGCTTTTCGACAAATCCTTTTACATTATACAAACCTTTGCTGTATTCATTCATTGGATCAATAATACCATAGCGGTAGGTTTCTTCATGTGGAACACTTTGTACGCCGATAATTGAGCTATGTGTTTTCTCGTATTGATTCATCAGCTGTTTGGCACAAGGAACTTTCGACTCTACAATGTCATCACCAAGCATAACGATGAATGGCTCATTTCCGACAAATCCTTTTGCTTGAAGAATGGCATCACCAAGACCTTTTGGTTTGGACTGGCGTATGAAATGTAAATTGATATTTGTTGTCTCTTCCACGAGATGAAGTAGCTCTAGCTTGTTTTTGTCTCGAAGATTGTTCTCAAGTTCAGGTACGGAATCGAAGTGATCCTCGATAGCTCGTTTTCCTTTACCCGTGACGATTAAAATATCTTCAATGCCAGCTGCAACGGCTTCTTCAATAATATATTGAATAGTAGGTTTATCAACAATGGGTAGAATTTCTTTAGGCATTGCTTTTGTGGCAGGTAGAAAACGTGTTCCTAAACCTGCTGCAGGAATAACTGCTTTTTTTACTTTCATAGTTACATTCTCCTTAAATTTTATTTAGGATATAGATACAGGTTAATTATACGTTATAGCGACGGACGATTACAAGCTTTTATGATTTTTTGGTAAACCGAACATGCGTACCCAGAGTAAACGAGCGTATTAGATAGAATTTATGAGTAAGCGCTAGTTTAAGTTGACACTTCTATGTTACAATAAAACATATCAACATAAAAAAACAGTTAAAGGAGATTAGAGAATGATATACGCTCAAATTTTAGCTGGAGGTAAAGGTACGCGGATGGGGAACGTCAGCATGCCAAAACAGTTTCTATCCTTGAATGGTAAGCCGATTATTGTGCATACCGTGGAGAAGTTTATTTTGAATAACCGTTTTGATAAGATTATCATTTCGTCACCGAAGGAATGGATGAATCACGCGGAGGATAATATTAAGAAATATGTGTCAGATGATCGTGTGGTTGTCATTGAAGGCGGCTCGGATCGGAATGAAACGATTATGAATGGCATCCGTTATATTGAGTCGAATTTTGGCTTGAATGACGACGATGTTATTATTACGCATGACGCGGTTCGCCCGTTCTTAACGCACCGGATTATCGAGGATAATATCGACGCGGCACTTGAAACTGGCGCGGTTGACACAGTTATCGAAGCGATTGACACGATTGTAGAATCATCGAATCATGATTTTATTACGGACATTCCAGTTCGTGACCATATGTACCAAGGTCAAACACCGCAGAGCTTCAACATTAAGAAGCTATACGACCATTATCAGAAGCTAACGGCAGATGAGAAACAAATTTTGACGGATGCTTGTAAGATTTGCTTGCTTGCAGGAGATCACGTGAAGCTTGTGAAGGGCGAAATCTTCAATATCAAGATTACAACACCATACGATCTAAAAGTGGCTAATGCGATTGTTCAGGAGCGTATTGCCAATGATTAATCAAGTATACCGACTAGTATCGGAGCGACAATTCGAAGTTGCCAATGTGGATGAGTCTTTGAATGAAGATGTAGTCGTTGTTCGCCCAACCCATTTATCGATTTGTGCCGCGGATCAACGCTATTATACCGGTTCTCGCGGAAAAGAAATGCTTTCAAAAAAACTACCGATGGCGCTGATTCACGAAGGTATCGGCGAAATCGTGTATGACGCAACAAAAGAATTCAAACCAGGTACAAAAGTAGTCATGATTCCAAATACGCCTATGGAAACCGATCCAATCATCGACGAGAACTATTTGCGTTCCAGCAAGTTCCGTTCAAGTGGTTACGATGGCTTAATGCAAGATTACGTTTTCATGCGCCGCGACCGTGTCGTTGTCCTTCCAGATGACATTAACCCACGTGTAGCCGCGTTTTCAGAACTAATCTCCGTAGCCGTTCATGCGATTTTACGATTCGACGAGAAAGCCAATGCGAACCGCGAATCATTCGGCGTATGGGGCGACGGAAATCTAGGTTTCATCACAGCATTACTACTAAAAAACTGGTATCCAGAAAGCAAAGTTTACATTTTCGGAAAAACACCATATAAATTAGACTTCTTCTCGTTTGTCGACGAAGCCTTCTCTATCGACAACGTCCCAGCTGACCTAGTCATAGACCAAGCCTTCGAATGCGCAGGCGGACGTGGTAGCGAGTATGCAGTAAGCCAAATCATTGATCTAATCAAACCAGAAGGAACGATTTCCTTACTGGGCGTATCCGAATACCCAATCGAATTCAATTCCCGTATGGTGCTAGAAAAAGGCCTAACCGTATACGGAAGCAGCCGCAGCGGCCGCATAGACTTCGAAAAAACAGTCGAATTCCTAAGCGAAAACAAACGCGGCGTCGAATACCTCCAAAACCTAGTAGGCGAAGTCCACACAGTAAAATGCATCCAAGACGTAATCGAAGCCTTCGAAGCCGACCTCCGCAGCCCGTGGGGTAAGAGCGTGATGGAGTGGAAAATCTAGTGCCGAAACAGCCCGTTTAGCCCTGAAAGAGCTTGGAGCAGGCGCAGTAAAATCCCTCTTTCGGATTTTGCGGAGGCTGTGAAAGCTCCGAAGGGCTGGCTGTTGAGGCCGGAAGCCAGGACAGAGTAGTGCCTATCATGCAATGTCTTTCGTAGAAAACACGATCGCAAAACAATGAAACCATGCAAGCTAGCGCGCAGACTTCCGAACCCACCATTCCATTATTAAACAAAAACAAACGGGCGAGAACAAGCCCCATCTTTTAAGAACCAAATAACTCAACAAACCCAGGGCTATATCCCATCAAACCGATATAGCCCTTTTAACGGAGGTGAACCCATGAAATTCGCAATAATAATCCCATTCTACAACGCCGAAGCACGCTTAGACATATCAATCACGAGCATTATCAAACAATCATACAACTTCACAGAAAACATTCAAATCCTACTCATAAACGACGGAAGTACAGACAATAGCAGCTCTATCGCCGACGAATTCGCTCGCAAACACCCAAACAACATCGTCCACATCCGAATCAAGAATGGCGGACCAGCACGCGCTAGAAACATCGGCTTAATGCACATAAAAGAAGGCATTGATTTCGTTGGCTTTTTAGATGCAGATGATGTATATTCGTTACATATGATACGCGAAATGGCTCGCTTTGCCGAGCAGCACGACGAAATAAACATGATGGTGCCGCCTTTTTATTATTTAGACGATTACGGTTCACGCAGAAAAATAGGAACGCATAAACTAAATACGCGATTCGAACAAGGAACCCGCGTCATTGACATCCAAAAAGAACACCAAGCCATCCATTTTTATATCGGCGGAACCTTTTTACGTTTTAGCAGTTTGAAACATCTTGCTTTTGACGAATCATTGCGTTTTGGTGAAGACCAATTGTTGCTTACGAAATTACTGCTGACCGACGAGAAGTATGGTGTTGTCGCGGATGTTGGCTATTTTTACTACCGCGATATGAAAGAAAAGAAATCACTTGTAAATAAGTCATGGCAAAATAAGTCGCGCTACCAGCCGTTTATGGAGGCTGTTTATCAGTCGTACTTGCAGGAATCCAAGGAAAAATTTGGCGAAGTGATTCCTTATGTGCAATATTTGATTAGTTATCACGCGAAATTGTATTTTTATAAAGAGAATGTGTATTTTCGAGAAGTGTTGACAGAGGATGAGCAGGCGGCGTTTGTGTCGTGTTTTCAGCAGATTTTTAGTGAAATTGAGGCGCGATTTATTTGGGAATTGGATACCGCGCAAGTGGTGAAGGAAATGATGCTTTCATTGCGCAAAAACGGCTGGCCCGTCCAGTTTGAAACGGCGGAATTAGCAGATATTCCTGTCGTTACGATGAGCAAGAAATGGCATAAAAATGGGCACGCCGAGCTGATTTGTCAAGTGGAGGAAGCTCGAACGGAATTTCCAGGTGATGGCTTTTTTGCAGTGAAGACGCTGTTTGCAACGAAGCAGGCGAGTGTTGTGAAGCGAAAAGAAGCGCAGCGCATTTGGGATGTTGTGGTGCGGCCGGTTGGCAGTATCTCCACGACAAAAATTAAGTTGCGACCTTGGGAATTACGAGGAAAATGGTATTATCAAAACCCGGAGAAGAAAGTTGTATTGGAAGACTTTAATCTAACGGCGGAGTTTAGAGAAAAGGCAAAACGGCGATTGAAGTTGAAACGAGCGCTGAATCAATAGAGATAAGAGGTACATCGAATGGCAAAATTAATGCAAGGAGTCTATTATTTTTTATTTCGATTAGTAGGCTTTTTACCGCGAAAACAAAAATTAGTGATGTTTGAAAGTTTTTCTGGGAAGCAGTATAGTTGTAATCCGCGGGCGATTTATGAGTATATGTTGGAGCAGGAACCGGAGTATACGCTTTTGTGGAGTGTTAATCCGCGCCATACGAAGCTTTTTGAGGAGCATGGTGTTCCTTATGTGACGCGATTTTCGGTGAAATGGTTGTTTACGATGGGGCGGGCGAAATATTGGATTTCGAATAGTCGCTTGCCGCTTGAGTTGCCAAAGCCTGCGAAGACGGTTTATGTGCAGACGTGGCACGGGACGCCGCTTAAGAAGCTTGGTGTGGATATTGATGAGGTACATATGCCAGGCCAGACGACGGAGCAATATAAGGCGGATTTTGTACGTGAGGCCGCGAAATGGGATTATTTGATTGCGCCAAATGCGTATTCGAGTGAGATTTTCCGCAGTGCGTTTGGGTATACGGGTGCGATGATTGAGTCGGGATATCCGCGAAATGATGTGTTGTTTAGCCCGAATAAGGAGCAGTTGATTGCTGATATTAGGCAGAAATTGGCGATTCCTGACGGGAAACGGGTCGTGCTGTATGCGCCGACGTGGCGGGATAATGATTTTTACAAGATGGGCGAGTATAAATTTGATTTGAAATTCGATGTTGCGCAGATGAAGGAACGTTTTGGTGAGGATGTTGTGCTACTGGTGCGGATGCATTATTTGGTGGCGGAGCAGTTTGATTTTGCGCAGTACGGGGATTTTATTCGCGATGCGTCGGCGTATGACGATATTCGTGATTTGTATTTAGTGAGTGATGTGTTGATTACGGATTATTCGTCGGTCTTTTTTGATTACGCGAACCTTGATCGGCCAATGATTTTCTTTACGTATGATTTGGCGGAATATCGCGATACGTTACGTGGTTTTTATTTTGATTTTGAGAAAAATGCGCCGGGTCCTTTGGTGGAAACGAATGAGCAATTGATGGATGAGATTGCCGCGACATTGGAGCAACCAGCGCAGAGTCATCGCCAATTTTTCCAACAGTTTTGTGAATGGGAGAATGGGCACGCAGCGGAAAAAACTGTGAAAATTGTCTTTAAAAAGTAGGTGTGTGTAGATGAAAAATGTAGCGATCAAGCTTTATATGACGGCAATTCAGGTGTTAGGCTTTGTGTTTAGACGTTTTCCAATGCAACAAAAAGTGGTGATGCTGGTTAGTTTTCCGGAAAATCCGACGGCGATTTTGCGAGAAATGGACAAAATGCATTATTTGCCGGAAACAATCGTTTTTTATGATCCACGGTTGAATGTGGACGGGATGGCGCGGAACTTCATGCGTTCATTGCCGAAGACAAATGGGAATTTGATACGTTTGATGTTTCATTTAAGTACGGCAAAAGTGGTCGTGACGGATAATTATTTTGCGGAGCTTGCTGGTGTGAAATGGCGTGATAGCGCGACGTGTGTGCAAATTTGGCATGCGAACGGGGCGCTTAAGAAGTTCGGCTGGGAAGACAAGGCGGCGCAAGCGCGTTCGGATGCGGATAAAGCGCGTTTTCAAGCGGTGTACCAAACGTTTTCCAAAGTACTCGTAGGTTCAGACGAGATGGGCGAAATTTTCAAGCGTGCGTTTTTGCTAGATGATTCGCGTTTGCTGAAGCTTGGCGTGCCGCGGACGGATTATTATTTCGATGAGGCAGCGTTACAGCAAAATAAACAAAACAGCGTTAAAAAGTATCGATTAGACGGTAAAAAAGTCATTTTGTATGCACCAACGTTTCGCGATGAGGCGCTAGATGATACGAAATTACATTTGGATGTCGCGTTAATGAAAGAGAAGCTGAGCGCTGATTACAAATTATTGTTGAAATTACATCCTTCTATGTTGGCAGATTTGCCGAAACAAGATGATGATTTCTGCGTTTTTGTGGACAAGGAAATGGAAATTGAGAAGCTTTTGCCAGTCGTGGATATTTTGATTACGGATTATTCGTCTATTCCGTTTGAATTTGCGTTTTTTGAAAAGCCGATGATTTTCTTTGCATATGACAAGGATGCGTATGATGCGAGTCGTGGTCTTGCGGATGGGTATGCGAATGGATTGCCAGGGAAGCTTTGCACGATGACAGGCGAAGTAATTCGTGAGATTGAGAATCCGGAAGATTATACAGCGCAAATTCGTGATTTTGGTGCGCGTTGGAATAAATATTCAGATGGATTGTCGAGTCAGCGATTTGTAGACTTTTTGAAAGTGGAAATGGAGCGGGAATAGGCTGGCGAAAATGCTAATTTATTGATATACTGGTCTAGGAAAGTAGGTGTTTGCATGAAAAAAGTGATTACATATGGCACATTTGATTTATTGCATTGGGGTCATATTAAGTTGCTTGAACGCGCGAAGGAACTCGGCGATTATTTAGTAGTCGCGATTTCAACGGATGAATTCAATCGTTTGAAGCATAAAGAGGCCTACCACAGCTTTGAACATCGTAAATTAATTTTAGAGGCGATTCGTTATGTCGATGAAGTGATTCCCGAAAGTGACTGGGAGCAGAAGATTCAAGACGTGAAGGACCACAATATTGATATTTTTGTGATGGGCGATGATTGGAAAGGCGAATTTGATTTCCTAAAAGATTATTGCGAAGTGGTATATTTGCCACGAACAACCGGTATTTCTACAACAAAAATTAAAGACGATTTGCGTTAATTTAACCCCCGATTTGGCATTTTTGCTGGTCGGGGTTTTTGCATTCTTAAATAAACATTAATTTCCGCCCAAAGCTCTTGTTAAAACGGCGATTTCACTATATGCTTGCTATAGTACAATGAAATGAGGAAGTTTTATGTCTATAAAAATGCGATTTATGCTATCTTATATTGCTGTCATTCTATTGACCGGCGTTTTTCTAATCTCCGCATTCGTGCTTGGCGTGTGCACATTAACAGGCGCTTCACCAGGCCAACTCTATAAATCGGCCACCTTACAACGCCCGCTATCTACCGACGAAGAAAACGCCTTTTTAGAGCTAAAAATGTTGGCAAAAAATACACCAGACAAACTATTACAATATCAGAACTTCGAAAAGTTGGAAAATAGCGGTATCCAAGTCGTCGTTCGAAAAAATGATACGATCGTGTACTCCTCCTCTGAATTATCAAAGAAATCACTGCTAGTTCACATGCCAGAGTATGAACTAAATAACTTGAACATGCGCGGAACCATTGATAATCAAGGCGATTTGTTCCGTTATATTAAGTTTGACTTTCTTTATTCAGAAGGCTCGCACGGTAGCGTGATGGTGCTTCAACCCGAGAACTCCTATACCGAAATTATGCAAAAATGGGGCATACCGATTGTTGGGATTATTTTATTATTCGGCTTTTTAGTCATCGCATTGCTCAGTTATTTCGTTGCGAAAAGCGTCATTCAGCCAATCTTGCATTTAAAAGAAGGCGCGGAAAAAATTGAAGCAGGCAATCTCGACTTCGAAATGGAGAAGACAACAGGCAAAAACGAAATCGCAACACTTATCTCGACCTTCGAAAAAATGCGAATCAGGCTTAAAAAATCACTAGAAGTCCAAGAACAATACGAAAACAACCGCAAAGAACTATTATCCAATATCTCGCACGACTTAAAAACACCGATTACATCTATCGTTGGTTATATCGAAGGCATTCAGGACGGTGTCGCAAATACCCCTGAAAAACAAGAGAAATACCTAGAAATCGCGCATACAAAAGCCAAAGATATGAACGCGTTAATTGATGAACTATTCTTATTCTCCAAGTTAGACTTGCATAAAGAGCCGTTTTACATGCGAAGTGTGGATTTAAACGCCTTACTAGCACAAATTGCGGAGGAATCCGAATTTAGTTTTCCAGATGCACAGATTTCGCTTACCGTTCCAGATGAAAAACTAATGACGAACGCGGATCGTGAGAAATTAAAGCGTGTTTTTGAGAATTTGATTCATAATAGCATGAAATATATGGACAAGACGCAAGCAAAAATAACAATTCAACTAGAAAAACAACAGGACATGGCGATAATCACATTTGGTGATAATGGAAAAGGAATTCCTGATGCCAACTTAAACGCAATTTTTGACAGATTTTATCGTGAGGAACAATCGCGAAATTCGAATACAGGTGGAAGTGGACTTGGTTTATCGATTGCCAAACAAATTGTGGAGGAGCATCAAGGGCGGATTTGGGCAACGAGTGAACTAGGAGTTGGAACGGCGGTATGCGTTGCGCTGCCATTGAAAGAGGAGGAAGCAGGATGAAGCGGATATTATTAGTAGAAGATGAGCTGGAAATTGCGGAGCTAGAACGTGATTATTTGGAGATTAACGAGATGGAAGTGACGATTGAGCGAAATGGTGCGCGCGGCCTGGAACTGGCATTACAAGACGATTTTGACTTGATTATTCTCGATATTATGTTGCCAGACATGAGTGGTTTTGATATTTGTCGGGAAATCCGCGCGAAGAAGGAAGTGCCAATTCTGCTTGTTTCTGCCCGAAAAGAAGATATTGATAAAATTCGCGGACTTGGTCTTGGCGCGGATGATTATATTACGAAACCGTTTAGCCCGAGTGAATTAGTAGCACGCGTGAAGGCACATTTGGCGCGCTACGAACGACTTGCAAAAAACAATATCGCATCACAAAATGAGATTTTACAAGTACACGATTTGACGCTTGATTTAGATGGCCGCAAAGTTTTTGTTGCAGATCAAGAAATCATTTTTACAACGAAAGAATTCGATTTACTCGTATTTCTTGCGAAGCGCCCGAACCGCGTTTGGAATAAAGAACAACTTTTCGAACAAATTTGGGGAATGCAGGCGGCGGGAGACGTATCAACGGTGGTCGTGCACATCCGCAAAATCCGCGAAAAACTAGAAAGCCACGGCGATTTTTCCGAATCCATCGAAACCATTTGGGGCGCGGGCTATCGTTTTAACTTGTAAATAAGGGACACTTGACTCGCAAAATCGTGAGTGAAGTGTTTTTTGTTTAATTAGGCTTGAAACATTAGCATTTTTTCCGTAACTGCGCTATGATGTTTTATAAGAAAACTAAGACAGGAGAATGGGGCATGACTTTATTTCCAGATGATAGTAAAACGTTGCACACAGATTTATACCAAATTAATATGATGAAGGCGTATTGGGATGATAATATTCACGAGCGCCGCGCTGTTTTCGAAGTATTCTTCCGTGATATGCCGTTTGACACGGGTTTTTGCGTATTTGCAGGGCTTGAACGGATTATCGACTATATGGAGAACTTGCGCTTCACCGAGAGCGATATCGCTTACTTGCGCGAAGAAACAGCTTTTGAAGAAGAATTTCTAGATTATCTTAAAAATTTACGCTTTACCGGGACGATTCGTTCTGTCGTGGAAGGCGAATTTGTATTTAAAACCGAGCCAATTATTCAGGTGGAGGCAAACCTAGCGGAGGCGCAATTAATCGAAACGGCCCTGCTTAACATTGTGAATTTTCAAACGCTAATCGCGACAAAAGCAGCCCGAATCAAAAACGTAGTCGAAGGCGAGCCGTTAGCAGAATTCGGAACACGTCGCGCACAAGAAATGGACGCAGCGCTTTGGGGGACACGTGCGGCCTATATCGGTGGCTGTGACTCGACAAGTAATATCCGTGCGGGCAAAATTTTCGGAATTCCTGTTTCTGGCACAATGGCGCATTCGATGGTTCAAGCTTATCGCGATGAATACAAAGCATTTAAACGTTACGCCGAAACACACAAAGACTCGATTTTCCTTGTAGATACGTACGATACACTAAAATCCGGTATTCCAAACGCGATTAAAGTGGCACAAGAAATGGGCGATGCGATTAACTTTATCGGGATTCGTTTAGACAGTGGCGACATGGCTTTCCTATCTAAAAAAGCCCGCCAAATGCTAGATGAAGCAGGATTTCCTGATGCGAAAATTTTTGCGTCGAGCGATTTGGATGAAACAACCATTCTCCACCTAAAAGCCCAAAAAGCGAAAATCGATGCGTGGGGTGTCGGCACAAAGCTAATCACGGCTTACGACCAACCTGCACTAGGTGCCGTTTACAAACTCGTGGCAATCGCGGATGAGAATGATGTGTTACAAGACTCCATCAAACTCTCCAGCAACACCGAAAAAGTCACAACACCAGCCAAAAAGAACGTTTACCGCATCATCACACATGAAGATGGACCAAAAGCAGAAGGCGACTATATTTGTCTAGAAAACGAGTCATTAGAAGGCGTTACGAGCTTAACGATGTTCCATCCCGTCCACACATACATCACAAAAGAAGTAGAAAATTTCGAAGCCAAAGAATTATTGGTTCCAATTTACGAAAATGGGGAATTAGTATATCAAAGACCATCTTTAGAACAAACAAGAAAATACAAAGAAGAAAATCTAGCCTTGCTTTGGGATGAATACCAACGTACCGTGCGCCCAGAACAATACCCCGTAGACCTAAGCGTCAAGTGCTGGAAAAATAAAATGCAAAACATCGAAAACGTCCGCAAAACAGTTCAAAAACATTCGCCGGTCAATTTCGATCTCCCATTTTAAGCAAGTGAAAGGGGTTTAGAGAATGAGTTTACAAAAACAAATTATTGCAGAAATGCACGTCTTACCAAAAATCGATGAAACGGCTGAAATTCGCCGAAGTGTGGAGTTTTTAAAAGCCTATTTAACGAAATATCCGTTTATTAAAACGCTTGTATTAGGCATTTCTGGAGGACAAGATTCAACGCTTGCCGGCAAATTATCGCAAATCGCCATCAGTGAATTGCGCGAAGCAACGGGAGACGAGTCCTATCAATTTATCGCTGTGCGCCTGCCTTATGGAACGCAGTTTGACGAAGAAGATTGCCAAGATGCCCTTGATTTTATCGAGCCAGACCGAGTTGTAACTATCAACATTAAAGCGGCGGTTGATGCAAGTGTAGCAACGTTGCGGGACGCTGATATTGATCTTTCCGATTTTGCAAAAGGAAACGAGAAGGCTCGCGAACGCATGAAGGCCCAATATAGCATTGCGGCGATGAATCACGGTGCTGTCGTAGGAACCGATCATTCCGCCGAAGCAGTCACTGGCTTTTACACGAAATACGGCGATGGTGGCACAGACATTAATCCACTTTTCCGCCTGAATAAACGCCAAGGCAAAGCCCTTCTAAAAACGCTCGGTTGCCCAGAACATCTGTATCTTAAAAAACCGACCGCCGATTTAGAAGAAAACAAACCAGCCTTGCCAGATGAAGTCGCGCTCGGCGTCACATATGATGACATCGACGACTATTTAGAAGGCAAGAAATTACCGACCGAAACCGCGATAATTATTGAAAATTGGTATTTAAAAACACAACATAAGCGTCACATGGCGATTACTGTTTTTGACGATTTTTGGAAGAAGTAAAGTGGAGGAGGAGATGACAATGAAAATCGCATTTGGCTTAATTACGAAATTCAAAGCCCATCCAGGAAACCGCAAAGCATTGGTAAACATTTTGTTGGAGGCAGCGACTGGGCTTGATAAATACAACGCATGCATCCAGTATGTCGTTAGCGTAAACGAAGAAGATCCCGATACCGTTATCGTTAGCGAAGTATGGACGGACGAGGGCCATCACGCAGCCTCACTTGATAACGAAGAAGTCAAAGCCGTCATTGAACGCGCCAAACCACTTATCCATTCCATCGAAAAAAGCGTAAAAATGGACGTTGTAGGCGGAAAAGGTTTATAAGTTGAAAGAAGCTGTCCTTATCTTTTTAAGGGCAGTTTTTAAAATAGGGGGGACGGATTTGAAAAAACTACTTATCGTATGCGCAGGTGGGGCCACATCAAGCATGATGGCTCAGCGCGTCGTACAAGAAGCCGAAAAAGAAGGTATGAAAGCCAAGCTATTGTTTCCAGAAGACCTAAAATATGACCGCGTCAAAGCCCACGAAGACAAAGACCTCGTCGTCGTCATGGGTCCAATCGACATGATCACCACACTACGACTTCAAGGTTTCAGCCGTGTCGACGCCGTTTTAGTATCACCACAAGTCAAATATCTTTTCAAAAATGCCGAAAAAGTATTACAACAACTCGAAATTCCGTGTGAAAATATTGATTCGCTTTCATTTGGGAGAATGCGCGGAGATTTGATTTTAAAACAAGGACTTGCATTAATGAACGACTGATTTCATACAAATTTCGGGTTGCAAGAATGGCTAGCAAACGTTACAATAAGAAGAAGTACATTCAAAAACGCGCAGCTTACATAAATAAATTTTAAAGGGGTTTTGTGAAAAAAGATGAAAGACTTTACAGAGCAAGAGAAAATTATCGTCCTTGATTTTGGTAGCCAGTACAATCAGCTAATTACACGACGCATTCGTGAATTTGGCGTATATAGCGAGCTACACCCACATACGATTACAGTAGAAGAAATGAAAGCCTTGAATCCAACTGGAATTATCTTCTCAGGCGGTCCAAACAGTGTCTATGACGAAGGCGCGTTCCGTTGCGACGAAGATCTATTTGAGATGGGTATTCCAATTTTGGGCATTTGCTACGGCATGCAATTAATGACCAACCATTTCGCTGGAAAAGTAGAGCCCGCAAAAGACCGCGAATACGGAAAAGCGAGCATTAACGTGGAGAAACCGTCTCGCCTTTTCGCAGGTTTACCAACAGACCAAATCGTATGGATGAGTCACGGTGACCTTGTAGTTGCAGAGCCAGCAGGTTTTGAAGTAACAGCAACGAGCGCATCATGCCCAATCGCAGCGATTACAAACGAAGACCGCAAAATGTACGGCGTGCAATTCCACCCCGAAGTGCGCCACTCCATACACGGCAACGAATTATTGAAGAACTTCGCGCTAAACATTTGCGGCTGTAAAGGCGACTGGACAATGGAGAATTTCATTGACGTCGAAGTAGCCAAAATTCGTGAACAAGTTGGCGACAAGAAAGTCTTGCTAGCCCTTTCCGGCGGCGTTGACTCCTCGGTTGTCGGCGTGTTAATTCACAAAGCCATTGGCGACCAGCTAACATGTATTTTTGTTGATCATGGTTTATTGCGTAAAGGCGAAGCAGAACAAGTCATGGAGACACTATACGGTGACTTCCATATGAACATCATTAAAGTGGACGCAAAAGAACGCTTTATGAACAAACTCGCAGGAATTTCCGATCCCGAACAAAAACGTAAGACAATTGGTAATGAATTCATCTACGTATTCGATGACGAAGCGACAAAACTGGACGGCGTAGAATTTTTAGCCCAAGGAACATTGTATACAGACATTATCGAAAGCGGCACAGCAACAGCACAAACAATTAAATCACATCACAACGTTGGCGGCTTACCAGAAGACATGCAGTTCCAACTAATCGAACCACTAAACACACTGTTCAAAGACGAAGTACGCGCACTAGGAACCGAACTAGGAATGCCAGATGCCATCGTTTGGCGCCAACCATTCCCAGGCCCAGGACTAGGCATTCGCGTATTAGGCGAAATCACCGAAGAAAAACTAGAAATCGTCCGCGATTCCGATTACATTTTACGCGAAGAAATTAAAAATGCCGGCCTAGACCGCGAAATCTGGCAGTACTTCACAGCACTACCAAACATCCGCAGCGTAGGCGTGATGGGCGACGGCCGCACGTACGATCACACAGTTGTCATCCGCGCGGTAACCTCCATTGACGGAATGACCGCAGATTGGGCACGAATTCCGTGGGAAGTGTTAGAATTGATTTCAACGCGGATTGTGAATGAAGTTGCGCATGTGAATCGGGTTGTTTATGATATTACGAGTAAGCCACCCGCGACTGTGGAATGGGAATAAACAAGTAAACAAAAAAAGTCCTTATTTTAAGGGCTTTTTTTGCGTTTATAGGAGTCTCTGATACTGTTTTGATACTATTTATTATTTTTCCATGTGGTATTTGGTGTATTTTTTCCATTTTCATCAGCAGAAGAAGGCCAATTAATTTTCCACTCAGTATACTCATCTTTGGTAATTAAGCCGTCTTTTAATTCCTGTTTTCTAAGTTGCCATTCTTTAAGAAAGTTTTGAAGTATGCGATATTTAATCACTACACCAATACGAGTTTCGGGTAATTCAGGATCACTATCATCTTCAACATCAAAAAGATTTAAGCCACCTTCATCATCTAACTCAAATAAGATACTCATTATATCCTCAGCAGCATACAATTTGGTATCGGGTTCTCTCAAGGATAAAATATTTACGTTTAAAACTTCTGCCATTGCATTTAACACATCTATTTTAGGTGTTCGTGTTCCAGTTTCATATTGAGTAATACGAACATCGGCACTTTTTTCATCATAGCCTAATGCAATGCCCAATTCTTTTTGAGTCATATCTCTAAACTTTCTAACGCGCCTAATTCTTGAGCCAACTGACATAGCTATGCGCCTCCCTTATCTAACTTATATTGCCATTATATCACCAGAAGAAAAATAAGTAAACAAATTTGTTTAGTATTTATTGACTTAAACAAAAAAGTTTAGTATGATATATAAATAAACATAAACAAATATGTTTAATATAATTTGGGGGATACGTCTAGGAAGAGGTGAATGAATGACAAATGATTTATTTATTAGCGCAGGTGAGGTAGCGAAAATAACAGGAATGTCAAAGCCCTATGCTTATAAATTAATTCAAAAATTAAATAAAGAATTAGAAAAGAAAGGCTACTGCACTATTCGTGGCAAAGTAAGTAAAAAATATTTAGAAGAACAATTTTATGGAATGTAATGAAAGGGGGCTGTATAAAATGCCAGCATATCGAGACGAAGACAAAGGAAATTGGTTTGTTTCTTTCTATTATCAAGATTGGAAAGGTAAACGAGTTAAAAAATTAAAAAGGGGATTTAAGACCAAAAAAGAAGCACAAGAATGGGAAAATAATTTTAAGTTACAAAGTGAAAATAACCTAGATATGAAGTTTAAGGATTTTGTATCTATGTATAAAAGTGATATAAAAACTAGAGTTAAATACAATACGTGGATTAGTAAAGAATATATCATTAACCTAAAAATAATACCTGCTTTTGGTGAACGAAAAATAAACGAAATTAAACCATCAGATATTATCCAATGGCAAAATGAGTTAATAGGTTATAGAAATGATAGGGGAGAAGGATTTTCACCCACATATTTAAAAGCGATTCATAATCAATTGACAGCAATATTTAATCATGCAGTTCGTTTCTATGATTTGAAATCCAATCCTGCTAGAACTGTAGGTTGTATGGGTAGTAAGAAATCTGATAAAGAAATGCTTGTATGGACAAAAGAAGAATATATCAAATTCTCAGATTCAATGATGGATAAAGATATTTCTTTCCATGCTTTTGAAATTTTATATTGGTGTGGTATCCGCGTTGGTGAGTTATTGGCTTTGACGCCCTCCGATTTTAATTTTGAAGAAGGAACCGTTTCTATCACCAAATCATACCAACGAATTAAAGGCGAAGATATCATTACAACACCAAAGACTGAAAAGGGTAAACGCATTATTAATATGCCAGATTTTCTAGTTGATGAGATGCAGGATTACATTTCGCGATTATACGGTTGTAAACCAAAAAGCAGAATATTCCCTATTACGAAAGCTGTATTATATAGCGAGATGAAACGTGGTGCTACAGAGCAGAACATCAAGAAAATAAGAATTCATGATTTACGCCATTCGCATGTATCGTTACTCATTGATATGGGATTCTCAGCAGTAGCAATTGCAGATTGAGTTGGGCATGAGAGTATTGATATTACGTATCATTATGCTCATCTATTTCCAACGAAGCAAAACGAAATAGCAAACTCATTAAATAATTTGAAAGAAGGAATTTAATCATGTCAGTGAAAGCATTAGACAGACAGGGACGTTGGAGAAATAAGATAGTTGCATTTAGAGTATCACCAGAAGAAAATGAACACTTGAACAAATTGGTCAAACTGTCTGGTCTGAATAAACAAGACTATTTGATTCACAGAGTCTTAAAAGAAGAAATAACAGTAAATTATAGTCCGAGAGTATTTAAAGCGTTCAGAAATCAAATAAATGAGTTTAATGAACTATTGAAAAATGCTCAACCAGTTGATAGAGCAACAGCTGAGATAATAGCTTATACAATTGATTTGCTTCAAAAATTTAGAGAAGAGTGAATTTCATTCTTCTTTTTATTATCACGTAAATTTGAAAAGTAATAGAGAAGCAAGCACTGGATATGGTACCCCATATCCAAATTTCACCCCGTTTCGCATTCGCGACTCGTGTTTGAAATTGCTTGTTGGGGAAATCCCCAAACCCCTTGTTTTTAAAATAATATTGGAAAGGAAGAAAATAAAAGAATGGCAAATAGAAATCGAAATATAGATTTGAAATTTAGAGTTACTGAGGAAGAAAAGACATTTATTGAAATGAAAATGAAAGAAGCAGGAATAACGAATCGTGAAGCTTATTTAAGAAAGATGGCGATTGATGGTGCGATTATTGTTTCAAATTATGATGAAACTAAAAAACTTACTTTGGAGCTAAATAAAATTGGTACGAATATTAATCAAATTGCACGGGTAGCAAATACGGATAATAGAATTTCAAAAGCAGATATTAAAAATATAGAGGAGATGATGCAAAAAGTATGGCGATTACAAAGATATGGTCTATCAAAAAAACGCTTGATAAAGCAATGAAATATATTCTAGATCCAATCAAAGCTAAATATGTTTATAGTTATGCCTGCGCACCAGAAACTGCCGACTTGGAGTTTGAATTAACATTAGACCAAAATAGTCGCTCAGGAGGTATTAATAAAGCTTATCATATTATTCAATCGTTTAAACCTGAGGAAACTAGCCCAGAACAAGCACATGAAATCGGCAAACAATTACTGGAACAACATTTACAAGGTAAATATGAGTATATATTAACGACACATATAGATAAAGAACATATCCATAATCATGTGATATTTTGCGCATCTAGCTTTATGGATCATAAAAAATATAATGATTGTACTAAAACATATTATCAGCTGAGAGAGGAAAGCGATGTATTATGTATAGAACATGGACTATCTGTAATTCCACCAAACCAAAATAAAGGAAAAAGTCACTATGAATGGCAAATGGATCAGCAAGGAAACAGCTGGAAGACACAATTGAGAACTGCTATTGATATGTGTATAAAAAGTAGTAAGACATTCGAAGATTTCGCAAGCCAAATGAAAACGCAAGGATATGAGATTAAATATGGTAAGCATATTGCTTTTCGTGCTGAAAAACAAAAACGATTCACACGAGCGATGCAATTAGGCGAAAATTATACAGAAGAAAATATCAAATTACGTATCGTACAAAAAGATACGCAGCCAATCAAAAAAACTAAGAAAATAAACCTGAAAAACGAGCCACTTAGTGTTATGGTTGCATTGGAAAATAATAAGAAAGTCATCGAAAGTAAAGGCTATGAGCATTGGGCAAAATTGCATAACCTTAAGCAAACTGCGAAGGTAGTTAATTTATTGAAGGAGCTTGGTATTACTTCTCTTGAAGAGTGGGAACAGAAAAAATTAAGTAATGAAGAAATGATGAATGCTAATATGGCAGAAATAAAAGTAATTGAAAAAGAATTAGCTAATAAGCAATTTATTTTGAAGCAACTCATTATTTATGAAAATACAAAAAGAATATATCGATCTGCGGGTAAGCAGATAATGAACTCCAAGGAACAAGAATCGGCTATCCGATTATACAAAACTGCTATTAACAGTCTTAAACAAGTTAATATGAAACCGAGTAAGCAGGTAAAAGATGAGTTATATCGACAAGTACAGTTCTTAGAAAATAAGCGACAAGAGCTATACAAAAAACATAAAGAGTGCAAGGAAACCCAAAAACAAGAACGAATTATTGAACAGAATTTGACGCAAGTTTTCAAGTTGAATCATACAAAGACTCCAAATAGAGAGCGCTAAAATAATTGAGCTAACGCCTTCCACTTCGTTTCAGTTGTTCCCATAACAAAACCGAAATAGTTGTTCCAACTGTTTCGATTTTGTTATGCTTCGATTTAAAAGAGTGATAAAAATCAAAAGAGACTTCAACAAGGGATAAAAACCTGTATATGGTTACTTTAAGAATTACCATTATTTTGATATGATATAAACATACAAATGAGGAGGTAGTTTTATGAAGTTTCATAAACAACTGGAAGTAGAGCGGAAAAAACGAGGGTTAACCTTGAAAAAGCTTTCAAAGCAAATAACAGAGCATACCGGAAATGTAACAACCGATGAACGAATACGAAATTGGGAACTTGGTATCTCAGAAATTGATATTCCATCTTTGAGATATTTATGTACTCTATACGATATTAAAGCGGATGACTTTTTAGATAGTAATGTTGATCCAGATTTTGATATGAATAAACAGTATTATCAATTTGGAAAGCAAATAAATGATTATTGTCAAGTTGATAATATTTTTGAGTTTTTGAAAACATATGATATTGCTGATGAAAGGGATTGGATTTTTGTTCCTAAATACGATATCATTGCACGCACATATGAAGATTATTTGAAAAAAGATGATATAGACGATTTAGAGCTATATCGTTGTAAAGCTGCATTAACTAATTTGCGATTTTGGATGATTGAAATGGAGTCATGTAATGATGAATCATCAGAAAGTATTATGGATATATTACATGTAGATAATTCTGGAAAGTTGAGTATAACAGACACAAGAGATCCAGTAAGTATAAACCAAGTGATGTATGAGATAGAGGAATTACGCACAGATCTCATTTCAGTATTGCAGAGTTCTATTTTTGATGAGAAGGAGGTAAACCCATGGCGTTACATTTAAAGTTGAAAGAAGAACGTAAAAGAAATAATTGGACGCAAGATACTTTAGCAGAAAAAGTGGGAGTTTCTAGAGAAATGATTGGTCGCTGGGAGCGTCTGGAGGCAATACCAACTGTAAGTAGCTGTATTCGTATATGTAAAGTGTTAAATATCACAGTTGATTTTTTGATTAGAGATGATATCGACTCAAAAAATAATCAAGTGAAATATACTACGCTAGGCAAGAGTATTTTAGATTTAGTTGATGAGAGATACCCTATAGATTTCTTTCGAAAATATTCTATTGTATCAAAGGAAGAAGTTTTCTCTATACCTCGCAAACAAGGATTAGATTTTTTAAATACAGTTGGAGATGAGATTGAAAAAGCAGATACCGAAGAGTACGATAAAAACTTGAGAAATTATATGAGACAATTTATTTTCAGTTGGTATAAATTTAATAAAGCAAGATTTTTACTTGCTAAGGAACAAAAAGCAATTGGTTTAGAAATAAATGCTGTTTTATTTTCACAAGAGGAAATAAAACGGGAGTTAGAAGGGGTATATTCAGAACAGCCTATCATGATGTTGAGAGATTTGATGGTTAAACGTTTGGAAAATTATATATGTGATGAGTACAATATACAAAGGGATAATTTATCAAAAGATTATGAGTTTGATAATGAATGGAGTAAAAGCACATATAACTTGATGGATTAAGTGTGAGGGATTAAACGCCATAATTTAGTGATATTTATGATATAATTATGATAGCGTTTACGTTTTATGGGATGATTAGATAAAAAATTAAATATATTATAGAGGTGAGGAATATTTATGTATTTATCAAATTTAAAAATAAAAAACTTTAGAAATTATAAGTCTGGAAATTTCAATTTTAAAAAGGGAACAAACACTATCATTGGTGAAAATGATGCAGGTAAATCAAATGCTATAACAGCCTTAAGAGTTTTATTAGATGATAGTTATTATTATGGTAGTAAAAACTTAAAGGAAAGTGATTTTTCGAATTGTTTGGGAGAGAATTGGCGTGGTGAATGGATAATAATCTCCGCAACATTTGGTGGTATAACGGAAGAAGATATGGATAATGAGGTATGTTCAACTTTATCAATAGCTGAGATAGAAGAAATTGATGAGGCAGAGAATATCGGTGAAGTAAGTAGACTATTGACGAATGATATTGATGGCGTAGGTAGTTTAACATTATTTATTAGACCAAATAAGAGTATCAGAAAAAAATTATATGATAGTAAAGATACCATAGAGTTTGAAAAAATACGGGGAAATATAAGGTTAGTAGATTATGAATTCTATTATACATCAAAATCTGATTTTGATTTTTTATCAGACGACAATTATTATAGCTTAGTTGGAAATTTAAATGAATCGCTAGCTATGAATCCTTCTGATGACAACAGTGCTAAATTAGGCATAAAAATTGATATGATTGATGTTTACCAACATATTTCAGTTGTCTATATTGATGCTCTACGAGATGTTTTAAGAGAAATGAAAACATCAAAAAACCCCATCCGTAGAATTATAGAAGCTATTGAGTCAAATATTGAAGCGAATCATATAGAAGGCGTTAAAAGAAAAATTAAAGCCTTGAATGATGAAATTATTGCTATACCTCAGATTAATGATATTGGAAACAGTTTGAATTCTGAGCTGAAAGATATTCTTGGCAGTGTTTATTCGCCTGATTTAAGTTTGTCTTCAAATATGTCAGATGAAATAAGTTCACTTTCAAAATTTCTTTCAATGAGATCAAAAGATGATGATGAATTAGAATTGCTAGGGTTAGGCCATCTAAATATGATTTATCTGGCATTAAAAATTGTGGAGTTCGAGAGCTGTAGATCTCGTGAATTGTTAAATATTATGCTGATTGAAGAACCAGAAGCACATATTCATAGGCATATACAAAAAACTTTATTTGATGGGCTAAGTGTTAAAGAAGGCTATACTCAACTTATTATGACAACTCATTCTGTTCACCTTGCAGAGTCATCTGAAATATCTAGAATGAACATAATAAAATCATTTAACAAGGAATCTATTGTGATGAGTCCATCAAGTGGACTAGATTTATTTGCTAGTGAGAAATTGCAGAAGAACATGAAACTTGCAAAGAATATAGAAAGGTATTTAGATGTGAAGAGAAATGGGCTACTTTTCTCGAAAGGGGTAGTTCTCGTAGAGGGTGACGCTGAAGAAATCTTAATACCCAATCTTGTAAAAAAAGTTTTTGGAATTTCTCTTGATGAAATTGGAATTGGATTGATAAATATTGGGAGTACAGCATTTGAATACATAGCTAGTTTGTTTGACGCTGAGCGGGTTATGAGATATTGTGCTATTATTACTGATTTAGATCAGCAGGCAATACCGAAGGGGAGTTACTTGTACAAAGAAACAGCCGAAAAAAGTGGAACAGATCGTAAAGAAAAATTAAATAGGTTGTTCGAGGATAACAATTGGGTGGATATGTTTTATGCTGACACAACTTTTGAACTTGAATTTTTGGATGATAATGAAAAATATATTACACCAATCATAGAAGGGAATTTTTCAAATAAGACTACTATTCAGAAATATCTTAATGCATTAGACGGAGATGATATAGAAAACCGCAATTTAGCAATGCTAAAATTAGCTAATAAGCTTGGAAAAGGATGGTTTGCAATTGAAATCAGTAATACTATTGATGAATTAGTTAGCATTCCAAATTATATTCTAGATGCGTTAGCTTTTGCATCGCAAGAATCGATGTCGATAGCAACTTATATAAAATTAATAAAACATGAGGCACTATATATCGGTAAAGAAGATGAGTTTATTAAAGACATAGAAGTTGCACAAAATAACGAAGATGCATTAAGAATTATAGTTGAAAAATATCTAGAAAAATATGATTATGAGGTGACTTATTTTATAAATGCTTGTGAAGGCTATTTAACTTTATTAGGCGAAGGAGTGTAATGTGATGGATGATGCTATAGAATTCCTACATGATTTAAATAAAGAGCAGAAAAAAATTGTCAGAAGTTTAGATAACCTATATATTACAGCTTGCCCAGGAAGTGGAAAAACAAGAGTATTAACACGGAAGATTGCCTATCAAAGTGTAGTAAATAAAAACTCTACTAAAAAAATAGTTGCTATTACTTATACTAATCGTGCAGCGGAGGAAATCAAAGATAGGTTAGACTTTCTAGGGATTGATTCTCCAAGTGTTTGGGTAGGAACAATTCATCAGTTTTGTTTGGAATTTGTTATCTATCCATTTGGAATGAATCTTACAAGATTATCAAGGGGTTTTAATATTGTAGATAGTTATACACAGAATGAATATGTAGAAGAAATTTTATCACAACTTAACATTGAAATACAAGGTTATGAAAAAAATAATATCAATTTATCGCTAACAACAGAATGGGGTGTATTAGAAAAACGGTTCCCTGAAGTCACTTCAATGTATCACCAAAAATTATTAGATAATAAAGAAATTGATTTTGACTTAATATTATTAACAGCATATCAAATTTTAAAAGAGTCAAAAATAACTTGTAGAAATATTGCACGAGTATTAAGAACAATTTATATAGATGAATTTCAAGATACAAGAGATGTACAATATAACATTATTGGTCTATTAACATCTGCTAACCAATCTATTCAAACCCTTTTTGTTGGAGATGTAGATCAGGCTATTTATGGAGGGCTTAGCGGGGTTGTAAAGACTGTCGATGAACTTGCTGAAATAACAGGTCTTTCTTTTAAAGTTGAGAAATTATCTGGTTGCTATCGTTCTACACAAAGAATGGTTGATTTTTATTCTGAATTCCAACAAAGCTCTTATAAAATAAATAGTCGTGGTGAAAATAGAAAATATATCGGTAAAATTTCTCATATAAAGGATATTCATAAGGATGATGTATCAAAAAAAATAGCTGATATTATTTCATATCATTTGAATCAAGGTGTTCCAGAGAATGAAATATGTATTGTTGCACCACAGCACTATATACTTTTTTCTATAGGTGATAAATTAAAGGAGTTATTACCAGACTCTAAATTTGATGCTATAACGATATCACCGATTAAGGTGAATGATCATAGTATATTTTTTAAATTATCTAGGCTGTATTTCACAGACTCTGGAAATAAAAATATACTACGAAAAAGAATAGGTTCAGAGATTTTAAAAATATTAATAAACGAATTTAACATCAATTTGCAAGAAGACCTTATTCCAACTGATTTATTAAAAGAAATTAATTCCAGTAAGAGGCTATGTCAAACTAGCAATGGTCTCGAATATTTTAAAGAAACCACATTATCCTTATTTTGCAAGCTTGATATAACTTTAACACTTTATCCAAAAATTTTTGTGGCATTTGAGAGATTTATTAATGAAACAAAGGAACGAATGGAAAGAAATAATCTGTCATACGATATAGAAAACTTCAGAAAAGTATATTATGATAGAAATGGAATAACCTTAACAACTGCACATAAAGTTAAAGGCGAAGAATATAATACAATGATAGCTATTAATATTTTAGATGGTAAAATTCCACATTGGAGTGAAATTTATGACACACCTGACAAAGGGGAAGGTTCTGCAACAAAGTTACTATATGTAATTTGCTCCAGAGCAAAGGAAAATTTATATCTGATTTCAGAAAGAGGATATAAAACGAATACGGGTTATGAATATAAACCAACATTTTTAATAAAGAGATATCAATTCCCATATGACAGGTTATCCTAATTACCAAAAGTCATCGAATAATTAGTCGTGAAGAGTATAAAAACCCAAAAAGTTAGATGTAATTTAAATTTTTGGGTTTTTATGCTATATACATTTCTAGTATATCATTTCAAAATAATGGATTTTTTTAGATAAAGATTATTAGGTTGATATTTTTATAATAACATAGAGGATTTATTTCAAAACCAAACCATCAAAGAAATCATTAAACTCAGCTTTGAAAATTATTGCAAGTGCAACAAGTTCACTTACGCGTATATTCATACGATTAGTTTCTAATTTTGCATATGTACTTTTCGAGATATTTAATCCCATGACATTCATCTTAGCTACTACTTGATCTTGCGTCATTTTGGAATCATTTCTTAGTCGCTGAATGTTCTTACCAATATCCATATCTGGTCTTATCTTTTGCATCGTAATTTCACCACCTTACATATAATTTCGTCATAACGAATTATTATATTGATTTTACTATCTATTTCCATTATAATGTTTCGTAATAGGGAAATATTTCGCTATGAAGAATTTTTCGAGGGAGGTGAGTAAATAATGAGTGAGTTTATAGAAAATACTGCACAGAATTATGTTAAGGAGCAATATCATCAAAAATCGGAGGAGCAGCTAACTGAATTAGTTGCAACGTTTACACATGGCTTTAAGTTAGGGATGCAAATAGCTTTTGATGCAATAGTGACTAAAGAGGAGGGGAAAGAAAATGAAATTTGAATTTAAGACAGACCGATTCTCATTATTAGTAAAACCAGATTTATCGGTGCACCTTCAAAATATACATGGAGTTACTGACAAGGTAGAGTTAGTTGTACAGACTAAAGCTTGTAGTTATTCGATTGATATTCAGGATACGGAACGTTTGCAGAGGTTATTGCCAATTTTACAATTAGAAATACAAGATATCTTAGCAACTTATCATTTACAATTGGTAACTAACAACTTTCGTTTACAAGGGAGTACCTGCTATTTTGATTTTACTACCAGAGAGGTGAGTATGTGATGGAGAGTTATACAATAGAACAAGATTTTGACCAGTTTTGTCTGGCACGTATAGAAGGTATTTGTGAGGCAGACAGTAATCACGAAGCGTTCCAAGAAAAAAGTAAATGTTATTATCAAATGCGAGATCAGTTAGAAGAATTATGGAATCCAGAAATAATTGCTTATCTGGATGCTTTGGAAAAATATCAAGTTGAAGCCTTTCTTTATATTTACAGAATTGCTTTTAAAGAGGGGCTACATTTTTTGCAAAATCAATAAAAAATCCATTCAGATAAGTGAACGGATTGGTAAAGTATTCGAATAAATTATGGAAGAGAATGGAGTGTTTTACAGAGTGAAAAGTGACATGGAATTTAGAGAGTTACTGATACTATTTTGATACTATTAATTCGAAAACCATAGATAATAGCGATAATATATATAAATAAAGGGCTTTTTATGGCATTAAAATAAACAAATATGTTTAGTATTTGAATATTAGAATCGAATGGGAATAGAGAGAGTTGAGTCGAAAATCCTTTAGTATCAAGGGTTTTCGACTTTTTTTGGATTGCACTTTTTATAATTCTTGGCGTATAAACTGCTCAGTATTTTGATTTCTTGGTGATGTACCTATGTTTTCATGGGATGGTTTGTAGTTAATAATTCCTTGTAATTTTGTAGCTACTTCGAAATTATTATTTGGATAAAGGCGTCCATATGTTCCAAGCGTTGTTTCGATATCCTCATGATCTAAGCGTTTTTTGATGATTAGAGGATTTCACCCACGCTAATTAATAAGGATGCGTGTGAATGTCGTAATGTATGGATTCATATTCTACGAATTCCAGCTTTTTTAGCGAAACGGTCAATGGCATAAGATATATTATGTTTCTGCGAGGGATTGTTATTATAGCTCAGAATGAATCCAGTATCTAGTATGCTTTGTTGAAGATTTTTCCACTCTTTTAGAAGATGAAGTGTGTCTGTATTCCAAATAATTTGGCGAGTACTTGCTTTCGTTTTTGGTTCTACAAAATTGATGTGGTGTCAATATCTTGAACAAAAATAAATAGAATTTAATTCGCTTTTCTTTCAAAATTGTTTGGTGTTAAGTGTCCTAAAGATTGATGAATACGTTTCGTATTACACAAGCCATAATTATAGCTAAATACAGCTTGATACACATCGTGATGTGCTGAAAATCAAGTTGATATAATTTTTCTCGTTTAATACGGGCATGGTAAGATTTGATTTTGGCATTATCAGAAGGATAACCTGCCTTACTATAAGAAGCTATCACCTTATTTTCAGTTAGTAATTCGTGATGGATAGCGGTGGTATATTGGCTACCCCGATCAGAATGCAGTAAAAGAATGCCTGGATATTTTTCTAAAACTGTTTTTATATGGGCATCTACTTTAAACCGACAGTTTCAATCAGATAGACCATTAACAAAGCTAGTAACAGATATTACGTACCTGCCATTTGGACAAAAGCTACTGTATCTATCGACGATTATGGACTTGTATAATAGGGAAATAATCGCTTATACGATTGGTGACAAGCAAGATGCAGCTTTTGTATTAGACACGCTACATCAGCTACCGCCAATGCCTCAATGCTTGATGCATAGTGATCAAGGCTCTGTCTATACTTCGCATAGTTATCAAGAAGAAATTAGTGGAGAATACGCTTTCTTAATGTTATAATATTCATGTTAATATTATACAAAAAGAGGAGTTATGGATAGATGAAAATTTCAAAAGTACATATTAAAAATTTTAGAAATATTACTGATGTGTTGTTGCCGATGTTTGGCGTCACGGTGATTATTGGTAATAACAATAGCGGGAAAAGTAATTTTTTAAGAGCGATTACTTTGCCGCTACTATCAGATGACCTTGGGACGGGCAGCAAAAATTTGGGTTGGATGGATATTGGTGATAAGGCAAAAAAAAACTACTATGATTATAT
The DNA here is from genome assembly GCF_000766865.1 of Listeria booriae. Classification (GTDB taxonomy): domain Bacteria; phylum Bacillota; class Bacilli; order Lactobacillales; family Listeriaceae; genus Listeria_A; species Listeria_A booriae. Next base: position 307,495 of record NZ_JNFA01000024.1, read on the forward strand.
AAAGTCTAATAAAAAAGATTTATGCGCTGGTGTTATTGATAAAGATGCTTTTATAGAAGTTACACCAACTGTATCTGTGGTTATAGATTTTCGTGTCGATGGGGCAGAGGGGTACGCAATGAAAGACTTCGTAGTTAGTTTTTCAGATGATGGAAATGCAAACTATCAACTAGCATATTCTTTTTCTTGTAAAAAGCCACAAGAATTATTAAATCATGTTATAGGGGTATTAAGAGCATCGGAGAATGAGGATTTAGATGATTTGAAATTGAATTTGTTACCAATCGATTTGTATAGTTATTCCATTTACGTACCATTAAAAGATAAAAATCTTAATTATGATAACTTAAGATTATTGAAATATAATTCTATTGCAGCTGAAAGGGATGATTTCTCAACTAGCAGTTCACGATTAGGTTCAAAGCCGTTAGTACAATTACTTAATAAAAAGCTGCCTGTAAGCTCTATGATGCATATTGAAAAAGAGTATGCTAGGTTTTTTGAGCAAATAAAATCACATACTGGTATGGAAGAAATTCTGAATTGGCAAGAATATTCAGAAGTCACGAATGCATCAGAATTTTTTTCGAAAATATCAATTTTACCAAATATGCCGCCAATGGCGTCCTTACTTAGTAGTGTGAAACTAGGATATGAGGAATCAAATTTGGCATTGCAAGGTCTAGGACATAGAAACCTTATTTTACAGCTAGTTATAATTAATTCATTGATGGAAGCTAGTAATGCGCTATTTTCTCTTTTGACGGTTGAAGAACCAGAAGCACACCTATGTTATTCAAATCAAAAAATAATGAATAGTTTTATATTAAATGTTGTAAATAAAAACGATGATCTACAGCTGATATACTCTACACATAGTACACAGTTTCTAGATAAGGTTGATTTATCAAATATTATTTTGTTGAATAATGGCGAGGGTTATGCATTTGCTGATGAATTTGAAGTAGAAGAAATGAACTATCTTTCTAAAAATCCTAATTTGGATTTATTTAAACTATTTTATTCTAGGAAGTGTATTTTGGTCGAAGGATTGACGGAAGAATTACTTATTAAATCTTATTTTAAAACAAAGCAAAATACACTTTCAGATATCGAAGTAATTTCATTTCATAAAGGTTTTAAAAAAATAATTGATATATGGTTAAAACTAAACAAAAATACTAATAACAAGCTAGGGATAATAAGAGATTTTGATAATCAAAAAAATGCTCAGTTAGAACATGAAAAGTATAATACTCATCGGAATATTTCTATTGAAACAACAATTGAGTATACACTAGAGAATGATATTGTTGCATATAAGAATAATTTTGATATTTTAAAAGAATATTTTCATAAAAATTACGAATGGGAAAATATTGAAACACGAGAGCAACTTTCTGCTAAATGGATAGGCGGTAAAGCAGAAGTAATGTTGTCATTTTGTCAAGATATGGGTAATGATGATTTGAAAGAATTTGAATTGCCAGCGCATATTAATAAAGTGATAAAATTTCTTGAGGAAAAGGAAGAAGTAGGTGTCGCAATTGAAGATTGATGCTGCAGGAGCAGGTGCTGGAAAAACAACAAAATTAGCTGAAAAGATAATAGAAAGGTATAGACAGGGTAAAGAAGAGAATATTTACTGTGTTTCATTTACGAATGCATCAGTAAGTATTATTGTAGAGAAATTAAAAGAATATTATTATGAAATTCCAGAGAACATAAAAGTTAGTACAATTCATTCTTTCTTGAATTCGGAGTTAATAGCTCCATATCACTTTCTTCTGTATAAGAAGCAATTTCATTCTATCTCTAATGTTGAGCTCAGTCATGTTCCGAGATATAAAAAATCACAGATTTCAAGGTTAGAGAGGAGAGGTTGCCTGCATGTGGACACTTTTACTAAGAAAGCAAAGTATATTGTATGTGAGAAAAGTGGTGATAAAAAGCAACAGAAAATAGATAGAGAAAAAATTTGTTCCTTAATTTCAAGTTATATGGGAGTAATTTATGTTGATGAAGCTCAGGATATTGATACAGAGTTTAAGCAAGTTCTAATAAAATTAGACGAGTTAGGTATTGATATTGAGCTTATTGGAGATCCGAAACAAGATTTAAAGGGGAGAGGTGGTTTGGTAAATTTGATAACGGAGTATCAAGCAGATGTAAGGTATATCCAAGAATGTTATCGATGTCCAGTAGAGCATTTAAATTTTTCTAATAAATATGTCTTGGAGAGGGAGCAACAATTTTCTCCTGAAAATAAGACAGGTATTTTACAATGTATTTTTGAATCTGACTTAATAGATATAGGCATATTTATTAATGAAAAAAATTATGATTTGAAGTATATTTATCAAAAAAATGAACAATTTGATACGCATTTCAAGTTATCTAAAGATCCACTATTCAATGAGCTGAGAATAATAATTTCAGATTATGAAGATGGTTCAATTGATGACATATCTACTATTAGGCAAGCGAGTAAGTTAGCTTATGAGTTAATATCATTGGTGACTGAGTATAACTACACTCAAAAGGCGGCGATTAGTAAAAAAATCCCATTTGGAAGTATACAAAAAGATGAATATGCAAGGTTGTTAGAAGCTTTAGAAAGTGAAACTAATGAAGTCGATGGAAACAAGATTACTGTCAGATCAATTGAAGCAATAAAAGGTTTGGAGGAGGAAAAGTGTTTGTTTATTGTTACCCCTGAAATTGCGCCATATCTGTTAAAATTAAAGACTGATATGAATAAAATGATGGCTAGCTTGTATGTTGCACTTACACGCTCACAAAAGGAATTGGATATTTTAGTTACACGTAAGGTAGAAGAACAGTTTGGAAGAGAGGTATTTGAAACAATACTTAATGCCACTATATAGATTTTTGAGATGAGGGATAACCATTAAAGACTCAATACATTTAATACAAGATATATTACTTACACGGGAGCCTATTAAGGCTTTCGAAGCAAACATGGAAAAGCTTCCAGGAGCTAAGTTTCTTATTTTCGACATAGGAGAATCTCAGTTTCAGTCTATTTGCGGCGAGGGAGAGTTTGGAAAATATAGCATAGGCTTTGTACTACCAACTGATTTACTTCAAGTGAGTTATGCTAAGCAACTCAGATATTTTTTGCTATAGCAATTAAAATCCCTAACTCTTATTACATTTAAAGAGGGTGTGTTTGAAGGGATACAGCAAGATGTGGTATTGCTTTTAGGTGAAAAAAACGGAGGATTAACACCAAGCCATGAGTTGCGCATTATTAACTTGGATAATGCTAACGAATTAAATAAGGATATTTTGAATGTGCCATTTGAAGAAATAAGTGCTTATAAAAGTGATAAATGGACAAAGTTTTTCTTGTCCACTGAGCAACGTAATTTTTATGAGAATAGCCTAAATAAAACAAGTGTCAATTCGTTTAATGACTATATTAAAGGTGAAATAGGCATAACAACGGGTAATAACTCTTTTTTTGTAATAAATAATGATACGGCAAATGAATATAGCCTTGGCGAGTATACTCTACCGATATTGGGAAGAAGTGTGGAAACTAAAGGAATACTATATAAGCAAGATGACATTGCGAAAAATATTGAAAAAGGAAAAAAATATTTGGTTACTTGATTTTAATGGCAGATCTTAATCAGATGGAGCTCAAAAATATATTAAACACGGTGAAGAAGATGGAGAGCATATTGGTTACAAACTAGGATTACGAGAGAAATGGTATGAAGTCCCATCAATCTGGACACCACAGGCATTTATGTTAAGAAGAATTGGTGAGTATCCTAAGATTGTTATAAATGATGTAGAGGCTACTAGCACAGGTACATTCCATAGGCTATTATTTCATGATAAGGGTTTGAGAGAACAAATTGTCTTCTTACTATACTCGAGTCCTGCGCTTTTAAGCTTTGAACTTGAAGGACGAGTATTTGGTGGAGGAGCATTAGAGATTCTTCCAGGAGATTTGGTAAACATTATTGTTCCAGAATTGACTGTAAACGATTTAGACTTTAGCCAGCTAATAATTGAGCTAGACGGGAAATTTCGAGAAAATGAAAGTATAGAAGATATAGTATTATGGGTTGACGGCGTGATTGCAAATTATGCAATTTTATCTAAAATGGATTTTGCTACATCTTTTGAAATTTGGAAGGTATGCAAGCATCGTCGGACAGGGAAATAAGGTCGGTACTATTAACTCATTTTGGATGTAAGATTTCCAAGATGTTTTTTTGCTGTAAGAAAATATGTTAATTACAGAATCATAGAGAAATATATGAAAAATAATCCATATAGTATATAATAGCTATATAGAGACGAAACTATCAATTTGAGGATGAATAATAGAAAATTATTACAGGTGGAAAATGCTGGTTTGTAACAAGGGACTTATGTACAAACTGTTAAGGAGAATATTGAATGAGAGAAGAGTTTTTAGAAATACCGATTTCTGATCCAGAAAAAAAATATCAGGCTACGGGTCAAGATGCTACATTTGGACAAATGATTAACCCAGTAAAACGAATGTCCTTCTTCTCGCCTGATGAATTTGAATCTTTCATCGAGTTATGGATATCACATTTTTTGAAAAATAAATATGATAAAGTAGTTAAGTGTGGTGGGGCTGGTGATCTGGGAAGGGATATTATCGCTTACTATCCTTCTTTGATAGGCGAAAGCACTAAATGGGATAATTATCAGTGTAAGCACTATAAAAGTGCCCTCACTCCTTCTGATATTTGGATTGAATTAGGGAAGTGTTGCTATTACACATATATAAAAGAATTTTCCTTACCAAACAAATATTATTTTACTGCTTCAAAAGGCGTTGGAACTACTCTTATTAATTTTTTTGAAAATCCTAATAAATTAAAACAAGGGTTACTAGATAATTGGGATAGCAAATGTAAAAAGCTTATAACGAAGAAAGAACATATAGAATTAACACCAGCATTCAAACAGTATATTGAGGATTTTGATTTTACTATATTTACGTATAAGACTCCTTTAGAATTAGTAAACAGTGTAGAAGATTCGATAGCATTTAGTTTTTATTTTGGTGGTGGTTTAAGAAAAAGAAGAGAAGTAGCCATGACACCGCCTGAAGAGATTCAGGTTAAAGAACAAAAGTATGTGGAAAAATTATTTCTTGCATACGAGGATAATAAAAAAGTTCAGGTTAATCAAGAAAATTTGAATAAATTCCCTAAATTTAACAGGCATTTTGATCGCCAACGTGTTTCATACTATACCGCCGAAACATTATTAGATTTGGAACGAGATACTAGAACTAATGGTGAACATTTTGTAACTAAAGTAAAAGATGAAGTGTTGAGTAATATTATAGATACAGTGGAATCTAGTTTTGATAATGGGTTCGAGAGGGTTAAAGAAGTTACTAAGCAGGCAAGGCAGATTAGTTTTGAAGCCCATCCATTAAGAGGTGTGGTTAGTCCAGAAGATGCACATGGGATATGTCATCATCTGGCAAATGATGATTTAATTGATTGGGTGGATGAAGATGATGAATAAATACAACTTATTAAATAGCCCCATTGAATTAGGGCTTAGAATTATTATTTTATTGGAAACTGTGGAGAATGCAGATTTTGATGTCGATGATATACTTTTACTAGACTATTACGTATTACATATTAATGATTTTGATTCAAAATTAAAAAGCATACATCCTGCCATCCCTAATAGAGAAAACGAGATTTTTGTGAGAAGAAAATCTATACAGGATAGTCTTCTGTTTTTAGAAAGTCTAAATCTAATAAAAACTAATTATACGGCGAATGGGATAACATATGCACGTAATTCAATGAATAATAATTTTTCTGACTACTTGGAAAGCCCATACGCATCTAAGTTAAAGAGAAACATAGAAGAAATAAAAGGGGAAAACACAGAAATTTTAATTCGGAATCTTAAGGTTTCGCTTTTTGATAATCCGCAACTATGGATAGATAAATTAAATATAATAGGAGATGAAAGTAAAAATGAAAGGATTTAAGATAACTAGATTGATAGTGGCTGGTGTCGGTCTTGAACCAGTTAATCTATCATTCTCAACAGGCATAAATTTAGTTTCTGGTCCATCTGATACTGGGAAAACATATGCATTTCAGTGTATTGATTACATATTGGGGAGTTCTAGTCCCCCAAAATTCGTATCAGAAGGGGCAGGCTATGATACTGTTTCTTTAGAAATTCAAACGAATTTTGATAATAAAAAATCTGTGCTTTCTCGTTCTTTGAATGAGAAAACAGATGTATTTTACTATGAGGGGGTGGCTTATGAAGATTTGCAAAATACCGAACCTGCTATTTTATCGGAAAAATTTCATGAAAAAAAGCCAAATATTTCTTCCTTAGTTCTTCAAAAAATAGGTTTTGATCTACCAATAAAAATAAAAAAAAGTAGGGGCGGAGCAAAAAATAATTTTACATTTAGGTATTTAGCCCCTCTAACATTAGTAAAAGAAGACACAATGATTCAAGAAAGATCACCGATTTATATAGGCGGGTCATACGCAGATAGGACACTTAAAGCTCATACTTTTAAATTCTTAGTTACTGGGAATGATGACAGTGAATTACAAGAAAAAGATACTACCCCTATTTTTAATGCGAAAAAAACTGGTAATCTTGAAATGTTAGAAAAATTACAAGAGAAAGAAAGTCGAAAATTGATTGATGCTAGACAAAGGCAAGTTCCTTCAATATCGCTCTCAAATAATTTTGGTGATATTTTGTTAAGTCTTCAAACTAAAATCGGACAATTGAACTGTGAAATTATAGAGTTAGAGAATGAGAAACAGAATATTAAAAACAATATAAAATACAATGAGGCTTTGCAATATAAATTTAAACTTCTTATGGAGCAGTACAATACTGACATTGAGAGATTGAATTTTATTGATGAAGGGACTTTTTTATTAAATCAGCTTGAGACAATTACTTGTCCTTATTGCGGAGAGGCGATACGAAATGATAACGAGCATGAGCATACAAAATCAGTTATTGATACTGAGCAAGCATTACAAGCTTGTGAGTCTGAGATTAAAAAGATAAAAGGGAATATCATAGAACTAAGAAGAGCATCGGATACAGTTGCTTCTACTATTCAGAACTTAACAGAAGATTATACATGTAAAGTGGATTTAATAAAAGTAAAAAAAAGTGATGTAACAGAATCTTTACAACCAAAGATTGAGGTTTTAAACAACGAACTAAATCGCAGACTTGAATATGAAAAAAATGTGGTAGATATTGTTGCGATTGAGCAACGTATAGATGAGTTGCAAACATTAATTCAAGAGGCTAGTAGTAAAAAAAATACGCTATATCCTAGTGACTTTCAGAATATTATATTAGAAATAAACAGTAGCAGATTTGTGAGATTGTTTTCGGATAATTTAAAAGCAGTTATATTTAATAAAGATGATACTGTAGAAGTTGCATTTTTTTTAAATGTTTCTAATGAAATTGATTATGAAATTAATGGCAAAGATCGTGGAAGTTATGGGAAGGGATTTAGGTCAATAATTGCTTGTATTTTTTATGCTACTTTAATATTGTTTTGTGAAGAAAAAAATCTTCCGTTTTCACCTACTTTAGTTCTGGATTCACCCATAAATGCATTTAGAGATACAAAAGAAGGAGAACGTCTCTTAAATTCAATAAAAAATAAATTTTTTAAATTTTTATATGAAAACTTTAAAAACAAACAAGTTATTATATTTGAGAACGATACAATAAGTGAGGAAGATGAGTTGTATAAAAAAGTAAATGTGATTCCATTTACTAAAAGTAATACAGGAAGGTACGGTTTTTTCCCGCATATTAACACTTAAATGTTAATATGTGGGAAAACATTTCTCGTGGATTGTAAAGTAGGCTAGAAATTTTTAATAAGAGCAGGGTGTAAATTTGGGATTGAGCAAAGAATAAAATATACTTTTTTCCCACAGTTAAATGAGTGAATGAAAAAAAATATTGATAAATTAGAAGTGATTTAAATTATCGCTTTTTTCTTTCGATAAAATCAATGGTATAATTAAGGATATGTATGAGAATATCATCCAATTATTAAACAGAAAATCCACCAAGAAAGGAAGCAAAGCTATGTCAAAGAAAATTCAATTACCGAGCGGGCGTCTATCAGAACATGCCAAAGAAATCGGCAGTAGTGCCAATAACATATCGTTTGATTTGCGGCCTAATATGTCTTATTCGACGAGTTCTGCACGTCAACTGGTACAGAGCAGTATGGATGCAGGAAATATGATTAAAGCGATGCCGGAAGCTTTTAATAAGGATGTACAAAATCTAAAAAATGTTGAGCAAGCATTTGTTGCCTCAGAGAAAAAGATGGCGGACATGTGGAGTAAAGCGCTTCATTTAGGCAAATAAAATAACTCAAGGAGTGAAAAGAAGGGATGAAACAGCAGGAAGATGCCGTAAGAAAAAGTATAGAAAAACAACGGGAGTTAGAAGAAGTAGAACGCGAGTTTAGGCAATTAAAACGCCAACAAGAAGATTTGCTCGTACGAATTGGGAGTGCATGGCGAGGCAATCTTTCGGAGAACAAATTAGGCGCGATCGCATTAGATTTAAATCAGGAACAACGCATGACACAAAAGCACCTGTATAGCTTAGATGACCAACTACAAGCCGAACACAAACAGGCCAAAGCCGACGTCGAACGAGTGAAAGAGGCGAAAGCAGATGCCACGCATTGATATTGGCGAAGTACGGTATTTTGTCGACCAATTTTTAAGCGAATCTCAAAAATTGAAGGAAGCACTGACAAACTATCGAAAAGCAGTTGCAAAAATTATAGCAGATAAAGAAATCAAAGGTGAAATTGCAGACAGCGCGAAAGACTACTACCAAACGGTTCACTATCCAATTGTGGACACAACAAAGGCATGTATGACGGATGCCGAAGAAATTTTAAAAAAGTATATCACAGATTTTCATAATCAAGTGGACCCATCGATGAATGCGAGAATCGATTCCGATGAATTACAAGCGCTACAAGGTGAGATAAGGAAATGCCAAAATCGCTATGAAGACTTGCTAGTAAAAATGAAATCGATGGCTGGTGGATCTTCTTTAAGACAACAAATAGGGATGCAGTTAGGTATGCAAACAGCAATGGGACAATTACAACATGAAATGCAAATTATTGAACGCTATTTAGATTTTGATATGAGCCATCAAAATGTGATGGAGGATGTGCTGACGAAGCTATATCAAGTAAAGCAGGGATTAGCAGAAATTCAAAGCAGTAAAGCATTTAATACCGTCAGTCATACCTTCAACACAAAAGCGCTACATATGGGCTGGCTAGATGGTTTGGTAAAAGAGAAAAAACCAAAGCAATATAACTTCGATGACTACACAAAAACATTGGAGGGAAACTATTGGATACTGAGTAAGAATGGCATAACCGATGAAGAAAGTGCGAATGCCACCATTGCCTATAACGATGCGTTAAAAGATGGTACAATTAAAATGGCAGATGAAGAGTCTGGTGACTTTATGACCGATTATATGGTTGCTGCTGTTAAAGGCGTTAATTTGCTGAATCCAGAAGAACCGTTAACCAAGATGCAAAGTTTTTCTATTATTTCTGCTGTTATGCTAGGCGGAATCACAATGAAAAGTAAAGGTATCAAAATACCCAAGAAAAGCTTTGATAAGGTATATACAGATGTTAATATGAAGAAAGTATTCAAATATACAAAAGGTTACGACGTAAAACCAAAATACAGTAGTTTTGATGCTAGGCTAAAGAAAACCCCATTAAATTATGGAGAATGGAAAGGGTCACGTGGAAACTCTATATTTATTTCTAACAAGACAGAAGTGAAGCCTTTTTTGGATGAGACTCAACTTGCTGGAGTAAAATATAAAGGAGCAATGCCTGATTTTTCACCATTCTCTAAAGGGGAAATTAAACTAGCGAACATGACAAATGACAGGAAGAAAAATTTTGCAACGGCTGATAAAATGCTTGCGGAGGAATGGTCTAAAGGGAAAGAAAAGTGGACAGCTAATGACGTAGCAGATTGGCGAGAAGATAATAAATATACTTGGCATGAATTAAACGATTTAGAAACAATACAGTTGGTACCTAGCAAAATAAATGGTGTCTATAAACACCTTGGTGGTGTTGGAGAATATAATATTAATTTAAGATCGAAGGAGTAGGTTTGAATGAAAAAAATAAATGATGATTTATTTGGCGAAATCGAATTTGATATGTATTGGAGTGGAAAAACTTCAATCACAATGTTTGGAAAAAAACGTGAAGTTATTCTAAGTATCGATGGGGAAGAAGATGCTAATTTTTCACCAAT